>NZ_JAIUIL010000003.1:0-578344 GCF_020165595.1 Mesorhizobium sp. BR-1-1-10 | reverse complement strand
CCCCCCCCCCCACCCCTCCGGGGAGCCAGCTGTTGGGGAGGTTTGCGGTTCCGGCCAAGGAATGTCCGCAGATCCCCCTTCAGCCTCTCCACCCTGCTCATCGTCGTGATTTGGTGCAACCCCTGAGCGGGTCTAAAGGGTCGTTATCCCGTGGTGATTTGGCCGGTTGCTGCTGCTCGGTTTCCCGTGAGCCTCTCAATTTGCCGGACAAGAAACTCCTCTCGGTCTATCGCCCCCATTTTGTTGGCCTTCAGCCCAGCGTCCAAAAGCTCCATTTTAGTTAGCGGCGCAGCTTTGCTCGGTTTCGGCTGAAGGGCCTGTAGGAACGAAAGCTGCTCCACGGTCAGGCAATCACAGTTCGCAACGTGGCCGGTATCCAGCGCCGTCCGTCCAGCGCGCGGTAAGCGGTGGTGACGGCGTCGGCTTTCTTCATGCTCTCGATTCGCTTGGCCTCGTCGTCCATGCCGACTTCGCGCACCATGCGGGCAAGTTCGGACTTCTTCATCCGGCTTATGAAGCCGTCTAGGCTGGGCGCCCACCAGTCGTGCATATCGAGGCCGAGAGCATCCACAAGTTCCTTGCTACCCTTCAGCTCGGCACGTTGGCTTACGTCAAAAGCGGTCAGCGCGGTGCATAGGACAGTCAGCTCCTGCACCGTCTCATCGGGCTGCTCCACCATCCACTTCCAAAGGTCGGCCTTCTCAGCGGGTAGCTTTTGCTTCCACCCGTCAATCACCGCCTTGAGCTCGGCATGGGCACGGCTTTCTTCGGGGCCTTCAACGTCCAGCTCGTGGTGCTTGGGGTCGATAGAGAGGCAACTGCTGAGTTGCCATGAGTAGCCGCCCATGAGGAGCTTGCCGACTAAGCAGTGAGCCAAGGAACGAAGCGCGATAGCGGGCTGATTGACCAGCTCCATACGGATGGCGGCGGTGCGGTGTTGGGTGAGCGTTGTGGTCATGGGGGCGGAGAATTCCGGCGCCGGGCCAGACGAAACTTCGTCCTCTGGCTGCTTGCCGCGCTTGCGCTCGACAAGCCCGCGTCGAATATTCAAGTCGCCACTCCAAGATAGAGAGACAATAGCGCCACTCCTGGCCTTTTCGTCGTCCGTAAACTCTACAGACGTGTCTTCAATTTCTTCGTCCTCATCCATCTCCTCCGCGTCGCCGTCTTCGTCCTCGTCAGGCTCCGGCCTCACGCTGTCGAAACTGCGATCGTAGTTAGTGTCTTCCCAGTACTCGACCCACGCCCAGCCTTCGGCCTCGACCAATGCGACAGCCTCTTCCACCTTCTCATCGTAGAGCCGCTTCAAAAGGTCGGCGTCCTGCATGTAGGCATCGTCGTCACGGGAGAAGAGGTCGCGGAACACGACCCCGCCAGCAGCTTCGTAGGCATCAAGTCCCACAAACTTTGCCATCTTCCCGCGACTGGCTTCCACCATGCCCTCGGTCAGCTCACGCTTGATGCGCCAAGCCTGCAAGTCGCCGTCCTCTGCCAGTTCGCGCCAGACCCGTTCTTGCTGCTTATGGTCTGTGCTGAGGGTGAACGCCATGATTTCCTCAAGGCTCAACTGGCCTTGTCGGTAGCTCTCGATGATGGCAGGCGAAACAGATGCCAGTTTCAGGCGGCGGGTCACAACGGCAGGTGTAATGCCAAAGCGGGCAGCGATATCCTCGTTAGATGTTCCTTTGTCGGCCAACGTCTTGAACGCCACAAATTGGTCGGCGGGGTGCATGGCAATGCGCAACTCATTCTCGGCGAGGCTGATTTCCTCAGCGTCCTCAAGGGCATTTAGGACAAGGCACGGCACGGGGTAGTCGGCTGGCACCTTGCCTTGCTCGACGAGCATAGTGAGGGCCGCAAGGCGGCGCCCACCTGCAATCACCTCATAGGTGTCGCCGTCGGCGCGGACGTTAAGGTTCTGGCGCAGGCCGTGAGCTTCGATTGATGCTGCAAGTGCGGCTAAACCCTCGTCGCGTCCCGTCTTGCGAACATTGGCGTTGGAAGGTTTTAGGAGCGAGAGGCTGATAAGTTGAAGTCCGCCCAGAACAGGGGCGATGGCTGGTTGTTTGGTTTTTCCCACATCTGTGCCTCCCCTTAAGCCACTGCCGCGCAGAAGCGCAGGTCAGCATTAACGGAAGCCAGCACTGCGTTGATGCGGGTTAACTCACCGACACAGCCAGCGTCGGGGCCATTCAAGCCCCCGACGTAAAGCTTGACCCAGCCGCTGCACCCATTCGCTAAACGGATAGCGGTGGCGCCCGTCAAATAGCCCTTGTCGCCCTCGACGCGGTGCCAGCTAGCCTTTCCTGAGCGCACCACATGGTCTGCGTCGTCGGTCATTTCGACATAGGTGGCTTGGTCGTTCGCCGCCGCATCATGGCGCTCGATAGCGTAGGCGACTGTTTCGCCATAAACAGGCAAATTGTGAATAGCGCGCTGGTGTCCGCCAGCGGTGTAGATGTGTTCGGTTGTCATGGTCATTACTTCTATTGGTTTATCATAGACTGACATAACCTTGAGTATATGCAAAGTAAAATAAGCATAAAAAGAATAAAAAGTAGGCATTAAGTCCGATAACTAAGCCAACCGCCATTTATTGAATCACCACGCTTAAAGGTATACGGTCGGCCACCCTTTCATAGGAGTCTACCCTGATGGCCAAGCTGCCCTTCTTTAAAAATTCGAACCTGCCCGACCTCACCAGCCTCTCACTGGATGAACTCACCCAACTGCACACCCATGTTGGCAAGCACCTGGTCGACCGGAAAGAAGCCCGCATTAAAGAGCTACAGGCGGAGCTTCAGTCGCTGGGCGCCACGCCTGACGGCCCAATCCTTGTCGGACGCGGTAAAACCGCTCGTACCCCTCGCGTGGGTAATGGGAAGAAGACGGAAGGCGAAACGGCTTTGAGCGCCGGAGGCATCGTCGGCAACGGCAAGACCCGCGCCAAGCCCGCAGTGAAATACAAGGACGACAAGGGGAATTCATGGACGGGCCGCGGGGCGACACCCAAATGGCTCGCCGCTTATGAGGCCGAAGGCAAGAAGCGGGACGACTTCCTCGTCTAATCGTGGAAGCCGTGCAACGCCACGGTGCACTCCGGATACATGATAATGAACCGGCCCATCTCGATAAGGGTCGTGTCCATGAAGGCCCGATTACTGACCTTGACCAGAACCCTGATGGTTTCCTGAAAGATATTCATGTTCCGCTGAACGGTGATGCCCTTGTTGGCGTCAATCGTGCAATCGTACTCGGCGGGCGCGGCTTTTCCGTGCAGGTAAAACTCGATGGTGGTCACTTGTGGAAACCATGGAACGCCACGGTCGACAGCGGAAAAAGGATTATGACCTTCATCATGCTATGGAGCGCGTCTTCCATAAAAGCCTTGCTCCGCAGGCTCACCAGCACCCTCACCACCTTTTTGTCGGCGAGGTTTCCACCACCTACTCTCTCGGCGTAACCGCTGCCGCCGGTCACCAGCACATCGTAATCCTTAATCACCGTCGCTGGGCCATCCCAGTAAAACTCGATAATCGTCACTTCCACACCTCCTCCGGGCTGAATCCCCCAGTTTAGCGGAGAGGCGAATCGGCGAGAATCGGGGATCTTGGGAGCCGCGGACACTTATTGTTTCGGTCAGGAATCTAGAGTCATCGTTGAAACAAAATCGCCCCCGCTCTGGGGGCAATCTTGGTGCACTCTGGTGGGACTTTTCCTGCGAAGGCAGCGGCAGTCCAGACGTTCACCCTGCTGGTGGCGGGGCCGATCCCGCTGGTTTCCAGACAGGCTCGCGAGGGTGAGGTGCGTTGACACGGGTTCACGATCTTGTTGTGCCCGCTCTCAGTGTCCCCGCGTCAGTAGGGGCACTCTTCGAAGAAGAAGATGGGCGTCCAGTTGGGGCGGCGCCGGAACACATCCTTGATGCATTCAAGCTGCCTGGGGCTCGGCCGGTCGCCCTGTAGGACGAATTGCCTTACTCCCTCGATGCCGCGCGGCTTCGGCATCACCGCCCGCGGGTAGCCGTAGCGGTCAAGGTAGTAGTCGAACACCTTGGGATGCTGGCCGCCCTCGCTGTAGAACTCCAGTATCATGGGAGCCTCCGTGGCCGGGGTGGTCGGGCTTGTTTTACGTGCGGCCCGTTCGCACGGCAGGTCACCGCCTATTCTTTCCTGCTGGCGGAGATGGATCACCTCCCTCCGGTTGATAGAAGGGCTTCCACCCTCGGCAATAATCGCATTCGACCTGGCACCGCTTGCACTCACTGGTGAAGTCGATGTGATCGGCGCGTGGATCGGGGACGTTGATAGGCTGCTCGTCAGTGGGCGGCGCCCGTTGTTTCAGCATCGCTGCATCCTTAAACGTGAGAGGTATTTACCTTCACAGGATGAGTCAGGGGCGCAGAACGGGCAAGAAAATTAACGAGGGTTATCGAGGTTTAACAAGTATACCAGAATTGTTCTTGCCAAGCGCTGCGACTTCAGCCCAGATTGTTTTTAAGGGGTGCGGACCCAAGCCCGCATCCCCGGCTTATTCTATTGACGCTTGGGAGCCAAAAACAAAGGAAAGTCTTGGGATGTGGAACGTCCTATTATTCTCAAAGCCCACGAAGTTCGTGGCATTTTAGAAAATCGTCAAACCCAGCTGCGGCGCGTTGTAAAACCTGCCGTCGTCGACAAGCACGAAAAGCCGTGCCCCGCCGACTATCCTCACAAACTGTGCAATCATACTTGGCCAGGTAAGCGCGTGGGGATGTTCTGTCCCGACTGCTACCAAGCACTCATCGCGGATTGCCCCCACGGCCAGCCCGGTGACCGCCTATGGGTGCGGGAGGCTTTTGGCTGGAAGCCGGAACTAGAAACCGACCCCTCTGGCGCTTTCAGCATGAACAAAGGCGACTGCCTTGTGTACCGCGAAGGCAGCAACCTGTCGAACTGGGAACTTTCGAAGGGCTGGTGTCCATCAATCCATATGCCCCGCTGGGCCAGCCGCATTCTGCTGGAAATCGTCAGTGTGCGGGTGGAGAGGTTGCAGGATATCTCTCAAGAGGATGCCGTAGCCGAAGGCGCAACAAGTAGGCCAAATTGTCAGGGCTTCCGCAACGCGTCTAGTGGCTGGTCGCTTGAGTGGCCTCAAGCCGATCCGGAGCGCCATGCGCTCGGCGATGCTCGCATGGCTTTCGCCAATCTGATGTGTCGCCTCGATGGTGGCAAAAGATGGAACCTGAAGCCCACCTGTATCTGGACCGACAACCCGTGGGTTTGGGTGGTTGAGTTCAAGCGGGTGGAGGCATAGCCATGTCAACACTCTGTTTTCTGCCTACCCAGCTCGTTAAAGAGGCGTTCATCGGACGAGGCATCTACCGGCTCTATCGCGACGGTCGGATCGTCTATGTCGGCCAAGCCAAATGCATCTCGGCCCGTATCCATGTGCATTGGACTGAGCGTCAGAAGGACTTTGACGGGTTCGATTACCTGTTGATGCCTGACGCCTCGGCAGCGGCACTGGATGAGACGGAAGCCTCCGAAATCTTTCGCCTGAAGCCCGAGTACAATCGTACTTTGCCCCGCACAGGTAGGCATCTGCGGCTGACGCAAATCGCTCACCAGATGAAGGTGCGGCCGATGAAACTTCAACGCTTCATCACGGCCAACGCAATCGAGTGCTTTCTCGGTCTTTACGACACCGCGATGTTCGAGGGGGTGAGCCGTGAATCACTCGTTTAACATCGATGTCGCCGGGGAGATTGGCGTCGAAGCCGCCATTATCTTCGAAAACATCCTCTACTGGGTCGTCAAGAATACCGCCAATCAGGAGAATGTCCGTGAAGGCGTGGCATGGGTTTATAATAGCCGCGCCGCGTGGTCTGAACTCTTCCCCTATCTCGGTGAAAAGCAGATTAGGAATGCGTTGGAGAGACTGCTCGGTGCCAACTTGATTGCACGCGACAATTTCAGCTTCGGCAGCATGAACCGCACCTATTGGTACACTTTGGCCGAAAGGGCCAAACCGTATTGGCCAAAAGGGCCAAACCTAGGTTCTGGCCAAAAGGGCCAAACCAAAACTGTTATAGACAACCCTATAAACGAAACTCCCTCTGTATCCCCCAAACCAACGAAAGCCTCTACCCGTGCAAGCTCTAAAATCCGCCTTGGCCAATTCCTTGAACCAAGCGCAGGCATACCGCCCGCCGAATGGGGAGAGTGGGCAAACCAGCAACTCGGCTGGGACACTGCCCGGATCTCCGCAGAGTGGGACGACTTCTCCGATTACTGGACCAGCGGCAACGCCGTCGGCGGTGGCCTCAAGGCCGACTGGCCCGCAACCTGGCGCTCTCACTGTCGTCGCAATGCCAAGCACAGCGGACGAAGCGGCGGCGCTGGCGGAGCGGCTGGTGGGGGACTTACTGCCGCCCTCGGTGCAGTCGTGGCTCACCGACATGGAACACGCCCAACTGACGGCGGCGAGCACGGGGCTGCGGCTGCCGGCGCCACCGGCACTGACGCCGGAGTTGCGCGCGACAGTAATGGCCGCCGTGTCATCCCTTACTGACGTGCTGGCGCCTGCCCATACCGAGGGCGCCGAACTGGAGAAGGTCGTCTCGATGCTGTTTGCCGCGTTCAACCTCTACACCGGCGACCAGGCCAAGCTGCGGGCGCAACTGCTGGTTTGGACGGAGGAGCTGGAGGAATTCCCGCTCTACGCCATCCGTAAGGCTTACCGCTGGGCAATCCGCGGCGAAGGCAAGATCCCTTCGCTGGCCTCGTTCATTCGCGATGTGAAGGTGGCGATCGGGACGAACGTGCTCGCCAGAAGACGGTTGTTGCAAAATTGGCTTCAATTCTCGGACGACTAGTTGCCGCCACAGTCATTCTTGCACTCGTCGCCAACCTCTATGCAGTTGTCGATGCACTCCGAGTCATCCCCACAGGAGCGTGCACAGCTGGCTTGCCTAGTTACGCACCGCGAATAGCAAAAGGAAACCACTTTTATGACGGGAAGATTGGTAGCAGCACATGAACTTTGTTCGTGGCAACTCGAAGCTGGATGAAAGACGACATTGGTGACATCGCTTGCACTGGCTCCAGAACTAAACGCAAGCGCACACACACCCATCACCAAAAATCTTATTTTCATTATTTCCCCCTTGTTTCTGCCACCCGCTAACCGGAAGCAGTGGCCAAGTTATGCATGAAAAAAGGCACAAAACAACCTGGCCTTGACTCACATGGAACGGAACGTGAACATATTCCCGCCCATTTTAGGAGGTTCTAATGCCTGCCCGACACAAAGGCATCAACACCGACGGCTACCTCGACCGCTTTTGGCCGCACCATGCCGTCATTCCGTGGGAGAACTGCTGCGAGAAGAATTATGACCCCGCCCATAGCCGGGCGCATGAGATGAACTGTGCCAGTCGGCACGCCTTCATCCGACGGGGCGACAAGGAATATCTGGCCTTCCGGTTTAAGGAGCCCTTTCAGGCGGAGAGGATGGCGCAGGAGTTTGGAGGCGAGACCTACTATGCGCTCGATCGCGGCAAGGGGAGCGGCTGGGAGAAGTGGCGCAAGAAAAGGGTTTTCAATCCGGTGCCTTAGTCCATATTGGCGGCGGGCTTTGCGAGGGGTGTCATGGAATCGGTTGGGATATCCAAAGGGCAGAGAATATTCAAAACGGTGCTGATGGGGTCTGCGCTGGTTAGCATCCCTCTACTTGGCCTCGCTCTGAACCTCGGTCTGGATACGCCGTACTTGAAGGGCATCATCTACCTCACGTTCGCAGCCGGTTACCTCACGTTTATCGTGTTTGGCATCGTCCTGTATTGGATGAGGGAAAACCAGCGCTGGCTTTACGGTCTGGTCGAGATAGCTGCAGCCCTCGCGCTGGTTTTCATCACCCTGTTCTTCCTGGGTGTGGGCGGCCCGAAGCCGGATGTCGGAACCAACATCTACACTATCCCCTTTGTCACCCACCTCCTCCAGATGCTCGCAGCGATCTACTTCCTCGTGCGTGGGCTCGACAACCTCGGCCAGGGACTACGGAAGTTTCCGGTCTGGAACCGTCGCTGGCGATGGCTGAGCCTAAAACCCGTTGACGATGTGACCAAGCTGAAGTCTGATGGGCAGTAAGAGATTGCCGCATAAGTCGAGTTTACCCTACCCTACAAGACGCCACCGTGCCCTCGGCCAAGGGTGACACGCTGGGGCGTGCATTATCCCAAAACATACACCGCCTGGAAGAAACAGGCTGAGACTGACATTAGGAAGCTGGTCACCGGTCAATACGCGGGCCGTGTGAGCGTCTCAATTGAATGCGTCGAGGCACCGCCCGTCAGCGATAGCAAAAAGCGCCGTGCCGCCCGGCTGGAAGGCGGATGGCCACGCGGTGATGTGGACAACCTCGCCAAGGCGATCCTCGATGCGATGACGGCTGCCGGCGTCTGGCTGGATGATAGTCAGGTGGTCGAGCTGGTTTGCCGGAAGGGTTATGGCGAGGCGGATTCCGTCAAGGTTGCTGTGACGGTGGCGTAGCCCGCGCGAACCCCGATAATGCAAGCGCGGTTCGCCTGCGGTCCATCGCCCGCCGCAAGGCTAAGAGATTCTGACAGACGCGGGTTTTCGCGCTCGTAGACAAACCCGCTCCATCTTTCCCAGAGACTACATAATTTCCGGTCAAGCCCCGCGGATAGTCCAATAGGTCCGGGTTCATTTCGCAGACCAGTTGGATTTCCGCTTTCAGCTGCCGGTGCTTCTCGGCGGCAAACGCTCGTTCCACGTCGGTGAGTGGCTTCAGCCCTCTAACAATGTCCATTTGGGGGGATCTTCTTCTTGGGGATTTAGGTTTAGGCGTCAGCGGCCTGAGGTTTCGGCGCGGCCGGCAGATTGGCATCCAACTGCTTCAGTGCCAGGCGGATAATGTCGATCGAGCTGACCATTCCCGTCTTGTCGTGGAGGCGGGTCATAACTTCCCTAAGGTCAGGGTGTCGGAACATCTCCAGAACGACGCGCTTCTTGTCCACGTCGTAGCCGACTGTCTTGGTTCTCATAATTTAGACTTTCGTTGATTATGAAACGCTTGGGAGAAAGCCTCCTTTGCGCGTTTCGCGTTGTCCTTCGCTGCGGCGTAAGCGATGCCGAGCGGGGAATTCTTGTGGGCTTCTATGAGGGCTTCGCCGGCTTCCCTGCGCGCATTCTCTGCGGCAATCCAGGCATCCCTCAGGAGCTGGGTTTCTTTATCGAGCTGGGGCGAGGTCATGCCGCTCTCTTCCCGTGCATCGCATAGTCGTATTCATCGGTTGCAGGGAGCTTTACCTCCAGGTCTGCTGCAAGGCTCTCGATGGCAGCCATGAAGCGCCCCATGCCGTCCACGTCGAGCGTCGTGCTGCTTTTCGGGATGATGCACGCCTGTCCGGCGACAATCTTCCGTTCCACGCCCAGCACGCGGACTTTCATTTCCTCGTGCAGATCTTCGGGCTCACAGCCCATGTGGTCGGCTATGACCGCGTACCACATCCACATCGTCCGGTTTTGGGCGAGACTGCGATTGCGCTTGTAAGGCTTTATCTCGACCGAATAGCGTGGAGAGGCAGGCAAGCGGGAGACAGCAGTTGCCGCCTCCGCCCGCTTATCCTTGGTATCGATGATGAAGAACATCTAGGTTGCCCTAAAATGGGATCTCATCATCGAACGGCGCGTCTGCGACCGGTGCTGGCGCCATGACCGGCGCGGGTTGAAGTGCTGGTGCAGGCGCTGCATTCGTAGTCGGCGTGCCCTTTACGCGAAGGGCCTCGGTGACTTTCCCTTGGAAGGTGACCGGCTCAGTGCCCAGCAGGAAGGATTTGCCAATCCACTGGTTCAGGTCTTCGCCGTAGTAGAAGGCAAGGAGGGTGGCGTTGGTGCGGTTGCAGACCATACCTTTTTCCTTACCAAGGAAGTGGAGGATTAGCTTTTGCTCATCGCCCAGCTTTTCCATGGCGTATTTGCTAATGGTCACGGTCACGGTACGGCCCTGCAAGTCAGCAGATTTAAGGTAGTTGGACGGGAAAGCGTCATTGAGTTTCATTGTAGTTCATTTCGTTCGTTTTGGTTTAGGTGCCGCTTGCGCAGCGTTTCCGGCACTATGCCGAAACTTTGGAATTAGTTGAGGCTTAGGCCGCGACGCTCAAGCATCCCGGTGTCGGCTTCGATGTTGTAGCCACGCTTGCGCACGGCCTCGACCAGCGCCGCCGGGCTACGCTCAGTCGCCAGAATGTCGATCATGTCGACAAGCTCGCCGACCTTCTCATTCCAGCGCTTTTCCTCCGAACGCGCCTTCGCGGTTCGCATAATGTCTGCCAGTGACGGCATGGCTGGTGTTGGTTGACTTCTCATAATACCCCTCCTTTGTTTATTGGGTAATAATATAGTGGGGCAATATATTAAAGGTGGCAAGACTATTGTGTTATAATATTTTCACAATAGGGTATTTACATTTGTTAAAACTCGGCTCAGCATCCTTTTACCAACCAATAAAAGGAATACTGAAATGACTTATACCCCTATCTACCACCCCGAGACGCGGACTGACCGCATTGTGGATTGGTGCGAGCGCAACCTTCTCATCGTGTCGGCAGGCTTCGCCTTCGGTGCGCTGTACGCCGGCATGTCCGTGTTCTGTTAATCCAAGAGAAAGCGAGGACGTGAAATTTGACATTAAGCACCGTTTTTCCGGTGAAGTGATTTTTACAGCAGAGATTAATTGTGCGGACGACGCCAGCTATTCGTTGAAGCTTGGCCTGGCAGTGCGCGCGGCGGTATCCGCGCAAGCGAACCTGTCGGAGGCGAACCTGTCGTGGGCGAACCTGTCGGAGGCGAACCTGTCGTGGGCGAACCTGTCGGAGGCGAACCTGTCGGAGGCGAACCTGCGCGCCATCAAGCACGATATTTGGGGCGTTCTGCTGAACGCGATCCCGGAAGTCCCGGCCCTGCGCCAAGCTCTGATTGACGGAAAGGTGAACGGCTCGACATATTCGGGGCAATGCGCCTGCCTGTGCGGCACCATCGCCAATGTGCGCGGCTGTTCCTACAACGATCTGGACGGCATCGAGGCCAACTCCGGTTCTGCTGCTGAGCGGTTCTTCCTTGCCATACGCACCGGCGACACACCGGAGAAAAACCAACCGGCAAAGCTGGTGGTCGGGTGGATTGATGAGTTCATGGGCCTTATTGCGAAGGCGCGGTCATGAACCTCCGCCAGCTCCTCGCCCTCCCCGGCCACATGCTTGGCAAGCGCCCTCTCCCGCCCACCGAATCCCAGATGGGCGTGCAGGCTCGCGTTATCGCCCACCTGGAGAAGTACGGTGTCATCGACGCATTGACGGCACAGCGGATGGGTACCACCGACCCGCGGAAGATGTTCACGCGGCTCCGGCGCCAAGGGTATCTCTACCGCGCCGACAATCCCCGCGGGCATTTCAACGTGCCGAACCATTCGGGACGCGGGGATCACCGGGTACACTACTGGACGGGCAAACGTCCGGGCGAACGCCGGGCAGTGAAGCGTGGAGGCGTGAAATGACCGAAATAGCGCTTCTCGACGTTCTCAACGCCAACTGCGGTGATGTTCTCAAGGCACACATCCTCAACGAAAAATTCGGGATGGCCGTCAACTTGATATCCGTCCGCGCTCCGGCCGGTGAAGCCGAGAAGGCGTTCGCCGTGAGCCGGGCAAATCTGGTCGAGGCCGAACCGAAGGCTGCGACCGCCGATTCGGCAATGGCCGCGTTCAAGAAGGCCGCTGCTATCCCGGTTCAAGCTGCGAAGCCGGTACCGGTCGAGACATTGCCCAAGATGCCTGCAACCTTCCGATTCGAAGATGCAGCGCCGGAAGTCGAGGCAGCTGAGGCAGCCTGAGCAGTTGCCGTTGTGGCGCCCTTGGTCACTCTGGCCGGTGAAACGAAGCATGCTGTCGAGGATGGCCTGAACGAAGGCGAACACCTGATAGACGGACGAATTTTCGTCAGCGCAGAGCTGGCGGCGACGTTGCGTGGTAGCTCGACTGTGGCTGCAGTGCAGCAGACTGCGTGGCTCAAGAAGTGGGAAAAGGAGCGCGACCCCGCCGACCGGCGTAGGCCGCTCTACCTCAGGGACGACGTTCTGGGCTCACCTATCCGCCGTAAGGCAGCCTAATCAACGGAAGAAACCAATGTGGATACGATTTATGATGAGAGCGGCGTGGCTGACGGGCAGTGCGCACGCACCCATAACTGGGTAGACATTACGGCGGCTAATGAGCATCCGTATACCAAACTCATGTGCACTCGGTGCGGTGCTAGCAAGTCGGTGTCGCCACCTGCTCGCCCAAAACTGGTGGACGAAGCTATTGAGTTCATCGAACTGGAAAGCCAATACCGGCTCTCTAAGCCGCTAGCAGCCTACATCACCCAACTGGAAACCGCAGCCAACATCTCGCTCAACGCCGAAGAGATGGCAAAGCTGGAAGAACGGATGGCAGAGCCGGTGCGGATTAAGCCGGAACTGGTGAAGCTGTTTAGCGATACGGAAACCCCAAAGGCGAGTGAAGCCAGCGCTGTGCCTGTGCGCGTCCTTGGTGGCGCCCTCACGGTCGTAAGCAAGGCCGAGTTTGAGAGTTTCCTTGCGAACTACCCTTTTCCGCTGACCACTGGTTTTTGCACCATGACGGGGGCATTGCAGTACTTTGACGCCAACATTGGTTTAGGGCGGTGCAAGGGAATATGGCCAGATGCAGTGGTCGCTCAATACAAGGAGCCGCAGTATCCGGATGAGGTGGATGAATACGCGATTAGAGCCGCGCCCGTGAAGGCGTAGGGGGATTCACTCTCGCCCAAGACCGTGTAGACTCGGCCTCTTTGGAGGCCCCAGTGACCAGAGACGAAGCCCGAGCAGCCTTCCTTCGCCAGATTGCCGGGATGCCGGAGGAGCTGGCGGAAACTGGCCGCAAACTCCTGCTGGTGTGCGATGAAATCGAGGATGACGCTCATTTCGTGAACGACACCACTACCGTCCGAGCCGCGCTCCAGTTCTGCGAGTATTTGGCCACAGGTGTCTATCCGAAGACGGACACGGTGCAGTGAGAGACCGAAATTGGCCAAAAAACTGTGTGTTCATCGCGATGGCTAGGGCCTTTTCAGTTTCGTACTCAACCACCCGTCAGTAGGGTGGTTTCTTATCGGTGTGGCAACAGGGCTTTTCAACATGAGATCAGCAGCGGCAAAAGCTAACCTGCCCGAACCCACCGATCTGTATTTTTCGGAAGACGGCGTATCGGTGTATCTGGCCGACGCCCGTTACAAGCTCGCGGAATTTCCAGACGGGCATTTTCAATGCTGCGTCACCAGCCCACCCTACTGGGGACTTCGTGATTACGAGCATCCCGATCAGATAGGTGCCGAAGACGAGCTGGATGATTATGTCCGGGATCTCGTGAGCGTGTTTCGCGAAGTCCGCCGCACTCTCCGTGACGACGGCACCTTCTGGCTGAACATCGGCGACGCTTACACGAGCGGTGGGCGCACGTGGCGAGCACCGGACAAGAAGAACAAGGGCCGGGCTATGACCTATCGCCCGGACACGCCTGATGGCCTGAAGCCGAAAGACCTCATCGGCCTTCCGTGGAAGATCGCCTTCGCCCTGCAGGCGGATGGCTGGTATCTGCGTTCAGACATCGTGTGGAACAAGCCAAATTGCCAGCCTGAGTCGGTAAAGGACCGTCCCACCCGCTCTCACGAGTTCGTCTTCCTGCTCACGAAATCCGAGAAGTACTATTTCGACCAGGCAGGAATGGTAGAGCCCGCCACAGGCACCCAAGGCAGCAAGAACCGTCGCACGGTCTGGAATATCAACACGGAGCCCTTCAAGGGCGCCCACTTCGCCGTTTTCCCCTCGAAACTCGTCGAGCTTTGCGTACTCGGCGGAACTGCCCCACATGACCTAGTCCTAGACCCATTCCTTGGCTCGGGGACCGTGGGTGCCGTCGCCAAGCGGCTTAACCGTCAAGCTGTCGGCATCGAGGTGAATTCAGAGTTTGCGGATTTGGCTGTAAGCCGCATCCGGGCAGCAAGACATCAACCGTCTTTGCTATAGCGCCACCGGCTGATTGCTCGGGAATTTCCAGGTCGCGTGAACCGTGCAGAGGGCCTTACGCAATACCCTGATTTGCAGCTTCCGCTCGCTTCCGCCATCGAAATAGAGCTCGAACTTAACGACGCCGTTCTCGTCCCTTACCCGGCAATAACCAGGCCTCGGGATTTGTCGGCTGTTCTCCATCATGCTCATTTCGCCGTTGGCAGCCTCTAGGAGCAAGGCCTTCGGGATTTCAACCAGCTCATAATACTCGTTGCCGAACAGCGGCAGCTTGCGGAGAGTTATGATGCGCTCGTAGCTTCGCATATGGTGGAACATCTGGTCACGTAGTCCGTCCAGATCTTCCACCTTATCCGTCCACGTTCCCTTTCCCAGCTCCATGAATTTCGAGATATGTATGAAGTCGGCTCTGATGCCCGCGTTAGCTTGGGTCTTCAGCGAATAGGCGACATTGCCGATGGTCAGGTCGTGCCCTGGATTCCCGCGCGGTGCTCTGGTGGCCTTGCCGCCATTTGCATTGATTGAGCGTTCAAGGGCGTACTCGAAGCGGTCTTTCGTGAACGGCTCGACCGAGAAGCAATGATGGACGCGCAGGGCGTCGCCAAAGCTCCAGAGCACGCCATCAGAAACCAAGTCCGAATCCAGGTAGCGCTGATAATCCGGGGGCTGGATGAGCTGGCTGGCTATCGAGTCGATAAGGTCGAGCTGAACAGGACTAAGCCTTTCGAGCTTAGCCGCGACCTCCCCAACCTTTGGCGCCTCCGCCATCCCCGTAAGCCCGCTCCTGCAAGTCTTTGCAGAGGCCTAGCAAAACGAGTCTGATTCGGCGAATCTATTACGGGCTGCTTGGCCGATAAAGTTCCGTGGCAATTCGCGCCTTCCACTCCGGAACATGCATAACTGCGGCGCCTCTAAAATCATTCGCCCAGATCGGGTTGTCTAACCCCCAGTAAAAGAAGTGTGCCGTATTTCCGGCCTTCAGCGCTTTCTTGGAAGGAGTTCCTTCGCGAGTATATATTATCACCAAGTCGCCCGCCGTGATCTGGTCATAAGGAAACCAAAAGGTGTGATAAATTTGGATACTCGGCTCGCTACCGACCCAGCCCACTTGCGCGACCAGAAAATCTCCTATGTCGAGAGCAGATTTTACTCTCAACGTGAGCCGCTCAAGCCTGATATTGCCAGGTTCTATGATTGAACGGAGTTCCAGATTCATAGTCGTAATGCCTTCGCAGCCAACCCAGCCAATAGGACGATAGCGCCGAAGATTAACAGTAATATGGAGGTGTTCTGCTGGGCTGACCAAATGCTCGGTGCATAGCCCAACGCCGCACCTCCCACAGCCAAACAGCCACCTGCCATCACCTCAAATCCGGAATGCGGCTTCAATTTTTCGGTGAGAATCGCCTGCTGCTTGTCGGCTTGATGGAACATTTCCTGAAAATTGTTCGCCTCTTTACGAAATTTCTCCTGAAAGTCCTTTGCCTCTTTCAATTCCTCGGCCAACCGATCCGTGTCATCGAGCAGCATTTTCTGCACAGCTGGCGATTTTAGGTCTTCCTCTGTTAGGTCTCGTCGAACATTACTGAACGACCTTCGTGATCCTTTAGTTAGGACCACCGGAGCCGCACCCTCGGCGGCTTCGGGTTCAGGTTCTGTATGAGGCTCAGCCATGACGTGTACCCACGGGCGTTGTCGCCGTCCGTGCTATTAGCCGCGAAACAGATCGCCGGTCAATGAGTGCGGTTCGCGAAAGAAAAAGCCCCACGTGGGGCTTTTTTGTTGAAGCAACGGTTACTGATGGGCGTTGGACTTGGAATCCAGGAAGTGCGGGGCATCCGGGTTAGCCTTGGCCTGGTTGAAGCCCATGTTGGCAACGCCGAAGACGACAGCACCGAAGATTAATAGAAAAGCCATGATTTTCACTTTCGATTGATTAAGTGCTTTAGCGTCTCGCTATTCCTTATTGGTGTCAAACGTAATTGTTGGCGGGTGGCTGCTTATGCCGTAGGGTGTAGGGGTGAAGAAGAGCGTAGGCCGTCCGACTGAGTTTAAACCTGAATACAGCGAGCAGGCCGCGAAGCTCTGCCGACTCGGTGCAATCGACGCCGATCTTGCCGAATTCTTCGATGTGAGCGAGGTGACGATTAACGCTTGGAAGAAGGCTCAACCCGAATTTCTTAAGTCCATAAAGGGCGGGAAGGCTATCGCCGACCGAGAAGTGGCCGAAAAGCTTATAGACCGAGCCCTAGGTGCTCATTATTCCCAGCAGAAGGAGGTCAAGCTCAAGTCGGTAAAATACGACCCTAAGACCTTCAAAAAGATGTCTGAGGAAGAGCGGGTCGAGGTCATCACATTGGAGATGACCGCTCCGCCCGACACTCAGGCGCTTATCTTCTTCCTGAAGAACCGCCGCCCCGACCTATGGCGCGATAAGCAGGAGGTCGAGCACTCGGCCAACAAGGACGCCCCGCCCGTCTTCACGCTCAAAATCGACAACAGCTAAGAACGCCGATGCGAGGTTATGTCAGAACTTCAGATGGGATATTGGGCGTGCTAGGTAGAGGCCAAGTCCATCGTCTTCGCATGGCACTTCAAGCGGGCTTGGTTCGTGAACTTCCCTTTATGGTCGACGGGTGGCGGAAAGGCCAGATATTCGACGGGTTGATGCTGTGGCTCGATATTCCGTACCGCCAGATCGCGGATATGCACGAGAAGTACCCGCAAATCGTAATCGAGTTGCCCAAGCGTTAGCCGCCATGAGTGAGCGAACACGTCTACCAGCGGCCTAAGCTCTACGCCAAGCAAACAGCCGCCTTCTTCAACGATAGCCGCTACTCGTGGATTGAGGGCAGCACCAAGAGCGGCAAGACCGTCTCCTGCATGGCCTGGCTATTTGAGCAGGCTCTATTCCTCGGCAAGCCGGGACGGCAATTCTGGTGGGTAGCGCCAGTCTTCGCGCAAGCCAAGATCGCCTATGGCCGGATGAAGCGTGGCCTTCCGCATGAGCTTATCCGCTGCAACGATACCGAACAAACCATCACCATCATCCCCAACGGTGCCATCATCTCGTTTAAGTCGGGCGAGAAGACCGACAACCTCTATGGGGAAGACGTGTGGGCGGCAGTGCTGGACGAAGCCAGCCGTATGCGCGTGGAAGCCTTCTACGCCATCCGCTCGACACTCACCGCCACCCGTGGGCACGTCCGCATCATCGGGAACGTCAAAGGCCGTAAAAACTGGTTTTACCTCGGTTGCCGCAAGGCTGAAGGCGGGGAGCAGGGGCACAGCTACCACAAGATTATTGCTACTGACGCCGTCGCGGCCGGTGTGTTCCCTCAGGAGGAGCTGGACGACGCCCGGCGCGCCTTGCCGGACGCGGTATTCCGGGAGCTGTACCTGTGCGAGCCTTCCGACGACGGCGGTAACCCGTTCGGGCTGCAATTCATCCGGCAGAACATCGCACCGCTTTCAAACCACGCACCAATCGTCTTCGGTGGCGACCTGGCCAAGTCCGTCGACTGGACGGTGCTGCATGGGCTGGATGCCAGCGGCGCCACATGCCTGCACACCCGCTTTCAGAAGCCTTGGACCGATACCATCGACCACATCAAGCTCATTTGCGGCCACACGCATACGGTATTGGACAGCACTGGCGTTGGCGACCCTATTGTTGAAATGCTGAATAAGGTCGGGGATAACTTCATTGGCTTAAAGTTCACCGCGCAATCCAAGCAAATGTTGATGGAAGGTTTAGCGGTTGCCATCCAACGGGGCGAAGTGCACTATCCTGATGGGGTAATTGTATCCGAGCTGGAAAGCTTCGAATACGAATACACACGGACGGGAGTACGGTATTCCGCACCTGAAGGCCAGCACGATGACTGTGTGATGGCTTTGGCGCTGGCGGTTCATGCCCGGAATAGCCGACCGCCAGAACCACAACTGATTGTCCTGTAAGTGCGAGTTTTAAACTGGTTTTCTAAGAAGGCGCTGCCGGCGCCCGGCATGACCACATTTTTCATCAACGGCACCGACAGCCTTCCGCAGAACATCAAGGCCTATGCCAAGGAAGGATATTCGCAAAACCCCGTCGTATTCGCCTGTGCCAACATCATTGCCAGCGCTGCCGCCTCGGTAAAGCTGGAGCTGCATAGCTTCGACGCCAAAGGGCAAAAGAAGGTTGATACAGCGGCGCCCATCCTCAGCCTGATGGCCCAGCCCAACAAGATGCAGACGTGGGAAGACTTCGCCCTGGAGCTGGTGGCGTGGCACCGGGTGGCGGGCGAGGTATTCATCCTGCGGCTGCCTGAGACTGGCAAGCCGGTCGAGCTGCACATTCTCAATCCTGATGCCATGGAAGTGAAGCCCGGCAAGGGCGGCATCCCTGAGCAGTATGTCTTCGGCTCCGGCCCCGACAAGAAGACGTTCCCGGTAAACCAGTTCGACGGCACCAGCCAGATCCTCCACATCAAGACGTTCAACCCTCTCGACCCGTGGCGCGGCCTGTCGCCTCTCTCTCCAGCCGCCCGCGCCGTCGACATTCACAACCAGGGCAGTGCGTGGAACTCGGCCCTGCTGGTGAATGGCGCCCGGCCATCCGGCGTGGTGGAATTCACCAACGCTCCCTCTGAGACCACGCTGTCGCAGCTTCGCGAGTATTTCAAAAAGGCCTGGCAAGGGGCAGTAAATGCCGGCAACATTCCCCTCCTCACCGGCGGCGCCAAGTTCACACCCCTGTCCCACAATCCCAAGGACATGGATTTCCAGAAGAACATGGGCGAGGCAGCCAAAAACACCGGTCTCGTCTACGGCGTTCCCCTGCCGCTGCTGACGATGGATGCCGCCACCTTCTCCAACATGGATTCGGCACAGGAGCGCCTGTGGACGGAAACCGTGCTGCCGCTGCTCAACGTCGTCATCAAGAAGCTCGGCCAATTCGTCATGCCGCTCTACGGCGCCGCCGAGAAGAACACCCGCACATACCTGGCCTATAACTCGGAAAGCGTGCCTGCGCTCGAACCGAAGCGCGAACGCCTGTTCAAGCGCATGAAAGACGCGGTGGCAGGTAGCCTGCTGACGCCGAACGAAGCCCGCGCCGAGATGGGCTATGCCGAACTCGACGGCGCTGACCAACTCCTCATCGCCGGCACCATGAAGCCGCTCGATGCGATCGAGACCCAGCCCAATACCGAGCTGGTGAAGGCGATGAAGGCCAGCGGCTACACCGCGGCTGAGATTGCCGACGCGCTCGCCCCTCACCTCAAGGCTGCTGCATAGGGTGATCCTCTGGCGGGCCAAAACGAAAGACCCGCTGGCCCGGTGGGATGCGCTGATGCGCGTGGTGGAGGTCCCTTTCGCCAAAGAGGTCGAAGCCGAAAAGAACCGCTACATTCAGGAAGCCGCCGCCAACTTCCCCCTGCTCCGCCAGCTCTCGCAGACCGGCGCCGATCTGCACACGGCGAACATGATGGACATTGCCGCCCGGTACGACGGCATCGCCATACGTCTCGGCCTGAAGGAGGCGCTGGGCGGCATCAAGTCAGTGCATGACCGCCTCGGGAGGAAGGAGGATTGGGACAAGCTGTGGTTTTACCTCGTCCGGCTCTGGATACAGGAGAACGGCGCACAGCGCGCCCGCGAGACCGCCGCCACCACCCGGCAGGACATGCAGCGCATTGTCGACCAGGCGCTTGCCCCTGATGTCGAGTTCAACCCGGTCGAGGTCGCCACCAGCCTGCTGAAGGTGCAGGCGATGTCGGCATGGCGTGCCAGCACGATCGCTCGCACCGAAGTCCACGCGGCCATGATGTTCGCCAGCGAGGAAGGTGCAGCGAAGCTCGGCCGCGATGACAGCCTCAGGCTGCTCAAGTCGTGGCTGCCGGTGATGGATGAGCGCACGCGCATAAATCATGCGGCAATGGCCGACCATCCGCCTATCGGGCTGGATGAAGATTTTCTCGTCGGCGGTGTCCGCATGAAGCGGCCGGGCGACCCGCGCGGCGGTGCCGACAACTGTATTAACTGCCGTTGCGTCCTCACCTTTAAGGAGCAGGAATAGTTATTGCGTGATGTTTAATGTTGTGAGCTAAATATAACCATGAATAAAAAGCACCTTGAGTTTAGCGCAGAGTTTAAAGCAGTCGGTGACGATGCTAGCGGCGAGTTTGAAGGTTATGGCTCTGTGTTTGGTGTGGTCGATAGCTACAATGAGGTCGTCGATAAAGGTGCGTTCGTTGACAGCCTGAAGAAGAACGGCCTGCCGAAGCTCCTGCTTCAACACTCAACCTGGATGGTGGGCGGCGTCTACCTCGAAGCTCGGGAGGATGAACGCGGCCTCTTTGTGCGCGGCAAACTCAATCTCGAAGTGCAGGCGGCCCGTGAGGCTTATTCCCTGCTCAAGCAAGGTGCGTTGAGCGGTCTTTCCATCGGATTCCGCACCGTCCGTGAGGAAACCAACGCCGACACACGTATTACGCACATCAAGGAAGTGCGCCTGTACGAGGTGTCAATCGTGACCTTCCCCGCCAACGAGGCGGCGACCATTTCAGCGGTAAAATCCGCGCCCGATACCATTCGGGATTTTGAAGATTTCCTGCGTGAGGCAGGCAAATACAGCCAGCAAGAGGCAAAGCTTATTGCCTCTAAAGGCTTCAATGCATTGCAAGCACACCGAGAGGGTGGAGACGCGGCATTGGCTCTGTTGGCGCTGAAAGGCGCCCAAGACCAATTACGAAAGTTCCTCCCTCATGGATCAACTCCAAGAGCTGACTAAGCTCGGCGGTGATTTGCAAGTTGGCCTTACCGCCCTGCAAGCCGCCCAAGAAAAGTCCCAAAAAGACACCGACGGCCTGATTAAGGGCCAGATTGATAAAATCTCCACCGACATCGGTGCCAAGCTTGAAGATCTGCAAAGCAAGCAGGCTGCTTTGCAAGCCGCAGTCGAGCGCGTTGGCACCGGCACCGGCGAAAAAGCTGAGGATGCCGTCTCCCGCGAGAAGAAGGAAGCGTTTGTCGCGTTCCTTCGCGCTGGTGGTGACGCCAACAAGCTGACCGTCGACCAGGTGAAGGCCCTGTCCACCGACAACCTCGCCAACGGCGGCTACCTCGTCACCCCGCAAATGCTCGGTATCGTGAACGGTCGCGTGTTCGAGACCTCGCCGATGCGCAAGGTGGCAAGCGTCATCAAGACCAGCCACAAGAGTGTCGAAGTCATCTTGGATGACGATGAGGCTAGCGCGGGCTGGGCAGGCGAAAACGACACGCCTTCCGAGACCAACACCCCGCAGCTCGGCAAGCTCGAAATCGTCGCCAAGAAGCTCTACGCCTATCCCAAAACCAGCAATGAAATGCTGGCCGACGCCGAGTTCGACGTTGAGGCCTGGCTCACCGGCAAGATCGGCGACCGGTTCTCCCGCCTCGAGAACACCGCTTTCCTGACCGGCGACGGCGTGAGCAAGCCCCGCGGCCTTCTCACTTACGGTAACTGGACCACTCCCGGCGCTTACCAGCGGGGCGCGATTGAGCAGATCGCCAACGGGAGCACCACCGCGCCGGCCGAAGTTGGCCTGATTCAGCTGATGGGTTCGCTCAAGGAAGACTACCAGGCGAACGCATCCATGATGATGAACCGCGCAACCTTCATCGAGTACCTGAAGCTGTCCGGCACCAACGTGTTCCGCTTCTTCAACCTCCAGCCCCAGAGCGGTCCTACCGGCACCGTGCTGGGCACATCGCTGTCCCTGCTGGAGAAACCGGTCTACTTGGCATCCGACATGCCGGTGATCGCGTCCAACGCCCTTGCGGTGGCCTACGGGGATTTCTCCCGCGCCTACACCGTCGTGGACCGTCAGGCGATTTCCGTCCTGAAGGACCCCTACACCGCGCCGGGCATGACCAAGTTCTATGCCGAGAAGCGCGTAGGCGGTGCCGTCACCAACTATGACGCCATCAAGCTCCTCCGGATGTCTGTCTCCTAGTAACAATCGAAAGTCCCGAACATGCAGTTCGATACCGCAAACAGCTTGACGCCGAAGGTGGCCCTTAACACGGCAGCCATCTCGTCCAGCACCACCACCAACGGCGTTATCCTCGACACTCAAGGATATGGCGGCCTCACGTTCGTCTTGAACGTGGGCGCCCGCACTGACGGCACCTTCACCCTCGCCGTCACTCATGGCGACGACTCTGGCCTGTCAGATGGCGTCACCCCGGCAGCTGATGACTTGGTTGGCACTGCTGCCGGTACTGCCGTTAGCGCCGCACAGACAATGAAGAAGCTCGGCTACGTCGGCAACAAACGCTACGTGCGTGCCAGCGTTGTCAGCACCAGCGTCACGTCCGGTGCGACGGTCGGCGTTACCGCAATCCTCGGCCGTCCCGAGATTGGCCCAGCCGCCTAGACCTGATGGGGCGGTTCGCCGCCCCATGCTTTAACAATCGAAAGAAATTGCGATGAAAATCAAGATGCTTCGCAACAGCCTCGGCTCGAACGACGGCCACACCACCAAACATTACGATGCTGGCGAGATCTGTGAGGTCTCCGAAGGCCTTGGCAAATCCTTCATCGACGACAAGGCCGCCGAATTGGCAGACGAAAAGGCCGTAGCCGCCGCGCCCGCTAACAAGGCGATCGGCAAGGCGCCCGCTAACAAGGCGTCCTAGCTTGAAGGCTTACACGCTAGTCACAGCACCGGGCACTGAGCCGGTGTTGCTGGCTGACGTGAAGACATATCTCCGCATCGATTCCTCGGCTGATGATGCCGTGCTTGCCATCCTCATCGCCTCGGCCCGGCGCGCGGCGGAGGAATACACCAAGCGGGCCTTCATCACCCAGACCTGGCAGCTCGTCATGGATCGCTTTAGCGAGGACCATGATTACCACCATGGCCACCATCACAACCCGTTGGCTGCCATCCTGCACCACCGTGGGCGGGCCATTCGCCTGTCTCGTGAGCCCATCCAATCTATTACCACCATCAAAACCACAGACTGCGCCAACGCTGAAACCACCGTGCTGGCGGAGACCTACACGCTCGACACAAGCGCCGCCCGCATTCTCCTGAATGACGGCTATAGCTGGCCGTCCAGCCTGCGCGAGTACGCGGGTATCAAGATTACCTTCGTCGCCGGGTACGGCCTCGCCGCCGCTTCGGTCCCCGAGCCTATCCGGCAAGGCATTCTCCAGCACGTTGCTGCCAGCTATTCAGCCAAGGTGTGCGGGGACATCCCCGAAGGCGCCAAAACCCTTTACGACGGCTTCCGGCTGCCTGAGGCATTCGGTGCCGTCTGATGTGCAAGTGCGGGGCCGACTTCCCCTCTTCCGCTAATAAGCGGATCTCCGTGCAATCTGCTGCAACCGTGGATGACGCTGTCGGTGGGCGTTCTGAGACGTGGTCTGAGCTGCTTGCGCTGTGGGCCGAGATAGAACCCATGGCAGGCCGCGAAATCTACGTGAGCGCCCAGCTGCAAAGCCGGGTGGACGCCCGCATTACCGTTCGCTACCAGGGCGCCCTCTCCGACACCACCACAGCCGCCACACTCCGCGTCGTGTACGGCACCCGCGTCTACAACATCAAAGCCGTCCGCAACCTGTCGGACGACATGAAGACCGAAGGCACCGAATTCCAGCAACTGTTCTGCGTGGAAGGCGAGCCGTCATGACCGTGCGCGGCGCCGACAAGCTCATCAAGCAGCTCAACCGCCTGCCCCTTCAGGCGCGCTCTGGTATCGGCACGGCGCTTGCAGGCTCCGTGGTCATGCTCGACGCCTACGCCAAGCAGAAGATCCAAGGTGGTGCACGTAGCGGGCGGGTCTATCGTCGCCGGTCAATAAGCCATCAAGCCTCTGCGCCCGGCGAGTTCCCAAAAACGGACACGGGCCAGTTGGTGGCCTCGCTGTTCTTCCGGGTCGCGGCCGACAAGCTCTCCGCCTTCTTCGGCACCAAACTGGCATACGGCCGATACCTCGAATTCGGCACCAGCCGTATGCAGGCACGTCCTTGGCTGCGGCCGACGCTGCGGGCCAACCGAGATGCCATCACTCTTCGTATCCGAAACGCGGTCAACGAGGCCTTGAAGCGTGGCTGATACCGCAGTTCCCGTTATCAAAGGCATCATCGCCGCGCTGAAGGCGAGCGCTCCCGTCGTGACGCTAGTAGGCACGCGCATTTATTCCGACGTTCCGCAGGACGCGACCTTCCCTTACCTTGTCGTCTCCGTCCAAAGCGAACCTTTTGCCGCGAACGATTTCAGCGGCCAATCCCATACCGTCCGCCTGCAAGCCCATAGCCGGAAGTCTACCATTTCTGAGGCGCTGCTTATCCGGGCGGCTGCCATGACGGCTCTCGACCGCAACGAAGCTTCCATCTCGCTCGACGCCGGCACGCTGGTGAAGTGCGAGTATTCCGGCCTGAGCGACGCCTTTATCGAAGACGACGGTAAAACGTGGCAGTCGGTCGGCGAGCTGGAAGTCATCGTGGTTTAATGTTGCCGAGTGTCGATATTCGGGTTTTACTAATGGAATAAAGAAAGTCTCAGTTCATGGCCCCACAAAAAGGTCGCAACGTACTCGTAAAGATTAATACTACCGGTTCCACCTATGTTGCCATTGGCGGTGCACGCGAGCCCACCATCACCATCAATAACGAAGCCGTCGACGTGACAAACGCTGATGATAGCGGCATTCGCAAACTTCTGGAAAATGCTGGCGTCAACTCTGTGAGCATCAAGCTTCAGGGCATCTACGTGGAAGACGCCGCCGCCGCACTCATTCGCACCGATGCCAGCGTGAACGCGCACCGCAATTACCAGTTCGTCATCCCCGGCACGGTTTCCCGCACCTATCAGGGTTCCTTCATGGCGGCTTCGTTTGAAGAGGCCGGTTCCTACAAGGACGCCGTGACCTACAACCTCACGCTCGAATCTGCGGGCGCGGTGACCATCAGCTAATCGAAAGCACTGTCGTGAATAAACTCCCCCTCATCATCGCAACAGTCGGCCTACTCAGTGCAGCTTCTTGGGTATCAGCTCAAGTTGCCAACATCAGCACGACGGCAGCCAGCTCGTTTAACGCGCTGAACCTGACCACCACGATGCAGAATGCCTCGCCAACCACCTCGTTCAGCAATGACGGTTACACCATGCTGGTCATCAAAACCGGCGCCAGTGCGGTCAGCGCTACGCTGAAGACGCAGGCGCAGTCGATTTCACAGAATGGCTACGGCACCACGGCGCTGTCTGACATCCCGCTGGCCATTCCGGCCAATAGCGTCGTGCTTGCAGGGCCTTTCCCGCAGGCGCGTTGGAATACGTCGCAGGGAACCGTGAACGTGACCATCACGCCGACGGTAGCCGGTGTGAGCGTGTCGGCAGTAAGTCAGGCCCAGTAGATGGCCGACGTACTCCGCAACGAAGTTGCCATCACCCTCGGGGGCGCCGAGCGCACCATGCGCGCCACCTTCACCGCAATCCGGGCTATTGAGGCGGCTGTTGGTAAAAGCCTTATCGCGCTAATCAGCCAGGTCGGCGCCAACGGCGACCTCTCCATCACCGACGCTGCCACGGTCATCTATCACGGTCTGCGCGGTGCTGACGACAAGCGTTTGACGCTCGAACAGGTGGGCGATGCCGTGATGGAAGCCGGTTACAGCAAGGTCAGCATCCCGGTGATTGAATTTCTCAGCTCCGCCCTGAATGGTGTGAGCGTGGGAAAGCCGGAGCCGACTCCGGCCCAATAACAGAGCTACCGTGGGCGGAAATTATGTCGTCCGCGCTCGGTGTTTTAAAGTGGACTCCGAATATGTTTTGGGGCGCCGGGTTTTACGAATATACTGCCGCTATGAAGGGGCACTTAATCTCCCAAGGGATTGACCTTAAACCAGCCATGACACGGGAAGATTTCCTCGATCTTAAGGATGAGGTCAACGCCGCCGAGAAAACCAAGAGATTGCCCAATGCGTGAGCCAAACCCTCGATTCACTGGTTGTCGAGCTTCGGGCTGACGTAAAAGGCTTAACGGCAGCCCTACAATCAGCTGCTGGCGATGTTCAACGATTCAGCCAGAGCTCCAACCGGAGCCTATCCACCGTTGACCAGGCATTCGCCCGGGCGCGCTCGGAAGCATTAAAGTATTTCACGGTATGGAAAGCGTTCGACATCGGGCGCGGCATCATAAATGCCGGCATGCAGATGCAGGCGCTGCAAAACCGGTTCATTGCTGCCACCGGCGACGCCAAGGTAGCTGCTGACGGCCTCGCGTTCGTTCGTGAAGAATCGGAACGTCTCGGTCTGTCGTTCCAGAAGACGGCAGGCGATTTTGCTTCGTTCGCTGCCTCCGCCCTCCGTTCGGGAATGACCCTGCAGCAGACCAAGGACGTTTTCAGCTCGGTTGCTGAGGCTGCCACCGCACTGCATCTGTCGCCAGAACAGGCATCCTCCGCTTTCCTTGCCCTGGAACAGATGGCCAGCAAAGGCACCGTCCAGATGCAGGAGTTGAAGCTCCAGCTGTCTCAAGCCATCCCCGGTGCCTTCGAAATCATGGCAAAGGCCATGAACGTCAGCGTTGCCAAGCTTAATCAGATGATGGCGGCGGGGAACCTGCTGTCCAGTGACGCACTGCCCAAGCTCGGTGAAGAGCTGCACCGGCAATTCGGCGGTGTTGCCGTCCAAGCGGCCGATAGCGCACAAGCCGCCGTCAACCGGCTCGGCAACTCACTCTTTGACCTTCAAACCAAGTTGGCCGATGCCGGAATCCTCGACGCCTTCACGACAGCCGTCAAAAACCTCACTGCGTCCCTGAATGACCCGGATATGGTCAACGGCCTGAAGGGCTTCGCGGAATTGATGGGTCAAGCGGCCAATGCCGCTCTGCTCGTGGCTTCAGCTGTCGGTAAGGCGAACAACGCGATTGATGATGGTGCCGACATGGCTGCCAGCATGCTCGGCAAGCGGTTCTCTGAAGAAGTGGCGCTGGTGAAAAGGCAGGAACAGAGCGGTCTCGGCGAGGACTCCCAACGGCTCATCGACAAGATTACGGCTCAAGGCGGAATAAAATTTAAGCCACTCGCAATGGGTGACACCGGCGGGCTTTCCAACGAAGGCGCGTTCACCGGTGGCGAGGGCACAGTCAGCGGCGACTATAGCCTCGGCAAAAACGCGCCACCCGAAGAGACTGACGCCCAGAAGAAGGCGCGTGAGCGGGCCGCGAAGAAGGCGCAAGACCTCAAGGAGCAGATGCAAGCCAAGGTAGCCAATGTAGGCCTCTCAAACGCGCGCGAGATGGACCCAAGCAAGGCTGCCGCCCTCGAAGCTGAAAAGCAGCAAAAGATTCTCGATGACGCCTTGGCGGCAAAGGCCATCTCGGAAGAGAAGTACCGCGAAGACAGTCTGAACAATGAACTAGCCTATCAGCAGAAGCTGACCGACATCCGCCAGCAGGCGACGGATCTGGAGGTGGGCATGCGGGAAAAGGCTCTCGACAACATCATGGGCCTCCTCCAGGTGTTCGCCGGCAAGAACAAAGCCATCGCAATGGCTATGCTGGTGTTCGACAAGGCCCGAGCGATCGCTCAAGCCATCATGGAAACCCATGTAGCGGCTGCCGCTGCTCTGAAATACGACCCCACCGGCGCCACCTCGGCCTACGTCACCACCCTTGGCTATGCCAACGTCGCTGCGATCGCCGCCACCGGCATTGCCCAGCTCGCTACGATGGGCGGAGGTGGTGGCATCTCGTCGTCAAGCTCTGGCTCATCTGGCGGTTTCTCAAGCTCGGCCGATGCCACCACCGCCACTCCCGCCGCGGTAGCGCCGAATAAAAGCGTGTTCATCGCCCTCAACGGCGACGACGCCGTGCTCTACTCGAAGAACCAAATCCGCAAGCTCCTGCAAGGCATCAACGACGCCCTTAGCGACGGCTCGAAGCTCAACGTGGTGGTGTCGTCCTGATGGTCACCTCAGCCGCCCGCCTCGGATTTGAAAACCTGCTGGAGAACGGCACTGTTGTCGCGTCCAGCGAGAATGCCGATTTCCCGGTCGAGAATGCCTTTGACTGGTTGACCTCGGACTTCTTCAAGCCCGCCACCTCCGGCACCATCAACATCGACCTCACGCTTACAGGCGCGGATTCCGCCGACTATTTCGCCTTCTACGGGCAAGATCTCTATGCCCACGGCGGCACCATCAAGCTCCAGTATTGGGACGGTGCGGCCTACCAGGACTGCTTCGCCGCCCTCACGCCGACCGACAACACGCCGCAGTTCATCAGCTTCGCCAGTCAAACCTCTACCAAGTGGCGGGTCGTCATCACCTGCACCAGCGTTTTCAGCATCGCCGTCATTGCCTTCGGCGCCCAGCTGGCCCTCGAATACGGCATGTATCTTGGATGGACGCCACCGAAGTTCGGCCGCAACACCCAGCTCATCAACAGCCAGTCGGATGGAGGCGCCTTCCTCGGCCGCAGCATAATCTCCAGAGGTGTCAGCAGCACCCTTGTGGTGCAATATGCCTCTGACGTTTGGATGCGCGCCAACTGGCTGAACTTCGTCCGGCACGCCGAGCAAAAGCCGTTCTTTTTTGTGCCGAACATCACGGGCTATCCGCAGGATTGCGTGTTCGCCTACTCGGATGCGGCCATACCGCCGCCCAGCCAAACCCATTTCGGCCATATGGGCGCCAGCGTCCCGATCCTGGGGATGGTCGAGTGAGTTACAATGACCTCAGCGTAAAGGTCGGGCGCCGGCCGGTCACGGTGGTCGAGCTGGACCTGGACACCTGCGCCAACATCTACGGGTTTGCGCCGTGCACGGCGTCGGTTGGCCTCACCGGCACGCAGAAGTGCTTCAACACCTTCAGCACCTGCCAAGACACCGCCAATTATGTGAAGGCGGTCAAAACCTACAAATTCACCTCACAATCGTCGTTCTTGCCCATCGGGGAGACGGTTTACCCCTGCATCACCTCGGTCGACATCGCCCCCGTGCAAATCGACCCCAAGGGCTTCTCTGTCAGCGCCTCGGTGACGGTAGAGCTTCAGGACTTCCCGCACCATGACCGCGGCGTCGACCCCTACACAGACGACCGCGCCTATGACCCGCAACAGCAAGGCACCTTCTTCGGCAAGCTCCGTGGCCGGAACCCCTACCTTGAAAACCGAGTGATGCGCGTCAAAGAAGGCTACATTGACGACGACCGCACCATCTACTCCCGTACCCGCACCTATTTCATCGACCACATGGAAGGACCGGACGCCAGCGGGCGAGTGCGTATCGCAGGCAAGGATGCCCTCCGGTTCGCCGATGCCGAAAAGGCTCAAGCGCCGGCCTTAAGCAAGGGAAGCCTTTCCGCCGACATCACGGCGATCGCCACCAGCCTAACCCTGATACCGGCAGGCATTGGCGCCTCCTACCCGGCCTCCGGGACCATCCGCATTGATGATGAGGTTATCACCTACACCGGTAACACCGGCGACGTGCTGAGCGGCCTCACGCGTGGGAGCGACGGCACCACTGCCGACACCCACGACGCCAGCACCACGGTCCAGCTCTGCATCCGTTATACCGACGCCACCATTCCCTTCATTCTGAACGATCTGCTGGCCAACTACACTGGCATTGCCAGCGCCTATATCCCGCTAACTGATTGGACGACCGAGTACGACACCTGGCTTGGCACCATCACGTCCACCGTGCTGCTAAGTGAGCCGACCGGGGTCAAAGACCTCCTTCAGGAGATCCAGCAAAGCACGGCAACCTACCTCTGGTGGGACGACATCGACGCTGAGATCAAGTTCAAGGCTCTCGTGCCGCCATTGCCGTCGTCGCCACCGCCTGTTCTGAATGAATTGGAACACTTTCTGGCCGGCTCCATCACAGTCAAGGACATGACGAAGGATCGGGCGAGCCAGGTGCTGATGTACTTCGCCCCCACCGGCGCCATCGTGGAGCTGAAGCCGGAAAACTTCAAATCCGTCTCGATTCAGGTGGACACGACCGGCGAAGGCGTGAATGCCTATGGCACCTCCAACGCCATCACCATCCTCAACCGCTGGGTCGATTCCCTTCAGGTCATCGACGAAATCGCCCTGCGGGTGCTGAACCGCTACAAGGAAACCCCTGTTCAGGTGTCATTCCAGCTCGATGCCAAGGACGCAACGTTGAAGACCGGCGACCTAGTAGACATCTCCTCCCGCCTTATCCAAGGCGTTGACGGCCTGCCGCGATTAATCCGCTGCCTTGTGACCGAAAGCCGGGAAATGGTGATTGGCAGCCAATACGAATACACCGCCGTTCAGGCCGCCAGCACGGCAGGCAGCGCGGCTCTCATTGCGCCGGACAGCACGCCCGACTGGACGCTCGCCACCGATGAACAGCGCCGAACCTACATGTACTTCAGCAATGACGTTGGCCTGATGAGCGACTTCGCCATCGGCCCCCGCATAACGTGATTGCCGCACACCAAGTTATTGAGGTACGCTTTCAGAATAAGAAAGCCCACCCGTGACGACCTTTACCACCTTGTCGGATACCACCCTCGCGCAGGATAAACCGCTTACGCAATCCATAGCTCGGGCTTTCCGGGACAACCCTTTGGCGATCGGAGAAGGCGACGCAACAGCGCCGGACATAGCCATGAAGGCCGTCGACATTCGGCGGTTTAAGGCTTTTCGCTCGTCTAGCCAATCGATCACCGGCCCTAGCGCGACCGTTCTACAAGCCAACGCGAGTGTGTATGACCCGTCATCAAACTTCAACGGGACTACGTTTCGTTACACCCCTAATGTGGCAGGTGTCTACCTGATAGGGGCCAAGATCGTTGCGTCAAATGGAAACCTAACAAACGTCGAAATCTGGAAGAATGGCGTTTTGCTGATTTCGGTGGCTAGCACTGCCGGCATTACCACGATAACCGACCTAAACGGCACGACCGACTATATTGAGGCCCGCGCCACCGCGCCGAGCATCGGCAGTGCTATAATCTATACCGTTACGGGCGAGGTTTGGGCGGTCGGGCTGTGCGGACTATAAAAGTATTTGCCTTCGAAGACCGAGTAGGGGTTTAATGGATTAACGAAAGTACCTGTCCATGTTTAACCGTCAGCAATCCATCACGCGGGCGCGGGCCGTAGACCTCTCCTCCACAGACGACACCATGCCTGCAAACTCGCCCACGCGGGCTGTGTTTGTCGGTACTGGCGGCACGCTGATTGTCGAGCTGGCTGGCGCCCCCGGTGTGTCCGTCACCTATAAGGTGCAGAGCGGCACCCGCCAGCAAATCTCGGTCTCCAAATTCATCAAGTCCGGCACCACAGCGGCGGATATTGTCGCCGAGTTCTAATGTTTGTCGGTGTGAGCCCCTGCTATCCTGATCAACCGCTCAATGGATACGATCCTGCCACCTCTGCCTATATCGCAAGAATGACCGAGCCGCCCACACCGGCCCGCGCCGCTCTCTACGACAGCGCCATCGTAAGGCCGCTGAAGGCCGCCAACGTTTGGGACCTATTCGACTCGTTCTTATTGATAGGTATGGCAGTCGATAGCCAGGGGGCTAACCTGAACCTGATTGATGCGAACTATACGCTGGTGCCGGTGAACAGCCCCACCTTTGTCACCGACCGCGGGTATAACCTGGACGGCGTCACCAGTTACCTGCGAACCAGCATGCTACTCAACAGCCTCGCTAAATTCAAACAGAATGCAGGGCACATCGGTGTTTGGTGCAACTCGGCTCAGGGCGCGGCAACCGGGCGCACCGACTTTGGCGCGCAGGACGCCACAGCGCGTACTGACCTGCGCTCCTACAATACCGTCGCTGGGGATGTCGCATACCGTCTGAACACGCTGACCATTCAAACCGCAACAACGGTCGCCAACGAACTTGGCCACACAGTAATCAACCGCACGGGTTCAAGCGCCCAAAGCGTCTATAAGAACGGCGCGGCCCTCACCACGTTCAACCAAGCCTCAACCGGCCTGCCCTCGGTTGAGCTGTTCCTTGGGGCCAATAACAATCTCGGGGTGGCTGGCGGCTACACCTCACGGCGTTACTCTGCGTTTCACGTCGGGGCTCCCTTGACGCCGCAGAACGTTGCCGACATCAACGGCATCCTCTCGGCAGGCCTCACCGCTGTGGGGGCTGCGTAACATGATTATCCTCACCGCCCAACAAGCTGACCATGTGCGCGGCCCGACCGGCAACGGCGCGGCACTGGACCCGCGCGAACTGCCGGACGGCGTGTTTATCCTGCCGGAAGCGGTTCTCACCGACCCTAACCACGCCATGCACCACGATTTCCTCGCCGCCATGCCGACCCGCACCGTGGATATCCCTGCCGTGAGTGACGAGTGATGAGTGGTCGCCCGACAGTCGAGAGCATGATGCTGGATGCAATTAACGAGCTGAAGCTGACGCTTCGGGCTATTCAAGTCGACCTGTCGGCCACGAGGGACTTGGCCGCTGGTGCCCACAAGCGCATCGACGTGCGCGAAGGCAAAGAGAAAGGCTTGCTGGTCGGGATTGCTCTGTCTGGGCTCTGCGGCGGCGGCGTCGGTGCGGCGATCGTCCAATATCTCCCAATGCTCTTTTCGTAATGGCTATCTCGACCTGGCCCTTTGCTGCTTCAAAGCTCGGCCTTACCGAGGGTTTGTATTGGAATGATCCGGTCGGCGGGCCGACCATGCGTGGTGTCACCCTGACCAGTCTGCGGAATAATCGGTCAGCTTTGGGTCTGACGGCGGCCGACGCCATAACTGTCGACTTCCTCAAAACACTTTCTGAAGAAGACGCCCGGAAGATATGGAAGATTGGATATTGGGACCGGGCGTGCTGCGACCAGCTTCCTGCCGGCCTCGATTATGCGGTTTTCGACATCGCCATAAACTCAGGCCCGGCAAGGGCTGTCGAGCTGCTGCAAGAGGCTTTAGGCCTCCACGCGGATGGCATTTTTGGCAGGATGACGGAAGGCGCTGCTGCCAAGTGCAATGTCCCCGCCACGATCGCCACCATGAACAAGCTCCGGGTGAAATTCATGGTGAAGCTTAAAAACTGGAAGCCCAACTCGGCGGGATGGGCTGACCGGGTTGCCACTGTGACGGCAGACGCGATTGCGCTAGCCTGACGCGATTCCGGCGTGGTAATCTTGGCCACAAGGAAAGTCTCTCTCTATGGAAGGTTATAAGGGTATTCTCCAGAGCGCCACGATATGGTCTCTGGCGGTCGGGTTCAGCGCTACCATCCTGCAGAAGTTCGGCTATACAATTGATGCCGACTTGCAGGGCGAAATCGTTCAGCGAACGCTCGATGCTGTACAGCTCATCAGTTATGCGACTGCCGCTTACGGCCGCATTCGTGCCACCAAACTTATCGCTCCGGGCAAGTAGTTGTTTTGGGAGAAGCTGATCGGCGCGCTGCTCAAGGCATTGGAGCCTTATCTGCCAGGTCTGGCTGCCTTCCTGGCCGGCCGCGAATGGCAGCAGTCGCAACAGGCCTTAAAGGACCTGAAGCGTGTTGAGGATGCCACCCGCGCCGCTGCTATTGTTGACCATCTGTCTGACGATAATGTCGTGCAGCAGCTCAAGAAGCGCGGCCTGTATCGCGTATCGGGCAAATAGGCCATCGGTTGGTGTAACCGATAGCCTCGACACCCTGCGTAGTGTGCTCAAGCTGGATGTAGCGATGGATGCGGCCTGCCCCTAGCGAAGATGGCTTTCCCAGAACCGGATGCTGTCCGGATCGCTTTTTTCTCCGCGTTCCTTCATCGTCTTCCCGGCAGCATCGTTTTCGGCAAAAATGCTCTGGATGTGTTCAACCAGTCTCAACAGCTCTTTCACGTCGGGATTATCGTGGTTCCACACCTTGCTGCTTTGATCGTACACATCCAGCTCTTCGGCGCGGGCTACCTCGTCGCTGTAGTTATGCATGTCGGGCCAGGAGGGCTTCCCTAAATAGTCCAGGATGAGCAGTCGCTGTATCTCCCTTCCGCCTAGGTCGGGACGGAGATTGCGGATCTTCCCTATCGCTTCATCGAATTGTTCTTCCCAGCCCGAGTCGTCCAGTTGGGCGCGTAACTTCGCGACTTCATCGGCATCCTTGAGTTTCTCAAGAGCCTTGATCCTGACTTCAGCCTTTGCCAGCAGCTCCTCAGCCGCGTCTCTGGCCTCGATCGCATCGGCTGCGCTTTTCAATGCATCTGCATGCACCGCTGCCTCGATGCGAGCCGGGCCTTTGATCTTTTTGCTCAAATCCGCCCAAGAACGCTGAAATGTTCGCAATGCCCGCGTCTTTATCACCGCGGGTGGCTGCGGCACCCCTAGGGACGTGCATAGTTCCTCCAGCATCTGCAACAGGGCGTTTTCGTTGTCGAGGCTTACGCCAACAACACCGAGCAACGTGGCATTCATGACGCTAAAATCGTTCGGCGGCACCACAACGGGATATCTCTGGGTGCTGAGAGCCCAAGCCGCACCGAGTTCTGCCATGCAGAAGGCACTGTCCAGATAGGCGGGAGATATCAAAGCTACAACAGCTTTCGCAGCCAGCACCTTGGCCTTGATACCATCCACAAAATTAGCGCCTTTCGGAACTCCCTGGCCCTCCAGGCTCGAACAGAAGATCTGGGCTGATGTAATTCCCAGTGCTTGCGTCAGCAGTGTCTCGAACGCTTCGACCAGGTCATTGTCAGCAGACGAATGGCTAAGAAAAACATCCTTATTTATGGCGGCGTTCATTTTCAAAACTCACATGTTGAAAGGCGTTCATTATACGTGTCGGCGCTATCTGGTCTCGAATGCGATGGCCGTCAACAAAAAACCCGCCGAGGCGGGTTGTGACAGCGCGGGCATGAGGAGCAACGGTCAGAGGGGCATATCGCGCTCTGTCATCTGCCTCCGTTGTTGGTGACGGTGGGCTGCACCTTAAGCCAGCGGCGTGTGTCAATGACCTAGACCGTTCGGCAGCTGGGCTATTCCCTGCCGAAAGGAGTTACGGCGTGAGGGGAACCCCAAAACAATGCCGCAACCCGAAGGTCGCGGCAAAGCATTTCGTTATTCGGCAGCCTCAAGCTGCTTCTCTTCATGGAACGCCTTGTTCCAGAGGTAGTCAGACGCCTGACCGGCGTAGCTGGCAGCCGTGAAGATCGCCCGGGTATCCTGCTTCAGCACCTTCAGCCAGTTGTCGATGTAACTGGCTGACCGGTAACCGGCCGGTATGTCGAGCCGGGCGCAGAGGAAGGCGCTACCCAACTCCGCCACCAGCTCTTCGAAGGCGTATTGCTCGTCGCCGAACCGTTTGCCGAGTTTCCGTCCGCACCGCTTCTCATGGGCGGTGGCGTGGGTGAACTCGTGCATCAGGGTCTGCCAGTACGCCTCGTCGTCCACAAAAGCTGACGGCGGAGGCATCTGCACCTCGTCCTTCGACGGGATGTAGCAGGCCCGGTTGCCGCCATGCTGGACATGGACGCCACAACCGCGGGCAAGCTTGACCTTGGGCGAGCCCAGATCTTGCGGCTCGGACTCCGGCTCCTGCTGGGGTGCCAGGTATTTCTCCGGAATCTTCTCGATTTGGGAAAAATGGAACACTGGATAAGTTTTGACCAGAGTCCCCGGCCTGTCCTCGTCGTCGCCCTCGCCCTTGCGCATGATGTGCTTGGTGAAGATGACGTGCGTCGCCTTCTCCCCCTTACGCACCGATGCGCCGATACCGTTCAACTGCTGGTACGTGCAGAATTGAAGGTTGGAGTAGCCGTGAACGTGAGCCGCCAGCCACAGAAGCAGGATGTTCCCGCCGCTGTACCGCCTGCCGGTCACAAGGTTGGTGGGGATCATGCCGACGCCATGAAGCCGGTCGTCCTTCCATGGGCGAACCCACGGCGGAACGCCTTCCTCAAGCTGGCGGATGACCATGCTGGTGACGGTAGAATAAAGGTCGTTGGTTTTCATTGTGAGCCTCGCTGGAGGCCGCAGAGGATTATCTAGCCGGAGGTATCCCTGCGGCCCGCGATAAAAGGTTTAGATGTTTAAGGCTAGATGTGGAAAGTTTAACCCAATATGAATCCGTTCACTATTATAAAGTCGTTGTTTAAAGTCCTATGGTGGGCTTGGATCACCATTTTACGGTGCATAGAGGCGGCATTTAATTTTACGGTCTGGAGCATTTGGGGATCGTGGAATGCTGCCGCCGCGCTCCGTAAATGGCGAGACAAGGACAAACCCACCCACGGCAACGCCAGTTTCGCCACCGACAAGGAGCTGAAGAAGCGCGGCTATTTCCAGCCTAAGGGGTTTCTGATGTGCGTCACCGGTAAAGGTAAGCGAGTATTCACTCGCGACGAGCGGAGCGTGCTCATCATGGCGCCTCCGGGTGCTGGTAAGTCCCAGCACTTCATCGCAGACCTACGTGTCCTGCTGGAGCGGCCCTATGCCCAACTGCCGTTTCTGATGATCGGCGACGCCGGCAACGAGCTATTCAATACCCTCGGCCCACAGATGAGGGCCAAGGGCTACCAGATAGCCAAGATTGACGCGGTCGAACCGGACCGGTGGACGAAGTATGACGTTCTCTCCGGCCTCGATCCGCGGGACCACATGCGGTTTCTCTTTAACACCCAGCTCAAGGGCATCTGTGAGGGTATGGTCGCGGACGAGCCGAATTCTAAAAACCCGCACTTTGTCGAGTTCGCCCGCCTGCTGCTCAAATGCGTAATCTCGGTCGACGTGAAGTACGAGGGCAACCGCCGCACCATTTCGGAAATGGTGGATCTCCTGATCGATGACAATGTCAGGGACGCCATGCTGAAGCGGGCGGCCCAATACAACGATCCCCACATCAGCGCCACCCTGCGCGCAATGTCCAAGCTACAGGACAAGCCCGAGGGCCTGTCGATGATGACAACCTCCCTGCGCAAGCTGGATAGCTGGAATGATGATGCGGTGCGCGAAGTCACCTCCTTCGCGAAGGACATGAACGGCAATTACCGGCGCGGTTGGAACTTCACCAAGATGTTCACCCAGGATGCGCCCGTCGTGCTTTTCATACGGACAGGGTATCAGGACGTTGGCGGTGACCTGTCGCGCATCATCTACAGCAATGCCGTCAATGAGGTTTCCGCGCTGTGGGACGCCACCAACAAGCCGCTGAAGCGGGAGCTAATTATCTACGTCGACGAGGCTGGCCTGACCGGCTACTGCGCCGCGTTCGTCAAGGCCTTCAGCAGACTCCGTAAAGTCGGTGTCCGGCTCCGCCCCTGCTTCGTGGGCATGGAGGAATTCAAGAAGACCTATCCACAGGACCACAAGACCCTCTTGAATGGGTGCGACATGGTCGTGTTTGGCGGCAGCAACGACATGGATCTGAATGACTTGGCAAGCAAGCTGGCTGGAGAGTTCACCGTGCAAAGCCGCAACGAGAGTGAGAGCGCTTCCGGCGAAAGCAAGGGGCGCAGCGAGCAGCCCCGGAAACTCATCAAGCCGGACGAGATTCGGCGGCTTGAGCAGGAGGAGGCCTTGGCGTTCATCGACAACCGGGTGGTCCGCGGCTTCAAGCCTTGGCGCCGGGTTAAGGTCAGGGGCGCCTACCGTATCAAATACCTATAGGCTCTGGCCCTCGCCCTCGGCGAGCTGTTCCTCAAGCAATTGCAACTCGGCCGTATAGCCAGCCTCCCGCAGGAACGTCCGGTATTCATCGGGGGTTATAGCGCCCTCAAGATACGCGGACATCGCGTCCTCCAGCGAGACGACGAACGCTACGTCGTCAATGCTGTTCTCCATGAATCGCTCGGCGTGGTTGATTTCCTCGTCAGTGCCGTAAACCCGCGTGAGCGCGGCCTGGTGTTCGAAGGCGGCCTGCTCCGCCTGGGATGCTTGATGGTCGAGCACATACAGCCGCTGGTCATAAGCCTTGCGGGTATATTCCACCTGATTGGCGGCCAGCTTCAAGTCGTGGGCGACCGCGCTGACCTGTTCGGCTTCCTTGCGCGCTCTCGTCTTGAACAAGCTGACGCCGAAGACGTTCAGCGAAAACCCCCTCAGCTTCCCGTCGTGGGTCTGGTGGGCCATCAGCCGTTCCTCAGCCTTGTCGGCGGCCATCAGCGTGGGCAGGCTATCCTGATAGAAATCTCCGGCATCAACGGCCACGCGGGTTCTTTCGGCGACCAGCGCCTGATAGCGGACCCTCGCCTGCTCGATGCGCGCCCTCGCCGCTTGCAAAGCTTCGCGCTCACCCACCTGCTCGTGCATGAACCTGATGTTGGCGACTGGATCTCCGCCGATGTTGGCGAGGTCGACCTTACCGTCTTCTTCGTCGTCCAAAGCCACGTCCTCCGGCTGCTCAATCTCAGCCGGAGAATCGTCGGAATCGGCTTGCGGCTCCAATTCGTTATCGGGGCGTAACGGGGCAACCTCATTGTCGTTGGCTGCAACCGCCTCGGCAACGTCCTGACGCTCCTCGTAGCCTTCGTGCACCTTCACGCGCACGTCATAGCCCAGATCCTGAAAGGCGCCGTTGGCGACCTCCTCCCAAGCCAGCTTGAGTTTGGCAGTGCTGCCACGTTCACTCATCCCAAATACCCGGCGCCCATCCTCCCCTTTGTCGATGAAGATGAAGTGCGCATGGTGGTTGCGGCCGTCGAAGCCGTGCAAGGCAAACAGGAACGGCGCCTCGCCTTTCCCGATGCGATTGCCGAAGCGCCGCAGCACGTTCACCGCGTCGGCTTCCGAGATGTCGTGCGGCACCGAGATGATGAACTTCTCGATGACCCGGCCATTCTTACGAACGGTATCCTCGTGGTGATTCAGGAACCGCTGGACGGCGTGGTACTGCCTTGGCATCCGCTCCGAGTAGATCAGCGAGGCGGCGTTCTTGCGGGTGATGTAGCGGACGTGCGCGGCGGCTGTGTACGGCTCCGCCTGCTTGGCCTTCCCAATGTTCGAATGTTTGATAAAGGCCGTAACCGTTGCCATTGCGCCACCAGCTTAACATGCGGAGCGCGTAACCGGGTTTGCATCAAACCCATATTGTCGCACTACCCTTCACACGCTATCGCTAACCGGCTTTTTCGGCACTCGGGCTATCGGTGAGTAACGGGGCAAGGGTTGGGAATTTGCAACTCGGGCAATCAGGAGCCAGCGCTCGCTTCAACATCCACCAGAATGTTCTCATGCTCCGCAATAATCGCCTCGAAGCTGTCTCGGCTGAAGTAGTACTCACATGGAGCCGAGTGGTCTGGCACCGGCTTCCATACCAGCGCATGGGTGGGCATGGATGGGAACCCATACATCCGACCGGAACACTTACAGAGGTATTCATCAGCTAGCAGGACGAAATGTTCGAACCGTGGTTCTATGAGCGTTCCGATCTTGATGGCCCCGTGCGGGGCTGAACCCCGCTCTGCAGCGGAAATCGCGACTTCGGCGTAGGAATAGATCTCTCTAAGAGCGCCGTCCTCCTGTTCGCGCATACCAGGTAGGTCATGATGACTGTATTCGGGGTGAGACGTCATGATGATCGTCGTCTTCTCGGGGTCGCGAAACCGTGCCTTCATTGCCTGCCGGTGTTCATGCAGCTGCATGAAGAGAGCTAACTCGTCGACGAACATGTAGAGCACGGTCGCAGTTCGTACCTCATGGCTAAAGTCAGCATAACGATAACCAATGACGACGCCGGCAAGTCCGATTTCGCCGAGCGACCTCATAGCATCAGAGTTGGGGTCGTTACGCCTCTCCCAAAGCTCGTCCAAGGCGAGCCTCACAATCGCAGAGTTGGAATTCTTCAATTTGCCGCCGTACTTCGCAGCGGCCAAAGGAGCCAACTCACTGTTGTACCCCCCGGTCGGCAGACGGCTTACCGGGTCCACCGCCATTCGCTGTTCGTACTCAGCTGGCAAACTTACCGAAAATTTATAGGCCTCGGTATCGGAGGCGGCGGCGGGAACCTTGGGCTCTTTCACTGCTCGTTTTCGCTCATCGGTCGCTGTCGAATCGGTCATACCAGCCTCCTACCACGGTCACATTAACTCAAAGTCTTTGATTGGGCATGGTCGGTCATTCCCGGTCGAGAAGGCTCCACAACGGGGCCTTGCCGGGCAAGACGGAGAAGACCATGACCTACCATCAACCCCCCCTCTGGATCTCGGATGCCGAGGTCCGCGCTATCTTCGCCCGTACCACCTGCTCTTACAAACACGGCTACGGCCGCCGCGCTAAGGTCGCCCAAGGCATCTTCATGAGGGAGAAGCGCGCCAACGACGGCACCCTCGGCTACGTGCTGCACAATCCTATCGGCAAGGTGAACTGGCTCTGGATCATCGGCAAGCGTGACCGCCGCCCGTTCGCGGTCTGCGTCGTCAGCTAAAGGAGAAGGGCGGGCTTCGGCCCGCCCCTTTCACATCATGAAAATCATCGAAATGCTCATTCAATCCATGCTGCGCGTCACGGAGCTGTGCATCCGCTTGCTGCTGCAGCTGACGGTCGCCGTGATGACGGCGCTGTTGTCAGGCATCGGCGCCCTAATTAGCCGCCGCCGTGACGTTCACCAGCAGGCACGGTCGGCTCGCCCACAGGCAAGCCGGTCGCGACGCCGGAAAGGGAGGCGGAAGTGGCAAAAGACTCGGCACTGACACTTAAAGACTTCGCGATTGTCGCCCCCCTCGTGTTGGGGGGCGCCAACTTCATTGCCGCGCGGTATTGGGGCTATCCGTTCCTGTATTGCTGGGCGGCGCCGACCGCGCGCGACCTTTATCTGTCGTGGGGACAGGTCGCAGTTTATTATGTCGTCGGGTTTATCCTTATTACCCTTTTGCGCGGGAATAAGGCTGGCGTTATTCTCGGCGTCATGATATTCATCGGCATCTTTGAATTGCCTCGCATTGCGGACACTATGTTCCGGTTGGGAGGCAGCTGTGGATAGGACGGAGCGCGAAATGCTGCGTGAAGCAGTGGCCCTCGAATATGACTTCAGGCTTTACCGGCAGTATTCAGAGCCGGAGGCAGCGTTCATCCTGCGCGTCGATCTATCAACGCTCAAGCGCTGGCGTCGAGCGAATAAGGCCCCCGGTGTCAACATGGGCGAGCGGCAAGTGAGGTATTGGGGCTACAAGCTGGCAGACTTCATGCTCTTGGGTGAACAATGGCGCGATATACCCGACGCGAATTCCAACTAGGAGAATACTGGCTCGACCAGCGCGAGGGCTCGCCAGCATGGTATCGCTGCTGGATCGAGGGCGCTCGCACGAAACGTGTCTCCCTGGGCACCGCCGACCTCGAAGAGGCCAAGGCGGCGCTCAGGGAGTTTTTCATTCTGGAGCACACCAAGACGCTGGAGGAACCGGCATCGACACCGCTGGCCGACATCCTCAAGCGCTATCAGGCGGAGCACGGCGGCAAGGTGCGTTCGTCCAGTTCCTCGGCTGTGGCGGTCGGCTACTGGCTCGACCATTTCAACGGCACCACCGTCGACCACCTCTCCGACGTGACCAAGCAGGAGGACTTTCACCGCGCCCTGCGCGGGAAAGGTCTCAAGGAAAGCTCCATCCTGCGTATCCTGACCACCGGCAAGGCGGCGTTGAACCGCGCCTACAAGCGCGGCGAGCTGAAAAGTGTCCCCTACATCCTGACGGTCAAGCCCGGCGCTGCCGAGCCCATGGGGCGCCCTATGGATTTAGCGGAGCTGCGCCGCCTGTATACGGTATCGCCTCCTCACCTCAAGGTGTTCATCGGCTGGATGCTGGGCACCGCTGCCCGGACAGAGGCGATTATCTCGCTGACCGCCGAGCAGGTGGAGCGGGACGACAACCTCATCAACCTTAATCCGGCCGCGCGTGCCCAAACCAAAAAGTATCGTCCAACAGTTCGGCTCATCCCGTCGCTGGCGGCTTGCCGCTTCAAGGGCAACCTCATCGTCACGAAGAGCGCGCCGGTGCAGGATGTCAAAACCGCGTGGCGTAGCGCCCGAGTGGCGGCGGGGCTGGATGACAAGGTCAACCCCTACAGTCTGAGGCACACAGCGGCCCGCTGGATGCGTCGTGAGGGCGTCAGCGAGTGGGACACCGCAACTCAACTCGGACACCGTCGACCGGGCGTGACGGAGCGTTACACGGCCTATGACCCGGCTTACTTGAAGGGTGCCGGTGAAGCGCTGGACAAGCTGGTGAACGCCGTCGTTGACGAATGGCCAGTTTGGGGTGAAGGAACGGTGTGGCGGGCTCGGGAGCAGGTCAAGCGAGTCGGCTGGTACTCGGTTTTGCCGGACGGCTTTACTGGCGCGTAACTGGCGCGTAAATAGCGCCCCCTTACGCCCCTTTGCGCGTTTTACGCGCCACCTAACGCGCGCTGTAACCCGCAGGAAACCGCCATTCTAGCCCTATCGGCTCCCTTCACACGGGTGGGGTCGCAGGTTCAATCCCTGCATCGCCCACCATCTGTTTGCTGAACATCACATCGGCAGCTACAGCCCGCCTTCCCCTTTGGCGCTCTGCCTTTCCGCACAGGCGCTGAACGCCGGAACACCCACATGCGGAACAAACCTGCATGACAGCGAGTTTCCTTGCGTCGAAACTTGAGGGAAAACCATGTCCAGATTTCTGCTTGCGGCCTACGTCGTCGTTCTTTTCGCCGCCGGACCCGCCTTTGCCGCGGATGAAACTGCACTGCCGCCACCCAATGCCAAGAAGCTGTCGGAGATCATCGCCAAGGTCGAGCAGCGTGACGGGTTTCGCTACGTGAAGGAGGTCGGCTGGGACAAGGACGGCTACACCGTCACCTACTATACCTCGGACAAGGCAAAGGTCGAAATCGTCTTCGATCCTGTGACGGCCGAACCAAAATAAGGTTCGCGGACATCACGTCGCGAATGCGCTGCGTCTGCGTGTTCTCAACGACAAAACGAGCGTCAAAATTGTCCATCCTGGCGTATGTTAGGCTGGGCGCGGGGCCGCGCCTTCGGCAATCCTGTTGGCTTGGGGGCCATCATGCGATGTTTCGTTAGACCCTATCTTCTGTCTGTATTCGCCATCGTCCCAGCCGGCGGCTTCCTTGCCGTTTCTCCGGCATTGGCGGACGGGTCGTCCTTCGACTGCGGCAAGGCAAACCTGCCGGCGGAAAAGGCGATCTGCGCCGACCCGCAGTTGTCGGCCATCGATCTGCTGGTTTCGAAGGCCTACAAGGAATTCGAGCCGGCGTTCGGCGGCGACAGGCGTAAGATTGCCCGCGGGCTGATCGCCGATCGCAATGCTTGCAAGAGCGATACCCCCTGTATCGCCAGCGCGCTCGACAACGCCTTGCAGACCTATGGAAATGCGCCGTCCTGGGTGCAGGACTACACCATCGCGCTGATCGGCAAGAAGGCGCTGGACGCTGCTGCACGGAATCCCGGCAATAAGGACCAGCCCCTGCCCTCGGCGATCGGCCAATGCGCGTCGACGCATATCGAGACGCTGACCACGCGGCTTGGCGACGATCCGCTGGAAACGGCTACTCCCGAAGCGGGCAGCGCGGCCACATTCACCAATGGCGGCGGCGCCGTATCCTATGATCGCGAGGCTGGCCTTGCCGCCGCCAAGGTCGGCGAACCCGTCGTCATGTGCTTGATCTCCATTCCCAGGGACTGCCCCAAGGACGACGACCGTGGCCGGGTTTATTATTCCGTCGACCTCGTCGCGAAAGGCTCCTGGGCTCTCCCGGATTCGCAGCATATGTGCGGCGGCGCCTGAGCGGCGGGATTTTCACCAGCGAGCCCAGGAGTGCTCCGTCTCCCCTTGCGTCAATTCGCCATTGATGGCTGATTGTGGAAGGATCAGGCTTCACCGGGGGGTGGACATGTCAACTGCGAAGCACTTGATGAAGCGCGTCCTCATGATGCTGGCCGGCTATCTCGTCGCCATACTGGTTGGTCTGATCGCCGTCGTGGCGATCTATGCCGCGCTGAGTTCCCTGCCCAACGCGCCAGCCTATTTCGACCTCATGGGGGTCTCGCCGATCGCGGCCTTTGTGGTACCGCCGCTCGGCATGTTCATCTATTTCCTGACCATCGTGGTAACCGCGCCCCAGACGCTGATTTTTGCGCTGATCGCCGAATTCTTCTCTCTTCGCAACGCTATGCTGCACATGGTCTTCGGCGCCGCGGCTGCGGCCGGAGGTTTCTTCCTGATCTGGCCGGGCGCGGCGGAGGACGTGGATCTGGAGCGCTGGGCCGACATCGGCATCATAGCCGCCGCCGGTCTGGTTGCCGGGCTGGTCTATTGGCTGATCGCCGGGCGCGACGCCGGTTTCAGACGCTCGCTGTCGGAGCGATAAACGACTAGCTCGAGGGTGAGCGCACCGCCTCGGTTGCGTCCAGGGCCTGCTTCAGCCGGGAATCGCGATCGTAGACGTCGCTGAAATACTCGACCTTGCCGGACATGTCGGGCCAGGCGGTGAAATAAGCGACATAGACTGGGATCGTGCGTGTCACATCCTCGGTCGAGTGTCCGTGCTTCAGCTTCTCCGCGATATAATCGACCGAGGTGCCTAGCACTGCCGCCGCCATGCCGCGCGGATCCTGCAGGCGCACGCAGCCATGGCTGAGCGCGCGCATATCCTGCTTGAAGAACGATTTCTGCGGCGTGTCGTGCATGTAGATCGCGTGCTTGTTGGGGAACAGGATCTTCAGTTCGCCCAGAGCATTGGCCTCGCTCGGCTGCTGGCGCACATTATAGGGAATGTTGGCGCCATAAGCGCCCCAGTTCACCGCCGAGGAAGGGATGCGCTTGCCGCGTGAATCCGTCACCTCATAGCCGGCCCGGTCAAGATAGCCGGGATCGCCGCGCAACCTCGGCAGCATTTCGTTGACGATGATCGACTGCGGCACGCCCCAGTAGGGGTGGAAATCGACTTGCTTGATCTGGTCGTAGAAGAAGGCGGTCTGGTTGGTGACGCGGCCGACGACGGCACGCGTCTTCAATTTTTCCTGGCCGTCGTCGATATAGCTTGCGGTGAAGGCAGGCTGGTTAATGAAAACACGCGGGCTGCCGAGATCGGAAGGCAGCCAGCGCAGTTCTTCCAGCGCCACCTCCACCTTCAGCAGCCTGTCGGCTTTCGACGTCCCGGCCAGCGTGGCGACCGTGCGTGGACCGATGACGCCATCGCCCTTCATGCCTTCCTTCTGCTGCACCGCCTTGATCAGCGGCACCAGCTCGGGAACGTAGACTTCGCTGGTTGCCAGCCGCGACAGGACCTCGCCATAGGTGCCGCCCATCTCGTCATCGAGATTACGCGCGATCAGCGACAGCAGCTTCGGCAATTCGGGGCTGGTTTCGCCTGGCTTCAGCAGCAGCTTGGGATCGACGACGATTTCGTTCTCGGCGCTCGCCTGCAGCGCTTCCAGTTCGACGCGCAGCGCCTGATATTCCGCATTCTGCGGATGGCGCGATTCCAGATAGGTGCGAACCTCCTGGGTATGCGCCAGAGTCTTCAGCACGCCCATCATGTCGAGCGGCTTGGCCGGGAAATCGTAGTAGCCGGTCATGCGGTTGGGCTCGACACGGCCATTCTGGGCGTCATGGGCATAGCGCAGGACACGTGCCGACAGCGCCATCTCGAATCGCACGAGCTCCTTCAGCTTGACCTCGTCGTCCGCCGAGGACGAACTGGCGGCAGGCACATCGACCGTGTAGTCGGCAGGCGTGAGGCCGTAGCTTGCAGCCTCGCCAAGCACCCGCACGGCATCCTGCGCGCGGTTGTTCGGGGTGGTTCCGGTCACCCAGATGAAATCCGGGTTGGCCGAGTAATAGGCGATCAGCGCCTTGGCGATGTCGGGCTCGGCATAGAGTTCATAGTCGGCGAGCCCAGCAATGGCTTCATGGAAGGCAGCACCCGTGGCCGAAGGCACGAAAGCGGCGTCTTGCGGTGCAGCCGGCTGCGGCGCCGTCGCCAGCGTCGAGAAGTCGACACGCACCAGCTTGTCGGCCTTGTAAGTATAGTAGGACGGACTGCTGATCCTCACGCCGCCGCCGGCCGGAGCGTTCGGCTTGGGTTTGTGCTTTGGCGGAGGAGGCGGAAACTCGCCTTTCGGCTCATGCCTGATGCCACCGCCGAACAGCATGTCGAAAAATCCCTGGGCTCCTGCCTGAGGCATGCCGAAAGCCAGCGTCGCCGTAATCGCCACCAGCGGCATCACGGTTGCTTTTTTACCGACGAATTTCATGGATCACCCGCTCCGGTCGCAACCGGTTCCCGTTCCGCACGCTAGACCGTCCCGCTCACCGCATGGCGGATGTAAGGCGCGACTATACCGATTCATACCGATTTCGTTAAGCTTTCATAAATTTCGGCAGGGCTGTTGCAGAACGGTTTCACAACATCGTGACGGCCGGCGCGACCGAACTGTCGCGCCGGCCCGGGAATCCCTGTGGCTTACGCGTTTGCGCCTCCATCGATGGTCAGCGCGGCTCCGGTGACGAACCTGCCCTCCGATCCGGCGAGCCAGGCAACCATGCCGGCGATATCGTCAGCTTCGCCGAATCGCGGGGTGGCCATCTTCTGGCGCTGATGCTCGGCATGCGGGCCGTCGGCCGGGTTCATGTCGGTGTCGGTCGAACCGGGATGGACGACATTGGCGGTGATGCCGCGTGACCCGAGGTCGCGGGCCAATGCCTTGGTCAGGCCGACCAGCGCCGCCTTGCTGGCCGAGTAGGCGCCCAGGCTGGTGTCGGTGACCCGCTCGGCCAGATTGCTGCCGATCGAGATGATCCTGCCGCCCTCGCCCATGTGCCTTGCCGCCGCTTTCGAGGCGATGAACGGCGCTCTCAGATTGATCGACATGGTTTCGTCGAAATCGGCAAGCGACAGCGCATCGATCGGCGCGGCGCGCCAGATGCCGGCACTGTTGACCAGGATGTCGAGCCGGCCGAAGGCAGTCACAGCATCGGCCACCGCCTGGTCTATGGCCTCGGCGTCACGGTTGTCGGCTTTAATGGCGATGGCGCGACCGCCCTTGGTCTCTATCTCGGCGACGACGGACCGAGCCTGCTCCTCGCCATGCACATAGGTCAGCGCCACATCGGCCCCCTCCGCCGCCAACCTTCGTGCAATGGCCGCGCCGATACCGCGGCTGCCTCCGGTGACGAGTGCTGCCTTGCCGTTCAAATTTCCTGATGACATCGGTTTCTCCATTTATATAGCGATTGATACATAAATACCTGCCAGCCTTGCCTGGCCGCGTCAACTCATTTATGTATCGATCAACACAGAAAAGAGCATCATGTCGGAAAGAGGCCGTCCACGAACCTTCGATCGAACCGCGGCCTTGCGGCGCGCGATGGACGTGTTTTGGGCCAAGGGCTATGAAGGCGCATCGATCAGCGATCTCGCCGTGGCAATGGGCATAAATTCGCCGAGCCTCTACGCCGCCTATGGCAGCAAGGAGGCCCTGTTCCTCGAGGCGACCGATCTCTATTCCCGCGTTGAGGGCGCCGACATCTGGCTCGCGCTGGAAGAGGCGCCAACGGCGCGGCTTGCGATCGAGCGGTTCTTGCGCCGGACCGCGAAGGCCTATTCGCAAAGCGATCGTCCGCAGGGCTGCCTGATTACGCTGGGTGCGCTGCACGAAGACTCGAGCCGGGGCGCGATCTGCGCGGATTTGCGGCGCCGGCGCGCCGAGAATCTAGCCGCGCTGAAGAAGCGTCTGCAGCGCGGCGTGGCCGAGGGTGAATTGCCTGCCGACTTCGATTGCCTTGCAGCCGCGACCTTTTTCGCAACGGTCCAGCATGGCATGTCGATTCAGGCGCGTGACGGCGCTTCCCGCGCCGCCCTGATGGCGACGGTAGCCGGGGCAATGGCCGCTTGGAAGGCCATGGCCGGCACCATCGAGGCGTGACAAACACCATCCGTTGTGCTCGAAATCCGACTTGCCAGCAAACTTGCGGCCGGAGGGAACCACGTGAAAAAAGGGTATCGCGAACTGCTGGATGAAGCCAATGCCGAGATCGAAGTGGTTTCGCCCGAGGAAGCGGCAGGGCTGCTTGAGGACGAAGACACCATCTTCGTCGATCTGCGCGATCCTCGTGAAATCGAACGCGACGGCAGAATTCCCGGCGCCAAGCACGTCACGCGTGGCATGCTGGAGTTCTGGATCGATCCCGAAAGCCCCTACCACAAGCCTTTCTTCGCTTCCGGAAAAAGCTTCGTCTTCTTCTGCGCCGGCGGCTGGCGTTCAGCGTTGGCTACCAAGACGGCGCAGGACATGGGTCTTTCCCCGGTCAAACACATCCTCGGCGGCTACACGGCCTGGAAGGCTGCCGGACTGCCTGTAGAGCCCGGAGACAAGAAGAAATAGCCTGAGTGCCGCTCAGTGGAGCAGCGACGGGTTCTGCTGCATGGTCACGAAGCCGACGGCGCGTTCAACCACGCCCTTGTCGGCCAGAATGCGGCGATGGCCGAGCCCGTCGGCCCAGTGCAGCCGTACATGGTCGCCGGCGCCGGCATAGCGTCGTGCATGTTCAGCCGGCACCTCCCGGTCGTCGGGCGCGTGGATGACCAACGTCGGCACGGGCGCCTGGGCGAGCTGCCGGTCACCGGTGAATTCGTGCAACGGCCGGCCGGAGAGATATTCGACGCGGTCAGCCATGGCGACCTGCGAGCGGGGACCGACATTGAGCATGCGGCTGAAGTCGGCGAAGATTGCCGGCAGCGAGCTTGGTGCCGCGATCAGCACAAGACGTGCGGCCGACAGCGGCGGGATGTCCTTGACGGAGCCGGCGATGGCATTGGCGGCAACGGCGCCTCCGAAGGAATGGCCGACGGCAGCCACGAACGGCCCAAACCATTCGCCGGCCACTCTTGCGGCTTCGACGGCATTGACCATGTTCAGGTGCCTGCCCTGCGAATGGCCATGACCGGGAAGATCGAGTGAGACGACCTTGTAGCCGGCGGCGCGAAAACCTTCGATCAGCACGCGCATATATTCGGTACGCGAGCGCCAGCCATGGATGACTAGGACGGTGCCGGCGGACTCGCGGCCCGGCTCGGGGCGGAATTCATGAACCATGACGCAGCCGGTCGCGGTCTTCAGCCGGTGATGCCGCGCCTCGGCCATGAACTCCGCGGCGCGGTCGATGGCGCGGCGCTCGCCGTCGGTCAGTGTCCTGGTGCTTGGCGTACGGCAGAACAATTCGAAAGCCGCGCGCCCGGTGATGCGCGGCGCGACATGTTCGGCCGCACCAAACGCACCTCGGATGACCTTCAGCCCGAATGATGCCATAGTCAGAATCCATCCATACGTTCAAGCATGAACATAATAGTTCAAAGATGAACAATAAACAAGAGCTACCCTGGGACAACCCGCGTTTTCGCAACTGGGTCGCGGTGGCGCGCGCCTGCCATGTGCTGGAGCGCACGCTGGCGGTGAAACTTGCGCCGCTCGACCTTAAGCCGGCGCAGCTCGACGTGCTGATGAACCTCTACCGCCATCCGGGCATGTCGCAGCACGACCTCGCCCGCAAGCTGCTCGTGGGCCGCTCCAACATCACCATGCTGTTGCCGCAGTTGGAGACGCGTGGCCTGCTGCGGCGCGAAGGCGATGAGAAGGACAAGCGCATCTTGCGGCTTACGCTGACCGAAACCGGCGAGGCGCTGCTGATGCGGGCGCTGAAAGTGCATATGGCGCTGATCGAGAAGGCGATGAGCCAGTCGACGCCGGAACAATGCGACATGATCGGCGAGCAGATGCGCAAGATCTATGACGTGCTGAACGAGGCGTGATCGCCCTTTCAGGCGATCACCACATCGATTTCTTCGCCCGCTCCGGCCATTCCCTGTCGTAGGTTTCGCCATCGATATTCTTGCGGCTGGTGATCTCCAAAATCTTTCCTGGTGTCGGCAGCGACTTCGGGTCGACATGCTTGGCAGGGTTCCACAGTTCCGACCGCACGATGGCGCGAGCGCACTGGAAATAGACCGAATCGACATCGATCACGGTGACCGAACGCGCAGGCTTGCCGTCGACCATGAACGACGCGCACAACGCTGGGTCCGTGGTGATATGGGCCCGGCCGTTGATGCGCAGCGTCGTGCCGGAGCCCGGCACCAGGAACAGCAGGCCGACACGCGGATCGCTGATGATGTTCTTCAGCGAATCGGCACGGTTGTTGCCGCGCCGGTCCGGCATCATCAGCGTTTTCGCATCGACGATGCGCACGAAGCCCGCGAGATCGCCGCGCGGCGAACAATCCAGCCCCTCCGGGCCGCTGGTGGCTAGCGCGACAAAGGGCGAGGCTTCGATAAAGGCGGCGTATTCGGGGATGACGTGGTCAAGTTCCTTGACCACCGAGGCCTCGCCGGGCAATCCGTAAAGGGCTTCGAGTTGTTCAACTGTGGTGATGACCGACATTTTTCAGTCTCCCGTCCCGCCGCCCCTACGCCCGATCCGTGACGTTTTGACGACGCAATGGCGGCTAACGATCGCGGCTCAGGCCCTTCTCGGCGAGCTCCGCGAGATAGGCATTCCAGCGTGCATCCTTCTCGTGGCCCAGTGTATGCAGGTAGGTCCAGGTAAAGATGCCGGTGTCATGGAAGTCGTCGAAGGTGATTCGCACCGCATAGTTGCCGACCGGCTCGATCTTCAGGATGGCGACATCGCGTTTGCCGGGGACCGTCACCCGCTGTTCGGGCGAATGGCCCTGCACTTCCGCCGACGGTGAGGCGACGCGCAGCAACTCGGCCGGCAACTCGAACGGCTGGTGGCCGGGAAAGGTCACGGTGAGCAGCTTGCGGTCCTTGGAGACCCTCAGTTCTTTCGGCGCCGTCATGGTCGATCCTGCATGATTTTGCCCTTCCCTACGCTGCTTCGCGCCGTGCGAAAAGGTATGGGATCGTGCCGACACGCAATGTCGGTCGCGGAATGTTACCAAAGATCGAGGTCGGCTATCTTGAATGGCGGGCTGGATCGTATCACATAGCTGTATATAACGGCGCCGTTAACGGCCACGGAAACGCTCGAACATGAACATGATCGACCCCTTCGGTCGCACGATCAGCTATCTCAGAGTGTCGGTCACCGACCGCTGCGATTTCCGCTGCACCTATTGCATGGCCGAGGATATGGCCTTCCTGCCCAAGAAAGACCTGCTGTCGCTGGAAGAACTCGACCGGCTCTGCACCGTGTTCATTGAAAAGGGTGTCAAACGGTTGCGCCTCACCGGCGGTGAGCCGCTGGTGCGCAAGAACATCATGCATCTGGTGCGCCAGCTTTCCCGGCACCTTGACAGCGGCGCACTGGAAGAACTGACGCTGACCACCAACGGTTCGCAGCTTTCGCGCTTCGCCGCGGAACTCGCCGATTGCGGCGTCAAGCGCATCAATGTTTCGCTCGATACGCTCGATGCCGACAAGTTCCACGCCATCACCCGCTGGGGTCATCTCGGCAAGGTCATGGCGGGCATTGATGCCGCCCAGGCGGCTGGATTGAAAGTCAAGCTCAACGCGGTGGCGCTGAAGGATTTCAACGACGCCGAGCTGCCCGAAATGATGCGCTGGGCGCATGGTCGCGGCATGGACCTTACCGTCATCGAAACCATGCCGATGGGCGAGATCGACGCCGATCGCACCGACCAGTACTTGCCGCTGTCGCTGCTGCGCGCATCACTCGAGCGCCAGTTCACGCTGACCGACATTCCGTTCAAGACCGGTGGCCCGGCCCGCTATGTCCAAGTCGCCGAGACCGGCGGAAAACTCGGCTTCATCACGCCGATGACGCATAATTTCTGCGAAAGCTGCAACCGGGTCAGGCTGACTTGCACGGGCACGCTCTATATGTGCCTTGGCCAGGAAGACGCGGCCGACCTACGCGCTCCGTTGCGCGCGTCCGAAGGCAATGAACTGGTTGCCGACGCTATAGACGAAGCCATCGGCCGCAAGCCGAAGGGCCATGACTTCATCATCGACCGCCGCACCAGCCGTCCGTCGGTGTCTCGGCATATGAGTGTCACCGGCGGCTGACCTTGTCTCCTGTCCGTGCGAGAATGCCGTGCAATCATCGGCTTCGGGGCAAGGCATGCGACGGCTCTACTCAATCATCATATCTCTTGCCGCGGTCTCGGCGAATACCGCGTTTGCCGCGCAATCCACCTACGTGAACGAGCGCTTCGGCACCGTTTGCACCTTCCCCGACGATATCTTCACCGATCGCCAGCCCGAGCCTGAGAATGGCGACGGTCAGGTATGGCTGAGCGCGGACGGCGCCAGCCTGACATGCTCCGGCATCCTCAACATCGACCATGAGACGCCGAGAGACTTTGTCGTCGGCGAAAAGACGAGCAATGAGCCTGGCTACAAGGTCACCTACGGCAAGGCCGGCAAGGATCGGGCGGTCCTGTCGGGCGTGAAGGACGGAAAGATTTTTTACGAGCGGCGGCTGTTTGGCGGGGATGGCGTCATCCGCACGATCTGGATCGACTATCCGCCGGCGCTGAAATCGAAATATGACCCGCTGGTCGGCGCCATCGCTGGCAGCCTCAAGGGGCCATGAACCGTTCGAGCCAAGAGTATTTTAGCCACACCGCAAACAAATCTCTGTCGGCAAATGTCGGTCTGATTTACTGGTCATGGTTTCCCGCCTACCCTCCGTTCCGTAGCGATTCATCGCATTTTCGGGGGATTACATCATGCGCAAACTTCTTCTCGCTTTCGCCTTGCTCAGCTTGGCTGCCCTGCCGGCGGCTGCCCAGTCGATCGGCGGCACTTACACCGTTGCCGGCACCAATTTCGATGGTTCGTCCTATGGCGGCGAAGCCACCATCACGCTGACCAGCGGCACCACCTGCACGATCCACTGGGAGACCGGCGGTTCTTCTTCCGACGGCATCTGCATGCGCAACGACAACGCATTCTCCGCTGGCTACGAAATGGGCAAGGATATCGGCCTCGTCGTCTACAAGGTCGAGGATGACGGGTCGCTGCATGGTCTGTGGACCATCGCCGGCAAGGAGGGGAACGGCACCGAGGTGCTGTCACCCAAGAAGTAGACAATCCCTCGTCCGCACCGTGTCGGGAGGCGTTGCCGCCTTCCGACAGAATTCATACCTCGTCCGGGATGGTTTCACGCCGGCGAAGATGGATATCGGGTCCTGGCCCAGCCCTTTGCCGTTGCTGTCTCGTGGCGGGCTGTTACAGCCTTGCTTGCCAAAGCAACCGGTAGATGTCTTGCCCCTTTCCCCAAATCTTCGCGGCGCGTTGTTCATGGTGGTAGCAATGGTTGGCTTCACGCTCAACGACGCCATCACCAAATACTCTTCGGAGTCGATGAATATGGCGCAGGTCATGTTGATCAGAGGGGCGTTCGCCTCGCTGTTCGTCGGTCTGCTGGCTTGGCAACGTGGCGCACTTTTTCAGCCGCGCCTGATGCTGCAGCCGCTGGTGGCGGTCCGTGTCCTGGGCGAGGCGGGCGCTACGGTGTCCTTCCTAGTCGCGCTCGCCCATTTGCCGATCGGCAGCGTTTCGGCCGTTCTGCAAGCGCTGCCGCTGGCGGTGACGATGGGCGCGGCGCTGTTTTTCGGTGAAGCGGTCGGCTGGCGGCGCTGGCTGGCGATCGCCATCGGGTTTGCCGGGGTCATCATCATCGTGCGGCCGGGTTTCGAGGGCTTCAGCATTTACTCGCTGGTGGCGCTGGCATCCGTCGCCTGCTGCACGGTGCGGGACCTTGCCACCAAGCGCATCCCCCAGGCCATCCCGACGATGCTGGTCTCGACCGCCACCGCGCTGGCCATGACCGTAGTCGGTGCGTTTTTGTTGACGCCGATGGGTGGCTGGACACCGATGACCGGCAAAAGCACGGCGCTGCTGGCGCTGGCCGCGGTGCTGGTGCTCATCGGCTACCAATTCATCATCATGGCGATGCGATCGGGTGAGATCTCCTTCATCGCCCCGTTCCGCTACACGGCGCTCCTCTGGTCGATACTGCTTGGCTTGATTATTTTCGGTGACATACCGGACGTGCCGATGATTGCCGGCGCGGCAATAGTTGTTGGCTCGGGTCTCTATACGCTTTATCGCGAGCGGATGGTCGGCCGGCGAAAGATCGTCGCCGAAAGCACCGGCCCGGCCATGGCGCCGGAAGGACTCTAGCACCCCCTTGAAGCCGCTTGCGATTTCCCGCGGCTGGCGTACAGGCTGGATAGCATGAAGCGGGATATCGCGGGGATCATCCTGGCAGGTGGCCAGTCGAGGCGGATGGGCGGTGGCGACAAGGCGTTGTTGCCGCTGGGCGGCGGCTGCGTGCTCGACCAGGTGCTGTCGCGATTTGGCCCGCAGCTCGAGACCCTGGCCCTCAGCGCCAATGGCGATCCGGCGCGGTTCGCCCGGTTCGGGCTGCCGGTGCTTGCCGATACCATCGAAGGCTTTGCCGGGCCGCTTGCCGGAATCCTGACCGGCCTGGAATGGGCCGCCACCGGCACGCCTTGCAGGGCGATCGTCACAGCGGCCGGCGACACGCCTTTCCTGCCGCCGGATCTCGTCGATCGTCTTGCGGCGGCGGCGCATCAACACCCCGGTTCGATCGCCGTCGCCTCTTCGGCGGGCCGGCGGCATCCGACCTTCGCGCTGTGGCCAACCGGATGCCGCGAAGCCTTGCGGCATTTCCTGGTCGATGAGGACAACAGGCGCGTTTCGGCCTTTATCGAACAACACGGCCATGTCGACGTGGAATTCCCTGTCCCGCAATCCGTCGGAATCGATCCTTTCTTCAACATCAATGTGCCGGACGATCTTGCCCAGGCTGAACAGCTGTTGCAGAGCATGTCGCCATGAACAGACGCATCTTCGGCATCACCGGCTGGAAAAACTCCGGCAAGACCACACTGACGGAAAGGCTGGTCGCGGAGCTTGTGCGGCGCGGCTGGAAAGTCTCGACGGTCAAACATGCTCATCATCATTTCGACATCGACAAGCCCGGCGCCGACAGCTTCCGCCACCGGCAGGCGGGTGCTACCGAGGTTGCGATCGTATCGGGCAGTCGCTGGGCGCTGATGCACGAATTGCGTGGCGAGCAGGAGCCGCCGCTGGACGCCATCCTGTCGCGGCTCGCCCCCTGCGACATCGTGCTGGTCGAAGGCTACAAGCGCGAATCCCACCGTAAGATCGAAACGAGGCGGCTGGAAGCGAAGGACCGGACGCCGCTTGCGGTGGATGATCCCAATATTGTCGCCGTCGCCGCGGATTTCGCCATCGCCGACCAGAGCCTGCCGGTGTTCGACCTCGATGACGCAAAATCCATAGCCGACTTCATCGAGCGTACGACCGGCCTCGTTGCTTGAGAAGTAACATAACGGTAGAAGCCCATTACCGATTTCGGCGGTTTTGCGGTTGCTTTTTTCTTGGAAAGAGTGGGAGTATCGGCCTAGCGGGCGGTCAAAAAGCACCGCCCCACAGAGCCGTTTCGGAACGACGGCCGGGACCATAAAGAGAGGACTATCATGCGTATTGCACTGCGTATCGCGCTCGCCGCATCGGCTGCGCTGCTGACGCTCGGCGTAGCCCAGGCCCAGGAGAAGACCCTGCGGATCGGCACCGAAGGCGCCTACCCCCCCTTCAACAACCTCACCGCCGATGGCCAGCTTGTCGGCTTCGACATCGACATCGCCAAGGCACTTTGCGATGAGATGAAGGTCAAGTGCACCTTCGTCGCCCAGGATTGGGACGGCATCATCCCCGCACTTCAGGCCGGCAAGTTCGACGCCATCGTGGCCTCGATGTCGATCACGCCGGAGAGGCAGCAGAAGGTCGACTTCTCGCACAAATACTACAACACCCCGTCGGCGATCGCCGTGCCGAAGGATTCGCCGCTCAAGGGAGTGACCAAGGAAGACCTCGCCGGAAAGAATATCGGCGTCGCCACCACCACCACCCATTTCAACTATGCCTCGAAGACCTACACGGACAGCACCATTAAGGGCTATCCGAGCAGCCCCGAGGAACAGGCTGACCTCGCCAATGGCCGTCTCGACGCCATCGAGGACGATATTGTCGTGCTGCAGCAGTTTCTGGATTCGCCTGAAGGCGCCTGCTGCAAGATTCTCGGCCAGCCCTCGCCGCAACCTGTCGAAATTTTCGGACCTGGCGCCGGCATCGCCGTTCGAAAGGGCGATACCGACCTGGTCAACAAGCTGAATTCCGCCATCGACGCCATCCGCGCCAACGGAAAATACAAGGAAATCAACGACAAGTACTTCAAGTTCGACGTCTACGGCGCCGAGTCCTGATCATCATTGCCAAGGCGGCGGGGTTTCCCTGCCGCCTTGTTCATCTCGGGAGCGCCGTGGGGTAAGGCCAGTCAATGCCAGTCCAAAGCATATGGACACTGCTCAGTTGGGGACCGGAGGGCTGGAGTGACGATATTGCCTATGGTGCGTTGGTCACCATCGCGCTCGCGCTTGCAACGCTGCCGATCGGCCTGACGATCGGCTTTTTCGTAGCCTGGGCCAAGCAGTCCGAAGAACCGTCGCTGCGGCTGGCCGCCAACATCTACACCACCATGTTTCGCGGCCTGCCGGAATTGGTGACGCTGTTCCTGTTCTTCTTCGGCATGCCCATCTTGCTGCAATACGTCATCCGCCTCTTCAAGCCCGAGGCAACGATCGATGTCGACAGCTTCATCGCCGGCATGATCGTGCTGTCGCTGATCTTTTCTTCCTACGCCAGCGAGGTATTCCTCTCCGCCTTTCGCGCCATTCCGAAGGGCCAGTATGAAGGCGGCTATGCAATCGGCCTGTCGAAATGGCTTACCATGCGCAAGGTGATCCTGCCGCAGCTGCTGCGCATCGCCTTTCCCGGCCTTGAGAATTGCTGGCTGAGCCTGCTCAAGGACACCGCCCTCGTCTCGGTCGTCAACCTCGCTGAAACCCTGCGCAATGCCGGCGTGGCGGCACGTGTCACCAAGCATTCCTTCCTGTTCTACAGCGTCGCCGCACTGGTTTTCCTCGTCCTGGCGATCCTGTCGTCGATCGCGACCGGGTTCATCTTGCGCTCGCTGGGGCGGAGGGAGGCACGATGAGCGTCACGGAAGCGATCTCGGTCGACCGCCCGCCGCCGCGGGCACGCGGCTGGCCGCGCACCCGCATCGTCGGTTACGCACTCGTCGGCCTCTGGATCCTCTTCGGCCTCGGTATCCTCGCCTATCTCGTCTACGCCTGGAATGGCGAGTTCTTTGCCAGGTATGTACCCGCCTATCTGCAGGGGCTGTGGACCACGCTGTCGCTCGTGGCGATCTCGATGGTGGCCGGCGCGATCTTTTCGCTGCCCGTCACCTATGGCCGCATGTCGAAGAACCGGTTCTTGTCCGGCCTCGCCTATTGCTATGTCTATTTCTTCCGCGGCACACCGCTGCTCGTCCAGGTCTATCTGGTCTATTACGGGTTGGGTTCGTTCCGGCCGGAACTCAGTGCATTTGGCTTCTATTTGCCGGTCATTAGCGATTGGCAACAAATTATGCCCTACGTAAGCATCCCGACCGGGCTGGCGATCGAAAGATTCACGCTCTGGGATTTCTTCAAAGATGCGTTTTTCTGCGGCGTCTTTGCCTTTGCGCTCAACACCGCGGCCTACCAGGCCGAAATCCTCCGCGGCGCCATCGAGAGTGTTCCCAGGGGCCAATGGGAAGGTGCTGCCTCGCTCGGCCTGCACAAGCTGCAGACGCTGCGCAAGGTCATCCTGCCGCAGGCGTTCATCGTGGCCTTGCGGCCCTACGGCAATGAACTGGTTCTGATGATCAAGGCCTCGGCGATCGTCGCCATCATCACGGTCTACGACTTGATGGGCAATGCGAAACTTGCCTACGCCAAATCCTTCGATTTCCAGGCCTATGTCTGGGTCGCCATCGTCTATCTGGTGATGGTCGAAATCCTGCGCCATGGCGTCGAATGGATCGAGCGCAGGATTACGATCCACCTCAATCGCTGAGCCGCTCCGGATCGGCCTGTGCCAGTCGATGCCGCAGCGCGCGCCTTGACGAATTCGTCGCATGGCCTAGAGCTTCCGCAGCTGAAATCTCTGTTTCGCCGGAAGGACAAGGCATGGCATCGGTGGCATTTCTCGGTCTTGGCGTCATGGGCTATCCCATGGCCGGACACCTGAAGAACAAGGGTGGCCACGACGTGACCGTCTACAACCGCACCCAAGCCAAAGCTGAGCAGTGGGTCGCCCAACATGGCGGCGGCTCTGCCGCGACGCCGGCCCAGGCCGCCGAGGGCAAGGATTTCGTTTTTTCCTGTGTCGGCAACGATGACGACTTGCGCTCGGTGACTACAGGCCCCGCGGGCGCTTTCAAGGCGATGAAGAAAGGCTCGGTCTTCATCGACAACACCACGGCTTCGGCTGAAGTCGCGCGCGAACTGGCCGAAGCCGCGCAATCGGGCGGCTTCTCATTTCTCGACGCGCCCGTCTCCGGTGGCCAGGCGGGCGCCGAGAACGGCGTGCTGACTGTCATGGTCGGCGGCGATGAGGCCGCCTTCGACAGGGCCAGGCCAGTTATCGACGCTTTTGCCCGCATGGTTGGACTGATGGGATCGGCGGGCGCCGGGCAGCTCACCAAGATGATCAACCAGATCTGTATCGCCGGGCTGGTGCAGGGGCTTTCGGAAGGCATCCATTTCGGCAAGAAGGCAGGTCTCGACATTGAGAAGGTCATCGAGGTGATTTCCAAGGGCGCGGCCGGTTCCTGGCAGATGGAAAACCGGCACAAGACCATGAATGCCGGCAAGTATGACTTCGGTTTCGCCGTCGACTGGATGCGCAAGGATCTCGGCATCTGCCTTGAAGAGGCCGATCGCAATGGCGCCAGGCTGCCGGTGACCGCGCTGGTCGACCAGTTCTACAAGGACGTGCAGGCGATGGGCGGCAAGCGCTGGGACACGTCCTCGCTGCTGGCGCGGCTGGAGAAGTAGGCGCAGTGTCCCTGCCCGTTCCAGGCTGGACCGCGCAGGACATCGTCGCCCATCTGCGCTCGATCGGAACCGAGGAAACCCGCGCCGGCATGGGGCGGTTCGGTATCAACACCGCGACCGCGCTCGGTGTCGCCAATGCGGATTTGCGGCCTTTGGCGCGCAAGCTGAAACGCAACCACGAGCGATCCCTGGCGCTGTGGGACAGCGGCGTTCGCGAAGCACGGCTGATGGCGGCCTTCACCGGCGAGCCGAAAAAGATCACCATTGAAGAGTGCCGCCGCTGGGCCGGCGATTTCGACTCCTGGGAGATCGTCGACACCGTCTCGGATCTGTTCGTGGACACGCCGTTCTGGCGCCAGCTGGTCGAGGAGTTTGCCGCCGACGAGCGCGAATTCGTCCGCCGCACGGCCTTCGCGATGCTGGCATGGGCGTCAGTGCATTTGAAAAAGGAGCCGGACGCGACGTTTCTGTCCTACCTGCCGCTAGTCGAGGCTCATTCCCGCGACGAGCGCAATTTCGTCAGGAAAGCGGTCAACTGGGCGCTGCGGCAAATCGGCAAACGGTCGGTGGGTTTGCATGGCCCTGCCCTTGCCCTGGCGCAGGAACTTGCCAACTCCGCGAACAGGACGGCGCGCTGGATCGGCAAGGATGCGGTGAAAGAACTCTCGCATGCCAAAACCCACGAACGCCTCGCCACCAGAAAGACCTGACAAGGCGGGGATTGCCGCAGCCGGTTCTCGCCGACATGTGACGCGGCTCGAGCATTGACGCCACCGACAGCGGCGTCTTTACTCGCCCGCAAAGGATGCGACCATGAACCATTTCAAAGCGATCCTGGCGCTTGCGGCCGCGCTTGCACTCTCCACCGCGGGCGCTTCGGCCGAGACCACGCACATCTTCTGGAAGGATCTGCGCCCGGCGACGCAGGCCGTCGCCGAAGACGCCGGCTTGCCGATGATCGCGGCGAAACTGCCGGATCATGGCGAGACACTCTCGGTCGCCCTGCACGACAAGACCATACAATTAGCCGGCTATGCATTGCCGGTCGATCGCGACGGAGATCTCGTTTATCAGTTCCTGCTGGTGCCATGGACGGGTGCGTGCAGCCACATGCCGACGCCTCCGCCCAACCAGATCGTGCTGGTCACACCGGCCCGTCCCTACAAGATGTCCGAGGCCTACCAGTCGGTTGCCGTCACCGGCGCCCTGAACCCGGACATGGAGAAGAGCCAACTGTTCATTCTTGACGGCGTCAGCGTCATCCAGTCCGGCTACACCGTGCGCAAGGCAGATGTCGTGGGCGTCGACACGGTTCCGGACTCCGTTGTGTTGCCGGTGAACTCGCCCTGGAGCTTCCTCAACAAGAAGAAGAATTGAACGGCGGGCTCAGGCCGCGTTCGCGCCCGACTCCTTGTCCAGCACCATATAGTCGAGCGGGATTTCGGTCGTGTACTTGATCTGCTCCATGGCGAAGGATGACGACACGTCCCGGATCTCGATCTTGGCGATTAGCCGTTTGTAGAAGGCGTCGTAGGCGGCAATGTCGGGCACCACGACCCGCAAGAGGTAATCGACGTCGCCACTCATGCGATAGAATTCGACCACCTCGGGAAATTCCTGGATGACCTCGGAAAACCGGCGCAGCCATTCATGACTATGCGAATTGGTGCGGATCGACACGAAGACGGTGACCCGCACATTGACCTTCTCGTGGTCGAGAATGGCGACGCGCCGCTTGATGACGCCCTCCTCCTCCAGCTTCTGGATGCGCCGCCAGCACGGCGTGGTCGACAGGCCGACTTTCTTGGCGACATCGGCGACCGCGAGCGTCGCGTCCTCCTGCAGCAAGCGGAGAATTTTTCGGTCGAGGCGATCCATCGGAGGCTCCTGGTGGAATAGTTTCGCTATATTCCCTTTTGTTTGGGCCATTCACAAGAAAAAAATTCTGCCGCTTGTGACGAAAGCGAGTGTTTTCTTGCTCAATGCCTAACCGAGGCGATAGCGGATTTCCGAGCGCAGGAAAGGCAGCAAATCCATTTCAAACCACGGATTCTGCTTCAACCAGCCTGTGTTGCGCCAGGATGGATGTGGCAGCGGCAGCACTTTGGGGCCGACGGAATTCTCCCAGATGGCGCGCCAGTCCATCACCGTTTCCGTCAGCGAGGCGCGCCGCGCCGCGCCCATATGCCAGGTCTGCGCGTAGATGCCGATCGTCAGCACCAGGTCGATCCGCGGCATCAGCGCCATCAAGGGCGCGCGCCAGGCCGGGGCGCATTCGCGCCTCGGCGGCAGGTCGCCGCCCTTGGCGTCCTGTCCGGGAAAGCAGAAGCCCATCGGCACGATGGCGAATTTCTCGATGTCGTAGAATTCGTCGCTGGTCACACCAAGCCAAGTCCGCAAACGGTCGCCCGAAGCATCGGTGAAGGGCATGCCCGACAGATGCACCTTGGTTCCCGGTGCTTGGCTGGCGATCAGGATGCGGGCGCTGGAAGAGGGTCGCAGCACCGGACGCGGCTCATGCGCCAGCGGCTTGCCGATGGGATCGTCCGCGCAGATGCGGCAAGCGCGGACCGTCGTGGCGAAGCTGTCCAGTTCCACGCTCAAGCAGCGGCACTCGGCCGGCTGGAGATTGCCTGATGCCAACGCGACACATTGGTGCATTCCTCCGGCACCTTGATGCGTGCCGGCTTCATGAAGTCGATCGCGATCAGCCCTGTGATGTCGGCAATGGAATAGCTGTCGCCGGCGACGAATTCACGGCTGCCGAGTTCAGCATCGAGCAGCATGAGAAACTCCACCGCCTTCGGCTTGTTGGCCTCACCCCATTCAGGGATCTGCGGAATTTCCCATTCCTTCATGGCGGGATGGATATGGCGGAAAGCCTGCGTGACGCTGCTGAGCAGGTTGAACTCCATCCGCCTCTGCCACATCTCGACCTTTGCCTTGCCAAGCGCGTCGTTTCCGAACAATGCCGGCTCGGGATGGAGTTCCTCGAAATAGCGGCAGATGGCGACGGATTCGGTGAGGATGGTGCCGTCATCGAGTTCCAGCACCGGCAGGCGCCGCAGCGGGTTGCGCGAGCTTACCGGCTGCTGTTTGTGCTCCAGCGCGCCCATGTCGACGGGCACCAACGGAACCGCGATCCCCTTCTCGGCGAGAAAAATCCGAACCCGCCGAGGGTTGGGTGCCCGGCCGCCGTCGAACAGCTTCATTTCGATCCTCCTTTTCCTTCCGCCAGACACGCTTCACCAGAAGCGAAAGATCTCGCGCGCCGCGTCGCCGATCGACGCCAGTGTGCCATGTTTTCGCTCGACGACCTCGCCGTGGTGACTATCGCGCCAGTCCTGCGGCAGGTCGAACGTGCCCGCCCAGATGCCAACCCTGGCCGCGCGGGCCGTTGCTTCATCGCCTTCGAAAGCGCCGTAGGCAACGGCCCAGCCGGCCTCGACCTGGGCGCGGTTTAGGTCGGTGCCGCCGGCCTTGCAGTCGCCGAGCAACCGGCCATAGCGGTCGCGCTGCCAGCCGCTGCAGGTGACCGGCCTGCCGGCGATCAGCCGCACCAGCGACTGGCGCGCCAGCGTGCCACAGGCATAATCGGCGCCGTTCTTGTGGCAAGTCTGGGTGTATTCCGGGGCGTCGATGCCGCGCATGCGGATGCGCTCGGCGCCGAGCGTGATCGAATCGCCGTCATTGATGATGGCTGTACCTTGCGTCTTGCGTGTCTCCACTCGATCGAGACGCGCCGCAAGCAGGATCAGCAGCCCCAGAATGATGACGGTCAGCCCGTAATCCAGCAGCTTTCGCCACGGACTTCTCGGGCGCGCTGCCGCGTACCTCGGGCGCGACCTTGGCGACCACGAACGGCTCATATGGCAAACGGTTGGTTAATCATTCGCACGTAGCTTAACACCTTGAAATCGCTGCGCGCATAAATTGAAGCTTTTGATGCCCTTGCAACGCTCGAACACGGCGGACAAGTTCATTGTGGACCGCAGGAAACGGCATCGCAACAGCGATGTCGCGCGCGCGGTTCGCAAGACGCGCGACCGTCTTTCGCAGCAGGCCGGCAATCTCGATTTCGACCGCGAGCTGCTGAAGCTCCATGCCCAGGCGATGACCAGCGGTGCCGTCGTCATCCCGATGCTCGTCCTGGCGATCGCCGCGGCCGGTCGTCTGGCCGGTGTCGGCAATGAGATCGGGCTCTGGGCGTTGTTTACGCTGACCTCTTATACGATCGTCGTTTTCATGGCGCGGCGCATCGAGCGCACGGAAGCTTCCGAACTTAACGCCTTGCAAACGCGAAGGGAATTCCTGGTCGGCCACTTCCTTTGTGGTCTGGGCTGGGCCTGGTTCGTCTGGCTGGGCTGCGGGGCCTGCGAGGTCGACCAGTTCCAGGCGGTCAAGGCGGTGGTGCTGCTGTTTGCCATGGCAGGGACGGCGCTCATGGCCTCGTCCCTGGGCGGAGCACTGCTGGCGACCTTCGCGGTTCCAGTGGCGCTCTACGCCTATGCCGCGACCAAGTCCTGGATGCCGGTCGGGGCCACCATGGCTGCGCTGCTTGTCCTGTCGCTGCCTTTCTTCGCCTATATTGCCAGTCACCTCAATCGTTTTTCCCTGCTGCTGTTGTCGTTCCGCTCCGAAAAGGACGCGCTGATCGCCGAAGTGGAGACGGCGAAGTCGATGTCGGACGAGGCGCGGCGGCGGGCTGAGGACGCCAACCTGGCAAAATCGCGTTTCCTCGCTTCGATGAGCCACGAATTGCGCACGCCGCTCAACGCCATTCTCGGCTTTTCCGAGGTGATGGCGAACGAAGTCCTCGGGCCGATGAGCAATCCCACCTATCGTGACTACGCCCACGACGTGCATGACTCAGGCCAGCATCTGCTCGACCTGATCAACGAGATCCTCGACCTATCGCGCATCGAGGCCGGCCGCTACCAGCTCAACGAGGAGCCGGTCATGTTGCTCAACATCGTCGAGGATTGCTGCCACATGATGGAGTTGAAGGCGCGCAACAAGGACATCCGCGTCATCCAGGATTTCGAACAGACATTGCCGCGGCTGTTCGCCGACGAGCGCGCCGTGCGCCAGATCACGCTCAACCTTCTGTCCAATGCCATCAAGTTCACCGCCACCGGCGGCGAAATCCGCGTCCGGGTCGGCTGGACGGCGGGCGGCGGACAATACATTTCGATCAAGGACAACGGTCCGGGCATTCCCGAAGACGAGATTCCGGTCGTGCTTTCAGCCTTCGGCCAGGGTTCGATCGCCATCAAGAGCGCCGAGCAAGGCACCGGGCTTGGCCTGCCGATCGTCCAAGGGCTGCTCGCCATGCATGGCGGCGAGTTCGAGCTTCATTCCAAGCTGCGCGAAGGCACCGAGGCGATCGCTATTTTCCCGCTGAGCCGGGTGATGGAAGAACTGCCGGCGCTGCCGACCGCGGCGGTGGCCGCGCGACGGCGGTAAGGACCCCGTAAACGCTGGTGCCGCGTGGTCAACCCCGCACAGCCGCCGCCATGCCCGAACTGGTCAGTGCCGCCGCCTTGACCAGCCCAGCCGCCAGAGCGGCTCCCGCCCCTTCGCCGTGGCCGATCCCCAGATCGAGCAGCGGAGGCAGCCCGAGGTGCTCGGCCGCCCTTGCATGCGCGGGCTCCGGCGACAGGCTGGCGAGAAGACAATGATCAAGGGCTGCGGGGTTCGCTGCATGCAGCACCGCCGCGGCTGCCGTTGCCGCGAAGCCATCGAGCAGTACCGGTATCCGCTGCATCCGCGCGGCAAGGATTGCGCCGGCTATCGCCGCGAACTCGCGGCCGCCCACCCGGCGCAGCGCCTCAAGCGGATCTTCTAGATGGCGGCCATGAAAAGCCAGCGCCGCATCGACCACCTCTGCCTTGCGAGCCCGCATCGCCGCGTCGGCGCCGGATCCCGGGCCAACCGAGTCGGCACCCCTGCCCCCCAAAAGCGCGGCGAGCAGGGCGGCGGCGACGGTGGAATTGCCGACGCCGAGATCGCCGAGGCAAAGCAGGTCGGTGCCGCCGGCAATCGCCTCCATGCCGAAGGCCATGGTGGCGGCGCAACCGCGCTCATCGAGCGCGGCGTCCTCGGTGATGTCGCCGGTCGGGATGTGCAGGGCAAGATCGAACACCTTCAGACCGAGGTCGTTGGCAATGCAGATCTGGTTGATCGCCGCACCGCCGGCCGCGCAAAGCTCGACCGCGTTAGCGGTCGCCGCCACGGGCCTCGGCGAAATGCCTTGCCTGGCAACGCCATGGTTGCCGGCAAAGACAGCCATCAGGGGCCTAGTCACGGCAGGCGGAGCGCGACCGCTCCAGGCTGCGAGCCAGGCGGCGATGTCCTCGACGCGGCCAAGCGAATTCTCAGGCTTATCGGCCTTGGCAAACAGTGTGCGCACGCGCGCTTCAGCTTTGAGGTCGGCCAATGGCAGATTGCCGAGCAGGTCGCGGAAATCATCGAAAGGCAGTGCACTGGTCATGTCGCGAACAATCGTTCCTGGAGCAGAGGAGCGGAATAGCTGTCTTGCGTGACCGGCACAACCTCCTCGATCGTCCTTCCTGATTTGCCGCAAAGGCGGCCACGGAAGGCGCGATCGGGAGGGCTTGCATTGGCTTTGCCGTTGCACCATGTGGAGGTGGAAGAGCGGATTCCGGACCGGGTCCACCGAGAGAAAGTCATGACGGCCATCGAATCTCCCTGCATCCTGGTCTGTTCGATCGATATGAAAACCGGCTTCTGCTTCGGTTGCGGCCGCACGCGCGAGGAGATCGGCGCCTGGATAGGGATGACGCCCGAGACGCGCCGCAGCGTGATGGCCGAACTGCCAGCCCGGCTCGAAACCGTCGAGCGCCGGCCGCGCCGTGAAACGCGCCGCACCCGCATGGCACGCGAACGCGACGCACTCTAGCGAGGGACGAGTGAGCAGCCGGCTGTTCTGGGTTGTGATGGCGGTGATCGGTGTAGGGGCAGCCCTGCTCATGCTCAACGATTCCGCCGGCAGCACGTTCGGCGTCGAGAATTACGATTTTGGCCGGCTGATCTGGCTTGGGGCTTTCGGCGCCCTTATCGGCGCCGGCTTGCTGCGGTCCGCTCCGCTGGGTGTAATGGCCCGCAATCTCGGCGCCTGGGCGGCTATCGTGCTCGCGCTGATCGCCGGCTATCAATATCGCTACGAGCTGCAGGACGTCGCCAGCCGGGTGACCGCCGGCCTCGTTCCCGGCAGCCCGCTGGCGCTCGGTGTCGAAGACGGCCACGCCACCGTGACCTTGGACAAGGCCGACAATGGCCATTTCGAAGCGCGCATCCTGGTCAACGGCAACCCGGTTCGCGCCGTTGTCGACACCGGCGCCACCAGCACGGTGCTGAGTTCGGAGGACGCCCAGGCCTCAGGCTTCAATCCCGCGGCACTCAACTACACGATACCGGTTTCGACCGCCAACGGCATGGCGCGCGCCGCGGCGGTCAAAACCGACGAACTGGCGATCGGCGCCATCGTGCGCAAGGATATGCCGGTGATGATCGCCGCTCCCGGCATGCTGAGCCAAAGCCTGCTCGGCATGAACTTCATCGGTTCGCTGTCGGGCTTCGACGTGCGCGGCGACCGGATGATCCTCAGGGACTGAGCTCAGGCCGCTTCGGCGGCCGCTCCTCCGAGTTCGACAGCCGCGAAAGCCTTCTTCAGCACGTCAGCCCCGGCCCCGGGTCGGGTTGCGTCGGTGGACAGGATCTGACGATAGCGGCGCGCGCCGGGCAGCCCATGAAACAGCCCGACCATATGGCGGGTGACATGGCCGAGCCGGCCGCCCTGTTCGATATGGCGCGCCGCATACTCCGCCATAGCATCGATCAGTGCCGCGAAATCGAACGCCTCCGACCGCGCACCGTAGAAGGCGGCGTCAACGCCGGCCAGAATGCCTGGTGTGTGGTACGCGGCGCGGCCGAGCATGGCTCCGTCGACATGATCGAGATGCAGCCGCACCTCGCCAAGAGACTGAATACCGCCATTGATGCCTATGAATTTGCTTTGTTTTCCAGCCTTCAACCGATAAACCCTGTTATAGTCTAGCGGCGGGATGTCGCGATTTTCCTTGGGGCTCAGCCCTTCCAGCCAGGCCTTGCGAGCATGCACCCACAAGGCATCGGCGCCGGCATCGAAAACCCCATTCGCCAGCGCATCGAGCGCCGGCTCCGGATCTTGTTCGTCGACGCCGATGCGGCACTTGACCGTGACTGGCACCGTCACCGCCGCCTTCATCGCCGCGACGCAGGTTGCGACGAGGTCGGGTACTTTCATCAGGCAAGCGCCGAACGTGCCCGACTGGACGCGGTCGGACGGGCAGCCGACATTGAGATTGATCTCGTCATAACCAAAGGCTTCGCCAACGCGCGCCGCTTCGGCAAGTTTTGCCGGATCGGAGCCGCCAAGTTGCAGGGCGACGGGATGTTCCACCTCATCGAAGCCAAGCAGCCGCTCGCGCGCGCCGTGGATAACCGCGTCGGCCACAACCATTTCGGTATAAAGCAGCGCATGTGTCGTCAGCTGGCGATGGAAGAACCGGCAATGGCGGTCCGTCCAGTCCATCATGGGTGCAATAGCCAGTCTATATTGTTGATTTTTCAGCATTTTCTTTAACATTCAAAACGCTAGACCCTGCCGGGTGCACACGAATTTACGCCAAGTCGATCATGGTGAGACGCTGACAAAGTCCCGTATAGCGCGCCTGAAGCCCTTCGGCGAATTCATCGACCTTCATATCGACGACATGTGCGATGTAGGCAAGTCCCTCTCCGATCTGTGTCGTAAGCACATGAGTTGTCCGGATTAGGTAGCAGAAGAGTTGTCCGGGTTTATCGCCCGCCAAAAGAGGCTTGGGATGACACGGACAGCATGGCTGAGCACCAGCCTCCAAATCCAACTGCACGAATTTTTCCAAAGCAGGAACATAGAAGCATTGTGCGAGTTAGGCACGGACGCCTGCTCGCGTTCCACGATCTGCCAGGGTTCTCTTTGATGTTCGAACGAATGCCCAAGACAATGTATCGCTGTCAGCTTTTCGTATCTGCCTTTGGTTTGTTGTTGCTGATGGGCGACCTGCTCCACGATGACAGGGCCATGGCGCAGCAGGCTTGTCCGGCCGATCACGATAGGCTGCTTACAGTCCTCAAAGCCAATGTGAAGGCAAGCGGCGGACCAGCCAATGGCGGCTTTGAAACCAACGAATGGGGCGCGATCGTTGCCCGCGATGGCACTGTCTGCGCGATTGCGTTCAGCGGCCCGGCAGTCGATTCGCAATGGCCGGGCAGTCGGCTCGTCGCAGCGGAGAAAGCCAACACCGCCAATGGTCTCAGCCTGGCTCAAATGGCCCTGTCGACGGCCAATCTCTACGCTGGCGTGCAACCGGGTGGGCCGCTGTTCGGGCTGCAGGCGACCAACCCCGTCAACCAAGCCGCGGCTTATGCGGGCGATCCCAAAACCTTCGGCAGCGCCAACGATCCGTTGGTCGGCAAGCCTATCGGCGGCGTCGTCGTGTTTGGCGGGGGCTTGGCCCTTTACGACGGCAAAACGATCGTCGGCGCGCTTGGCGTCAGTGGCGATTCCTCTTGCGCCGACCACAATGTCGCCTGGCGCGTTCGCGCGGCTCTCGGCCTCGACAAGGTCCCGGCAGGCGTCAATCCCAACCGTAAGGATGCCATCATCTATGATCTCGATCCCGGCGGAAAAAGCGCCTCCGGCTGGGGTCACCCGCTATGCTCGGGCACCGAGGCCGACATCGCAGCGGAAATCGGTTCAGGCGTCGGAGGCGCGACACCGAAATGAAGCAAGCAGCGCGGTGTGCAACACCCTGCGTCGACGCGGTACGCACGAACCGCCCGGCGGCAGCTAGAAAACGTCTCCAGAGCTTCCTTGCGGGGTTGCTGCTGGCTTGCACTCCTCTGCTGACGAGCGCTTCCGAAGCTCCGCCACCGTCGGCGATCTCGCCGCCGGCTTCCGCCGCACCGCGCGACGATGGGCAATGGACGATGCCGGCCAAGAACTACGCGTCGACCCGCTACAGTGAGCTCACGGAAATCAACGAAGGCAACGTCAAGAACCTGCAGGTGGCCTTCACCTTCTCCACCGGCGTCAACAAAGGCCAGGAAGCGGCGCCGCTGGTCGTCGGCGGCACGATGTACATCGTGACCCCCTTCCCCAACATGGTCTACGCGCTCGACCTCACCAAGCCAGGCGCGCCGATGAAATGGAAGTTCGAACCCAATCCCGAACCCGCGGCGCAAGGGGTTGCCTGTTGCGACGTCGTGAATCGCGGCGCGGCTTTCGCGGACGGGCGCATCTTCTTCAACACGCTGGACGGTCACACCATCGCACTCGATGCGAACACCGGTCAGCCGATCTGGAACTCCCATATCGGCAACATCAACATAGGAGAGACCATCACCATGGCGCCGTTGGTGGTGAAAGGCAAAGTGCTGGTCGGCAATTCAGGCGGCGAGATGGGCGTCCGCGGCTGGGTCAAGGCGCTTGACGCCGGCGACGGTCATGTCGTCTGGACGGCCTACGGCACCGGACCGGACAAGGACGTGCTGATCGGCCCCGATTTCAAGCCGCATTACGACATGGACAAGGGCAAGGACCTTGGCGTCACGACCTGGCCGCCGGAAGCCTGGAAAATCGGCGGCGGCAACATGTGGGGCTGGATTTCCTACGACCCGGATCTCAACCTGATCTTCCACGGCACCGGCAACCCCGGACCGTGGAACCCGGATCTGCGGCCCGGCGACAACAAATGGACGTCAGGGATTTTCGCCCGCGACCCTGATACCGGAGCGGCGAAATGGTTCTACCAGTGGAGCCCGCATGACCTCCATGACTATGACGGGATCAATGAGCAGGTCCTGCTCGACATGAACTGGCAGGGCAAGCCGCGTAAGGTGCTGGTCCGGCCCGAGCGCAACGGCTATCTCTACATTCTCGACCGGACCACCGGCGAAGTGCTGTCCGCGAAGCCCTACGGCCCCGTCAATTCCAGCAAGGGTGTCGACCTCAACAGCGGCCGTCTGGTCGAAAATCCGGACAAGAAGACCGGTACCGGCAAGGTCGTCCGCGACATCTGCCCGACCGCATCGGGGCTCAAGGACTGGCAGCCTTCCGCCTTTTCGCCGAAGACCGGGCTGCTCTACATCCCGCATAACAATCTGTGCATGGACGAAGAAGGCGTCGAGGTGAATTACATTGCCGGCACGCCCTATGTCGGCATGAACGTACGCATGATCCCCGGGCCCGGCGGAAACCGGGGCGCCTTCACCGCCTGGGACATCGCCGCGGAGAAGCCCGCCTGGAGCCTCAAGGAGAACTTCCCGGTGTGGAGCGGCGCGGTCGTGACCGCCGGCGATGTCGTCTTCTACGGAACCATGGAGGGTTGGTTCAAGGCGGTCAGCGCCAAGACCGGCGAGTTGCTTTGGCAATTCAAGACGTCGTCCGGCATCATTGGCCAGCCCATCACATATCGCGGCCCCGACGGACACCAATATGTGGCGATCCTGTCGGGTGTAGGCGGCTGGGCCGGCGCCATCGTGTCCGGCGATCTCGATCCGCGCGACGCCACCGCTGCCCTCGGTTTCGTCAACGCGATGAAGGATCTCAAGGACGCGACAACGGCGGGAGGCACGCTCTATGTGTTCCGGCTCCCCTGAGGCACTCGAGCGGCCCTCGCGCCAGGTGCGAAAGGCGCTCCAGCGGATGGCAACCGGCATGGCCGCCCTCGCCTTGCTGCTCTTGCCGGCGACAGCGAATGTGCGTGAACTGAGGGTCTGCGCCGACCCGAACAACATGCCCTTCTCCAACGCCGCCGGTCAGGGCTTCGAGAACAGGATCGCTGAGATCGTGGCCGCCGATCTCGGCGCCAAACTGACCTACACTTGGTGGGCACAGCGCCGGGGCTTCGTGCGCAACACGCTGAAGGCCGGCCTTTGCGATCTCGTGCCCGGCACGCCGGCCAATCTCGAAATGCTGCGCACCACCACCCCCTATTATCGGTCGTCCTATGTTTTCGTCACCCGCCAGGACGGTCCGGATGTGGCATCCTTCAACGATCCGCGGCTGCGCGCCATGCGGATCGGCGTGCAACTCATCGGCGACGACGGGGCCAATTCGCCTCCCGTCCAGGCGCTCGGCCGCCGCGGCATCGTCGGGCATCTCGTCGGCTATCCCGTCTATGGCGACTACTCCGCACCCAACCCTCCGGCGCGTATCGTCGAAGCAGTGGCGACCGGAGACATCGATCTTGCCGTCGTCTGGGGCCCGCTCGCCGGCTACTTCGCCGCCAAGCAGAAAGTGCCTCTCCGCGTCACGCCCGTCACGCCTCGCATCGACGGGCCGCAATTGCCCATGATCTACGACATCTCGATGGGCGTTCGGCGCGAGGACGATGCGCTGCGTGGCGATGTGAACAGCGCGCTGGCCAGGCACAAGGCCGAGATCGACGCATTGCTGTCGCAATATGGCGTGCCGCGCCTCGATGGCCCGGGGAGCCCAGTGCGATGAAGCACGGTGTCGCCATGCTCTTGTTTACGGCCCTAGCGCTTACGGCATGCCAGCGCGAGGAGCGTGACACGCGCCCGCAATCCTCGCTCGGATCGGGTGAGCAGCCGGCGCCTGTGACCACATTGGAACCCGGTGGACAGCGGCCTTCGGCCAGCGACAACAAGGCAGCCAGCTTCGAGGCCAATGCCTTCCACCTCAGCGAGGGCAAGCGCCTGTTCAGCTGGTTCAACTGTTCGGGCTGTCATGCCAATGGCGGCGGCGGCATGGGGCCGGCCTTGATGGACCAGAAATGGCTTTACGGCAGTTCGATCGAAAGCATCCACGCCACCATCCGCGATGGGCGGCCAAAAGGCATGCCGAGCTTCCGCGACAAGATACCCGATGACCAGATTTGGGAGCTTGCCGCCTTCGTTCGCTCGCTGAGTGGCAACGCACCCTCGTCCGCCGCGCCGCAACGCAATGACGACATGATGCCGCATCCGTCGGAAAACCGCATGCCAGATGCAGCCACGCTGGGGAAATCACCGTGAAGCGCCTTGCGTCGACCGGGTTCGGCACGGCCTGCGTCTTGTTTCTGCAGGGATGCGCGGGATGGCAATCAGCGCTCGACCCGAAAGGGCCAGCTGCCAGTGAGCTGGCATGGCTCATCTGGTTTTTCACCGCGCTTTGCGCGGTGATCTGGGTCCTGGTGATGATCGCTCTTGCCACACCGTTGATGATGCGGTCGCGGGACGGCGCCGAGCCGCTCGTGCTCGACGCCGGCGCCGACCATCGAAAGTTGCGCGTTGTCGTGATCGCCGTCGGGCTGACCGCAGTGATCGTGGTCGGACTGACCTTGCTGAGCTTCTTCGCCAACAGGACACTTGCGGCGATCGGCTCCGACGCCGCGCTCACCATTCGCGTCACGGGCCACCAATGGTGGTGGGAAGTCCGCTACGAAGACGCCACGCCGAGCCGCATCCTGACCACGGCGAACGAGATCCACATCCCCGCCGGGGAGCCCGTACGGCTTCTGCTGACATCGACGGACGTGATCCATTCCTTCTGGGTGCCGAGCCTTTCCGGCAAGCTCGACCTCATCCCCGGCCATATCAATGTGCTCGACATCAAGGCCGACAAGCCTGGCGTATATCGCGGCCAGTGCGCCGAGTTCTGCGGTGCGCAGCATGCGAACATGGGTACCTTCATCATCGCTGAGCCGAAGGAAAAGTTCGACGCTTGGTGGAACGACCAGTTGCAGCCGTCTGGCCCTCCGGCGAGCGACGAGGCCAAGGCTGGCGAGGACCTGTTCCTCAAGCGTCCCTGCGTGATGTGCCACAGGATCGGGGGCACTCCAGCGGGAGGAACCGTCGCGCCGGATCTGACGCATATTGCCAGCCGGCGCACGCTCGCCGCCGGCACGTTGACGATGAGCCGAGGCAATATCGCTGCCTGGATAGCGGACCCCCAAGGCGTGAAGCCCGGTTCCCACATGCCTGTGGTGGAGCTCAACGGCGACGAACTCAACGCCATCGTCGCCTACCTCGAGGGTCTGAAATGAGCAGCGCGGATCTGATCAGCGAACGCGACCTGCCGCCGAAACGCGAGACCGCCACCAAGGGCGACCTGGCTCCCGAGCATGACGGACCGCGCGATACTGGCATGGACGATGCCAGCCTGCACCACTGGCTCACGCGGGCATGGCGCACGCCGCCCGGCATCATCGGAGCATTGTCGGCCGTCGACCACAAGGTCATCGCAAGGCGCTATCTGATCACGGCCTTCATCTTCCTGTGCCTTGGCGGGCTGAACGCGGTCGCCATGCGAATCCAACTCTCCGGGCCGCAGCGCGGGCTGATCGGGCCGGACCTCTACAACCAGCTGTTCACGATGCATGGCGTCACCATGATGTTCCTGTTCGCTGTGCCCATCGTTCAGGCAACGGGAATCTATCTGGTGCCGCTGATGGTCGGCACCCGTAACATCGCCTTCCCGCGGCTCAATGCATTCGGCTACTGGATCTACGTCTCGGGCGGGGCCTTTGCCTGGATCTCATTCCTCCTCAACATGGCGCCGGACGTCGGCTGGTTCGCCTATGTGCCCCTATCCGGACCGGAATTCTCTCCTGGCAAGCGCGCTGACGTCTGGGCGCAAATGATCACCTATACCGAAGTGTCGTCGCTTGCGGTCGCCGTCGCCACCATCGTCACCGTGTTCAAGCAACGCGCGCCCGGCATGTCGCTGGACAAGATGCCGCTTTATGTGTGGGCACTGCTGGTCACTTCCTTCGTCGTCGTCTTCGCGATGCCGGCGGTCATGATCACCTCGACCTTCCTCATTCTCGACCGGCTTGTCGGAACCCACATTTTCAACCCCGCGGAGGGCGGCGACGCCCTGCTGTTTCAGCATCTGTTCTGGTTCTTCGGTCATCCCGAGGTCTACATCATCTTCCTGCCGGCGACGGGCATGGTCTCCTCCATCATTCCCGCTTTTGCCCGGCGACCGACGTTCGGCCATTTAGGGCTGGTCCTGTCGCTGATCGCGGTGGGTTTCCTGTCGTTCGGCCTCTGGGTGCATCATATGTTTGCAACAGGATTGCCGAAGCTCGGGGCGAGCTTCTTCACGGCGTCCAGCATGCTGATCGCCATCCCCAATGGCGTGCAGATCTTCTGCTGGCTGGCGACCTTGTGGGATGGCAGACCGGTGATCCGCACGCCGCTGCTGTTCGTCTTCGGCTTCTTCTTCATCTTCGTCATCGGCGGGCTAACCGGCGTCATGCTCGCCTCGGTGCCGCTCGACCTTCAGGTGCACGACACCTACTTCGTCGTCGCCCACTTCCACTATGTCCTGATCGGCGGATCGGTATTCCCGCTGCTGGGCGCGGCCTATTTTTGGTTCCCCAAGATCACCGGGCGCATGATGAGCGAACGTCTCGGACGCTGGCATTTCGGGCTGGCCTTCATCGGCTTCAACGCGGCCTTCTTCCCGATGCATCTCGTGGGCCTGTGGGGCATGCCGCGCAGGGTCTATACCTATCCGGCGGAGCTTGGCTGGGGCAACGTCAACCTGTTCATCAGCGCCGGCGCGGTGCTGTTCTTCCTGAGTTTCGTGCTGTTCACCTTCAACCTGATACATGGCGCATTGAAAGGGGCTCCGGCCGGCGATAACCCCTGGGATGCCGGCACCCTGGAATGGGCCACGTCGTCCCCGCCTCCAAGTTACAATTTCTCGCGCATTCCGATCGTGACGAATGTCGAGCCGCTGTGGGCCGAACGAGAGGCACTTCCCGTCGCAACTGGACTCCGCGTCGATGTCCGCGAGTTGCTCATCTCGACGGTGGCGGAGGCCTACCCCGACATCCGCGAGAAATCGGCGACGCCGTCGATCTGGCCGCTGCTGGCGGCGATCGCCGTGGGCGGCACGTTCCTCTACTCGATCTTTACGCCGTGGGCGATCGTCTGGGGCGCCATGCCGATCGCGCTCACGCTGCTCGGCTGGTTCTGGCCCAAGGGCGATCCGGAGGACGAGGAATGAACCAGCGGCCCGTCACCGACCTTTCCGCCCTCCCTACGTTTGGCCATGGTCCGCGCAGCCCAACCTGGTGGGGCACGCTCGGCTTCATGGCATTGGAAGGGACGGGCTTCGCGCTGGCGGCCGGCGCCTATCTCTATCTGGCGATGTCATGGCCCAACTGGCGTCTGAGCGCCCCGGAACCTAACCATTGGCCGGGAACGATCGTCACTCTGTTGCTGATCGCCAGCCTGGTGCCAAACCACATCCTCAATCGCTACGCCGAGCATTGCGCAATGGTACCGGTGCGGATCGGCATGGTCGTGATGTCGCTGTTCGGTGTCGCCCCGCTCGTGGTGCGCTGGTTCGAGTTCCCGGCATTGAATATCTTTTGGGACACAAACGCCTACGGCTCGATGCTTTGGGTGTTGCTTGGACTGCACACCACGCATCTGATCACCGACGTGGGCGACACGATCGTGCTGACGGTGCTGATGTTCACACGCCATGGGTATAGCGGCCGGCGCTTCGGCGATGTGGGCGACAACGTCTTCTACTGGGATTTCGTGGTGCTCACCTGGATCCCGATCTACCTGCTCATCTACTGGGTACCGAGGCTAGGCTGATGCGCGCGCTGCGGTTGGGAATGTCCTGGGGTGGTCTTCTGTCGGGGCCTTTGGCTTGGGCAATCTCGACGCAGCTGAACTACGCGCTTGTTCCGTGGCAGTGCAATCGCCAGGTTCCGGTCGTGCTTCCGATCGCATTGCTGCTGGCCTTCCTTTCACTTCTCGGCGGCATGCTTTCTTGGCGGGCACGGCGGCAAGGGGGCGCGGCTTTCAAGCCGGAGCGCACGCGCGGCACCGAGCAATTCGTCGCCGATCTCGGCATTCTTGCGGCTTTGCTTTTTGCCCTCGTCATCGTCATGCAGGGCAGCGCCGCACTCATTCTCGACGAGTGCCTGCGATGAGCTTCGAGGCCTTCTTCTCAACCTCGATCTGCTATGGCGCCGGCGCGCCCGAAGCGGGATGGACGCTTGCGTTTCCCATCACGCTCCCTTTGGCCGCAATCGCGCTCATCTATGCGCTCGGAGCGAGCCGGCTATGGCGCCGCAGCAGCCGGGGCCGCTCCGAGCGGACGCGGCAAGTTCTGTTGTTCACCGCCGGCTGGGGCGTGCTGACCGGAGCGCTGGTCAGCCCGATCCATGCGCTTGGCGAACGGGTGTTTGCCGCCCACATGATCGAGCATGAACTGCTGATGGCGGTAGCGGCGCCACTCCTTGTCGCCGCCTGCCCCGGCGCAGCCCTGATATGGGCATTGCCGACCGGACTTCGCCGAGGGACGGGAAGGCTCACGCACGGCAGGACTCTTCATGCGATATGGACCGTTGCCAGCCGCCCCCTCAACGCAACCGCCATCCACGGCATCGCGATCTGGATCTGGCACGTTCCCGTCCTGTTCGAGGCAGCGCTTCAGCAGGGCGTGCTGCACTATGCCCAGCATGCGAGCTTCCTCGGCACAGCCCTGCTGTTCTGGTGGGGGATTTTGCCGCGTTCCGGCCGCCAGCAGGCCTATGGCAGCGCGGTCATGCATCTCTTCTTCACGTCACTGCACACCGGTCTGCTCGGCGTGCTGCTGCTGTTGTCACCCAGACTCTGGTACCCGCAGAATGCCGCCGACGCGGCGCTCTGGGGTCTAACCCCGATCGAGGACCAGCAGCTCGCCGGACTGGTGATGTGGGTTCCGGCTGGCCTGATCTATGGCGGAGCCGCCTTGCTGCTTGCCGGCCTTTGGATAAGTAAGAGCGGAATCAGGGAGGCAAGCCATGCGCTCCGGCCTGGCTAGGATGGTGGGCGGCGCGCTCGCCGCGATCCTGCTGCTGACCGCGGCAGTCGCCGCAGCGACCTTGTGGTCCGACCGGCGCGATCGTGTTCGCCACGAATCGGACATGGCGACCGGCGGCTTGGAAGCGCGCGCCATTCCGATCATGATCGCGAACGGCTGCTCTGGATGCCATACGATCCCCGGCGTGCCGGGGGCACAAGGCCAGGTTGGTCCGCGCCTCGATTCCAGCCTTGCCGACCGGGTCTTTATCGCCGGCGTGCTGGCGAACAATCCGGAGAACCTGATCCGCTGGATACGAGCGGCCAGGGAGATCAATCCGCACACGGCCATGCCATCGACGGGGATCACAGAGCAGCAGGCGCGTGATATCGCTGCCTACCTCTACGCCCTGAAATGATCAGCCCTCGCCGCCGCCCCGGGACCACAGGCCGCGGCCGGGGTCGTAGCCGACCACTGCCGCCAGGAAAAACACGACGAGGCAGGCGAGAACGATTTAGGGCGGAAACGAGATCGAAGCGCAGATAGAGAGTGAAGCGTATCAGTTCGACCGCCGAACTGAACGGCCCTCGAGCGACAGCGCCTTCATGGACCGATCACCACCGACTTCACCACCTCCTCATTCTCCAGATCGATGAACGAGATGTCGCCGGAATTGCCCTTAGCGCTGACCAGGCGCTTCTGGTCATCGGACAGCGCCAAGTGCCACGGCCGCTGGCCGACGAGATAGAGGCGGCGCACCGCCAGCGTCTTGGCATCCACTTCGGCCACCCGGTTGGCCGAACCGAGCGCGACATAGGCAGTGGCGCCGTCGCGTGCCATTTCGATGTCGACCTGGACGCCCTCGCTGCGGATGCCGGGGACCTCGAACTCGACCTTGCCGGTCTCTGCACGAGACGTGGTGTCGAGGCGGTCACCGTCCCGGGACCAACAGAAGCAGCAGAATCGAGAGCGCCAGTTTCATTGATGGAGAGGTTGGGCGAGAATAGGAGTTCATTGACGACCTGAGGATCGGCCACGTCGATCTTCGCCTGCGGGCCGTCAACTGGCGACGGAAGAACCGGCAATACCGATCCGTCCAATCCATAGCGAATTTTGCTTCCAGCATGTTTGATTTTAGTTGCTCTCTGCCGAGGCTGGTCAGTGTTGATCACCGAACAGCTTGGAAAGCCTGTAATCTACTGCATTCTCTTTGTATTTCAAACACTTGGCGGGCGAGCATTGCCGCGATTCACGGCTGTTCGATGCTCGTTTGAATCGGTTTAGATTCATATTAATTTCAAAAATGCAATAGGCATATTGAATTATCCACAAATTGGAGTAGCTTTTTAGCTATTGCTAATAAAAGGAGGACGGCATGCACATCCGTGCGTGCCAAGGGAGGGGGGTCATCATCATGGCCTATTTGTTGCCTGATAGCATCCGCCGGCTGCGGATGATCCACGCGCGCAGGACACGTCCGCGCGGGAACGCCTGACCGGGGCATGAGCGAAGGGCTTGGAACGCCCTCGACGCCCTACCCCCGATCCATTCCACCACTCCACTTTCTTTAACGAGGACGCGTAGCGCCGGCCGTACCGGCGGATGCGCGCCCATGCGGCTGGTTGTCGGCGTTGGGGCCGATTTGGGCCTGCCGCAATAACCAGGGAGAATTCCGATGGCACTCGACATCCTCGCCCAAGACATCATCATCGACGAAACGACCGGCCTTCAGCAGCCCAGTGAAATAGACCCGACCGGCAACAGCAATGGCACGTTGCTATATCTCCTCAGCCGCGACGGAGCGGGGGGGCTGGCCTCACCGCAGGTCGCCTTCCAGTCCAACTTCGTGGTGGCCTCGGCGAGCGCGGGGGAAACCATCGACTCAGTCGTTCTTACGCAGAACGCCTCCGGAACCCCGTTTTCCACCACCGTCGGTGTGAACAGCGGCATTCAGACGGCCGACGGCAATTATGTCTGGCTATTCCAAGCCGTGGGGCACCCAAATGTAGTGATCGGCGTCATTGGGACCTCTAGTCTGGTCATCGCGCCAGACGCGAACGGCCCGCTCGCCTTCTCGTTCGGGCTGGATGGCACCGGCGCGAGTGCGGACCTCTACCTGGTTCAGTATGTGCCGTTGCTCCATCTGAACCCGGCCGACCCAGACGACCGCATCGATCTGACCGGCAAGGTGTTCGCATCGGTCTCGGGAACCACCGTCGTCAATTTCAGCCAACTTGGCGATGCCCCTCCCGGACACAACAAATGGTACATTCTCGACGCCGATGCGGCGAGCTCACAGAAGATTCTCGTCACTGCTCACGACAATGGCGTGCAAGCCGAAGTCAACATCAGCACGCAAGGCCTGGGTGTCTCATCCCAGGACGTGCGCTTTGGCCGCGAGCTACAGATTGACCTCATCAATGGTGGCACCCAGAGCGCGGGCAAGAACTTCACCAACTCGCCGCTCGCGCCAGACTACGGCAGCCACATCGAAACTGTCATCAGCGCCGGTTTTTCGGTCTCGCAGTCCACACCTACCAATACCAAGGCCGATATCGAGATCCACGCCTACAACAATAACGACAACGCGGAAGGCGCCGCGTTGCCCGGCGATGACAATGATGCAGAGATAAATATCTCCGCGGTGACCTTCAAACTGAACGGCGTCACAACCACGGCCGCAGCCCTGGGCATCACCATTAATGACAGCGGCCCTGGACTGATCCTTCATGATGTCGGCGAGGGCGTGACGGTCGATTTCACTGCAGACGCTACCTTTGACCGCTTCACCATCAAGAACATCGATACGCAGAAAGATTATTTCGATGTGAAGGAAGTTCACTTTGGTGGACAATCAACCAACGCCTACACCGAACAAGTCGGCTCCTTTATCAACTTCGACGACGACGGCCCGGCGGCCAGTTTGATCGAGGAAACGGCCACGCTGCTGCAGGACGAGACATCCGGTGTCGACCTCAACTCCGATGACCAGCCGCTCGGCTCCCTGCCCGCCGCCTTCGTGGCGCTTGGCTCGGCTATTGGCTGGGCGTCCAGCGCTTCCGCCGCTGTCACGCCTAACTCGAACTTCGGCGCGGACGCACCTGGCACAGAGACGCTGTCGCTTGGCGTCAGCGGGCCAAACGCTGACTCCGGCTTTGATTCGCTTGATGGCCATAATATCCTGCTTAATGTCGAGAATGGCCTCGTGATAGGCCGGGTTGATGTCGGCAATGACGGCAGCGTCGCCAGCGACCCGATCGCGCTCGCTATCTCGATCGACCAGAACGGCATTCTCAGCATCGCGCAGTACTTGGCGATTGCCCACTCGAATCCCGGCGACGCGGACGACGTGCAGACAATGCTCGACAGCGCGCTGGTCGCCAAGCTCCATGCCGTCGACAGCGACGGAGACAGCAGCGACACCAGCGTCGCCATCGGCGATAAGGTACAGATCAGGGATGACGGCCCGAGCGTCACGGGGGACGGCACCAAGCCGACGATCACGGTTGACGAGTCCAGCCTGGGCGACAAAAGCGGCGATTTCTCTGCCGCCTTCCAGTCGAATGCCGGTGCAGATGGTGGTGACATCAGCTATGCGCTCGGAATAAATCTGGTCACGAACGACAGCGGCCTGATCGATACCTTAAGCGGCCAGTCCGTCCTGCTTTTCGTCGAAAGCGGCGCCGTGGTCGGTCGTGCCGGCTCAGCCGGTGGCGCCGTCGTGTTCACGGTTAGCGTGGATATTGACGGTAACGTCACACTCGATCAGGAGCGCGCCATCATTCATTCGCCGGACACCGGGCCGGATCAGCAAACAACATTGACGTCCGATGATCTCATCACGTTGACGGCAACCATCACGGATGGCGACGGCGATCAGGATTCTGACACCGTCAACATCGGCACGAGTCTCATCTTCAAGGACGATGCTCCGACGATCACCGTGCCGTTCGACGGCGACCAGACCGGCACTGCCGGCACCCCCGAGACTCTGGCCAATACGACCAGCGCATCAGCCATAGGAGCCTTTGGCTACGACGTTGGCGCGGATGCTCATCCGGCTGCCTTCTACACGGGTGGCGGTTCGGACTTTGTCGACCAGGACAGCGTGCTCTCCGGCATCCAGCTCAGCCTTGGTGGTAACCTCACCGGCCTTGCACCAGGCGCGACTCCGTTCATCAGCTCGTTCGCGACGCTCCAGTCGGAAGACGCCCATCAGGCATCGTTCAACTGGCAAATCACTTACGACAGCGACCCCAACTCGGCCGCCGACCCCCCGGCAACGGCGGGCGGCACCCTTGTCTTCGACAAAGATAATGACACCTACACCATCAACTTGAACGACGCGGTGGAGGGCTTCACCAAAGACATTCTTCACACCAGTGAGCTTCTATCCAAGGAGCCTACGGGCAATACCGGCCACCCGAATATCGTGGTGGAGAAGCTCTTCGAGGCGGACAGTACACCGGAGACGACCGACCGTGACTTCTTCGTGCAGTTCACGGCGAACTCGACCACCAACACCATTAAGTTCGGGCTTAACACGACCGGCGACAGTGACGGGGTCGGCGCGACACCTACCGACACCCAGTGGAACCCCGGCGACCTGGTCACAAACAGCCACGAGGATTGGGTGTCTGCCACACAGAGTACGAACGGGGTTGCTGGTGACACCATCCAGAAGGGCGAATTGCTGACGCTGCGGTTCTTCGACCACAGTCCCGGCATCGCCACCGAGGACACCATTCCCACCCAGGCGGCCAGCGACATGGCGATCAAGTTCGACGGCATCGGCAGCAGCGAGGACCTGATGGTCATTCTTCAACTGGTCAGCAGCACCGACAGTTCGGTGCACACCTCCAAGGCGGTCTACATCTCCAACGCCGATATCTACAAGACTGGGCAGGTGCCTGCCGCCTACGCGGCGGACTTCCCGCTCGATAACAACGACGGCCTCGTGATCATCGAAAAGAACGACTACAACGCTGCCGGCGAGAACTGGGTGATCCAAGGTGCCCAGATCATGCAATCCGGCAACGGGATCACAGGCGACAACACTGCGATCGACCTGCAACGGGCGATTGGCTCTGGTGGTGGTAGCTCCCAGAACACACTGGTGAACTGGGACGCGACCGACAACGATGTGCTGAAGATCGTCGACCTCGGCTTCACCTCGACCCAGACCACGACACCGGACGCGCACCTCGACTTCGGCGTCCAAGTGGCGGACGCGGACGGCGACATGACCAACGTGCAGTTCATCCACGTCGACATCGCCTGACGGTCAACTACGGGGGCAGCAGCTGCTGCTGCCCCCACCCGCCACGCCCCAGCTGAGCGCCCGGGCACTCGCAGTAGCATCGAAGTGGGAAATCCGTGATGCAGCCAAGACCGCAATTCCAGGAGGTAATGCATCTGGCACGCCACCAGGTCCCCGCCCTCCTCCTCTTCAGCCTGGTCTCCAATCTTCTCCTGCTCGCCAGCACCGTTTACATGCTGCAAATCTACGACCGGGTACTGTCGAGCGGTTCCATCGACACATTGTTCTGGCTCACATTGGCCGTTGTCGGCGCCATCGCCGTCTACGGCATGCTGGAACACGCCCGCCGTATGATGCTGGGGCATATCAGCCAATGGCTGGACGACCAGCTCAGCGTTCCGGTGATCGAACGCGCCATGGACGCGCGGCTCGCCGGCAGCAGCCTCGAAGCCGGGCTGAAGGACGTAGCGGACCTGCGCGGTTTCATCGCCGGCGACGGCATCCTGACCTTTCTCGACGCGCCATGGACACCGGTCTTCCTGGCGTTCATGTGGTTGCTGCATCCCGCGCTGGGCGTGGTCGGTCTTGCCGGCGCCGTGCTTTTGTTCTGTGCTGCGCTCGCCAATGATTTCCTCACCCGCCGCAAGAGCCAGGAGGCCGCGGCCGGACTGCGCCGCAGCCAGACCGCCGTCGGGCAGTTCATCGACGGCGCCGAGACATTGCGCTCGCTCGGCATGTCCGAGCCGGCGCTGCGGCGCTGGGAGGAAAACCAGCAGTCGCTGATGGATATCCAGACCCGGCTCCTGCGGCGCACCACCGTCATCGGCAGCTTGTCGCGTTCGCTTCGCCTAGCGCTCCAAGTGGCGGTGCTCGGGCTCGGCGCCTATCTCGTCCTGCGTCGCGAGCTGACGCCAGGCTCGATGATTGCGGCCTCGATCCTGCTCAGCCGCGCGTTGGCGCCGATCGAGCGCTCTATCGGCGCCTGGCGCGGCCTGGTCAGCGCGCGAACCGCGCGCCGCAATCTCACGAAGCTTTTCGCCGACACCAGATCGATGCAAACGGTTGGCGTCACATTGCCCCGCCCACAAGGCAGGCTGAAGCTCGAGAACCTGCATTACTGCGCGCCGGGAACGTCCCAGGCGCTTGTCAATGCCATAAGCTTCGGCGTTGAGCCGGGCCAGACCTGCGGTGTGATCGGCCAGTCCGGTTCCGGCAAGACCACGCTCTGTCGTCTTATCGTCGGCGCGCTGCGGCCTTCGCTCGGCCATGTCAGGCTGGATGGCGCGGAGGTGTGCAACTGGCCTTCGGACGAACTTGGCATGCATCTCGGCTATCTGCCGCAGCAGGTCGAGCTGTTCCCCGGAACGATCGGCGAGAACATCGCGCGCCTGCGTGACGTCGACAGCGACGCGGTCATCGCCGCGGCGCAGCTTGCCGGCATCCATGATATGATCCTGCGGCTGCCGAACGGCTACCGGACCGAAGTGGGACCGCATGGCGCTCGCATTTCGCGCGGCCAGCGCCAGCGTATCGCGCTGGCCCGGGCACTGTTCGGCGATCCGCAGCTGATCGTTCTCGACGAACCGAACACCGGCCTGGACGGTGAAGGCGAAGTGGCGCTGTTCAACGTGCTCCAGCAACTGAAGGAGCGGGGCCGCACTGTCATTCTCGTCAGCCACCAGACCAATCTCCTGCGCACCGCCGATCATGTCGTCTTCCTCCATGACGGATCGGTTTCGATGTTCGGCACGCGCGACGAGGTGCTCGGCGCGCTCGGCGGACCGCCCAGGCGCATTCCGGTTCCGGCGGCCTTGCGGGAAAAGCTTGTTGCCAACGCGGCAACGAAACTGAACGCAGCGGAGTGAGCCATGAGCGATCGATTTGGCGACTTCTCGACGACGCTGAACCGGCTGACGGACAGCTTGCACGAACTCACCGACAGGCTGACCGCCTCCGCCAACGACCTCAGCACAGCGGTATCGGTTTGGTTGGATGGGACCGACACGCCGTCTCGCATAATGTTGCTGGCGGTGGCTGGCGCGCTCTTCCTGCTCTTGATTGCGGGATTGCTCCGGCGACGCTCGCGCGCCTACCGTGCCAGCAGGCGCAATCTGAAGCTGCGGACGCGGCCGGCGCGAATGCTGGGCTACGCTTCGGCCATCCTTTTCGTAGGCGGCACCGCTGCTTGGTCAAGCGTCGCCCTGCTGGCGAGCGCTGTCGTTGCCAACGGCGTCGTCAGCCCCGAAGGTTATCGTAAGACCATCCAGCATCTGGAGGGCGGCATCATCGGCGCGATCCACGTTAAGGAGGGCGATAAAGTCAGCGTCGGCCAAGTGCTTATCAGCCTGAAGACGACCGATGCGCAAGGGCGATATGACGAGCTGGAGGGGCGCTATGTTCGCCTGCTGGCGACCGAGGCGCGACTTGTTTCGGAACTTGCCGGTCGGGACCGGATCTCCTTCCCCAAGGAGCTGACCTCGATCGACAGCGAGAGCGCGCGAAAGGTGGTCGCCGAAGAACAGGCGCTGCTCGACAGCCGCCTCGCAACCCGCCAAGGCCGCACACAGATCCTCAACAAGCGCATCGCGCAGATCGAAGAGCAAAGCACGGGAGCGAGGGATGTCATGGCGGCCGAGGCCGAGCAACTCGGCCTGATCGACCAGGAGATCGCCTCCGCGCAGGAGATGTACAGGAAGGGCCTCGAACGCCTGCCGCGGATATTGGCGCTTCAGCGCTCCCAGGCCGACATTCGAGCCAACCAGGCATCGAACCGGGCGCAGATAGCGAAGAACGATCAGCAGATCGGCGAGACCCAGTTCCAACTCCTCAACCTGCGTCAGCAGGATAGCGAGAGCGCCAACGAGGATCTTGCCAAAGCGCGCACGGATCTCGCCGAATTGCGCAGCCAATTGCCTTCGCGCCAGGACGTGCTGGCGAGGACGGACATCGTCGCGCCAATCGCCGGAACGGTGATGAACCTGCGCGTAACAACGGAATCGGGCGTGATCTCCAGCGGTCAGGCGCTTCTCGACATCGTCCCGAACGAGGCCAATCTGATCATCGATTCCCGCATCAAGCCCACGGATATCGACGTGGTGCATCCGGACATGCCGGCCCGTGTGGTGCTGTCGGCCTATCCAACCAGACACCTGCCGCAAATCCATGGCCTGCTGACCTCGATTTCGGCTGACCGGCTGACGGACGAGAGAACCGGAGAGCCTTATTTCCTTGCCAAGGTCAAGATCGACGCGGCCGATCTCAGGGATCTGCATGACATCCATCTATCGCCCGGCATGCCGGCGGAAGTCATGATCCTGACCGGCGAGCACACGCTGCTGGACTATATGTTGGCGCCGGTTCGCGATTCGCTCAATCGTGGGTTCAGGGAGAATTGAGAAGCGATACCCACCGACCTGCCCCGAGGGTCAAGCATAACCTCCATCGCGCCCGTAAGGGGCGCGATCCACCAGAGGCAGAGGGGCGTGGCGGCTATCGCCGCAGCGCGTGTATGCTCGCCATGCTGTCGCTGCCCATCGGCAGTGCCATGTCATCGTCGAGAAGCCGCGTGATCCGGGCAAATCCGGTGAACGCCTTTCTGGCTTCCTCCGCCGACATCTGTCCCGACAGGGCAGCCGAGCAGCAATTCAGCGCGCACTGATACACTGGCCCACGTCGTCCCGTCGGCCATTTACGCAAGAAAACCATCGCCTCGGCGACACTATCCACTTCTTCTACAGGATGCCCCTGCCCGCGCGATATCCGCACGGGCGCAAAGAAATGCAGGTAGTCCATTGTTTCCTCCCGGTCGATCGAGATGCGCTCGATCGAACCGTATGAAACGCCCCGCCTGGTGATTTGTTCCATACGGAAAACAGAATTTTTTAAAAGATTCTGGCGATCGGAATGAGGTCGGCTATACCGTCGGGAAGTGGCAAGCCGCTTTGCGGCCGGATTGGTGCTCCCTCAGCTCCGGCCGTTCCGAACGGCAGCGCTCAACCGCGATTGGGCATCGGGGGTGGAAACGGCAGCCGGATGGCGGGTTGAGCGGGCTCGGTACGTCGCCTGTCAGAATGATACGCTTGCGCGTCCCAGTGGGCGTCGCCTGCACGACGGGAACGGCCGAGATCAACGCCTGGCTGTAAGGGTGGGCCGGGGCTGAAAATACCTCTTCCGCCGGTCCTTCCTCGACGATGGAGCCGAGATACATGACCGCGATGCGGGTCGAGACCTGACGCACCACGGACAGGTCGTGGGCGATAAAGACATAGGTGAGGTCCAACTTCTCCTGGAGATCGGCAAGCAGGTTGACGATCTGCGCCTGTACGGACACGTCGAGCGCGGAGACCGGTTCGTCGAGAACGACGAGATCGGGATTCAGGGCGATGGCGCGCGCAATGCCGACACGCTGGCGCTGCCCGCCCGAGAATTCATGGGGAAAGCGCATGACATGGTCCGGCAACAGTCCGACGAGGTCGAAGAGTTCCGCGACGCGGCTGGCGATCTCGCGCGATGAAAGCCTGCCATGGATGCGCAGCGGTTCGGCCACCAGGTCGCCGACGCGCCGGCGCGGATTGAGCGAGGCCGACGGGTCCTGGAAGACCATTTGCAGGCGCCGCCGCAGCGGCCTCAGTTCAGACAGCGATTTCGAGGTGATGTCGTCGCCTTCGAACAGGAGCTTGCCGTCCGAAATGTCGTAGAGCCTGACCAGGCATCGCGCCAGCGTGGACTTGCCGCATCCGGACTCGCCGACCAATCCAACAGTTTCGCCGCGCCGCACTGTCAGGGAGACATTGTCGACCGCCTGGACGGTTCGCCTGCCCTCCGCGGAAAAACGGCTGCCGATCGAGAAGCGTTTGCCGAGCCCGCGCGTTTCGAGGATTGGACGGTCTTTGTCGATCATCGGTCCGCTCATGTCTGCGCCACCCGGAAACAGGCCGCCGCGTGCGGGGCGGCGCCAAGCTCGGGCTTGCCGGTTAGGCAGGGCTCGTACCCGACGGGGCAACGCGGGCCGAAAGCGCAGCCTTGCGGCAATCGCAGCAGCGATGGCGGAGACCCGGGAATGGCCGGCAGGCGGCGGGGTTTGGCACCGGTCAGCGGCGGGATCGAACCAAGCAATGCACGCGTATAGGGGTGTCGCGGGTCGGAGAACAGCTCCGTGCGGCTGCCGCGTTCCACGATGCGGCCCGCATACATGACCATGACCCGGTCTGCGAGTTCGGAGACCACGCCCATGTCATGGGTGATGAAGACCACCGCCGATTTGTGCGTGGCGCGCAGCTTGCGCACGAGATCGAGAATGCCGGCCTGCACCGTGACGTCGAGCGCCGTGGTCGGCTCGTCCGCCACCAGCAGCGCCGGGTTGCAGGACAGCGCCATCGCGATCACCGCCCGTTGGCGCATGCCGCCGGAGAGCTGGTGCGGATAGCGCGACATTGCTTCGTGCGGATTGGGGAAATTCACCTCCGCCAGCAGTTCCTCCACGCGCTCCATGGCTTTGGTTTTGCTGACGTTGCGATGCGCGCGGATCTGTTCGGCGATCTGCCAGCCGATGGTGTAGACCGGCGTCAGCGCCGTCATCGGATCCTGAAAGATCATTGCGATCTCGTTGCCTCGCAGGCGCCTCAGTTCGCGCGGTGGCAATCCGACCAACTCGCGACCCTTGTAGCGGATCGAGCCTTCGATGATGGCGTTGGGATCGGTGATAAGCCCCATCACCGCAAGCAGCGACACGGTCTTGCCGGAGCCGGACTCGCCGACGACACCGAGAATTTCGCTTTCCGCGAGGTCGAAGGAAACGCCATCGATGGCCCTCACCAGGCCATCATCGGTCCGGAAGGATACACGGAGATCACGCACCGACAATATCATGATGTCCTCAGGCGCGGATCGAGAAGGATGTAGACGAAATCGACGACCGCGTTGGCGACCACCACGAACATGGAAGCGTACATCACCGTCGCCATGATCATTGGCAAATCGAGGTTCTGCAGCGCGTCATAGGTGAGCTTGCCGATGCCGTGCAGCCCGAACACCACTTCGGTCAGGAGGGCCGAGCCGCCCACCAGTGCGCCGAAGTCGAGACCGAACAAGGTGACGAAGGCGATGAGCGACGTGCGCAAGGCATGGCGCAGCAGGATGCGGGTCTCCGAAAGGCCCTTGGCGCGGGCCGTGCGGATATAGTCTTCCTGCAGGGATTCGATGATCGCCGCGCGCAAGACCCGCCCGTAAATGCCGATGTAGAGGATGGCGAGCGTGATCCAAGGTATGACCAGCGTCAGGAACCAGCCTTTCGGGTCGTCGGAAAAATTCTTGTAGCCAAGCGGCGGCACCCAGGAAAACGCCCAGCTGTCGTGATAGCGGCTCTGGGTGACCAGGTTCATCACCTCGCCCAGCCAGTAGACCGGCATGGAAATGCCGAGCAAGCCCAACGCCATCAGCAGCCTGTCCAGCCAACTGTCGCGTGTGGCGGCGGCGATGATGCCGATGCCGATGGAGACAACCACCCACAGGATCGCCGCCCCGAACACCAGCGAGAGCGTGACGGGTATGGAATCCAGCACCGCCGGCACCACCTTCCAGCCGCGATTGACGAAAGAAGTCAGATCGCCCGTGACGAAGATCTTCTCCATCATCGTCACGTACTGCACGTAGAGCGGCCGGTCGAAGCCGAAGCTGTGGCGTACCGCCTCGAGCACTTCGGGCGATGCATTGCGGCCGGCGATGCGGGCCGCGGGGTCGGCGCCGGGCGTGGCGAAGAAAATCAGGAAGACGATGACCGAGATGCCGAACATCACAAACAGCATCTGACCGAAACGGCGCAGGATGGCGTAGATCATCAGTCGCGCCCCAGCCGAACCTTCGAGCGCGGGTCGAGCGCGTCGCGCAGGCCGTCGCCGAAGACATTGAGGGTCATGACGGAAATCGCGATCGCCAGGCCCGGCACCAGCGCCACGAGTGGCCTGGTGTAAAGCAGCGCCTGCCCGTCCTGGATGATCGTTCCCCAGCTCGCCGCGGGCGGCTGCACGCCAATCGAGAGGAAAGAGAGCGCCGATTCGGTAAGCATGTTCAGCGCCATCATCAGCGGTATGAACACGATGAGGGTGGTGGTGATGTTGGGCAGGATGTCGCGCCATAATATCCGCCATCCCGGTACGCCCAGATTGATCGCGGCCAGAACGAACTCGCTGTGCCGCAGCGACAGAACCTGCCCCCGGATCGGACGCGCCACATAGGGTATATAGACGATACCGATGATGATGACCGGCAACCACAGGCTGCCGGACTCGATCTCGATCGGTCCGATCGAGATGCCTTGCGAAATTGTGACGATGGAAAGCGAAATCGCCAGGAGATAGATCGGAAATGCCCAGAGCACATCCAGCAAGCGCGACAGAACCGTGTCGGTAACGCCGCCGAAATACCCCGCGATCAATCCCGCCGCCGCGCCGAGGACCAGCGTGAAGATGGTCGCGGCCCCGGAGATCAGCAGCGAGCTCAGCCCGCCATAGAGCATCCGGGCCATGACATCGCGCCCCTGGCTGTCGGCACCGAGGAAATAGTTGCCGACCCGCCAGGTCGGGCCGAGCGGCGTGTAGCCAAGCCCGAGCCCCTCTGTCGATTGTTCCATCACCGGAACGTCGGCACCGTCGATCTGAATGACGGCGTCGAGCGTCGAGGCGAAGGGGTCTGTTCCTGCCCATTTCGCGTAGAGAGGCGCACTGAGGCAGGCAAGGACGATGACGAGGAACACGGCCAGGGACGCCATGGCGGCCCTGTTTCTTGCCAGCTTCGCAAACGCGACGGCCCAGGGCCCTCGCGTTTTGCGCGGCACGGCAGCGACTTGGTACGACACGGACGTGCCCTCCGCGGTTCGTTACTGCACCCAGGCCACTACTGTACCCAGGCCATTACTGTACCCACGACTGGGTGATCATCCAGTTGAACTGCCGGTTGAACTTGAAATTGCCCACGCGCTTGCTGACGAAGTCAAGCCGCTTCGGCGTGAAGAGGCCGACGGCCGGTGCCTTGTCCGTGACTTGCCTGTCGATTTCGGCCCACATTTTGTCGGCGGCTTTCTGGTCGGTCACACCGAGGTCCAATGCCTTCTGCATTTTGGCGTCGATATTCTTGTCGCAGAAGCCGGCGATGTTGATCGATGCGTCCGAGCCTTCACGGAAAGATGCGCAGCTGAACAGGATGTTCAGGAAGTCCGAAGCCGCGGGATAGTCCTTGTACCATTGGGTGACGGACATCTGCACTTTGTTGTTGGTGTTCTGGATGTAGGTGAACTGGATGTTCGACGAGATCGGCTTGACGTCGGCGACATAGCCGATGGTGGTCAGCACGCTCTGCAGATAGACGCCGATGGAGCGGGAAATGGCCGTGTCCTCGACGATGATGGTCACCTTCTGGCCCTTGGTGCCCGATTCCTCGACGAGCTGCTTTGCCTTGTCGAGGTCTGGCGCCGACCACTTGGCGCCGGGGTTCTTGGTGAAGGGGCAGTAGTCTTCGTGGCCGGGGAAATCCGGAGGCAGGACCTGACACACCGGCGAGGCCAGCACCTTGCCGCCAAACAGCTTGACCAGCGTGTTGCGGTCGACCGCGTAGGCAACGGCCTGCCGCGCCTTTTCATTGTCGAACGGCGCCAGCCGGTTGTTGAGCGGCGCATACCACCAGGCCGAGAGCGGCGAGATATGCAACTGGTCCATGGCCTTGGTACCGAGTTCGCCGAGACGATCGCTGGGCAGCGCGTCGAACATCCAGTCGGCTTCCCCGTTCTGGATCGCGGTGACGGCAGCTTCCTCGGAGAGGCCGAAATCATACTGGACGACATCAGGATAGCCGTCCGGCTGGGCGTCCTCGCTCCATTGCTTGAAATTGGGGTTGCGGGTCACCGTCATGCCCTTGTTGGGATCGAAGGCGGAGATCATGTAGGCGCCGGTGCTGGGGATGGGCTTGGAGCCCATGTCTTCCGCGGGCGTGTCCGCCGGCAGGACCACAGCATGCGGCAACGCAAGCTTGTAGAGGATCTCGGCGTCCGGCTTGGTGAGATTCAACGTAATGGTGCCTGCCGCTTCGTCGCCGACAACGCCGCCTTCCAGCGTGCAGCTCTTGGTTTCGGCAAGGCATTTGTCGGCGCCGACGATGCCGGCATAGAAGGTGCCGGAGGTCGGTCCGGAGACCTTGAAGATGCGCTGGAAGGAAGCAACGACGTCCTTCACGCCGAGATCCTTGCCGTCGGAGAACTTGATGCCCTTGCGCAGTTTGAAGGTGAAGGTCTTGCCGTCATTGGTCACCTCGGGCAGCGCCTCGGCCAGATCGGGGACGATGGCGAAGCCATCCATGCCCTCGGCCTTGCGGAAGGCGACCAGCCCGTCATAGATCGGCTGATACATCTGCCAGCCCTGGTCGGTGTAATTGATGTGCGGATCGAGCGTTCCGGCGGCCGAGCGGGCCAGCAGGCGAATAGTGCCGCCGCGATGTTCCTTGAGGTATTCGGCCTGTGCCGGAGCCAGCCACGAGCCGGCCAGCAATGCCGCGGCTGAGGCCGCCAAGAGCAGTTTCTTCATGTCGCAGTTCCCCTTTTTTCAGTTGTCGTTGTCGTCCAGGAAGTCTCCCACCACCCGCATGCATAGATCCTGCTCTTCGACATGCGGCATATGGCTGGAATGCTCGAATACCTGCCAGCGCGATCCCTCGATGCCGTCCTTGAACGGCTGCACGGTCGCGGGCGTGGCTTCGTCGTAACGGCCGGAAATGATCAGCGTCGGAACATCGACGGCGGGCAGCCGATCGATGATGCTCCAGTTCTTCAGCGTACCGATGACATGGAACTCGTTCGGCCCGTTCATGACGTTGTAAACGGTCGGATTGCGCACGACCTGGGCGAAGGTCTCGGTCACTTCGGCCGGGAACGGAACGATCCGGCAGACATGCCGCTCGTAGAACACCATCGTCGCTTGCTGGTAGTCCGGATGATCCGTCGTGCCAGCCTGTTCGTGCCGGGTCAGCGTCTCCTGTACGTCCATGGGCAGGTCGGCGCGCAGCCGGTTGGCCTCTTCTACCCAGAGCTTCATGGACGCCGGCGAGTTGGCGATGGTCAGCGACTTCAGGCCCTTCGGCCGCGTCACCCCATACTCGGCGCCCAACATGCCGCCCCAGCTCTGCCCGAGCACATGGAAGCCGCCGCGGATGCCGAGATGGTCGACAAGGTTTTCAAGCTCGTCGATGAACAGCCTGGGTGTCCAGAAATCGGCGCCTTTGTCCGGCAGCAAGGTGGAATTGCCGCAGCCCAGCTGGTCGTAGTGGATGACGGCGCGGCCTCTTCGGGCAAGAAGCTTGTAGGCATCGACGTAATTGTGGGCGGCGCCCGGCCCGCCATGCAAAATGACGATCGGAGCCTTGTCGGCATCGAGGTTACCGCTGACGCGATACCAGGTTTCGTAGTCGCCGAAATCGGCCCGCCCTTCCCTGGTGACGATCTCCGATGACATCCCGATCTCCTGAATGTTGGAAGGCATGCCGCTGGTCACCTAGTTTGCAACCCGGCTGGAGCGAACCCATTCTTCCAGCATCTGCACGCCGAATGCGGTAGCGCCTTCCCGGCCCAGGGGCTGATCCTTCTCGGTCAGTTCCTTGCCGGCGATGTCGAGATGCACCCAGGGGCGGTCTTCCGTGAAGTGGCGCAGGAACGCCGCGGCGTAGGGAGCGTCACCGTCTTCCATGTCCTTGGCGTGATGTCGCAGGTCCGCGAACGGCGATTGCAGGCCCTCGTCATAAGCCCGGTCGAGCGGCAGCTGCCAGAACCGCTCGCCGACCATTTCTCCGGCCGCGATCATCCGCGAGGCGATGGCATCGTCGGTGCTGAAGAGACCGGCGAATATCGATCCAAGACCGCGCATCACCGAATAGGTCAAGGTGGCGAGGTCGACGATCACCGACGGATTGAAGCGCGAAGCGGCATAATAGAGGCAGTCGGCCAGGATCAGGCGGCCTTCCGCATCCGTGTCGAACACTTCCACGGTTTGCCCGGACGCTGTCGTGATGATGTCGCGCGGCTTGAGCGCGGTGCCTGACGGCATGTTCTCGGCAATGCCGAGCACACCGACGACGTGCACCGGGCTGCCTTGCCGGGCCAGGGCGATCAGCAGGCCGACCACGGCAGCCGCACCGCCCATGTCGGCCTTCATATCGAACATCTGCTCGCCGCGTTTAATGCAGAGACCGCCGGAATCAAAACAGACACCCTTGCCGACGAACGCCAGCGGCTGCGCAGGAGCACCCTTGCCGCGATAGCGCAGGACGGCGACTCGTGGCGGCCGTACCGAACCCGACCCCACGGCCAGTATCGCGTTCATGCCGAATTCCCTGAGCTTCGCCGTATCGAGTATCTCGACGTCGATGCCGGCTTCGCGCAGAGGCTCCAGGTGATCGTGGAAATTGTCGGGATGGAGATGGTTCGGCGGCAGGTTGACCAGTGTGCGCGCATATTCGACGCCATCCGCGATGGCATTGATCCGCGCCAGCGCCGAATTCAGCTCCGGACCGCCGGCCCCGACCAGTTGCACCCGAAGGGTCCGATCGGCCCCCGCCCCTTGGCGCCGGTTGCGCATGTCGAAACGATAGCGCCGCAGCCGCATGCCAAGCGCGACTCTTGCCAGGATTTCCGCTCCCGGCAGACTTATGCCGGCAATGGGGTCCAGGACCAGGGTGGCCGCGCATTCCCCTTTGCCCTCCAGATGCGCGGCAAGCAGGCCGCCGGCACGCGCCAAGGAGAGTGCGGTGACGGCCTCAGCCTTGCCCATGGCCAGGACAATCACGCGCCGCGCCGATACCGCCTGGGGGGCGATGACATCGATACAGGCGCCGGATTCAGCCAAGGCAGCCGCATCGGCACAGGCCCGGGAGAGGATCCCGCCCATTTCGGTGTCCAGGGCCGTTGCCCGCGGGCCAAAGCCGGTTTGAGCGGCCTGCAAAATCACGACGACGGAGGTTTCAGCGGAAATCTCGTCCGCCGTTTCAAAGACCGGCACTGGCGATTGAGGCATAGGTAGGCGTTCTCCTCTTTGCGGGGCTTTGGCCGAGGCGCGGCTTGCAGTTTGCGCAAGGCTTCTCCCGCCACCGGTGGAAACCGGTCAAACCGGCCGTCACCTCTGGTTGGATCGTGCCGAAGTCCCCAAATTGTCGTTCTTGAGACGACTTAATTGCTCTTGCCTCTTGGGTATCCCCGAACGGGTCAGGCGATCAAACGCCAATTTTGTCCATATCGATTGACAAAAACTCAACTGGCAATTCATGATCGGCCGATGGCCCTACCCTCACTCAATGGCATGCGCGCTTTCGAGGCCGCCGCCCGTCTCGGCAGCGTCAAGGACGCAGCCGAAGAGCTGCATCTGACACCCTCGGCTATCAGCCGTCACATCCGCGCACTCGAACGGAATCTCGGCCAGGAGCTGTTCGAGCGCGGCTTTCGGCAGATAACGCCGACCATTCGGGGCTCTTATTACGCACGCAGCCTCTCCGAAGCATTCGAAGCCATCTGGCGGGCCACCGACGATGTCAGTCTCGCCGGGCCCCCAAGCCACGGCAGGACCCAGCGTGTCCGGGTTTTGTGCGTCCCTGCTGTCCTGAACCTTTGGCTGGCGGACCGGCTGCCGAATTTTCGCCGGCGGCATCCGTCCGTGGATCTGGAGATCTCGACATCGGGCAAGCGGGCCAATTTCGATTTGGCCATCGTCGACGAGTTCGTCTACAAGGCCGGCCCGGCTCTGACGCTGCTGATCCCGCTGGTCCTGACGCCGGTCTGTGCTCCTTCGCTGCTTGAAGGGCCGATGCCGCTGCGATCGCCCGCCGACTTGGTCAACCACCACCTGATCCACGAATGCGAGACCATGCGATGGAAGCGCTGGCTGGAGCAGGAAGGCGTGTTGGACACGACGCCGAAATCCAGCACGACGCTAGATGATTGTACGCTGATCATGCGCGAGGCGATCAATGGCGCTGGAATAGCGCTCGCCGACACGATGATGGCCCAGGATCTGCTGCAGCAGGGCAAACTGGTCGCCCCGTTCAGCGCCCGCCATACCTACCCGGCCGGCATCTACCTGCATCAGCGCCGCAGCATCGGCAACAAGCCGGGTACGGGCCTGTTTCAGGATTGGCTGCTTTCCGAAGTCGAGGACCACAAGCGGGTGATGGCCATCGGCTAGGCAGCCTAGCTTGCCGATAGGCGTCGGGAACGCGGATTTGTCCAGCTTGGAAGCCGTGGATCGAGAATTCGAATCGACAGGCAGGCCTGTTTCAAAAGCGGCTCACCATCACGGGCTCTCGATAATCGCGGTTCGCATTGAATATCTTTAAGGCCAAAGCCGGCAAATCGATTGCTTGCCGGTTCCCCTGCGTCAGGCGTAACCTCTGCGGTCAACGCGTGAGGGCGCGTGCTGCAAGAAGGGGACATTGCAATGACGATACAAGGCGCATCGCCTGACCTGTATAATGAAGACCTCGCTCCTGCCAAGGTTCGAAACTGGGGACCGTTCTCGATCTTCAACGTCTGGACGTCGGACGTCCATAGCCTGTGGGGCTACTACCTCGCCGCCAGCCTGTTTCTGTTCTGTGGCGGCTTCGTCAATTTCATCATCGCCATCGGCATCGGTTCGCTGATCATCTACGCACTGATGAACATGGTCGGTTATGCCGGTGTGAAGACCGGTGTGCCCTACCCCGTGCTCGCCCGCGCCTCCTTCGGCATCTGGGGCGCCAACATTCCGGCACTGGTGCGCGCCATCGTCGCCTGCTTCTGGTACGGCGCGCAGACAGCGGCCGCCTCAGGCGCCATCGTCGCATTGCTGATCCGCTCGCAATGGTTCGCCGATTTTAACGCCAATACCCATTTCCTTGGCCATTCCGGCCTGGAGGTGATCTGCTTCGTGATCATATGGGCACTGCAACTGCTGATCATCCAGCGCGGTATGGAAACGGTGCGCCGCTTCCAGGACTGGGCCGGCCCGGCGGTCTGGGTGATGATGCTGATCCTGGCCATCTATCTCTGCGTCAAATCAGGAACCTTCGCTTTCACCAGCGATATCCCAATGGATGTACTGCTGGAAAAGACCAAGGATGCGGGCGTCCCTGGTACTCCAGGGTCTTGGACCGCACTGTTTGCCGTGGCGGCGATCTGGGTGACTTACTTCTCGGCGCTCTATCTAAACTTCTGCGATTTCGCCCGTTATGCCCCCGACCAGGCATCGCTGCGCAAGGGCAATATCTGGGGCCTGCCTATCAACCTGATCCTGTTCTCGCTGGTCGCCGGCGTCACCACCATCGCCGCCTACGACGTCTACCATGAGGTGCTGCTGCACCCCGACCAGATCTCGGCCAAGTTCGACAGCTGGTTCCTGGCCGCCCTTGCCGCCCTTACCTTCGCGGTGGCGACGCTCGGCATCAATGTCGTGGCCAACTTCGTCTCGCCGGCCTTCGATTTTTCCAATGTCTTTCCCCGCCAGATCGACTTCAAGAAAGGCGGCTACATCGCGGCCGTCATCGCGCTGGTGCTCTATCCCTTCGCACCGTGGGAAGGCAGTGCGGCTTCCTTCGTCAACGTCATCGGCGCAACGATGGGGCCGATCTTCGGCGTGATGATGGTCGATTACTATCTGATCCGCAAAGGTGAGGTCGACGTCGAGGCGCTGTATCGCGAGGACGGCGAGTTCCGCTTCCAGGGTGGCTGGCACGTCAATGCGTTCATCGCCGCCGGCATCGGCGCCATCTTCTCGTCGATCCTGCCCAACTTCACCAACTGGCTGCCGTCCTGGTGGGGCGTCTATGGCTGGTTCTTCGGCGTGGCGATTGCCGGCGTCATCTACTACGTGCTGCGCACCGCGGCCGTGAGCGCCAGCGCCAAGATGGCGAAAGCTTGATGAAACCATAGCGGGGCGGCCCCGAGCCGCCCCGCTCTACCGCGCGATCATTTCGGCCAGCTTGCGCACGGTGTTCCAGTTGCGCGATGTGCCGACGCCCATGCGCTTGTGGTTGGCAGCGGCAAGCAGGCGCGAGCTAGGCCTCTCCCTTGAAAAGACGATCCAGATGTCGCCGCCGACCAGAAGCACCTTCTCGTCCGCGACGGCACAGGCTTGAAGCCCCGATATGGCATCTTCGGCCACAGGTTTGCGCATCACGCGCACCGCCACCTGGTCGCCGGCTTCCACCGACTCGGTCGGGAATGGATTGCTGGCTGCGAGTTTGCGCCAGTCTTCGGCGGCACGCACGATGATATCGACATGGCGGCCAAAGGCCTGTTCGAAGGCGGATTCCAGGCGTGTCTCAAGCGTGGTGATCGAGGTCCTTTCACTCTCGAAGACCAGGTTGCCGGTCGCCACCAAGGTGCGGACATTCTTCAGGCCGAGACTTTCCGCCATGGCCTTGAGGTCGGACATGACGACCCGCCGCCCCTCTCCCAGGACGATGCTGTAGAGAAGCGCGACATAGGTCCGCATGGGAGCGATCAGACCAGGCGGCTCTGCTCCACCGCCGCCTCGATGAAGCTGGCAAACAGCGGATGCGGATCGAGCGGCCGGCTCTTCAGTTCGGGGTGATATTGCACGCCGATGAACCAGGGATGGTCGGGGTATTCGACCGTCTCCGGCAGCACACCGTCGGGCGACATGCCTGCAAACACCAGCCCGCAATCCTCCAGGCGCTGCTTGTAGTCGATATTGACCTCGTAGCGGTGCCGGTGACGTTCGGAAATCTGGGTGTCGCCATAGATGTCGGCGATCTTCGAGCCCTTGGCGAGCTCGGCCTGATAGGCGCCGAGCCGCATGGTGCCGCCGAGATCGCCGGTCGCCCTGCGCTTTTCCAGCATGTTGCCTTTCAGCCATTCGGTCATCAAACCGACGACCGGCTCCTTGGTCGGGCCGAATTCGGTCGACGAGGCATGTTCGACACCGGCCAGCGATCGCGCCGCCTCGATGCACGCCATCTGCATGCCGAAGCAGATGCCGAAATACGGCACCTTGCGCTCGCGTGCGAATTTGGCCGCCAGGATCTTGCCTTCTGAGCCGCGTTCGCCGAAGCCGCCGGGCACCAATATGCCGTGCACCTTCTCCAGCCAAGGCGTCGGGTCTTCCTTTTCGAAGATTTCCGATTCGATCCAGTCGAGCTTGACCTTGACGTGATTGGCCAGCCCGCCATGCGAAAGCGCCTCGATCAGCGATTTGTAGGCATCCTTGAGGCCGGTATACTTGCCGACGATGGCGATGGTGACCTCGCCTTCCGGATTGTGGATGCGGTTGGAGACGGCCTGCCACGGCTCCATGCGCGGCTTGGGCGCCGGCTCGATGCCGAAGGCAGCGAGCACTTCCGAATCCAGACCTTCCTTGTGATAGGCCATCGGCACGTCGTAGATATGTGGCACGTCGAGCGCCTGGATGACGGCGCTTTCCCCGACATTACAGAACAGCGACAGCTTGCGGCGCTCTTCCTTGGGGATGGCGCGGTCGGCGCGCACCAGAAGAATGTCGGGCGCGATGCCTATGCCGCGCAGCTCCTTGACCGAATGCTGGGTCGGCTTGGTCTTCAGTTCGCCCGCCGTCGGGATATAGGGCATCAGCGTCAGGTGGACATAGACGGCGTTGTTGCGCGGCAGATCGTTGCCGAGCTGGCGGATCGCCTCGAGGAACGGCATCGCCTCGATGTCGCCGACCGTGCCGCCGATCTCGCACAGCACGAAATCATAGTCGTCATTGCCGTCGAGGACGAAGTTCTTGATCTCGTCGGTGACGTGCGGGATCACCTGCACGGTGGCGCCGAGATAATCGCCGCGCCGCTCGCGCTCGATGATGTTCTTGTAGATACGCCCGGTCGTGATGTTGTCCTGCTGATTGGCGGACCGGCCGGTGAAGCGCTCGTAATGGCCAAGATCGAGGTCGGTCTCGGCACCGTCATCGGTGACGAACACCTCGCCGTGCTGGTACGGCGACATCGTGCCGGGATCGACGTTCAGATAAGGGTCGAGTTTTTTGATGCGTGCGCGATAACCTCGCGCCTGCAGGAGAGCCCCAAGGGCCGCTGCGGCAATGCCTTTTCCAAGTGAGGAAACCACGCCGCCTGTGATGAATACATATCGCGCCATGGGAGTCATCGCTTAACGCGGCCGGATTGATTCCGCCAGAGAAAAAACCGCCGCGAAGGCTTTTTCCCAAAAAGGCGCTCGGACCATGATCCCGAAAAGTGGGATCCGGCTTTCGGACAGGCATCACGGCCAAAGGGTTTTGACCGGGGGTCTTACAGCAATTCCAGGACAGGTGCGTAGCGGTTTTTCGTCTGGAATTGGCGTAAAAACAACGACTTAGAGCGGGTCGACCCTTCAAACGTTGAATCGCTCTAAGCAAAACAAAAGGGCCGGCTGAGCCGGCCCTTTCGGTATGATGACGGAAACGTCAGATGATGACGACTTTGGTGCCGACCCGGACGCGGCTGTATAGATCCATGACGTGCTCGTTCATCATGCGGAAGCAGCCATTGGACGCGCTGGTGCCGATCGACTGCGGCGCGATGGTGCCGTGGATACGCAGATGCGTGTCCTTCCTGCCATCATAGAGATAGATGGCGCGGGCGCCGAGCGGGTTCTGGCCGCCGCCTGCCATGCCGTCCTTGTACTGGCCGTAGTGCTTGGGCTCGCGCTTCTGCATGTCGAGCGTCGGGATCCAGCGCGGCCACTCCTGCTTGTCACCAACCGCGACCGTGCCCTTGAACTGCAGGCCTTCGCGGCCGACCGCGATGGCATAACGGCGTGCGGTGGTCGATGATTCGACGAGGTAGAGTCGGCGAGCGCTGGTGTCGATGACGATTGTGCCGGCGTCATAGCCGGTGAATTCCACGTCCTGAGGCACGAATTCCGGCTTCACCTTGAACGGCTTCTTGGCGTTCTTCTGGGCAAGTGCCGAGTCGAGCGCGCGTGTCTCGGGCAGATAGCTGATCGATGAGCCAGACGAGGTTCCACCGAACAGACCGGCGAACAGGCCGCCGCTTGACTGCTTCTGGCCGCCGACGACCTCGCTGCGCAGTTCGCCATTGTTGCCCGTCAAAGCGACATTCATTGCCTCGGCTGGGATCGGCTCGGCCGCCGGGATCGGGGTTACAGGTTCGATCGGTTCGATGATCTTGACGGTCTTCTTGGCCGGCTTGGCATCGGCCACTTCGGTTGCCGCTGCTTTCTGGCCTTTGCTGGCCAGGAACGCCTGCCGATCTGCGTCAGCCCTGGCCTTGGCCGCCTCGCGCATCGCCATTTTCCTGGCCTCAAGCGCCTTGGCCTTGGCATCCTCCTTGTCGGCAACGATCTTGGCCTCGATCTTCTTGATCTGGGCAAGATCCTCCGGCGTGGGGTTTTTCTTCTTCTTGAGAAGCTTCAACTGCGTCGCATCGCTTTTGGCAGCGACGGGGATGGCGTCGGTCTTTTCGAGCGACACCGACTGTTGTGCGGCCATGTTTGCCGGCATGGCGGCGGAGGCCGGGGAACTTATGCCGATTGCGGCGCAAAGTCCCAGGAAAATGAAGCTGCGAAGCTGCATGGCGAAGATCCGATCGTTCAATGCTTGTTGCCCACGGCGTCGCCCGGCGTCCCCCAAGGACGCCGAAAATGCCGCGTGCAATCTATAGTCGAATAAGCGCGTATGCCTCAAGCGCGAGACCGCGCTGCGGTCTGTCGAATCTTCGTGATTGCGCAGCATTTGCCGCGACTGTGTTCAAACGAACACAGATCGCGGTTTAGAACATAAGGTTATTGGTTCGGAACCTGAGGCGACGCCGGCGCGGTGTTGGTGGTTCCATTGGCCGCTGGCGGCGTGGTGCTGCCGGCGGGCGCGGTGGCCGGGGCCGTTGCCAGCGGTTTTGTCGCGGCGTCGTTGCCGGACGGAGGCGTCGGCGTGGTGTTGCCGGCGGGTGCCGGCGTGGCCGTACCCGGCAATTGGTTGAGCACGCCCTTGCCGGCGCCATCCGAGGTCGCGGGAACCCGATCGAGAATGTCGATCGGCTTTTCGCCGTAGCGGGCAATGATCGACAAGGTCAGCGACGTCACAAAGAACGCTGCCGCCAGGATCGCCGTCGCCCGGGTCAATGCGTTGGCCGCGCCGCGCGCGGTCATGAAGCCCGATCCGCCACCAATGCCGAGACCGCCACCTTCGGAGCGCTGCAGCAGCACCACGCCGACAAGGGCGAGCACGACCATGAGATGGATGACGATCAGTACGGTTTGCATAATTTATCCTGGCAAGGCCCTGCCCGGCCGCGGACACGGCCGGTGAATTGGAGGCGGCTCAATACAATGCTTTCACGGCATTTCCAAGCCCGTGGCCGGAATATGGGAAGCAACGCCCTCTTTGCAACGAATTTGGACGGGACGAGACCCGTCCATCCTCGCGAATCTCAGCCAGCAATGCTGCGATAGGCTTCGGCGATGCCCAGGAAATCAGCCGCTTTCAGGCTGGCACCGCCGACCAGCGCGCCGTCGACATTCCTGACGCCCAGCAGTTCAACGGCATTGGAAGGCTTGACCGAGCCACCGTACAGGATGCGCATCCTGGCGGCGGCGGCCCCAAGTTTTTCCGCCAGCTTTTCGCGGATATGCGCATGCGCCTCGGCCACATCGGCCGCGGTTGGCGTCAGGCCGGTGCCGATCGCCCAAACCGGCTCATAGGCAATGACGGTGTTCGATGGCGTGGCGCTTGGCGGCACCGAGCCGGCGACCTGGCGCGACAGCACCTCCAGCGTCGCTCCAGCCTCACGCTCCTGCCGCGTCTCGCCGATGCACACGATGGCCACGAGCCCGGCCCGCCAGGCGGCGGTGGCCTTGGCCTGGACCGTCGCATCGTCCTCGCCGCTTTGCTCGCGGCATTCGGAATGGCCGACAATGACATGGCTGGCGCCTGCGTCCTTCAGCATCTCCGCGGAGATACAGCCGGTATAGGCACCGCTTTCCTTGGGATGGCAGTCCTCGCCACCGGCATGGACCGGCGTGCGCGACAAAATCTCCGCGGCATGGGAAAGCAGCGTCGCGGGAACGCAGACCAGGGCTTCGGTCTCGGCGTCGAGCCCGCTCATGAAACCGTTGCCGATCATCCTGAGCTCGTTCAGCGAGGCGCTGGTGCCGTTCATTTTCCAGTTGCCGGCGACAAGCGGGCGAATTCCTGGTGTCATGGTGTGCTTCTCCGGGCGATATCAAGCTCTGGCCCTCACTACCAAAATCAGGCCACAAAGCAATCGACAGTGGGCAGGAAGGGCGCTATTGCGCTTGGTTCAGACTCGGCGCATGCGAAAATGCGCATAAATCGGAAGTAACCATGCTTGGTATATTGAGAAGCGCGGCGGGTACCTGGGTCGCGAAGACATTGCTTTCGCTGCTGGTGGTCAGTTTCGCCGCCTGGGGCATCTCCGGACGGCTGATGGGCGGCTTCGCGGGCCACGATTCGGTAATAACGGCCGGCGGCACCAAGGTATCGATCAACGAATACCGCCTCGCCTATGACCGCCAGCTCGCCGTCATGTCGCAGCAGTTTGGTCAACGCCTCACGCATGAACAGGCAAAGGCGCTCGGCATCGACAACCAGGTGCTGGCGCAACTCGTTTCCGGTGCCGTCCTCGACGAGCAGGCACGCAAGCTCGGCCTCGGCCTTTCCAAGGATCGGCTGGCCGAACTCACCCGCGAAGACCCGGCTTTCAAGGGCCCTGGCGGTCAGTTCGACCGAAGGACATTCGACTACATGCTGCACCAGGTCGGCATGCGGCCCGAGGATTATCTGAAGAACCGTGCCCAGGTGGCGGTGCGCCAGCAGATCGTCGAGGCGGTCTCGGACGGCCTCAAGGCGCCGGACACGTTCTTCAAGGCGGTGGCGCTCTACCGCGGTGAAGACCGCACCGTCGACTATTTGACTTTGCCGAAGGCGCTGGTCGAGCCGATCGCGGCGCCGAGCGACAGCGTGCTTCAGGCCTATTTCGAGGCCAACAAGAAGAGCTACGCCGCACCTGAATACCGCAAATTCTCGTATGTCCGCCTCGAACCGGCGGACATTATGGATACGACCGCGGTCACCGACCAGCAGGTCAGTGACGACTACAACAAGAACAAGTCACGCTACACCACGCCCGAAATGCGCACCATCGAGCAGCTTGTGTTCAAGACGCCGGATGCCGCCAAGGCGGCGCTCGATTCGCTCAAGGCCGGCGCCACCTTCGACAAGCTGGTGACCGCTGAGGGCAAGACCCCGGCCGACACGCTGCTTGGCACGCTCGCCAAGGACAAGATCGCCGACAAGGCGGTTGCCGATGCCGCCTTCGCGCTCAACGCCAACGAAGTCAGCCAGGTCGTGCAGGGCGCCTTCGGTCCGGTGCTGCTGCGCGTGACCGAGATCAAGCCCGAGGTGGTGAAGCCGCTCGCCGAAGTGTCGGACCAGATCCGCAAGGATCTGGCGCTGGGCGAGGCAAGCCGCATCCTTCTGGATGTGCACGACAATTATGAAGACACCCGCGCCTCCGGCAGTTCGCTGGCCGATGCCGCCGCCAAATTGAAGCTTAAGGACATCACCATCGACGCCATCGATCGCAACGGCCTGAGGCCCGATGGCTCCATCGTCAAGGACCTGCCGGAATCGCCGGCGCTGATCAAGGCCGTCTTCGATGCGGAACCGAACACCGAAAACGAGGCGCTGACCACAGCGGACAACGGCTTTGTCTTCTATGAGGTCGGTTCGATCACACCGGCCCGCGACCGCACTCTTGATGAGGTGCGCCAAAAGGTTGTCGCCGACTGGACGGCGGCCGAGACCGCCAAGCGGCTCGCCGCCAAGGCGGACGAACTCGAGAAGCGCCTCAAGGCCGGCACCACGCTCGACGTCATCGCCGGCGAACTCAAGCTGGAGAAGCAGACCAAGCGCGGCTTGAAGCGCGAAGCCGACGATGCCGATTTCGGCAAGGAAGGCGCCGCCGTCATGTTCGGCGTCGGCGAAGGCGGCACCGGATTGATCCCCTCGCCCACCGGCGACGGCCAGATCCTGTTCAAGGTCGCCGAAGTGTTCGAACCGGCCGGCGCCGACGCCAGCTCGGTGCCGGACGACGCGCAGAAATCATTCACCTCCGGCATGTCCGACGACCTGCTCGACCAGTTGGTGGCGCAGTTGCAGACGCAGTACGACGTCCGCGTCGACCAGGCCGCCGTTGCCCAAGCCTCGACAAGATGAGCGCGCTGAAAACCCATATCGCCAAGGTCGCGACCGGCACCGCACTGTCCTTCGAGGAGGCCTGCGAGGCCTTCGACATCATCATGTCGGGCGATGCGACCCCAGGGCAGATCGGCGGCTTCCTGATGGCGTTGCGCGTACGCGGCGAGACGGTGAGCGAAATATCGGGCGCTGTCGCCACGATGCGCGCCAAGATGCTGCGCGTCGATGCTCCTGACGGCGCCATCGACATCGTCGGCACCGGCGGCGATAATTCGCACTCGGTCAACATCTCGACGGCTTCCGCCTTTGTCATTGCCGGCAGCGGCGTGCCGGTCGCCAAGCACGGCAATCGCGGCCTGTCCTCGCTGACCGGCGCGGCCGACGTGCTAATTGCCCTTGGCGTCAGGATCGACATCGCGCCGGAGCTAATCGGCAAGTGCATCCATGAAGCCGGCGTCGGCTTCATGTTCGCGCCAGCGCACCATCCGGCGATGAAGCATGTCGGTCCGGTTCGTGGCGAGCTTGGTACGCGCACCATCTTCAACCTGCTCGGCCCGCTTTCGAACCCGGCTAGCGTCAGGCGGCAGATGGTCGGCGTGTTCATGCCGGAATGGATCATGCCGGTGGCCGAAACGCTGAAGGCGCTCGGCACCGAGCATGCCTGGGTCGCCCACGGCGATGGTTATGACGAGATCACCACCACAGGCGACACACAGGTAGCCGAACTGGTTGGCGGCGAAATCCGCAGCTTCACGCTGACCCCGGAAGAGGTTGGACTGAAGCGTCATACCAAGGATGAGTTGCGTGGCGGTGATGCCGCCTACAATGCCAAGGCCTTGCGCGATATGCTGGGCGGCACCGCCGGCGCCTATCGCGACACGGTGTTGATGAATGCCGGCGCCGGACTGGTGATTGCGGGCAAGGCGACGACGCTCGGTGACGGCATCGCCATCGCCGCACAGGCCATCGACAGCGGCCGGGCGCTGCAGGTGCTCGACCGGCTGGTCGAGATTTCGAACGGGTGAACCGTGTCTGACATTCTGCGCAAGATCGAAGTCTACAAGCGCGACGAGATCGCCGCCGCCAAGGCAAGCGTGCCGCTGGCAGAGATCAAGGCGCGCGCGAAGGACGCCGACGCGCCGCGCGGGTTCCTCGCCGCGCTCGAAGCCAAGCGCGGATCGGGTGGCTTCGCACTGATAGCCGAGATCAAGAAGGCAAGTCCGTCCAAAGGGCTGATCCGTGCCGATTTCGATCCGCCGAGCCTGGCCAGGGCCTATGAAAAAGGCGGCGCGGCCTGTCTTTCCGTGCTGACCGATGCGCCCTCCTTTCAGGGCGCACCGGAGTTTCTGACCGAGGCGCGAGCCGCCGTGACGCTGCCCGCCCTGCGCAAGGATTTCCTGTTCGACCCCTACCAGGTCTACGAGGCGCGGGCCTGGGGCGCGGACGCCATTTTGATCATCATGGCCAGCGTCGATGATGCCATGGCCAGCCAACTCGAATCGACTGCGTTCGAGCTCGGCATGGACGCCCTGATCGAGGTGCACGATGAAGCCGAGACCGAGCGAGCGCTGAAACTGTCATCGCAATTGATCGGCATCAACAACCGCAATCTGCGGACATTCGAGACCAGCCTCGATACGTCGGAGCGGCTGCGGGCGATGGTGCCGGGGGGTCATTTGCTGGTCAGCGAAAGCGGCATTTTCTCGCATGACGATTGCCTTAGACTGCAAAGGATGGACATCGGTGCCTTCCTGGTGGGCGAGAGCTTGATGCGCCAACGGGACGTGACCGCTGCAACGCGCTCGCTGCTCACGGGCAAGGCGTCCGATGCGGGCCGAAAATCGGAATCGATTTTCGGAGAGCACGATGCATAGAGTCAAAGTGACAGAGCGCACTCTGTGCGTCCGAATGGACGCACGTCGCTCTATGGCGATTTGACGATGACAGGCGCTCTCACCCATCTTGGCGCACAGGGCGAGGCCAACATGGTCGATGTCGGCGGCAAGGACGAGACGACGCGCACCGCGATCGCCGAGGGTTTCGTCTCGATGCAGCCAGAGACGTTGAAGACCATCCTCGCCGGCAATGCCAAAAAAGGCGATGTGCTCGGCACGGCGCGCATCGCCGGCATCATGGCAGCGAAGAAGACCCATGAGTTGATCCCGCTCTGCCACCCCCTGCTGCTGACCAAGGTTTCCGTCGACATAGAGCCTGACCATGCTCTGCCCGGCCTGAAGGTCACCGCCCTTGCACGCGTCACCGGCAAGACCGGCGTCGAAATGGAAGCATTGACGGCAGCCTCGGTGGCCTGCCTGACCATTTACGACATGGCCAAGGCGGTTGACCGCGCCATGGTCATCTCCGGCATACGGCTGGTCGAAAAGACCGGCGGCAAGTCCGGCGACTACAAGGCAGGGCTCTGATGGCACTGGTTCCGGTCGCCGACGCGCTCGAGCGCCTGCTCGACGGCGCCGTGCCGCTGGCCGGCGAAAGCGTCCCGCTCATCGAGGCGATCGATCGTGTGCTGGCGGAACCGGTCATGGCGCTGCGCACCCAGCCACCCTTCGACGCTTCGGCCATGGACGGCTATGCGGTGCGAGCCGCCGATATCGCGTCGGTGCCGTCGAAACTCTCGGTGATCGGCATGGCGCCGGCCGGACGCGGCTTTGACGGCGCGGTCGGCCAGGCACAGGCAGTGCGTATCTTCACCGGCGCACCGCTGCCTGACGGCGCCGACACCATCGTCATCCAGGAAAACGTCCGGGATCTCGGCGGCGGCAACATCGAAGTGATCGAGCCAACCGCCGTGTGGCGTAACATTCGCCGCGTCGGCCTCGATTTTTCCAAGGGCGACGTGCTGCTGGAGAAGGGGCGCGTGCTCGACCCGGCGGCACTGTCGCTGACGGCATCGGCCAATCATCCCCGAGTAGGCGTGGTGAAACGGCCGCTGGTCGCCATCATCGCCACCGGTGACGAGTTGTTGCCGCCCGGCAGCGAACTCGGGCCCGACCAGATTATCTCGTCCAACGCCTACGGCGTCGCCGCGGCGGCACAATCGGTCGGTGCCTGTGCGCTCGATCTCGGGATCGCCGCCGACCGCAAGGACGACATCGCCGGCCTGGTCAGGAAAGCGGTCGCGGCGGGTGCCGATGTCATCGTCACGCTGGGCGGCGCCTCGGTCGGCGACCACGACCTGATCCATGACGTGCTGACCGGCGAAGGCATGACGCTCGGCTTCTGGAAGATCGCCATGCGTCCCGGCAAGCCGCTGATGTTCGGGCGCCTCGGCGATATCAGATGCATCGGCCTGCCCGGCAACCCGGTAGCAAGCCTGGTCTGCTCGCAATTGTTCCTGAAGCCGCTTCTGGCAAGGCTGGGCGGTCGCGACCATCGTCAGGACATCCGCCCGGCTCGGCTGGGCGCCGCAATGGCGGCGAATGATCTGCGCCAGGATTATGTGAGGGCGGTGGTCAGGGAGGATGACGGCGAACTGGTGGCGACGCCGTTCGGCATCCAGGATTCCTCGATGCTGAGGATGCTGGCCGATGCCAACGGACTGGTCGTTCGCGCGCCTTTTGCCCCTGCATCCGCTGCGGGCGACGCTTGCAGCGTTCTGATGTTGCGCTGAAGTATTTCGTAATAACTTACTGATCACAGGGCTTATTCCGAGATCAAGGTCCGCGTCAATGCATGCGCCGGATCGGCCAGGCCATCAACTACATCGTAGTGATGCCGGTCGGGCTCGACCACGGCACTGGTGGTGGCGCCAAGCCCGGTCCAGATGTTGGCCAGCAACGCATTCTGTCGCAGGAACTCCGAGCGCTCGCCGCCGCCGGCCCAGCAGGTGATGCGGGCACCATCGATTGGCCGCAGCAGTGCCGGGCTTTCCGTCAGCGCCTCATGCTCATCGATTTTCAGCACGGCGTTCATGCCGGTGCGCATCAGCGGGCGCAAATCATGCAAGCCGGAAATCGAAACGACGTGGCGTATGCGCCGCACGACATCGGTGGCGAGCGGTGTGGTTGTGGTCACCATGCGGCTGGCGAGATGTCCACCGGCCGAATGTCCGGTCAACATCAGCGGTCCCCCGACCATTGCCGCCGCTTTGCCGATCGCCGCCCCGATTTCGCTGACAATGCCGGCAATGCGGATGTCCGGGCACAGCGTGTAGGAAGGCATAGCCACCGCAAAGCCGTTGCCGACCGCGCCCTTGGCGAGATGCGACCATCCGCTTTTATCGGACTCCAGCCAGTAGCCGCCATGGATGAACACGACGAGCCCCTTGGGCGTGGTCTCCGGCAGGAAAAGGTCGAGCCGGTTGCGCGGCCGATCGCCATACGCGATGTCGAACCGTGCCCGGCCCTCCCCCGACAGTGCGTCACGGAACGCTTGCGCCGGTCCCGACCAGGCGGCCGGCCAACGGTCGCTGCCGGCAATATTCGCGCCGTTGGCATAGGCATTGTCCCAATCGGCAATGCGATGGTCGAGCATCGGCACCCTCCCCGAAACAGCGTCGTCTCAGTGCTAGCAATGGCCGCCACCATACCGTGCGTCAAGGCTTTGGGGTGAAACATTTTAGGCTTGAAACAAATTTCGACTGGTGCGATCCTGCCTTCGGAACAGCCGACAAAATGGGAGGTCCGCTGTGCCGTCCGAACCCGCCGATGGTCACCTTTCCGGTGACATGTCGACAAGGGTGTAGCCGGCCGCACGAAGCCTTCCGCGAGAGACAGGAATTCAGATCCACCGCCGCCGGCCAGGTGCCACGCACACTGCAGGCGGCAGACAGGGACAGCGGCGACATGCTTGGGCCTTCAGCGCATACCGACACGTTCACCCGCGATAATCTGCCGCCGCCCGAGCAATGGCCCGACTTCCTGCTCGACGGCTTCGACTATCCAGAACACCTCAATGCCGGTGTCGAATTGACCGACAGGCTCGTCGAGAAGGGCCTTGGTGACCACACCGCGCTGATCGGCAATGGCCGCCGCCGCACCTACAAGGAACTGTCCGACTGGACGAACCGGCTCGCCCATGCGCTGGTCGAGAACTACGGCGTCGAGCCGGGCAACCGGGTGCTGATCCGCTCCGCCAACAACCCGGCAATGGTCGCCTGCTGGCTGGCCGCCACCAAGGTCGGTGCTGTCGTCGTCAACACCATGCCGATGTTGCGCGCCGGTGAACTCACCAAGATCGTCGACAAGGCCGAGATCACGACCGCGCTCTGCGACACCAGGCTGATGGACGAGATGACCGCCTGCGCCAAGGACAGCGCGTTCCTGAAGCAGGTGATCGGCTTCGACGGCACCGCCAACCATGACGCCGAGCTCGATCGCGCCGCCCTCGACAAGCCGGTTACCTTCACCGCCGTCAGCACCGGCCGCGACGATGTCGCCCTGCTCGGCTTCACTTCGGGCACGACCGGCGTGCCGAAGGCGACGATGCATTTCCACCGCGACCTGCTGATCATCGCCGATGCCTACGCCCGTGAAGTCCTGCAGGTGACGCCCGACGACATCTTCGTCGGCTCGCCGCCGCTCGCCTTCACTTTCGGCCTTGGCGGGCTTGCCATCTTCCCCCTGCGCTTCGGCGCGGCGGCAACGCTTCTGGAACAGGCGACGCCACCCAACATGGTCCACATCATCGAGACCTACAAAGCGACCATTTCCTTCACCGCGCCGACCGCCTACCGGGCCATGCTGAAGGCCATGGACGAAGGCGCCGATCTTTCATCATTGCGCGTTGCCGTCTCGGCCGGCGAGACCTTGCCGGCCCCGGTCTTCGAAGAGTGGACGCGAAAGACCGGCAAGCCTATCCTTGACGGCATCGGCGCCACCGAAATGCTGCACATCTTCATCTCCAACCGCTTTGACGACAGGAAGCCCGCTTCGACGGGCAAGCCGGTGGGCGGTTACGAGGCGCGCATCGTCGACGAGGAGATGCGCGAGGTGCCGCGTGGCGAGACCGGACGGCTGGCGGTGCGCGGGCCGACCGGCTGCCGCTACATGGCCGATGACAGGCAGAAGGATTATGTGCGCGACGGCTGGAACCTCACCGGCGATACCTTCACGCAGGATGAGGACGGCTTCTTCCACTTCGCCGCGCGTTCCGACGACATGATTGTCAGCGCCGGCTACAACATCGCCGGACCCGAGGTCGAGGCGGCGCTGCTGTCGCATCCCGATGTCGCCGAATGCGCGGTCATCGGTGCCGAGGATGGCGAGCGCGGCCAGATCGTCGAGGCGCATGTCGTACTGGTGCAAGGTGTCCCGCCAGACGCAATGACCGTCAAGCGCCTGCAGGACCACGTCAAGGCAGCCATCGCGCCCTACAAATATCCCCGATCGGTCAAATTCATCGCCGCTCTGCCGAAGACCCAGACCGGCAAGATCCAGCGGTTTCGGCTGCGCACGGAGAAGATCAATTGAGCGAGCCTTACGATCCGGCCTCTGAAGGCGCAGAGATGTCGTTCAAGGAGCGCATGTCCTACAGCGACTATCTGCACCTGGAGAAAGTGCTGGAGGCCCAGACGCCGCTGTCCTCGGCGCATGACGAAATGCTGTTCATCATCCAGCACCAGACATCGGAATTGTGGATGAAACTCGCTTTGCACGAGATTGGCGCGGCGATCCGCTCGATCCGTGCCGACCGCCTCGAACCGAGCTTTAAGATGCTGTCGCGTGTCGCCCGCATTTTCGAGCAGTTGAACAATGCCTGGGACGTGCTGCGCACGATGACGCCCAGCGAATACACCGAGTTCCGCGACGCGCTCGGCCAGTCCTCGGGTTTCCAGTCCTGGCAGTATCGCGCCATCGAGTTCATGGCCGGTAACCGCAACCTCGCCATGCTCGGGCCGCACAAGCACCGGCCGGACCTCAGCCAGAAGCTGGAGGCGATCCTGGCCGAGCCGTCGCTCTACGATGAAGCGCTGCTGCTTCTGGCCCGCAATGGCTTCGACATCGGGGTGGACGCAAAGCGCACGGATTGGCGCGAGACGCGGACCGGGAACGAAGAAGTCCTGGTCGCCTGGCAGACGGTGTACCGCGATCCGCAGCGCTACTGGATGTTTTATGAACTGGCCGAGAAGCTGGTCGACTTCGAGGACTATTTCCGCCGCTGGCGCTTCAACCACGTCACCACCGTCGAGCGCATCATCGGCCTGAAGCGCGGCACCGGCGGCACGTCGGGCGCCTCCTATCTCAAGAAGATGCTCGAGGTCGTCCTGTTTCCGGAACTGTGGACGGTTCGCACCCGGCTCTGAACTCTCGTCTGACGCAATTCCTGTGGGAAACCGCGTCACATTTTTCCCGGCTTCGCGCCGGCTTCAGGTCACCGCCGTCTTGACCGCGAAGCGTGCATCCTGCCAGGCGCCAGTGCGCAGGATATCCTCCAGGACCTCGACCGCCTGCCATACATCGGCGTAGCCCACATACAGCGGGGTGAAGCCGAAGCGGATCGTCGACGGCGCACGGAAATCGCCGATCACACCGCGCTCGATCAAGGCCCGCATCACCTGGTAACCGTTGGGATGGAGGAAGGACACCTGGCTGCCACGCTGATTGCCGTCGCGCGGGCTTTCCAGCTCCAGGCCATAGGCGCCGCATCTGGTCTCGACGAGCTGGATGAACAGGTCGGTGAGCGCGATGCTCTTCTTGCGCACCGTCGCCATGTCGACATCGTCCCAGATATCCAGCGCCCCCTTCAGCGCCCGCATCGATAACACCGGCTGCGTGCCGCACAGGAACCGGCGGATACCGCTGCCGGCCGCATAACCCTGCTCGAAGGCGAAGGGCCGCGCATGGCCCCACCAACCGCTGAGCGGCTGCTGGACTTTATCGTGATGACGCTCGGCGGCGTAGATGAAGGCTGGCGCGCCCGGGCCGCCATTGAGATATTTGTAGGTGCAGCCGATGGCGAAATCGGCATTGGCGCTGTCGAGCTCGACAGGCAGCGCGCCGGCGGTGTGGCAGAGATCCCAGACGATCAGCGCTCCGACCTGATGGGCCTTGCATGTCAGTGCCGCCATGTCGCGCAGCTGGCCGGACTTGTAGTTGACGTGGTTGACCAGGATGACCGCAACGCGCTCGTCGATCAGCTCCTCAATGGTCGGCGCATCAACGCCCTCAAGGCGCAACACCGTGCCGGGGCGCGTCGAGGCCACGCCTTCGGCCATGTAGAGATCGGTTGGAAAGCTGTCTCCCTCGGCGACGATGACCGAGCGGTCCGGCCGCATGCCGAGTGCGGCATGCAGCACCTTGTAGATGTTGATCGAGGTCGTATCGCAGACCACCGTCTGGCCGGCCGCCGCGCCGATCAGCCGCCCCAGTTGGTCGCCGAGCGCGACCGGCATGTCGAACCAGCCGGCGGTGTTCCAGGCACGGATCAGATCCTGTGCCCACTCCTGGGTCGCGGCTTTCCGCAGCTCGTCGAAGACGGCGGGTGCCGCGGCGCCGAGTGAATTGCCGTCGAGATAGATCACGCCTTCCGGCAAGATGAACCGGTCGCGGATGGCACGCAGCGGGTCCGCCGCATCCATGGCTTCGACGGCTGCGAGATCGAGCGTTGCAGGCATCATTTGTGACATTCCCTGGTTATTCACGCCTTGGTCATTCACGCCGGTTACTCACGAATCGCTTCGCGAACCGGTGCGGAACCCCGGCTGCGCTTGAGGCTGGGCAAGGCAAGCATGGCCAGTACGAACAGGCCCGTGGCAAGCTTCAGGTCAGGCGGCGGCATGCCGGCCGCAAGGCAGAACGACACCAGCTGGTAGTAGATGATCGCGCCGGCGAAGGGCGCCAGCAATTGCCGCCACACCGTCTGCTTGCCGACGACGGCTTCGCCGATCATCAGCGCGGCAAGGCCGTTGATGAGAATTCCCAGGCCCATATTGACGTCGGCGAAGCCTTGCGACTGCACCATCAGCGCACCGCTTGACGCCGAAAAAGCGCTGGCCAGCCCGACACCGCCTATGGTCGCGGCCCAGACATTGATGCCTTGCGCCTCGGCCATGTCAGGATTGGCGCCCACGGCGCGCACGGCAGTCCCCTTCTCGGTCCTGAAGAACATGTAGAGCAGCATGAAGGCGGCAAGCGCGAGGAGACCCGCGACGACAATCTTGCTGGCGGGGAAACCCGGCCGCGCGAACGGCACCCAGTCGAACACCGAGGGCGAACCGAAGACGGACAGGTTGGACTTGCCCATAATGCGAAGGTTGATGCTGTAGAGCATCGTCATCATCAGGATGCCCGCAAGCAGCGTGTGGATGCGGAAGCGCAGATGGATGAAGGCGGTGCAGCAGCCCGCCGCGAAGCCAGCGACAAGGGCGGCAGCAACGCCCATCAGCGGCGATGCGCCGGCGGCAAGGAGAACGCCGCAGACGCAGCCGCCCAGCGGAAAAGCGCCTTCGCTGGTGAGATCGGGAAAATTCAGCATGCGAAACGGGATCATGATCCCGAGCACGACAAAGGCCAGGATCAGGCTTTGCGCCAGGGTGACCGGCATGATCGCGACGAAGCTGGTGAGAACGTCCCCAACAAAATCCATGATGATCAGCTCGCCAGCAACATGCGATCGGTCTTGACCGAGAAATGGCCGATCAGATCAATAACCGTGACCCTCGCCTTCTCCTGCCCGGCGACTTCCAGGAGCACCCGGCCCGCATCGAGCATGATCACCCGGCTGCCATAATCGACGGCGTGTTGCATGTTGTGGGTCACCATCAAAGTCGTCAGTTTCAGCGCGTTGACGGCGCGCACGGTCGCTTGCATGACGATTTCGGCCGTGCGCGGGTCGAGGGCCGCGGTATGCTCGTCGAGCAGCAGCAAGTCCGGCGATCCGCCGACCGCCATGATCAGCGACAAGGATTGCCGCTGCCCGCCCGAGAGCAGGTCGACGCGCGTGTCGAGACGATTTTCCAAACCGAGACCCAGTATCGACAGTCGTTCCCTGTAGGACGCAAGCCGGGTGGTGTTCAGCCCCGGGCGCAAGGTGCGCTTTTGGCTACGCAAATCGGCCAGCAGCATGTTTTCCGCAACCGTCATGCTGGCGGCGGTGCCGCGCATCGGGTCCTGGAACACGCGCGCCAGTTTCGCGGCGCGCTTGTGCACCGGCATTGCAGTCACGTCGGCGCCGTTGATCAGGATCTGGCCGGAATCGAGGATCAGGGCGCCGGAAATGGCGTTGAGCATGCTGCTCTTGCCGGCCCCATTGGAGCCGATGACGATGCCGAACTCTCCGGTGGCCAAGGACAGGCTGAGACCGTCCAGCGCGACCTTCTCGTCGGCCTGGCCCTTGTAGAACACTTTGCGCGCGGATCGAATCTCGAGCATCGTTTCTCCCTGACCTCGGGATGACGGCGCCGACGCCGTCACCCCGGCAGTTCCGATGTTAGTCGACGATGCAGCCGCAATCGGCCATTGAAGCCGGTATCTCGATGCCGAACGCGGCCATCGCCTTGCGCGAGATCGTTGCCATGTGGTCCTTGTAGGCCGGGCGCGACGGCGCGATCGTCTTGGGATCCTTGCCCTTGAGGATCTCGGCGGCGATGTTGCCGGCGTTGACGCCGACCTGCGTGTAATTGACCGCGAAGCTCGCCGGCACGGTACCGTTACGGACCGCACTGTCATCGGAGTTGACGACCGGGATACCGGCCTGGCGGGCGGCCGCGGAGACAGCGGCGATCGCCGGCTGGATCAGGTTCGAGGCCGGGCCGTAGATCACGTCGGCCTTGCCGGCGAGCGAAGCGATGCGTTGCTGGATGTCATTGACGTTGTCTATGCCGACCTCCACCACCTCGAAGCCCGCGGCCGGTGCCGCCGCCTTGATCTTTTCGACCAAGGCAACGTCATTGGCCTCACCGGGATTATAAGGCACGCCGAAGCGCTTGGCGTTCGGCAGCAGCTTCTTGGTGAAGGCCATCACCGCGGCGACGTCCTGCAGATCGCTGGCGCCGGTCATGCCTTCGTCTCCGGCGTCCCATGACGGCACCAGCTTGGCCGCCACCGGATCGGTGACCGCGGCAAAAACGATCGGAATGCCGGAACCGGCAAGCGCTTTCTTGGCGATCTGCGATACCGGCGTGGTGATGGTGTAGATCAGCTTGGGCTGCTCGGCCTGCAGCTTGGCGATCATCTGCGGCACCAGCGATGCATCGAAATTGGTGTGGCTCTCCGTGTAGACGACGTCCTTGCCCTCGACGTAGCCATTATCCGTCAGCGCCTTCTTGAAGCCGGCTATGGCGGCGTTCAATTGCGGATGCTCGCCGAAATTGGCAATGCCGATACGGATCTGATCGGCCGCGGCACTGCCGGCGCTGACCATCAATGCGCCTGCCAGCGCCAAGCCCGACAACCAAGCGGATTTCGACTTCAACATCATTTCCTCCCAGATTTGATCAGGGCCGCTTGGAAACGCGGCGGCTACGGCGATCATGGTGAGTCCGCCGGTCTGTGTCAAACATTATATATAATTGTTGCTGTGACCCAATATCATATATACTTTTGCCAGACGACGGATTGATCACCATGCGGGATGAAACGAGTTCCACAAAAACGGAAGCCGCCTATCAGCTGTTGCGGCGCGACATCCTGACCACGCGCCTCATGCCCGGCGCCCCGCTCAAACTGAGTGCGCTGCGCGGCACCTATGGCGTCGGCTGGACACCGTTGCGCGAAGCCCTGTCGCGGCTCGAGGCCGAACGCCTGGTCACCGCCATCAGCAATCGTGGTTTTGCCGTGGCTCCGGTGTCGCGGGCCGAGCTGGAGGATCTGGCACGCGCCAGGATGGTGGTCGAGATACCCCTGTTCCTCGAATCGATGGAAAAAGGCGGCAGGGAGTGGGAGGATGCCGTGGTCACCGCCCACTACCGGCTCTCGCGTTGCAAGACGGCGGTCGACGATCCCTCGGACGCGGCCGTCGACAGATGGGACGAGAACCACGAGGCCTTCCATGCGGCGCTGCTGAGCGCCGCCACATGCGACTGGCTGTTGCGGTTCCGCTCGACGATCTCGGATCAGCTGCGCCGGCATCATCGCTTTCTTGGTCTGGCGCCGACACTGCGGGCCGCGGCCGGCCTCAAGGATGGCTATGAAGAGGCAATCGAAGCGCTACGCGAAGCGATTGCGATCGAACACCATACCGCGATCATGGAAGCGGCGCTCGACCGTGACGTCGAGCGGGCCAAGGCGCTGATGACGGCGCATATCGGCTACACACTGCACGTCTATGTCCACAGCGAAGACAGCGGCGCTACCAGATACGCCGCTCGCGCCGGCAGCTTGAAGGCGGGTTCGGGATAACTTCAGCGCTTCCGCTACGCCTATTCGAACGCGCTGGCCGGGGTGCGCCGAACGCCCGGATCCATGGCCGCCCGAAGCTACCAATCGTTGGCATTTTGGTTTCGTTTCGTTCCGCGATAATGGCTCCGCGAATTATACGTGCCCCCGAGGAGAAGCCTTCCAACTAACTGATGCCAAAGCCTCGTCGGCGGATGGGCCACAGGCCATTAACCAAAACGATTTCAATGCGCCTGCCGATGGCGGAAAGGGCTGGTTGCTGCCCGCCGTCGCGGGCAAAAAACTTCAGACCCCTTAACAAATTCATTAAACTTTAAACGGTTGCAGAACACAACTGGAACAGATAGTGTTTGTTCTGGGTTTGTTTTTTCGATTCTGGTTCAACCTTTCGTTCAATGTCTTGGGGGCCGCCATGCTGACACGCAAGCAACATGAACTGCTGATGTTCATCCACGAACGGCTCAAGGAAAGCGGGATACCGCCTTCCTTCGACGAGATGAAGGAAGCACTCGATCTTGCCTCCAAGTCGGGGATCCATCGCCTGATCACGGCGCTGGAGGAGCGCGGCTTCATTCGCCGGCTACCCAATCGGGCGCGCGCGCTGGAAGTGCTGCGGCTGCCGGACTCGATCGCGCCGGGCCTCAATGCGGCAAAGAAGTTCTCGCCAAGCGTCATCCAAGGCAGCCTTGGCCAAGGCAGTCTCGGACGCCAGATCAGGCCGGCCGCTGCGCCTTCGCGCCTGCCCGCGGCCGGCAACGACGACGATGCGGTTTCAGCCGTGTCCATCCCGGTCATGGGCCGTATCGCCGCCGGTGTGCCGATCGATGCCATCCAGCATCAGACGCATTCGATCTCGGTGCCGCCGGACATGATCATGGGCGGCGAGCACTATGCGTTGGAGGTCAAGGGCGACTCGATGATCGAGGCTGGTATCTTCGATGGAGACACGGTCATTATCCGCAATGCCGACACGGCAAGCCCGGGCGAAATTATCGTGGCACTGGTCGACGAAGAGGAAGCGACACTGAAGCGGTTCCGCCGCAAAGGCGCTTCGATCGCGCTCGAGGCCGCCAATCCAGCCTACGAAACGCGCATTTTCGGGCCGGACAGGGTCAAGGTACAAGGCAAGCTGGTCGGGTTGATCAGGCGTTACTGAGCCGGCTTGCCATCGGGCTTGTCGGGTTTTTTGTACGGCGGCAGCCCCCTTGCCTCGCGTGAGAATTTTCGCTGTTCGTGCCAAGGTCGGTATGGTCCGTCGACGGCGAATGCGATCGCGGCCCGGGTCGTGGCCGACTGGGGATTGAAGAAGACGGCAGCGCTTCCCTTGCGGGCGAGCTGCCGTTTGGTGACGACGAGAACCAGTGGATTGTGGCACGCGTCATAGGCGGTTGCGTCGTTGACGATGATCAGGTCGGCGAAAGCGCAGGCTTTCCAGGTGGTCTTGCGGTCTTCGACATAGGCAATGATCGCGCCGGAAGGGTGCCTGGCAAGGCACAGGCCTTCGCGGCAGTAGAAGGGCGATCCCGGCGGCAGGTCGGTCGGACTGGCAACATCGAATTGCCCGTCTGTCGTGTCGAACATTTCCGGTTTGACGATTGTTTCGGAGATCAGGGCGCGCTTCCAGTTGTCGGTTGCGAATTCGTTGGGACGTTCCCGGTTGACGGCCAGTTCGCCATTGCCGATCGGCAGCGCGACCAGCCGCGCATCTTCCGAGATCAGCACATCGGGCGCGCGCGTGTGCGACACAGTCAACAGGCCGGCGAGCGCGAATGGCAGCGCCGCGAGCCGCAGCCATGTCGTCGCCATCGTCGCGATTACCAGCGCGACCGTGACCATCAGCACGGATTGCTGCGAAATCAGCCCGACTCCATCGACCGGAGAGCGCTCCGATATCCACGCCGACACGGCGATCATTGCTGTCAGGCCCTTGCCCATGAGGTAGAGAGCCGGCCAATCCAGTCCGAATGGCATCAGCAGCGCGCTGGCGACGGCCAGGAACATCACGACCGACACGATAGGCATCACGGCCAGATTGGCGAACAGGCTGAGCGGCGATACCCGCTGGAAATGCCAGATGGCAAACAGTGCCGTGGCGCTGCCGGCGATAATAGACGTCATGGCCAATCCACCTGTCGCCAGCAGGAATTTTCGCGTCAGGAACCAGGGCAGCGATCGCTTTGGCGGCGGTGGCCGCGTCTTTCCCGCACGGTGATCGGCCCAGCCGGCATAAGCGCCAACCAGGGCCGCGGTCGCGGCGAACGACATCTGAAAGCTCGGGCCGACGACCTCGTGAGGCGAGACCAGGATGACGGCGATCGCCGAGATCGCCAGATTGCGCATGGTCAGCGCAGCGCGATCGAAGAAGACGGCAATCAGCATCACCGCCAGCATGATGAAGCTGCGTTCGGCCGCAACGACGACACCGGAAATGATGAGATAGGCCGCGATCGAGAACAGTGCGGCGGCGGCCGCGTATTTCTTCACCGGCCGGCGCGCGGAAAAGTCTGGAAACAGCGCGAAGGCACCACGCAGCAGACCCATGATGGTGCCGGCCACAAGCGCCATATGCAGTCCCGAAATAGAGATGATGTGATAGATGCCGGTACGCCGCATCGCTTCATTGATTTCATCGGGTATGCCGGCGCGCACGCCGACGATCAGCGCCGCCGCGATCTCGCCTTCAGCGCCGCCGACGCTGCCCCTGATGTGGTCGGCGATGGCTTCGCGGGCATTTTCGATGCCTGAAAAAAGGCGAGCCGATAGCGGCATCTCACCGTCGTCGGCGGAAACAACCGTTGGATTGCCGAGAAAGAAGCCGCTGCCGCCGATGCCGGCGAAATAGCTGTCGAAAGAGAAGTCGTAGCTGTCCGGCCGCACCGGACCGGTCGGCGGCAGCAGTTTGGCGTAGCCTGTGATGAGCGAGCCGGCGGTCATTCCCGGTGGTATCTTGCGTGCGGAAAGCCGGACCCTTTCCGGCGCATAGCGCAGTTTCGGCCGGGCGGTCGAAATCACGTCCATGGTCAGCCGGATGCGGCCGCTCTCCATCTCTTCGAGCGAGACCACGCGGCCGGTCAGTTGCGTGGAGATTTCCGAACCCAGCATCCGGGTTCCGGCTCGCCATGTTTCGACCTTCGCCGCGAGTAGGCCCAGCGCGCACAACAGCACTGCCATGAAACACAGATGGGTTTTCGACCAGGAGCGCGAGACGAAGGCACAGACCGCCATCAGCACCACGACCGCGACGGGTTTTGCAAAGTCGGGCTCGGATGCCAGCGAGAAATAGGCGATCGCCCCAACGGCCAGACAGACCGGCACCAGCAGGAACGCGATGCCCCGGTCGAGTTCAAGCTCCGCCGCCCGGGTCACGCCATGGCGCACGCGAGGCAAGGATACCAGGCCGACTTGCCGGCGCACGCGCGCGATCCTGCCCGCGGCAGGAGCCGGCGCCGGCGCCTGCCCACCTGCCTGCAGCGACCTGGTTTCGGGTGCAGCCACGAGCGGAGATGGCAGTGGGATCGTCGCAGGCGCCGCAAACAGGGATCGCTCGCTGACGCCGATAGCGGCATCCTCGCCCCGATCCGAGCCCCGGCCTCGTCCAGTCATCGGGTCTGCCCCTTGCACCCTCGACGTCCTATGCTACATGAACGCGCAACGCGCGAAAGTCCGCACGCTCCGCACCCAGCTTCAGACGTTTTCCGAGAGTTCCATGCCCGACAAGGTCATCACCCGTTTTGCCCCCTCGCCGACCGGCTATCTGCACATCGGCGGCGCGCGCACGGCGCTCTTCAACTGGCTCTATGCAAAGCATACCGGCGGCACGATGCTGCTGCGCATCGAGGACACCGATCGCGAGCGTTCGACCGATGCGGCCACATCGGCCATTCTCGATGGCCTGACCTGGCTTGGCCTTTCGTGGGACGGTGACGCGGTCTCCCAATTCGAGCGCGCGCCGCGCCATCGCGAGGTGGCCGAGGAGCTGGTGCGCCTGGGCAAGGCCTATTACAGCTACGAGACTTCAGCCGAGCTCGAGGCAATGCGCGAGGCTGCACGTGCCAAGGGCCTGCCGCCACGCTATAACGGCCATTGGCGTGACCGCGACCCGTCGGAGGCGCCGTCCGGCGTCAGGGGCGCCATCCGCATCAAGGCACCGGCCGAGGGCGAGACAGTTGTGCAGGACCGGGTCCAGGGAGACGTGCGCTTCCCCAACAAGGATCTCGACGACTTCATCATCCTGCGTTCGGACGGCAACCCGACCTACATGCATGCCGTCGTCGTCGACGATCACGACATGGGCGTCACCCACATCATCCGTGGCGACGATCACCTGACCAACGCCGCCCGCCAGACCGTGATCTACAATGCCATGGGCTGGGACGTGCCGTCGATGTCGCATATCCCGCTGATCCACGGCGCCGACGGCGCCAAGCTGTCGAAGCGCCATGGCGCGCTCGGCGTCGAAGCCTATCGCGCCATGGGCTATCTGCCGGAGGCGCTCCTCAATTACCTTGCGCGGCTCGGCTGGAGCCATGGCGACGACGAGATCATGTCGATCGAGGACATGGTCTCGTGGTTCGACATTAGCGACGTCAACAAGGGTGCGGCGCGCTTCGACTTCGCCAAGCTGGAAGCGATCAACGGCGCGCATATGCGACGTATGGCCGACACCGAGCTGTTCGATATCTTTATCGCCACCTTGCCCTATCTGGAGGGCGGCCCGGCGATGGCGGCGCGGCTCAACGAGAAGAACAAGGCGCAGCTGCTGGCAGCACTTCCGGGCCTGAAGGAGCGCGCCAAGACGCTGGTCGAGCTTGTCGACGGCGCCGCCTTCCTGTTTGCCGCGCGGCCGCTGCCGATCGACGACAAGGCGGCACTCCTGCTCAATGACGACGCGCGCAAGATCCTGCGTGGCGCTCACGAAGCTTTGAAGTCGCTGTCAGGCGACTGGACGGCGGCCACGGCCGAGGCCGCGATCCGCGACTTTGCGCTGGCTGGCGGGCACAAGCTTGGCGCCGTGGCCCAGCCGTTGCGGGCTGCGTTGACCGGCAAGAGCACGTCACCGGGCGTATTCGACGTGCTTGCCGTTCTGGGGCGTGAGGAAAGCCTGGCGCGCGTAGCGGATCAAATCGATTAGGAGCAAACTGGCCCAAGAAGATTGGCATTGAAAGGCGGGTTTCGCAGTGCAACATTAGGCCTTGGCCCAATCTGGCACGCACCTCCTAGAATGCGGTGGCGAATACGCGCATTGCGGTGATTTCGACGTGTCGCTCTGCGGAATTTGCCTTTGCCGGCATGAGGAAACAAGAAGGAGTTTGCAATGACCGAAGCTGCGAAAAAACTGGATGTGGGCGGCCAAGAGGCCACGGCAACGCTGGAATTCGCCGGCAAGACTCACGAATTCAAGGTGCGAAGCGGCTCGGTCGGACCTGACGTCATCGACATCGCCTCGCTCTACAGCACCACCGGCGCCTTCACCTATGACCCAGGCTTCACCTCGACGGCAAGCTGCGAGTCGGAAATCACCTTCATCGATGGCGACGCCGGCATCCTCCTGCATCGGGGCTATCCGATCGACCAGTTGGCCGAACATGGCGACTTCCTCGAAGTCTGCTACCTCCTGCTCTACGGCGAATTGCCGACCAAGGCGCAGAAGGACGATTTTGACTACCGCGTAACGCGCCACACAATGGTGCACGAGCAGATGTCGCGCTTTTTCACCGGCTTCCGCCGCGACGCGCACCCGATGGCGGTGATGTGCGGCGTGGTTGGCGCGCTGTCGGCCTTCTATCATGACTCGACCGACATCTCCGACCCGTACCAGCGCATGGTTGCCTCCATGCGCCTGATCGCCAAAATGCCGACGATCGCGGCCATGGCCTACAAGTACCACATCGGCCAGCCCTTTATTTATCCGAAGAACGATCTCGGTTTCGCGGCAAACTTCCTGCACATGTGCTTTGCCGTGCCGTGCGAGGAGTACAAGATCAACCCGGTGCTGGCGCGCGCCATGGAGCGTATCTTCATCCTGCATGCCGATCATGAGCAGAACGCTTCGACCTCGACCGTTCGCCTCGCCGGTTCCTCGGGCGCCAACCCGTTCGCCTGCATCGCCGCCGGGATTGCTTGCCTGTGGGGCCCGGCCCATGGCGGCGCCAACGAAGCGGCGCTCAACATGCTGGGCGAGATCGGGCATGTCGATCACATCCCGGAATTCATCGCCCGCGCCAAGGACAAGAACGATCCGTTCCGCCTGATGGGCTTTGGCCACCGCGTCTACAAGAACTACGATCCGCGTGCCAAGATCATGCAGAAGACGGCGCATGAGGTTCTGGGCGAACTCGGCATCAAGGACGATCCGCTGCTCGACATCGCGATGGAACTGGAAAAGATCGCGCTGACCGATCCCTATTTCATCGAGAAGAAACTCTACCCGAACGTCGACTTCTATTCCGGCATCACGCTGAAGGCGCTGGGCTTCCCCACCACCATGTTCACCGTGCTGTTCGCGGTTGCCCGCACGGTCGGCTGGATCGCCCAGTGGAAGGAAATGATCGAGGATCCACGCCAGAAGATCGGCCGTCCGCGCCAGCTCTATACCGGTGCGCCAGAGCGCGACTACGTGCCGATCGCCAAGCGCTGAGACGAGTGAGTAGCGAGTAGTGAGTAGTGAGTAGTCAGGTTAGAGAGTTTTCTAATTCACTACTCACTACTCACTACTCACTATTCACCACTCACTACTGCCTACCCACTCTCTTGATACACCCCATCACCACCTGCGCCGCGATCTCACCGGACGGTTTGTCCGTTGCCATGCGCCGTGAAATCTCGGCGAACCCGTCTTTCTGCCAGGCGCGCATGCCACTGTCGGCCAACAGCGCTTCCAGCTGGCGTGCCAGATTGTTCGGCCTGACGTATTCGTCGTAGAACTCCGGGATCAGTGCGCGATCCGAGATCAGGTTGGGCAGCAGCGCCGACCAGACGGAAACGAAATACCGCGCCACGGCGCGTGCGACAGGGTCGAGCCGGTAGCAAGAGATCATCGGCACGCCGGACAGTGCCAGTTCCAGGGAGACGGTGCCGGACGCGATCAACGCCGCGTCGGCCTTGCCGAAGGCCTGCCATTTGCGCTCCGGCTCCAGGATAATCTCGGGTTTTTCATCCCAGCGCGTGACCGCGGATCGTACGATGTCCGCGACATGCGGCACCGTCGGCAACATCAGCCGAAGCCGATGCCCGCGTGCCCGCAGCATCGACACGGTCTCGCCGAACGGCTCGAGCAGCCGTCGCACCTCGCCGCGCCGCGAGCCGGGCAGGACAAGCAGCGTCTTCACGCGGTCTGGTGAAAGATCACGCGGCTGGGCCTGCGCCCTGGCGGCCGACAGCACGCCGGGATCATGCGTCAGGCGATGGCCGACATAGGTGCCGGGCGGGCCACCCAGCCGATCGAGCTCCTTCACTTCGAACGGCAGGATGCACAGGATGTGATCGACATACGGCTTCATCGCCACCGCCCTGCCCGGCCGCCATGCCCAGACGCTCGGGCAGACATAGTGGACGATCGGGATCGTCGGGTTGGCGGCGCGCACCTTTTTGGCGACGCGCAGCGAAAAATCGGGGCTGTCGATGGTGACGAGGCAGTCCGGCTTGGCATCCGCAACCAGCCCCGCCAGCTGACCGATCCGCCGCATCAGGCGCGGCAGGTCACGCAGGACGGCGCTGAACCCCATCAGCGCGACCTCGCTGGCGTCGAACGGCGAAACCAGCCCAAGCGCCTGCAGGTGGCGGCCACCGAGGCCGACGAGCTGCACCTCGCGTCCTGTTATTTGGCGCAGCGACTGGACAATGTCGGCGCCAAGCAGGTCGCCTGACTCCTCGCCCGCGACGATCGCGATCTTCAGCGCCCTGTCAGCCATGACCTGACTCCGTTGCGGCCAGACCGACAATAAACAGCCCAAGGTCATTGGCACGCGAGAGGGTTGCGGGACCTTCGAGGATCAGGGAGCGTCCCGCCTCGACGGCAATGCCGGCAAGCCCGGCCGCATGCGCTGCTTCTACCGTCTGGGGCCCCATGGAAGGAAGATCCGCGCGCAGCTCCTGGCCAGGCTTGGCGCATTTGACCAGCACGCCGCGCGTCTTGCCGGCGATACGGCCGTGGCCGCGCAGCAGCCTGGCGCGGTCCAGCAATCCGGCCGTGCCCTCGATGCCTTCAAGCGCAATGGTCCGGCCGCCGACCGCGATCGCCGCCTGGCCGATATCCAGCGCCCCGATGGCTTTTGCCGCGGCAAAACCTGCATCGATGTCGCGCCAGTCCGACTTCCGAGGCGTGACCCTGGTCAACACCCCTTCGGCGGCGACAAGGTTCGGCACGATCTCGTGGGCGCCCACGACCTTTATCCCCCGGGCCTCGAGCCCGCGCGCCACCACCTTGAGCAGTCCATCGTCGCCGCGCGCCAACGCCATGACGACGGTGGGTATCACAGCGAGCAGGCTGAGGCTTGGACGCATCTGTGTCAGCCTTGGCCTGCGCTTTATCTCGCCGGCAAGCACCAGATGCGTAATCCGGTTACGCTTGAGCAGCGGAATGAGCGATCCTATCGCCTCCAGGGCAAGGGTCTCATGCTCGTAACGGCACAATTCCGCCAGGCGGTCGGCCTCACCGTCCATGAGCACGAGGAATGGCGGATGACCCTGTTCGGCCAAACCGGCAGCGACTTCGACCGGAAGGCTGCCGCCGCCGGCGATGATGCCGACCCTGGCACCAGGCGGGAGATCAAGACCAGCCGCGGCTGTCTCAGCCTTCGTCATCGGCATCGTCGCCATCGCCGCCCTTGAGCGATGGCACCGCATAGTGCCGCTTGCCGCGACTGGTGATGAAGTCGATGATCTTCATCGCTGTCGGCGACGAGGCGAACTCCACCTTGGCGAACTCGATGTTCTCGCCGACGGTGCGGGAGCGGTCGAAGATCGTCTTGTAGGCCTTGCGCAGCAGATGGATTTCGGAACGCGGCAGACCGGCGCGCTTGAGGCCGATGATGTTCAAGCCGCGCAGGCTGGCGCGGTTACCGACGGCGATGGCATAGGGAATGACATCACCGACAAAAGCCGAGCACCCGCCAAGAAAGGCGTTGTCACCCACGCGCACGAATTGATGGACGGCGCTGAGGCCGCCAATATAGACGTTGTTGCCGATCTCGCAGTGGCCGCCCAATGTCGCCCCATTGGCGAAGGTGGCGTTGTTGCCGACGGCGCAGTCATGGGCGATATGGGCGTAGGCGAGAAAATTGCCATTGTTGCCGACCGTGGTTTCGCCACGGCTGGTGTCGGTGCCGACATGCATGGTCACGCCTTCGCGGATGGTGCAGTTGGCGCCGATGACCAGCGTCGTGCGGCGGCCCTTGTGCTTGGTGTTTTGCGGCGGTGCGCCCAGTGTCGCCATCGGATAGACCTTGGTCGACGCCCCGATAGTGGTCGCGCCCATCACCGAGACATGGCTGACCAGTTCGACCCCGTCGCCGATCACGGCATCGGCGCTGACATGGCAGAACGGCCCTATGCGCACACCCTGGCCGATCTGGGCGCCTTCTTCCACGACGGAGGAAGGATGGATTGACGTCTTGATTTTCATAGGCACTCGATCGTCAGTCGCCGGTGACCATCATGGCTGAAATCTCGGCCTCGGCCGCCTTGGTACCTTCGACCAGGGCTTCACAGGCGAATTTGAGCAGGTTGCCGCGCTTCTTGATTTTCTTGACATGGATCTTCAACTGGTCGCCGGGGACGACCGGTTTGCGGAATTTGGCGTTGTCGATGGTCAGAAAATAGACCAGCGACGGCTTCGACGCCCCGAGGCTGCGGATGCAGATGGCTCCGGCCGTCTGGGCCATGGCCTCGACGATCAGCACGCCAGGCATCACCGGCTGCTCCGGGAAATGCCCCTGAAAATGCGGCTCGTTTATGGTCACGTTCTTGATGCCGATGGCAGAGTCGTCGCCGTCGATGTCCACGATGCGGTCGATCATCAGGAAGGGATAGCGGTGCGGCAGGAGCTTCATCAGCCCCAATATGTCGACCGCTTCCAGCGTTGTCGCCGCCACCATGTCAGCCATTGTCCTTGCCCTGCTTGCGTGCCCTGGCCATCGTGCGCAACATGGCTATCTCTCGCATGGCTTCCGCCATCGGCTGCGCCGGATAGCCACCCCAGATCTCGCCGGCGGGAACATTGCTCATAAATCCACTTCTGGCTGCAAGCTTGGCACCTGTACCAATCGTCAGATGATCCGCAAGCCCGACACCGCCGCCCATGGTGACATTGTCACCCACCACCACGGAACCGGAAATACCCGACAGCCCGGCCACTATACAATTGCGGCCGATGCGGACGTTATGGGCGATCTGAACGAGATTGTCGATCTTGGTGCCTTGCCCGATGATCGTATCGGACATGGCGCCACGATCGACGGTGGAATTGGAGCCGATCTCGACATCGTCCTGGATGACGACGCGTCCGATCTGTGGAACACGTTCCGGCCCCTTGGCGCCGCCGACAAAGCCAAAGCCGTCCTGGCCGATCCTGGCGCCACCATGGATGATGACCCGATTGCCGATCAGAGCGTACTGGATACTGGCGCCCGGCCCGACATAACCGTCACGGCCAATCTGGCAGGACTGTCCGATGACGGCGTTGGGCGCAATGACTGTGCCGCTGCCGATCGAGACACCAGGCCCGATGACCGCGCCGGCCTCGATGATAGCCCCGGCTTCGACATGCGCCGTCGGATCGACATGGGCATGCGGCGAAACACCGGTTTCACTCGTCATTGGCCCCGGCGTGGCGGCTGTCGGGAACAGCAGGCGCCCAACCAGCGCGAAAGCCTGCTGCGGCCGTGGATGAGTCAAGACAGCGACGCTGGAAGGCGCCTTGTTTGCGAATTCGGCCGTGCACAGGACCGCCGCCGCCCGCAGCGACGGCATCAGCGCGGAATTACGCCTGCCGTCGACGAAGACAAGCGCATTGGCGCCGCCTTCATTGGCCGGCGCCAGCGCTTCGATCAAAACGTCGGATTGGCCGGAATCGACAAGCACCGAGCCGGTCAGATTCGCGACTTCGGCCGCCGTATACCGGCGTGATGGCGCGAAGAACACCGGATCGGTCATTCCAGAAGCTATATCCAGCTAGGTCGGAACATTTCTCCCGGATCCAAAACCCGGGAGCATCGTTGGCCGCCGATCAGAAGCGGGTCGATATGCCGAAGTTGAATTCCTGCACGTCGTCGCTCGCTTCCTTCTTGACCGGGATTGCATAGTCGATACGGATCGGGCCGAACGGAGACGCCCACATCAGGCCGAGACCAACCGAGGCGCGCACCTTCATGCCGGTAGAATCTGGATCGACCAAGCCAGTGGCGATCTTGCTGCCATAGAGCGTTGCCGCATCAGCGAACACCGCGCCCCGCAAGCCGAAGCTCTCAGGCACGACCGGCAGCGGGAATTGCGCCTCCGCCGAAGCGTTGAAATAGGTCGTTCCACCCAGATGGTCACCGCTGGTGTCGTTAGCAACCGGGCCGATGCCACCATAGGCAAAGCCGCGGATCATGCGATCGGTGCTCTGGAAGTGATCGAAGATACGCAGATCGCCGTCGCTGCCGTAGCCCTCGACATGTCCTGCGCCACCCGAAAGGAGGCCGACAAGGTCAAGCTGCTCGGACAGCGTCTGGTAGATGCTGCCGCGCCCGGTGATCTTCACGAACTTGGCATCGCCACCGAGACCGGCGACCTCCACTGTCGTGTTGGCATAGATACCCTCATGCGGGTTCTTCATGTCATCGATGGTATTGTAGACCAGCCCAAGGCTGACCGAGGACTTGATCCATGGGCTCTGCTCGATGCCATCCAGAATGGCCTGGGAAATGTTGCAGTTGCCGTCGGGATCGACAGGAGTGGGATCGCAACCGTCGTCGACCTTATATTTCTCCTGCGAGATGTTGTACGCCAACTGGGTCGTGATGCTGTTGGTGATTGGCAACCCGAAGCGGATCGTCGCGCCGGTGGTGTCGCTGTCGTAATTGTTGTTGTATTCCCGCGTCGACTTGAAAATGTCGAAGCCGGCGGCGATACGCCGCCCGAGGAAATACGGCTCGGTGAAGGACAGGCTGTAGTCGCGCGAGTTCTTCCCGCCACCGGCCGACACTTTGATGAACTGGCCACGGCCTAGGAAGTTGCGCTCTGTGATCGATCCTTCAACAGACGGTCCAGCCGAATCGCCGCCAGTCGAATAGCCGGCGCCAACCGAGAATTCACCCGTCGACTTCTCGACCACGTCGACCACCAGCACGACCTGGTCAGGGGCCGAGCCGGGCACAGTCGAAATCTCGACTTTGTCAAAATAATTCAAGTCTTCCAGGCGCTTCTTCGCGCGCTGGATGAGCACCTGGTTGAACGCATCGCCTTCGCTGACATCGAATTCGCGACGGATGACATAGTCACGCGTGCGGTCGTTGCCGCGGATCTCGATGCGCTCGACATAGGCCTTGGTGCCCTGGTCGACGGTGTAGACCACCGAGATCGTGTGGTTCTCGAAGTTGCGGTCGCCGCGCGGTGTCACCTGGGCGAAAGCATAGCCGGAACCAGCCACCTTCTCCGTCAGCGCAATGATGGAGTCTTCGACGTTCTTGGCATTGTAGACATCGCCCTTGCGGGTTTCGACCACCGATTCCAGCGACTTGGAGTCGACTTCCGGAATCGTGCTTTCGACGCTGATGTCGCCAAAATTGTAGCGCTCGCCTTCCTGGACGGTGATGGTGACCGTGTATTTGTTGGTCGCATTGTCGAGCTCGCCGACGGCGGACACGACCTGGAAGTCGGCATAACCGTGATTGTAATAGAAGCGGCGCAGCAGCTCCTGGTCGGCGCGCAGCTTGTCTTCGTCGTAGACGTCGTCGCGCAGGATGAACGAGACCCAGGACGAGCGCTTGGTGTTGATCACATCAGACAGGCGGCGGCTGGAATAGGCGCTGTTGCCGACGAAATTGATTGCCGCGATCTGCGTGCGATCGCCTTCGGTGATGTGGAAGACCACGTTCACGCGGTTGTCGCCAAGCTCCATGATCTGCGCGGTCACGCCGGCATCGTCACGGCCGATGCGCCTGTAGGCGGCCTTGACCGCCTCGACATCCGAATCCAGCGTAGCCTGAGAGAACGTGCCGCGCGGCTTCAGCTGAACCGCCGCCTGAAGCGCGTTGTCCTTGAGCTTCTTGTTGCCCTGGAACAGCACCTGGTTGACGACCTTGTATTCCGAAACCTTGACCACCAGGGTCGAGCCGACCTGGTTGATCTGGACATCCGAGAACAGGCCGGTGCCGAACAGCGCCTTGACCGCGCTATCGACATCGGAGCTGGAGAAGGCCTTGCCGGGCTTGATGGTGATGTAGTTGCGGATGGTATCGGCGTCGACACGCTGGTTGCCGCTCACCTCCACCCGGCTTACGACCGCGGCTTCGGCCGCCGATGTGGCAACGAACTGCACTGCGAGCGCACCTGGTACGACCAGAGCGGCGGACAGTGCCGCCGCTGACGCGGCGTTTAGAAACTTGGATGCTGCCTTCATCGGGCTTAATAACCTTTTCTCGTAGTCCCCACGGCGAGAAAACCGGACGTGCGGTCATTTCCCCTACCGTATTAACCGGATTTTCCCTACACGCAAGGCTTCTGGTTAATTTGTATTTACTTAACCCTGGTGCGTGGCTTTCGCGTCACTCATATCCCCGTGCATGGTAAACGGCGTCTCAACATCCGCCATGCTCAGGCCAAATTCCTTCATGATTTCAGCACCCAAAGAGATCGTTCCAGAACACGAACCCCATGAAGCACAGCACCAGAAGCAGACCGGCCCGATAGGCCATTTCCATCATCCGTTCCGACACCGGCCGGCGGATGACGGCCTCCACCCCGTAGAACAACAGATGGCCGCCGTCGAGGGGGGGAATCGGCAAAAGGTTTAGAATGCCTATCCCAACGGACAGCAGCGCGACGAGCTGCACCAGCCATTCAAAACCGAGTTTGGCCGCCTTGCCGGCCATGTCGGCGATCTTGACCGGGCCACCCAACTGGCACTTGTCCTCGCGCCCGACGGCGAAGCGCTGCAGGAACTGTCCGGTGCGCTCGATGACGTGGCCGGTTTCCTCAACGGCCGCCGCAACGGCTCCGACCGGGGTGTAGGTGATGAGGCGGGGCTGGCCGAGTTCCTTGTTGTTGACGACGCCGATCACGGCGACTTTGACCTTGTTGCCGAGCGCGTCCTCCTGCTCCATCAGCTGCGGCGACGCGGTCACCGTGACCTCCTTGCCGCCGCGCAGCATGACGAAGGTGATGGTGTCGCCGGCGCGGCCCGAGACCAGCCGCTGCACGTCGCCGAAGGTTTCGACCTTGCTGCCGTCAACGCTGACGAATCGGTCGCCTGGCAAGATGCCGGCCTTGGCCGCGGGACTGTCTGTTGTAACCTCCGCCACCATGGGCTCCGCGACATAACGCCCATAGGCGGCAAACAGCACGGAAAAGACGACGATCGTCAGCAGGAAGTTGAATAGCGGCCCGGCCACCACCGTTGCCGCGCGCTTCCAGATCGCCTGGGTGTGGAAGGCAACCTTGCGTTCCTCGTCGGTCAGCGTTTCGAGTTCTTCCGATGTCGGCTGGCTGGAGGTGGCGTTCATGTCGCCGACAAACTTGACATAGCCGCCAAGCGGTATGGCGCAAAGCTTCCAGCGCGTACCATGCCTGTCGTTGAAGCCGATGAGCTCCGGACCGAAGCCGATTGAGAAGGCCCTGACCCCGATGCCGCACCAGCGGCCAACGAGATAGTGGCCCATCTCGTGAACGAACACCACGACGGTCAGAACGAAGAGAAACGGCACGAGCGTGCCGAGAAAGAGGCCTTCCGTGCTGAAAATCGCGTGAAGAATCTCGTTCAATTCAGGCCCTCAAGTTCTTCCGCGTCGCTGCGTGACTGTGACATCAATACAGGCGAATCCAAGGCGCCCGCGCCAGATCGTGGAATGACACCGTTCAAATGGGAAACAGCCCCTGTGCCGGATGCTCGGCGCCCGCCGCGATCCAGCCGATGACGTATAGGGCAAGAGCGGCCGCGACAAGCCCGTCGACACGGTCCATGACGCCGCCATGCCCAGGGATGAGCACGCCAGAATCCTTGCGGCCGTGCCGCCGCTTGACCCAGGATTCGAAGAGGTCGCCGGCCTGGGCGACGATCGACAGCACCAGCGCCACAATACCCAGCAACGCCAGGTTGCCGGCGCCGGCGAAGGCGGCAAGCAGAAGCCCTGCCACGACACCACCGACCGCCCCGCCGAGGGCGCCGCTGCGGGTCTTGCCGGGCGAGATCGAAGGCGCCAGTTTGGGCCCGCCGACGGCACGCCCGACGAAATAGGCAAAAATGTCGGTTGCCCAGACGACCGCGAACAGGAACAGGATGGCGACGAGGCCCGAATGGTCGCCGTCGCGCAGCAGGGCAAGCGACAGGCCCGACATGCAGGCATAGGCAAGGCCGCTGGCGTCCCACTGGCCGATCTTGCGAACTCCGGCGGTGATCGCCGCTGTCGCAACCAGAATCACGACGAGCGGCAGCAGCCACCGTGCGGGCAGGCCGGCAACCAGGGCGCCGACGAAAATGACCATCAGCGCTTCCGGGAGAAAACCAAGCCCGTCGGCCGCGGCGGGCCGCGACATGCGTGTCCACTCGTAAAAGATCATTGCCGCCATGACGGCGCACAGCAGCCGGAACGGCAGGCCGCCGAGCCAGGTCAGGCCGAGGGCCACAATGGCCAGCACGACAGCCGACATGACGCGCAGCTGAAGGTTGCTCATCCCGCGGCCGGCCGCGAAGCAACGTCCTGCGGGCCGAGTCCGCCGAAGCGGCGCTCACGGCCAGCATATTCGCGCAAGGCCTCGGCGAAATGCTCGCGGTTGAAGTCCGGCCAGTAGCACGGCAGGAAGACGAGTTCGCTGTAGGCGGCCTGCCACAACAGGAAGTTGGACAGGCGCAGTTCGCCGCTGGTGCGGATGACCAGCTCCGGATCGGGAATGCCTTGCGTGTCCAGAGAGCCGGCAAAGCTTTCGGCTGATATCGCCTCGCTGTCCATTTCGCCGCGCGCCACGGCCGCGGCAAGCTTGCGCGCCGTGCGGACGATCTCGTCACGCCCGCCGTAATTGAAGGCGATCACCAGCGTCAGCGAAGTGTTGTGGATCGTCAGCGATTCGGCCTCGTCGAGCAGCCCCCTGATGTCCGCCTGCAGCCCTGTGCGGTCGCCGATGATCCTGACCCGTACGCCGCTCTGGTGCAGCTCGGCAAGGTCGCGACGGATGAACAGCTTCAACAGACCCATAAGGTCGCTGACCTCGGACTTCGGCCGCGACCAGTTCTCCGACGAGAAAGCGTAGACGGTCAGGAAGGAGATGCCGAGACCCGGGGCGGCGCGCACCGCCTTGCGCAGGGCCTCGACGCCGGCGCGATGACCGGCGAGCCTCGGCATACCGCGCGCCTTGGCCCAGCGTCCATTTCCATCCATGATGATCGCGACATGCGCGGGCGTTGTCATGATCTCGCTTTCGGGTCAGCCAAGGGCCAACCCTAAACCTGCATGATTTCAGCTTCCTTGTCGGAAAGCAGATGATCGATGGTGCTGATGGTTTCGTCGGTAAGTTTCTGGACCTGGTCGGAACGCTTGCGCTGATCGTCCTCGCTGATGTCGCCGTCCTTCTCCGCCTTCTTCAGGAAATCCATGCCGTCGCGGCGCACATGGCGCGCGGCGACACGGGCGTTCTCTGCGTAGCCGTGCGAGATCTTGACCAGTTCCTTGCGGCGCTGTTCGTTGAGCTCCGGCAGCGGAATCCTCAGATTGGTGCCATCGACGATCGGGTTGAAGCCCAGATTGGATTCCCGGATCGCGCGGGCCCCCGCGCCGACCATCGATTTGTCCCAGACCGAGACCGAGATCATGCGCGGCTCCGGCACCGAAACGTTGGCCACCTGGTTGATCGGCATGGTGGTGCCATAGGCCTGCACCTGGATCGCATCGAGCAGATTGCTGGAGGCGCGACCGGTCCGCAGCGAAGCCAGGTCATGCTTGAACGCGGCGATGGCCCCATCCATGCGCCGCTTCAGATCGTCGTACTCACCACTCATCTTAGTCTCCTCGACCCGTCTGCCGCGGGTTCACTGCTTCGGGGCAAGGGCCCCGTGTTCGAGCCTGATGTTCGAAAGCCGGTTTCCCCTTCCAGGGATCCGGCCCCGATCATTCGTCCGCGACGACCGTGCAGCGGCCGCCGCCCCTTAGAATATCGCCGAAACCACCCTTTTCGTGGATCGAATAGACGATTATCGGAATGTTGTTTTCGCGCGCAAGTGCAATCGCAGCGGTATCCATGATGGAAAGGCCGCGATTTATGACTTCGGCGTGGCTGATGCGCTCGAAACGCGCCGCACTCGGGTCCTTTTTCGGGTCGGCCGAATAGACGCCGTCGACCTGGGTACCCTTGAACAGCGCGTCGGCGCCGATTTCGGCCGCGCGAAGTGCCGCTGCCGAATCAGTGGTGAAGAACGGATTGCCGGTGCCGCCGGCGAAGATCACCACCTTGCCCTGGTTCATGTAGGCGGTCGCTTGGCGCTGCGAAAAACTCTCGCAAAGCTCGGGCATGGCAATTGCGGACAGCACGACGGCATCGACACCGATCTTGTTCAGCGACGTGCGCAACGCCAGCGAATTGATGACCGTGGCAAGCATGCCCATGTGATCGCCGGTAACGCGGTCGCCTCCCTTGGAGGCGCCCCCCACGCCGCGAAAGATATTGCCGCCGCCGATAACGACACCCACCTCGATGCCCAGCGCACGGGCCTCGGCAATGTCGCCGGCGATGCGGTCGACGACCGAGACGTCGATGCCGAAATGCTGTTCGCCCATCAACGCTTCGCCCGAAGCTTTCAGCAGAACACGTCGGTAGCGGGGCTTGACCGTCATCTGGTTCCTCGAAATTCCGGCGTGGCAAGCTCTGAAGGCGAAAACGCCCCCTGCTTCGCCCGGCGGTGCTGTCATGACGGGTTGACCGGATACACGAAGGGCGCGGCGATGTCACGCCGCGCCCTTGTGCAAAATTCCAGGCTTTCTGGATCAGTTGCTGCTGATGGCAACCGCCTCGCCTTCGACCACGACCGGCAATGCGTAGCCTGACGGCTTGTCGCCGGTCACGACACCGCCCGCGACACGGACCTGGATCTCGGGACCGAAATAAGAATGCGGGAACGGTGCCGGCGTGCCGCTCACCTTGTCCAGGCGCTGGCGAAGCGCGGGCGGTATGGAGAAATCGAGCGCCGCAAGATTATCCTGCAGCTGCGAAAGCCGCGTTGCTCCGAGAATGACGGTGGCAACTCCTGGCTGAGTCGCCACCCAGTTCAGCGCGACCTGAGCCATGCCGCGGCCGAGTTCGGCGGCGACTTTCTCCAGCTCCGCCACCACAGCCCAGTTGTGCTCGCTGAATTTCTGGAAGCCTGGGTGGGTGGTGTTGCGGAAGCCGTCGAGCCGGCCGGCATTGCCCGCCTGCGCCGGGCGGTATTTGCCACTTAGCAGTCCGCTTGCCAGCGGGCTCCAGACCATGATGCCGGCGCCATGGCGTGTCCCGAACGGCACGAATTCATGCTCGATGGCACGCTCCGCCAGGGAGTATTCAAGCTGCAACGCCGAGATCGGCTCATAGCCGCGCAGTTCGGCGATCGCCTGCGCCCGCCCGGCATACCAGGCCGGCACGTCGGACAGGCCGATGTGACGTATCTTGCCTGCCCGAACCAGATCGTCGAGCGTACGCAGCACTTCTTCGGCCGGCGTCAGCCTGTCCCAGATATGCATGAGATAGAGATCGATATAGTCGGTACCCAGCCGCTTCAGCGATGCGTCGACGGCACGCATGATGTTCTTGCGGCCATTGCCGCCGGCGTTCGGATTGCCGGGGTTCGAGTTCATGGTGAATTTGGTGGCGATCACCGCCTTGTCGCGCAAGCCCCGCTCGGCCACGAATTCACCGAGCCAGGTCTCGGCCGTGCCGCCGGTGTAAAGGTCGGCGGTGTCGAAGAAATTGCCTCCGGCCTCGACATAGGCGTCGAACATCGCGCGCGCCGTATCCCGGTCAGCGCCCCAGCCCCATTCCGTCCCGAAAGTCATCGTGCCCAGTGCCAGCCGGCTGACGCGCAGGCCGCTGTTGCCGAGTGTGTAGTAGCTCATCGTCATTGTCTTTTTCCGATCTTGGTCCGGTTGATGCGGGCGTCATTGGCCAGGTGTCGCCTTGACCCAGGGATTGCCGCGCTCATGCGTCATGCGGAAGGTGAAGCCATCGACCTTCCAGCCAGCCGCGGAGCGCGTGAGGTGATGCTCATACGTGCCCCAGACCTCCCAGAGCGGGTCGCCATTGCCCTCCATCCGGTTCCAGGCGTAGCCGTTCGACAGAACGGTCGCCGTGTCCGCTTCAAGGACGACCTGGTGATTGGTGCGCAGATGCAGGCTGGTCTTGCTGCCTTTGAGATTGCCGGCCCAGGCGCCGATCAGATCGTCGGAGGCGATGTTGGCCGCGGGCTGCCCGGGCAGGCTGCTGAAGTCGGCGGTGACCCTATCCGCGAAATAGCTGCGCGCGCGTTTCCAGTCCTGCGCGTCGACCGCGCGGTCGATGGCATCGGCGATGCGGATGATGGCGCGGTCATCGGCAAGCGCCTGCCAGCCCATCGGTTCAGCCCCGCCGGCGTCGAGCGGCGCCAAGGCAAGCCCTGCGGCGAAGGTAGCGTGTTTCAAGGCGTTCATGTCTCTTCTCCTCGATACCATCAGCCCGATCGCCGATGTGTTGGCGACAATGTGGACCTCTGCCTCGGCGTCGATAAGATTGCATTGTCCGCAAAGACTATGCGATACTGTTCATGAATGGACCGGGATCTGCTCAGCCATCTGCCTGTCATCATTGCGGTCGCCCGGCGCGGCGGTTTTGCCCTTGCCGCGGCCGAACTGGGCATGAGCCCTTCGGCGGTCAGCCATGCAGTGCGCCTCGTCGAGGAGCGGATCGGCCAGCCGCTGTTTGCGCGCACGACGCGCAGCGTTTCGCTCACCGAGGCGGGCAAGGCGCTGGTGGAAACGGCGGCCCCTGCCCTTCAGGATATCGCCGAGCGGATGGATCGTATCCGCAGCGTCAAGGGTAGGCCGTCCGGGCTGCTCAGGATCAACGCCTCCAACATCGCAATGCCGTTGGCGGTGACGCCGGTCGTGGCGGCGATGGCCGAGCGATATCCCGACATCACGGTCGAGATTTTTGCTGATCAAGGGTTGGTCGACATCGTCGGCGAAGGTTTTGACGCCGGCATCCGGCTCGGCGAGATGATCGCCCAGGACATGGTGGCCATCCGACTGACGCAGCCCTTCAAAGCCGTTATCGTCGCCTCGCCCGCCTATATCGGGCGACATGGCCGTCCGCGCAGCGTGGCCGATCTCGCGAACCACAATTGCATCGGATACCGTCTCGTTCGCTCCGGTGCCCTCTATCGCTGGGATTTGACCTGGGACGGCAAGGACGTGGTCATGGAAACCAGCGGTACGGCCATCGTGACGGACTCGCTTGCGGCAATCGATCTGGCTCTCGCCGGAGTGGGCCTTGCCTACATGTTCGAGCCGCTGGCGCGCGCCGATCTCGCGGCCGGTCGCCTGGTGCAGGTTCTGCCGCAATCAGCGATCGAGGAACCCGGCCTTTTCCTCTACTTTCCGCGTCGCGCGGCGATGGCGCCCAAACTCAGGGCCTTTATCGACACCGCGAACGAAATCGGCCGGGCATCCCAGCGGATGTCCGGCCGAAAAAACACAGGCGAAATGGACCGGTAAGAAGTTACTTCTTGACCGCCGCCGCGACTTCCGCGGCGAAATCCGTCTCTTCCTTCTCGATGCCCTCGCCAAGGGCGAAGCGCAAATAGGCCGTGATCTTGGCCGGCGCGCCGATTTCCTTTTCGGCATCCTGCAGCGCCTTCTCGACGGTGATGTCGGGATTGAGCACGAAGGCCTGCTTCAGGAGCACGACTTCCTCATAGAACTTGCGCAGGCGACCCTCGACCATCTTCTCGATGATGGCTTCCGGCTTGCCGGACTGGCGCGCCTGATCGGAGAAGATTGCCTTCTCGCGCTCGACCGCGGCCGGATCGATCTGCTCGGCGGTCAGCGCCATCGGGTTGGTGGCGGCGACATGCATGGCGACCTGGCGGCCAAAGGCATTGGCGGCATGCTCGTTGCCCGTGGTCTCGATCGCGACCAGCACACCGAGCTTGCCGAGACCATCGGCAACAGCGTTGTGGACATAGGTCGCAACCGCGCCATGCGGAACGGTGAGCTTGGCCGAGCGGCGGAAGCCCATGTTCTCGCCGATAGTGCCGACCGCGTCCTTGATGGTGTCGGTGACCGACTTGTCGGAGCCCGGATATTTGGCGGCGGCGACCGCTTCGGTCGTGCCATAGGCAAGCGCCACCTTGGCGACGTTGGCGACGATTTCCTGGAAGGCGGCATTGCGGGCGACGAAGTCGGTCTCGGAATTCACCTCGACCACGGCCGCTTCACGCACACCGTTGTCGACGCCGATCAGACCTTCGGCTGCCGTACGGCCGGCCTTCTTGTCGGCCTTGGAGATACCCTTCTTGCGCAGCCAGTCAACGGCCTCTTCCAAGTTGCCGTTGGTCTCGTTCAACGCCGCCTTGCAGTCCATCATGCCCGCGCCGGTCAAGTCGCGGAGTTCTTTGACCTGTGCAGCCGAAATGCTCATTGTCGCCTCTTTGTTTAAATGCACCGACGCACCATCGGTATTCGATGGTGCGTCTGTTTAGCGTGCCAAAATATGAGAAAGATGAAGGCCGCAACCGGCCTTCGATTGTCAAGCCTCGGGGGCTTCCGACGCCGGAGCCGGATCGAGCGCCGGTTCGATCGGAGCTTCGACCGAAGCGCCGATATCCATGCCGAGCGCGCCCTGCTGACGGGCGATGCCGTCGATGGCGGCCTTGGCGATCAGATCGCAATAAAGCTGGATGGCGCGGGCCGCGTCGTCATTGCCGGGGATCGGGAAATCGATCTTGTCCGGATCGCAGTTCGAATCGATGATGGCGACGACCGGGATGCCCAGGCGCTTGGCCTCGAGGATGGCAATCGCCTCCTTGTTGGTGTCGATCACGAACATCAGGTCGGGCGTCGAGCCCATGTCCTTGATACCGCCGAGCGCCTTGTCGAGCTTCTCGCGCTCGCGATCGAGGTTCAGGCGTTCCTTCTTGGTCAACCCTTGCGCTTCGCCGGCCAGCATCTCGTCGAGCTTGCGCAGGCGCTGGATCGAGTTCGAGATCGTCTTCCAGTTGGTCAGCATGCCGCCGAGCCAACGCGAGTTGACGTAGTACTGGGCCGAACGCTGTGCCGCATCGGCAACGATGTCCGACGCCTGGCGCTTGGTGCCGACGAACAGCACGCGGCCGCCCTTGGCGACGGTGTCGGAAACCTGCTTCAGCGCCTGGTGCAGCAAAGGCACCGTCTGCGAGAGGTCGATGATGTGGATGTTGTTGCGGGCGCCGTAGATGTAGGACGCCATCTTCGGGTTCCAGCGGTGGGTCTGGTGGCCGAAGTGAATGCCAGCTTCCAAAAGCTGGCGCATGCTGAAATCAGGCAGTGCCATTCTAAGTTCCTTTCCGGTTAGCCTCCACGGACACAGGCATTTTTAGACCGAGGTCCTCGAACGCCACCGGAGGTCTCAGCCGGATTTCTCCCGGGCAGACACCAAAGTCCGTGTGTGGAATGAGCGCGCATATAGAGGGGAAGTCCGACAAACGCAAGCGGGGCGGCGCTTTAACGCCTAGCGTGCGGCAATCAGCGCTCCGGTGCCGTCCGCGGCTCATTCGATTGCGCGACCGAGGCCCGCCACATCCTGACGCCGAGAAAGATCAGATAGGCGGCGCCGGCATATTTCAACAGGAGGAAGATCCATTCGAAGGTCTGAGCCAGGGCCACCAACCCCAGCAGCGCCAGAGTGACGAGCACGGCATCGCCGGCGGCGACCCCAAGGCCGGCCATGAAGGCCCGCAGGAACCCACGCGACACGCCGTTGGTGATGACCGCGAACATTGCCCGCCCCGGCGTGGCGGCGGCGAGCGTCACAGCGGCGCAATATGCCAGGAATGCGGTTGGTGTCATCGCTTGGACTTTCCGTTGGGCACCCGCACGCGCCGGAAGATGGCGACGATCTGCTCGCGGCTGCACTCGATGGCGCCGAGCCGCACCGCACGGTCGCGCTCGAAGCCGGTTATGTCATAGTGCGGAGCGGATGTCTTGGGCGGGCCTTGGTAAGATGAGCGCTTGATGCCGAGTTCCGCCGCAAAGCGATGCAATTCGTCGGTGTCGTCGGCCAGGAGATGGCACCAGAGATGGCCGGCCCATTTCCAGATCGCCGCATCTACATAGACTGCCATCAAGCCCGCCACGGCCAGCTCAATTGCCCGACCCTGCTATTTCGATACTGGGCAAGGCTTTGTCTGGTCGAACAGCGACAGGTTGACCAGCTTGCCGGTCATCGAGAAGTCGCCATAGTCCATGACGAGATCACGGGTGATGCCGTTCTCGTGCAGCTTGAAGCTGATCCGGTATTCCGGCACTTCCTCGCCGTTCTGGGCGCTGTCGTCGAAATAGGCGATGTCGACCGGCCAGTATTTGTCGGTGGCAAGCTTCGCCAATGCCGGCGCTTCCGGATCGGCCTTGTCGGCCTCGCTCTTCTTGCCGACGACGACGGTGGTCGTCATCACCTTGTTGGCGTCTTCCGAACCATCAAACAGGTTGGTCTGATAGAAGTTTTCGCCTTTTTCGGCCTTTCCGATCAGCTCGACCAGGTGCTGGGTCGGAAACTGGGTGGCGGCGAGTTCGAGACTGTTTTTCTCCGGCTTGTCGATGTCGACCTTGAGGCCCTTCGCGTCCTTCGTGGCCATACCCTTGACCTCCTTGTCGAGGTTCTGGTCGACAAAGGATTTGGTCACGAATGAAAAGGTCTTGCCTTCGGCATCCTCGAAAGTCGTCGTCTGCTGGTCGGTCAGCTTCGTGTTGTCATTGGTGGCGATCTGGGTGACGAAACGGAATTTCACCGTATAGCCTTCGCAGGCCGAGCCATTGAACTCGTAGACCATGCGGCCGGTGATGCCGGTGATGCCGGACCGATCGTCCGCCTTTTTGAGCGTGAGATCATAGACGGCGCGATGCGCCTGCAGCGCCGGTGCGGCGACAGCGGCGCCTGTTGGCAAAAGCGCCGACAACAGAACGGCGTGGAATGCAAGGCGCGTCGCGCGCATGAGGTACTCCGATCGTCGCGGCTGATGGCAGGCCGCAGGGAAAGATGGTCCAGCTTAAAAAAAGTCGTGGCGGAAGCGAGGCAAAAATAGCAATTTCGGCCCGGCCAGCGCGGCGCCTTCCAGCAATAGGGAAAAGCAATGAGTGAAACAATCGAAAAGCGGCTAAGTGATCTCGGCGTGACGCTTCCCGTCGCCGCCGCACCCGCCGCCAACTACGTGCCCTATTGCAGGACCGGCAACCTGCTGTTCACTGCTGGTCAGTTGCCGCTCAAGGACGGCAAGCTGCAGGCAAGCGGCCTGCTCGGCCGCGACGTCGACACGGCAAGCGGCAAGGACGCGGCGAAATACTGCGCCATCAACATCCTGGCACAAGCCAAGGCGGCACTTGGCGACCTCGAGAAGATCCGTCGCCTGGTGAAGATCACCGTCTTCGTGGCCTCTGCCCCCGACTTCGTCGAGCAGCATCTGGTCGCCAACGGCGCCTCCGATTTCCTGGTTGCCGCGCTCGGCGAAAGCGGCAAGCACGCGCGCTCGGCCGTCGGCACCGCCTCCCTGCCGCTTAATGCCGCGGTGGAAATCGAAGCGATCTTCGAAGTCGAATGAGTGTAGGTGCTGACATGACCGACCTCTCCTGGCTGACGGCCCGGCCGGTTGCCCATCGCGGCTTTCACGACATGAACAAGACGCGCTGGGAAAACACGCTTTCCGCCTTCGCTGCCGCGGCCGAACGCGGCTACGCGATCGAATGCGACGTGCATCTGTCGTCGGATGGCGTCCCCGTCGTGATCCATGACGACGATTTGCAACGGCTGACCGGGCAGGACGGTTTCGTCTGGCAACGCAGCGCGGCCGAACTTACCGCGCTCAAGGTTGGCGGCACGGCGGATCACGTGCCGACGTTGCAGGAAGCACTCGACCTCGTCGATGGTCGCGTGCCCATGGTGGTCGAACTGAAAGGAACTCCCGGTCGCGACGAAGGCCTGGTGGCGCGCGTCGGCAAGATGCTCAAGCGCTACAAGGGCAAGGCGGCGATCATGTCATTCGATCACTGGCTGATCCGCGATTTCCCCAAACACGCGCCCGGCATCCCGGCTGGATTGACCGCCTATGGCAAGGACGCCAAGCTGATCGAAGCACATTTCGCCATGCTGGCGCACGAACTCGCCTTTACCTCCTATGCCGCAGGCGACTTGCCGAACCCGTTTGTCAGCTTCGTGCGCGAAAAGCTCAAAATGCCTGTCATCACCTGGACGGTGCATGATCAGCCCGCGATCGACCTGACCTTTAGATACGCCGACCAGATGACGTTCGAAGGGTTCGAACCCGACCTGGTCGAAGTCGCCTGAGCAGGGTGCCCGAAACGTGACTTGTAGCGGCCCGAATGGAGCTTAAATAAGCCTCATGGATCAGGGCGACGACGGCGACGGGCAAATGGCGAATGCGGACTATTCGATCCGCATCGCCGCCGGCATCGGTGCCTTTACCTGCGACGAATGGAACGGCTTTGCCGGAACCACGCGTGGCAACACGGAAGCTGGGTACAACCCGCTCGTTTCCTTCGCTTTTTTGAGCGCTCTGGAGGATTCCGGCTGTGCCGTGCGTCGCACCGGCTGGCAAGGTCATCACCTGCGGCTGGAGACCGCGCAAGGCAGGCTCCTCGGCGCCGTTCCCTGTTATCTCAAGTCGCACAGCCAGGGCGAATACGTGTTCGATCACGGCTGGTCGGATGCCTTCGAACGCGCCGGCGGCCGTTACTATCCAAAACTGCAAAGTGCCGTGCCGTTCACCCCCGTCACCGGCCCTCGCCTGCTGGTCGGCAAAGGCGAGGATCAGGATGCGGTGAAGGCTGGGCTTGCCGCCGGTCTCAAAATGGTGACCGACAAGCTCGGCGTGTCCTCTGCGCATGTCACCTTCGTGCAGGAGAGCGACGTCGCGACGCTGGAAGCCGCGGGCTTCCTGCATCGCACCGACCAGCAATTCCATTTCTTCAACGAAGGCTTTTCGACCTATGACGACTTCCTCGCCACGCTTGCCTCACGCAAACGCAAGGCGATGAGGAAGGAACGGCGCGAGGCGCTGGCCGATGGCATCTCGATCGACTGGCTGACCGGAAAGGACCTGACCGAAAAGGCCTGGGACGACTTCTTCGCCTTCTATATGGACACCGGCAGCCGCAAATGGGGCCGCCCCTACCTGAACCGCCAGTTCTTCTCGTTGATCGGCGAACGCATGGCGGACGACATCCTGCTGGTGATGGCCAAGCGCAACGGGCGCTATATTGCCGGCGCCATCAACTTCATCGGCTCCGACGCGCTCTACGGCCGCAACTGGGGCTGCATCGAGGATCACCCCTACCTGCATTTCGAGGTTTGCTATCACCAGGCCATCGACTTCGCCATCGAACGCAAGCTGAAGGTGGTCGAGGCAGGCGCGCAAGGCGAACACAAGCTGGCGCGCGGCTACCGGCCGGTGACTACGCATTCGGCCCACTACATTTCCCATCCTGGCCTGCGCAACGCGGTCGCCGATTATCTCAGGCGCGAGCGGCGCGAAGTCGAGCGGATGGGCGAATATTTGGAAGAACATACCCCGTTCCGCAAGGATCTCGAGGAATAGCAGGCTCTTTGGCGTGCCATGCCCCGGCCATGGGTGCGTAAGCACCATCGCAGCGCAAAAGGCGCTTCATGACGCGCTTGTCGAATTTGGGATGGCCGATCACGTCGGCCATAGTCTTGCCGCTCCGGAAGAGCTTCGTTACACCGGATGGCGAGGCACAATCCGGAGCGTTCGCCATGGCCGAAACCGCCTATGACCCCGACAACATCTTCGCAAAGATCCTGCGTGGAGAACTTCCTTCGCACCGCGTTTACGAAGATGACGCCGTAGTGGCCTTCATGGACGTGATGCCGCAAGGACCGGGCCATACGCTGGTGGTGCCGAAAGCACCGTCGCGCAACTTGCTCGACGCCGATCCGTTGACCTTCGGCCCGCTTTTCACGGTTGTTCAGAAAGTGGCCCGAGCGGTCAAAAAAGCCTTCGACGCCGACGGTGTCACCATCATTCAATTCAACGAGCCTGCTTCGGGGCAGACTGTCTATCACCTCCACGTCCACGTCATTCCGCGTTTCGATGGCATCCCGCTGAAGCCGCATTCGGGCGAAATAGAGAAGCCTGAGGTGCTGGCTGAGAACGCCCGCCGGATAAAAGCGGCGTTGGCGTTATCCTGACGCCTGACTTCCAGCGGTTGCCAGCACCTGCGGACTTCCGCGGAGATTGCGCAGTTGCGTATCGAAAACCATTAACCCGAGCCGCCAGGATATCAGCGTGATCGTCGTTCCACCGAACACATCCATCAGATTGTGCCCGCCTTGGATGAGGATCGCAGGCAACAAGGCGGCACTGATCAGGATCAATGCAAAACGCATCGGCCTGTAGGGCCAGATCGCGATCAGCGAAATCAGCGCCATGACGGTATGAAACGAAGGAAACCCAATGAGACCGGTTACTTTCAGGCTGGAAACATCCGGTACGCCCCTGGCGAACAGGCGATTCAATTCCGTGCCATAAGCCGAGCTTACGACCGGCCGGACAATACGGTCCACCTCCGGCGCCAGCGTCCAGTAGCCGGCGGCGCCGGCGGACGGGAACAGCGCCCAGCAGAATATGGTCGCCAGTGATGCTATTACTGTCCCCAATGCGGCCGCATGCAGGCGGCGCCGGTCGTTCGCCATGCCGAGGAAGAGAAACGTGAACAGCAACTGGGCCAGCGTCAGGTTGTAGATTTGCCGAAGCAAATCCGAGAGGCGGGGATATTGCGCAATCCAGGCGCAAAAGCCCGGCCAGGAATATCCCAGCCACGAATCCATTCGGACAAGCATGGCGTCGATCGGCTCTGATGGCCGCGGCAGCAACAGTATGTTGAAAAGGGCGGCAGGCACGGAATAGGCGATGAACAGCGCCAGAATGTGTGTGGTGAGGGCAATGCGCTCCGCCTTGCGGACCCGACGGTAGAACTGGCCGATGATTATCAAGAGAACGGCAAAATAAACAGAAGGAATATATCCGTCGAGCGAGACGACGGTTCCTTTCTCCCAAACAAGAAAGAGGCAAACCGCCACCAGCGCCAGGGTAGCCGCCAATATCGTGCGTTCTGCAGGGAGGAGAACCATTCGTCAAATCTGCACGAAGGTCGTTAATTCAGAATGAAAACACAACGGTCAGCCGGCTGAAATCCATTCCCATCGCCCGCCAGGACGCGTGATCAGAATGGTTTGGTCGTGGAGACAGCCGAAAGCTTCTCAAACGCCGTCGGATGCTCTGCATGTTGCCGCAGCCGTTTGCGGATCGCATCCGCGCATTGTGCAGGCGTCAGCAGCGACGTGTCGACTTCCAGATCGTATACGCCTGGCCGGTGCACCTCCTCTTGCCACAGGCGCACCGGCAACGGCACGGGATCGCCAGGCGAGCCGGTCACATACCCCCTCGCCGTCGCAGTGGCGGCACGCCTCTGCATGATGATTCCGATCGGGCAGCGAATACCCACAAATAGTACCGGAAGGCCGACGAGACGACGAGCACAGTCGGCAAGGCAATCAAGGGCTTCGAATAGGCGTCGTGGTGACCAACATCCGCCACGACGTTCAGTCCCAGCCGGCTGTGGGCGGCCATCGACTCGTAGAGAGCTGCGTATAATTCCGGCACAAGGCCATCGAGGTCCGGACGCTCGCCGCCTGGCCGCAGTCCTATTCCAGGCCGGCATCGTGGCGGCGTGGCCTGCTCGAAAACATCCACGCCGAGATTCATCCAGACGCCATCGAAATGCTCCTGAATGGCCTGGACGGTGCTTGATTTTCCCGATCGCGGCGCGCCGTTCAGGATGATGATTTGCCCGACCATGGATCGCCTCTTCTCCAACGAAAAAAGCCCCGTTGCCGGGGCTTTTCGAGGGGGTGACTGTTCAGCCTTTGCGGGGCAATTGCGGCACCAGGCTGCGTTTGCCACCATCCTTGCCCTTGGGCTCCGGCTTCTGCGCGACGACCTTCTTGGCCGCGGGCTTCTTGGCCACCGCCTTGGGCGGCTTCGGCGCGTCTTCGGGCTCTTCCTTCTTCGGCTTCACCGGTGCCTCGTCGGCGAGCGATTCGAGCTTCAGGCCGGTCTCGCCAGTTTCCTTCTTCTCGACGGTGACGCGCACCGTGCCGCCCTTCTTCAGCTTGCCGAACAGCACCTCGTCGGCCAGCGGCTTCTTGATGTGCTCCTGGATGACGCGGCCAAGTGGACGCGCGCCCATGCGTTCGTCATAACCCTTGTCGGCAAGCCAGGCGATCGCGTCCGGCGACAGGTCGAAGGTGACGCCGCGCTCGGAGAGCTGGGCTTCCAGCTGCATGACGAACTTCTGCACCACCTGATGGATCACCGGCACCGGCAGCGAGCCGAACGGGATGATCGCATCGAGACGGTTGCGGAATTCCGGCGTGAACAGCCGGTTGATCGCCTCGACATCGTCGCCTTCGCGCTTGGTCGAACCGAAACCGATCGCCGCGCGCTGCGCATCGGATGCGCCCGCATTGGTGGTCATGATCAGGATGACATTGCGGAAGTCGATCTGCTTGCCATTGTGGTCGGTCAGCTTGCCGTGGTCCATCACCTGCAACAGGATGTTGAACAGGTCCGGATGCGCCTTCTCGACCTCGTCGAGAAGCAGCACGCAGTGCGGATGCTGGTCGACACCGTCGGTCAAAAGGCCGCCTTGGTCGAAACCGACATAGCCGGGAGGCGCGCCGATCAGCCGCGAGACGGTGTGGCGTTCCATATATTCCGACATGTCGAAGCGGATCAGTTCGACGCCGAGCGAGGCGGCCAACTGCTTGGCGACCTCCGTCTTGCCGACGCCGGTCGGGCCCGAGAACAAGTACGAGCCGATCGGCTTTTCCGGTTCGCGCAGGCCGGCCCGTGCCAGCTTGATCGCCGAGGTCAGCGCCGTAATGGCGGTGTCCTGGCCGTAGACGACGCGCTTGAGCTCAATGTCCAGGCCCTGCAGCACCTTCTCGTCATCGGCCGAAACCGTCTTCGGCGGAATACGCGCCATGGTGGCGATCGTCGCTTCGATCTCCTTGATGCCGATCGTCTTCTTGCGCTTGGCTTCCGGCACCAGCATCTGCGAGGCGCCGGTCTCGTCGATCACGTCGATCGCCTTGTCCGGCAGCTTGCGGTCGTTGATGTAGCGCGCCGACAGTTCCACCGAGGCCTTGATCGCCTCGTTGGTGAACTTCACCTTGTGAAATTCCTCATAATAGGGCTTCAGGCCCTTCATGATCTCGATGGCGTCCTCGACGGTCGGCTCATTGACGTCGATCTTCTGGAAGCGCCGCACCAAGGCACGGTCCTTCTCGAAGAATTGGCGGAACTCCTTGTAGGTGGTCGAACCGATGCAGCGGATCGCACCGGAAGACAGCGCCGGCTTCAACAGGTTCGACGCATCCATGGCGCCGCCCGAAGTGGCGCCGGCGCCGATCACCGTATGGATCTCGTCGATGAACAGCACGGCACCCGGATAATCCTCGAGTTCCTTGACGACCTGCTTCAGCCGTTCCTCGAAATCGCCACGATAGCGCGTGCCGGCCAACAGCGTGCCCATGTCGAGCGCGAAGATGGTGGCATTGTGCAGCACTTCCGGCACGTCGCCCTCGACGATGCGCTTGGCCAACCCTTCGGCGATCGCCGTCTTGCCGACACCGGGGTCACCGACATAGAGCGGGTTGTTCTTGGAACGGCGGCACAGCACCTGGATGGTGCGGTTGATCTCGCCTTCGCGGCCGATCAGCGGATCGATCTTGCCGGCCTTGGCCTTGTTGTTCAGGTTGACGCAATAAGCGGTCAACGCGTCCTGTTGCTGCTTCTTCTTGCCGCCCTCCTCCTGTGGCTCGGCGCCGTTCGGGCCGCCCTGCTCGTCATCGGCACCGCGCGGGCTGCGGCTCTCCGACGCGCCCGGACGCTTGGCGATGCCATGCGAGATGTAGTTGACCGCGTCGTAGCGGGTCATCTGCTGTTCCTGCAGGAAATAAGCGGCATGGCTTTCGCGCTCGGCGAAGATCGCCACGAGCACGTTGGCACCAGACACTTCCTCGCGACCCGATGACTGCACATGGATCACCGCGCGCTGGATGACCCGCTGGAAGCCGGCGGTCGGCTTGGAGTCCTCGTCGTAGCCGGTAACCAGATTGTCGAGCTCGGTATCGATGTAGGTGAGAACGGTGTGCTTCAGCTCGTCGAGATCGACGTTGCAGGCGCGCATGACGGCGGCCGCCTCGGTGTCGTCGATGAGCGCGAGCAGCAAGTGTTCAAGGGTTGCATATTCATGGTGCCGCTCATTGGCGAGCGTCAGCGCCTGGTGAAGCGCCTTTTCCAGGCCTTGGGAGAAAGCCGGCATGTTACCTCACTTCTTCTCCATCACGCATTGCAGCGGATGCTGATTCTGTCGGGCGAAATCCATGACCTGAGACACTTTGGTCTCGGCCACCTCGAATGTATAGACCCCGCACTCGCCCACTCCATGATTGTGAACATGAAGCATGATGCGTGTGGCGGCTTCGCGGTCCTTCTGGAAAAAACGTTCCAGCACGTGAACCACGAACTCCATCGGAGTGTAGTCGTCGTTGAGGATGAGGACCCGGTAAAGGCTGGGCTTCTTGGTTTTGGTTTTGGTGCGCGTGATGACGGCGGTCCCGCGGCCGGCCTCATTGCCGTCGCCGCCGCCGTTTTGCATCCGCGCCACTTGTCTCGTGGCAGTCAAACCGATCGTCACGTAATCCTGCCTCTTTCGAATCCTCATGCGAGTTCAACATGTAGGTGTTCGATGGACGATTTTAAGCCCTTCTGGTTAGCTGACAATATGGCTAGGTGATCAACCTGGCGGTTTTTCGCAATCGTGAAGCGCTGGCATGAAAAAACCCGGCCGCGTTTCCGCGGTCGGGTTTTGTCCCGCGCCCAAAGGGCCGGATTTTCAATTCACGGGCGAAAAATTACTTTGCCTTGGCAACGATCGATTCGAACGGCTTGTAGGCCTCTTTGGCGAGTTCGGCATAGAGGTCGCCAATCTTGGTGGCCTCGGCGACGAACGCCTCGTAGGACTGCTTGGCATAGTCGGATTGAATCTCGATCGCCTTGTCCAGCGACTTGGCCGAGAACAGCTTCTCGCACGCGACGCTGCCGGCTTCGAAGCTCTTCTTGGTGTATTCGCCGGCCTCGGTGGCGATCGCCTGCGCGCCCTTGGACAAGGAGGCGAAGCTCTTCAATCCGGTGTCGGCGAACTCCTTGCCGTATTTGCTGAAGTCCTCATAGGTCTGGGTCATTTCGTACTCTCCCTGGACGGTTGACGCGCCCTGCCCCGAGCGCCGTTGTGCAATGCATAATATATATTGTGCAGCGCACAAAAGTCAAGAAGTCGGGGGCTCGCGACCCCGCGGGCAGCGGCAATGGCTAAAATTCGAATAAAGGAAGGCTCAAACCCCCAGAAAATGGTGAACGCGGCGGTTACCATAAACGGATTGGTAACGCTGCCCCGCTAGCTTGGCCAGAAGTGAGGCAGGATCCCTTTGCCGCCTCCAGCGCAACGAGAAATTCAAAGGAACTACCAGTGCGTCAGGCGTTGTCGGGCTTCGTTTCCAAATCCGCGTTCCCTCTTAAAACGATCATGATCCTCGCCATGGCGATGACCTTCGTCGTCGCGGACGTCGCCTCGTCGCTCGCGGCGAAATCCGCGGCCATCGTCGTCGATGCCAAAACCGGCAAGGTGCTGTACTCGGCTAATGCCGATGGCCGGCGCTATCCCGCTTCGCTGACCAAGATGATGACGCTCTATCTGACCTTCGAAGCGATGGCGAAGGGCAAGATCAGCAGAAACTCGCCAGTCGTGTTTTCGGCACATGCGTCAGCCGAGGCGCCGACCAAGCTCGGCGTGAAGCCTGGTGGATCGGTGGCGGTCGAGACCGCGATCCTGTCGATCGTGACGAAGTCGGCCAACGACTCGGCGACCGCGCTCGGCGAAATGCTCGGCGGCAACGAAACCAACTTCGCCCGCATGATGACGGCCAAGGCGCGGCAGCTCGGCATGAACGGCACGGTCTTCCGCAACGCCAACGGCCTGCCGGATCCGGGACAGTTCACCACCGCGCGCGACATGGCCACGCTCGGCATTGCGCTCAGGGAACATTTTCCCCAGTACTACGGCTATTTCGCGCAGCGATCCTTTCTCTACGGTCGCCAGCGCATCAATGGCCATAACCGTCTGCTCGGACGCATCAAGGGCGTCGACGGCATCAAGACCGGCTATACCCGCGCCTCCGGCTTCAATCTCGTCTCGTCCGTTAATGACGGCAACCGCCGCCTGGTCGCCGTTGTCATGGGCGGCACATCGGGCGGCAGCCGAGACAACCAGATGGCAGGCCTGATCAACACCTATCTGCCGAGGGCCTCGACCCGCGGTGGCGGCGACCTCGTTGCCAAGGCGGACAGCAACCCCATCAGCGCACTTGCAAAGGTTCTCCTGCCCAAGCATGATGCGCCGACCCCGGACGAAAAGCCGGTGGCCGTGGCGGAAGCCGATACGGCCGTCGCCGACGACGCGACCGTTGCCCAGGGCGACAGCGAGGACGAGGATACAGCCGAGGCGGAGGCACCCAAGCTGGTTGTCCCGGCAAAGAAGGTAAAGACGGTCATCGTCTCCGCTCCCAAGGTCGCCACCGCCCAGGTCGTGGCCGCCTATGCCGAGCCCACCCCGGCCGTTGATCCGGTCAGCACCGCGTCGGTTCCGTCAGGCTGGGCCATCCAGGTTGCCTCCTCGCCGAAGCAGTCCGAAGCCCAGGCTTTCCTCGACAAGACCACCAAGCAGGCTCCCAAGGTGCTAGCCAACGCTTCCGGCTTCACCGTCGCTTTCGACAAGGACGGCGCCACCTACTACCGCGCTCGCTTCGGCGGCTTTGGGTCCAAGGATGCCGCCTGGAAGGCCTGCACCGCTTTGAAGAAGAAGAAAATCGAGTGCTACGCCGTCCAGCAATAGGACTGCGTGGAAGATATCTCCCGGAAAATTTTTGCGTCGAAGGAGACTAGTTGTGATTGGAGAGCAAGACGTCCTTGGCTTCGTTAATCCGCGCCGCCAGGAAAGACGTGCCGCCGACATCGGGGTGCAGGCGCTGCATCAGGCGGCGGTGCGCCTTGCGGACATCCGCCGCGGCGGCCCCCGCTTCAAGACCAAGGACCTTGTAGGCCTCCTCCTTAGTCATGGCGCCCGAACCTGGCGCAACACCCAGCCTTTCGCCACCATTCGTCTCAGCGTATTTGCGCCAGACGGGAAATCTGCCGTCAAGATACGTCTCTAGCAACTGCCGGCTCTCCGGATCGCCGGAGAGTTCGCGGTAGAGATGCTGCAATTGCGCAAGGGTCATCGAGCCAAGCATCTTGCCATCGTGGCGGCCGGCCAGAACCAGTCCTTCCAGGCCGCCAGTATTGTGATCGAGTTCCATCTCGAGTGCCGCCGTCCGCACCATTGAGCGTTTTCCAGCACCCGGTCTGGCCTTTGGCCCGCCCGTATGCGTGGCGCCGTACCAGGCGATTGCCACGAACAGGATGATGCCGCCGATGCCTTGGCGCCCGACCAGGAGCACGGCGCCACCCACCAGCGCCAGCAGGATCGGTCCCAATTTTCTCATTCCGCTTGCGAGTTGCGCCGGATCCGCGCGGAGAAATGCGGTGGCTACCCCCAGCAGCACCAGCAACAACGCGACCACGATGATAATTGCGCCTAACATTTCGCACCGCCCCGCAGGGGTCCTGTCCGCTCGGACAGCCGCGTGATGTCCTTCAACACTTTTCCTGCGCCAGAATCATGGCCTTTAATCGGGCCGGAAGGAGGACCATCATGCGAACTGATCCTCCAAAGCACAGCGGCCTGTGTCGACAGTTCTTCATCGCGCATGGATTTCAAGATGTGGCGTCGTCGCGTCGCTTGCAAGTCCAGCGCGGGGCAAGATTGAGGGCCAGAAAACGCGGGCGCGGCAGTAGGCAATCCTTCGCTCAAGCCCTAGAGCAGGCCGAGGTCGGCCAGCTCGCGCCTGAGTTTCGGCGGCATCTCGACCAATCCCGCCTTGCCCTTGCCGAGGTCGGCCGGGGCGTCCGCCGGCTTCAGGTAACGCCAGCCCTGGAAGGCGCGGCGCGGCTGCCAGTCGGTGCGCACCACCTCGGGATCGAGCATCAAATGGCAGCGGCCAATGCCGTCGTCATCGGTGAACGGCCGGATTTCCGTGATCAACTGGCGGCACTGCACGCTGCCCTTGATCACCCAGTAGAGCGAACCGCCATCGGTGACCTCGTCGCCACGTGTCGGCATCATGCGGGTGGTGTGCCAGTGTTCGGCTGGTTCGCCGGCACGGCGGCGCTCGTCAAGGCGGAAGGCGATCCACTCTTCGAGATCCTCGACACTGTCGCAACCGACGCAAAGCTTTAGGAGATTGAGAGCCATCGCCCAAGGTTAGTCCGGAGCGCCGGGACGTCAACGGCCTGACGGACTTCTCCACAGTGCCGGCTTGGGCCAGCCCTCAACACTCAACGACATTGACCGCCAGGCCGCCAAGGCTGGTTTCCTTGTACTTCTCGTTCATGTCGAGGCCGGTCTGGCGCATCGTCTCGATCGCCGCATCAAGCGGCACGAAATGCACGCCGTCGCCTTTGATGGCCAGTGACGCGGCCGTCACCGCCTTGACGGCACCCAATGCGTTGCGCTCGATGCAGGGCACCTGGACTAGCCCGCCGACCGGGTCGCAAGTCATGCCGAGATGGTGTTCCAAGGCGATTTCGGCAGCATTCTCGACCTGCTCGGGCGTGCCGCCCATGACCGCGCACAGGCCGGCCGCAGCCATCGCCGAGGCGGAACCGACCTCGCCCTGGCAGCCTACCTCGGCGCCCGATATCGACGCATTGGACTTGATGATGCCGCCGACGGCCGCTGCCGTCAGCAGGAAGTCGCGAATGCTCGGCTGGTCGGCCTCGGGATGGAAATGCAGCCAATAACGCAGCACCGCCGGCAGCGTGCCGGCGGCACCATTGGTCGGCGCGGTGACGACACGCCCGCCGGCCGCATTCTCCTCGTTGACCGCCATCGCATAGATCGACAGCCAGTCATTGGCGAGTAGCGGGTTCGGCCGGTTCTGTTGCCACTGCTCTTGCAGCTTGTCGTGGAGCTGCCTGGCGCGGCGGCGCACCTTCAGGCCGCCGGGCATGATGCCATCCTGCGACAGGCCGCGGTCGATGCAGCCCTTCATGGCGTCCCATATCGCGTCGAGGCCGGTGTCGAGCGCCTCGCGCGACATCTGCGTCTCCTCGTTGACGCGCTTCATTTCGGCAATGGAAAGGCCGCTCCTGGCCGCCATCTTCAGCATCTCGACAGCATTCTTGAAGGGATACGGCACTTTCTTGCCCTCGGTTGTGACCGAGCCCTTCGACTTCATCCGTTGCAGCTCTTCTTCCGAAACCACGAAGCCGCCGCCGATCGAATAGTAGATGCGCTTGAGCAGCAACCGGCCGCCGGCGTCGTAAGCGTAGAACGCCATGCCGTTGGCATGACCGGTGAGCGGCGTCTTGCGGTCCAGCACCAGATCGGTGGTCGGATCGAAATGGTAGGGAGGGTGGCCGGGCGGTGAAACCAGCTTGTCGGCGGTGATGCGGCTGACAATTTCGTCGGCTCGGTCGGGGTCGACCGTTTGCGGCGTCTGGCCGGCAAGGCCGAGAATGACGGCACGGTCGCTGCCATGGCCGATGCCGGTATAGGCGAGCGAGCCATGCAGGCTGGCGCCGATGCGATCGACCTTGGCGCCGGCGGGATGCGGCCAGTCGTCGCCCGCGACCTCATCAAGGAAGCGGCGCGCAGCCGTCATCGGTCCCATCGTGTGCGAGCTCGAGGGGCCGATGCCGATCTTGAACAGGTCGAAAACCGAAAGGAACACGCTGTCTCCTGGGTCACGTCGAGGATTACATATAGGAATTCCCGGGATGTTTCCGCTCTTTTGACAATCGCGGCGCAGCACCTGCCGACCTTGTTTGCTCCGGCAGCGACATCGAGTGCAACGCGCCGTGCAAGGTCATCGAAGCAACCGGGCCAAATATGGTAGATTCGGCGCCATGGGCGATTCCTATCTTTCGACGGCCGATCTCGCGGCGCTGGGCTTTTTCCTCCTCGCATGGGTGCTGCACACGCTCGCCTCGGACGGCCACCTGGTCGGCCGCGTGTCGCTGACCACCGCCATGAATGCGCAACGCGAGGCCTGGATGCGCACCATGGCCGAGCGCGAGATCCGCATCGTCGACACCGCCATCATGAGCGGCCTGCAGCAGGGAACCGCCTTCTTCGCCTCCAGTTCGCTGATCGCGCTCGGCGGCTGCTTCGCCCTGCTTGGCGCGTCGGACCGGGTGCTTGAGGTGCTGAGCACCTTGCCCTTGGGCGGCGCGCCGTCGCGCTCGGCCTTTCAGATCAAGGTGCTGGGACTGGTGCTGATCCTGGCCTTTTCCTTCTTCAAATTCGGCTGGGCCTATAGGCTGTTCAACTACTGTTCGATCCTGATCGGCGCCGTGCCGATCCCGCATGGCGAGGCCTCGCGCAATCCCCTCACGCAAACGGCCGTGTGGCGTGCGACGCAAATGAACATGCTGGCCGGCAAGCATTTCAACTCGGGCCTGCGCGGCGTGTTCTTCTCGATCGGCTATCTCGGCTGGTTCGTCGATCCCCTGGTGTTCGTGCTGTCGACGCTTCTGCTGCTGGCCGTTCTGGTACGGCGCCAGTTCTTCTCGGCGGCGCGGCGCGCGGTGATCGGTCAGCCGCCCGGCGTGGGAAACGGCTGATCGATGCGTCCGGAAAGCCAATAGGCAAAAAGCCCGATCCATTCGCGAACCGCGATGGTCGTGTTCTGCAGCGAATCGGCCGCATTGTCGCGAAACAAGCCGACGCCTTCCCGACCCGAGGTGCGATAGTCGACCGGCCATTGGACAGTTGGAAAACCTGCCTTGTCGAACAGGGCCTTGGCGCGCGGCATGTGAAAGGCTGATGTCACCAAAAGCCATGTCTCGCCCGGTTTGGGCTTGACCAGTTCGCGGCTGAAGACCGCGTTCTCGTAAGTGTTGCGGGATTTGTCTTCGAGGAGCAGCTGGTCGGCCGGGACACCCAGCGCCTCGAGCAGGCGCGGCGCGGTGTCGGCATCACCTTCGCCGTCGAAGAACAGTGAACCGTTTCCACCGGAGACCACCACCTTTGCCTGCGGGAAACGCCTGGCGAGGATCGCGGTCTCAACCATGCGATCGCCGCTGCTGTTCAATTCATAGCCGCCGCGCACAAGGTTGATAGCGCCCTCGAAGCCGCCGCCGAGCACGACGATGCCGTCTACCTTCTCCGGCAGCGGCGGCCTGGGAAAGCGTTCCTCCAGCGGATTGAGCATCATCGCTCCAAGTGACGTCCACGCCGACAGCGCAAGGATCAGAAACGCCAGCACGCCGCCGCTGACGGCAAGTCGCCGCCGGCCGGCCATCCCGGCGAGCAGGCCTGCCAAAAGCAGGAAGATCGTCAGGTTGAGCGGCTGGATGAAGAACCAGAATATCTTGGAAAGATAGTAGAACATCGCTCACTCATTACAGCCCGCAAGGCTGTCCAAAATCGATCGCGATTTTCAGGACCATGCGTCAGGCGAGCGATACCCTTACCACCACTTCTCCGGCTGGAATGTGCCGGCCGCCTGCTCGATGACGGCGGCGGTCTGGAACAGCGTCTCTTCCTCGAATGGCCTGCCGATCAATTGCAGGCCGAGCGGCAGCCCCTTGGGGTCGAGGCCGGCGGGCACTGCGATGCCGGGCAGGCCGGCCATGTTCACGGTGACCGTGAAAATATCGTTGAGGTACATCTTGACCGGATCGGCGGCCATGTCCTCGTCGGCAATGCCGAAGGCAGCGGACGGCGTCGCAGGTGTCAGGATGACATCGACGCCGGCGGCGAAGACATTTTCGAAGTCGCGCTTGATCAGGTTGCGCACCTTCTGAGCCTGCAGGTAGTAGGCGTCATAGTAGCCGGCCGACAGCACATAGGTGCCGATCATGATGCGGCGCTTGACCTCGCGGCCGAAGCCGGCGGCGCGGGTCTTCTCATACATCTCGACGATGTCCTTGCCCGGCACGCGCAAGCCGTAGCGGACGCCGTCATAGCGGGCGAGGTTGGAAGAAGCTTCCGCGGGCGCCACGATGTAATAGGCCGGCAGCGCGTATTTGGTGTGCGGCAGGGAGATGTCGACGATTTCGGCGCCCGCGTCCTTGAGCCAGGCAATGCCCTTCTGCCACAACGCCTCGATCTCTTCCGGCATGCCGTCGACACGGTATTCCTTGGGAATGCCGACTTTCATGCCCTTGATCGGCTTGCCGATCGCCGCCTCGTAGTCCGGCACCGGCCGGTTGACGGACGTGGTGTCCTTGGGATCGACCGACGCCATGGATTTGAGGAGAATGGCGGCGTCGCGCACGTCGCGGGCGATCGGTCCGGCCTGATCGAGCGACGAGGCGAAGGCGACGATGCCCCAGCGCGAGCAGCGGCCATAGGTCGGCTTGATGCCGACGGTCCCGGTGAACGCGGCTGGCTGGCGGATCGAACCGCCGGTGTCGGTGGCGGTTGCGCCTGCACACAGGAAGGCCGACACGGCGGTCGCCGAACCACCGGAAGAACCACCCGGCACCAGCTGCGCATTGTCGAGGCTACGCTGGGTTTTCGTGCCACCTGCCGAGACGAAGCCGCCATCACCCTGATGCGTCGTCGGCATCACCACCGTATCGAGGCGCGAACGCCGCCACGGGTTGATGACCGGGCCGTAGTAGGAGGTCTCGTTGGACGAGCCCATGGCGAATTCGTCCATGTTGAGCTTGCCCAGCATGACCGCGCCGTCGGCCCACAGGTTGGACGTGACCGTTGATTCATAGCGCGGCTTGAAACCGTCGAGCACGTGGCTGCAGGCCTGGGTGTGGACGCCTTCGGTACCGAACAGGTCCTTGATCCCGAGCGGAATGCCTTCCAGCGCACCGCCCTCGCCCTTGAGCAGCCTGGCGTCCGACGTCTTGGCCATGTCGCGCGCCTTGTCGCCCGTCACCGCCACATAGGCATTGAGCGCCGGATTGGCGCGATCGATCGCCAAGAGATAGGCTTCGGTGATCTCGGTCGCGGTGATTTCCTTGGCGCGCAGCTTGGCGCGGGCCTGCGAAATCGTCAGATGGGTCAGGTCGCTCATCAAAGGCTCTTTTCGTAAAACACCGACCACTCGGAATCGGGATAGTCCAGCACCGGGCCGCAGCGCGAGAACCCGGCGCGTTCATAGACGGTCCAGGCGGCGGGATGGCGATCGCCGGTCTCCAGCACCAGCCGCTTCAACCCTTCATCGCGCGCCAGCGCCTCGACCCGTTGGACGATTCCAGCGCCGATCTTGCGGCCACGATGCGAAGGCCTCGTGTACATACGCTTGACCTCGCCAATGGCATCGTCATGGCGCTTGAGTGCACCACAACCAATGGCGACGCCGTTGTCCCGAGCGATGAAAACCGTCGTGTCCGTGCCTGCCATCTGCTCGACCGTCAGGTGGTAGCAGTGCTCCGGCGGCGTCAGTTCGAGCAAGGTCGCGTTTAGTTCCGCGACCAGGCTGCGCACGTCGTCCTGCAGCGGCGTTTCGATGGCGATCTCGATAGCCATCGGTGCCTTACTCCACGACCTTCGGCACGAGGAAGAAATTCTCGTCGGTCGCGGGCGCGTTGGCGACGATGTCGGCCGCCTTGTTGCCGTCGGTGACGACATCGCCGCGCTTCTTCATTTCCATCGGCGTCACCGACGTCATTGGCTCGACGCCGGAAACATCGACCTCGTTCAACTGCTCGACGAAGCCCAGTATGGCATTCAACTCGCCGGTCATACGCTCGGCATCTTCCTCGCTCACCGCGATGCGGGCGAGATGCGCCACGCGCTTCACTGTCTTGACATCAACGGACATGTATTTGCCTCGGGGAAAACCAGTCCGGGCTATAGCGGCGCGGCGCGCGACGCGCAACATGTGCCGCCCGACAATCGGGCAACAACCTCATGGCAGGGCAATGCCCGCGCACAGATAGTAGCTGCCGCTGTTGCCGCTCGCCTCGCTTTCATCGTCGATCGGCCGGGCCGACACGAGATCGACCTGCGTCGGGTTCATCTGCGTCACCGACAGGACGTCAGGAAAGACATAGCCCGGCTCCTGGCAGATCGCCGTCACAGCCCAGCTCGGCGAGCGTGTCGCCTTGCTGACCTGAACGAATTCGCAATTGTATTCGACGCCTTGCAGGCCGTTCTTCGAAAGAACGATGTTGCCGGCATCGATCAGCGTCTGCAGCGTATCCTTTTTGGCTTGGGTACAGAGTTCCTCCGACTGGAGATAGACACCTTCGATGAAGTCATCCGCAGCAAGCGCGGGCGACGCCGCGACAAACATCGATACGCAAAGAGATCGCCCTAATGCCATGGATTTGTTCCGCTTTGGCTGTTCTAGATGGTAATCGTTTCACCAATCTTCGGCAATGCAAGCTTGACCCCAGATCCTTCCAGCCCGGCTTCGAACTTCTCGGGCGTCGGGTCGATCATTGGAAACGTGCCGAAATGGCAAGGGACCACCGTTTCGAACTTGAAGAAGCGGCGGCAGGCAAGGGCCGCCACCGCACCGCCCATGGTGAAGCGATCGCCGATCGGAACGATGCCAATCTTTGGCTCGTGCAATTCATTGATCAGCGCCATGTCGGAAAAGATGTCGGTGTCACCCATGTGGTAGAGCGTCTGGTCTTCCGGGAAATGCAGGACCAGCCCACCCGGATTGCCGAGATAGACGTTCTTGCCGCCCTCTTCGCCAAAGGAGGACGAATGCAGCGCCTGAACGAAAGTGGAGGTGAAACCGCCGCAATCGACCGTGCCGCCAATGTTGCCGGGATTGATCTTCTTGTCGCTGACGCCCCTGCCGACAAGGTACATGCAGATCTCGAAATTGGCGACCAGTTGCGCGCCGCTCTTGCCGAGCACTTCCAGCGCGCCGCTGATGTGGTCGCTGTGCCCGTGCGTCAAAAGAACATGCGTGATCCCTTCGGCCGGTCCTTCCCACCCGTCCGTCCAGGACGGGTTGCCGATCAGATAGGGGTCGATGAGGATTTTCGCGTCGCCGGTTTCGATGCGGAAGGCCGAGTGGCCATACCAGGTCAGTTTCATGAATGCATTTCCTCGATTTTTCCCGAGCCAAAGGATAGAACGCCGATAGCCTTGAGATCAAAGGGTATAGTGTCCGCCGGGCATCCGAAAGGACGCGTGCTGTCGAAAAAACGAGGGAAAACCGTTGACCGTCATCACGATTGAGCAATTGCCGGCACGGCTCGCCAACGGCAGGACCTTGGCGGGGCTCGATCTCGGCGACAAGACGATCGGCGTGGCGGTTTCCGATCGGGGGTTCTCCTTCGCTCATCCGCGTCCAGTCATCATCCGGCGGAAATTCTCGCTCGACGCCGCCGTCCTTCTGGCATTGCTGACGAAGGAGAATGTCGGTGCGGTGGCGATCGGATTGCCGATCAACATGGATGGATCGGAAGGTCCGCGCGCACAGAAATCGCGCGCCTTCGTGCGCAACATGGCGCGGCTAAGCGACCTGCCCTTCGTATTCTGGGATGAGCGGCTGTCGACCGTCGCGGCCGAACGGACGCTGATAGAGATGGATTTCTCGCGCGCCAAACGCGCCGGCAAGATCGATTCGGCGGCGGCCGCCTTTATTCTGCAGGGAGTTTTAGACCGGCTTCAGTCACTCGATGCAGCCGATCGAACGGGACCGGACCCGTCCAGCGACGCCTGACCCAGCCCAATATCTCGCGACGCCTGCGAAACACCCATATCGCCACGAGCAGCAAGCCATCGAACACGCAGGCTTTTGCCACCATGCCCGGGATGGTCGCGGGGTCGATGCCGAGCATCTGACCGTAGAGCTGGAACACGAAATCGTGCAGCTGCCGGCTGAGCATCACATAGCCGAAATTCATGTCGTTGAGCGACAGGTAGAACCAGCCCCAAAACAGCGCCATCGGCGCGGCCCACAACGCGAAGATGTAGCGCATCAGCGGCCTCCCTTCCCGTTCGGGCCGGTCCGTCCCGATATCATGGAGAGCAGCGAATTGTGCGCCGCGGCTTTCGCCATGCTGTGCGCCGTGGCGTGGAAATCCTCCTCATCCAGCGCAGCTACCGAACGCCGTTCGGCAAGCATTGCGACATAGGAGACCAGAAGTGCGGCCAGTTGCACTGCGACCACCATGAACAGGCCGTTGATGCCTTGGGCCGCACCGCCGATCAGGATCATCGACATCACCCCGGAAGCGGAAATGAAGGCGATGCGAACGACGCTGTCGGCGCCGGGGCTGGACGCGTCGTTGATCAGTGTATCGACAAAGGCCCAGAAGAACAGCACCGCCACGACCAGCAACGCGATCGCCAGCGGAGCGACCACGACGATGTTCTCCAGATTGACAAACTGGGCGCTCTCGACGGTCACGCCGAGTACGCCGAGAGCCGCCGTCACACCTCGATTTCCATCGATACAGATCACCGCGAGCAGGGCAAAAACGATCGCCCAGTGCACGGACAGAAAGGAGGTCAGTACGTGTCGCATCGTGATTCCTGCTTCGACAGGAATGACAGTGGGCTTTGCGGTTCGCCGCCGCAACGGAAACCATTTGTTAAGGTTAACGGCGACGGCGGGTCAGTGGGGATTCCGGCAACGCCCCTCGAACATGAACGGCATCTCCGTCAATTCACCGGCGGATAGAGCGTATCGATGATCATGCGCGCGTCGTGGCGCGAATCGAGCATGCCGTAGGTATTGCGCCACTGGCCCGCGAGCCGCGTCTCGACGAAGGCATCGGCGATCCGCCCTGCCCCGAGCCGACGCAACTCGGCGGCCGCCGCAGAGAGCGCAAGCTGTTCCGTCAGCAGCCGGGCCGAGCCCTCGTCGGTCGAAGCGACCTGCATGGCCGCCTTCAGAACGCCGATCGTGCCGCGCCCGCCGGCGCCGAGGTCGCGATCGATGCCGGTCAATACTTCTTCGAAAAGCCCCGGCGCGCGGCCAAGCACGCGCAGCACGTCGAGCGCCATGACATTGCCCGACCCTTCCCAGATCGCGTTGACAGGCGCTTCGCGGTAATAACGGGCGAGCGGAGCTTCCTCGACATAGCCATTGCCGCCAAGGCACTCCATCGCCTCGTAAAGCAGCGGTGGCGCGATCTTGCAGACCCAGTATTTGACGACCGGCGTCATGGCGCGGGCGAACGCCGCCTCGCCGCGATCGCTCGCCGCCTCGTCGAAGGAACGCGCCAGCCGGAACGACAGCGCGGTCGCCGCGGCAACATCGAGCGCCATGTCGGCCAGCACGCGCTGCATCAACGGCTGCTCGATCAAGGTCGAACCGAACACCTGGCGATGGCGGGCATGATGGATCGCTTCGGCCAGCCCGGCCCGCATGATCGCCGAAGACGCCACCGCGCAGTCGAGCCGGGTCAGCGTCACCATGTCCATGATCGTCTTGACGCCGGCGCCGGGTTCGCCGACCATCTCCCCGATGGCGTTGACGAATTCAACCTCGGAAGACGCGTTCGAGCGATTGCCGAGCTTGTCCTTCAGCCGCTGGAAGCGAAAGCCGTTGCCAGACCCGTCGCCGAGCACGCGCGGCACCAGGAAGCAGGACAGTCCCTCCGGCGCCTGTGCCAGCACCAGGAAGGCGTCCGACATCGGCGCCGACATGAACCATTTATGTCCCGTCAGGCGGTAGAAGCCGCTACCGACGCGTTCCGCCCGGGTCACATTGGCACGCACATCGGTGCCGCCCTGTTTCTCGGTCATGCCCATGCCGAGCGTCAGTCCGGTCTTTTCGACGGGCGGCTTCTGGCTCTGGTCGTATTTGCGCGTCGTCACGCGCGGCGCCCATTCGCGAAACAGTTTTGGGCTGGCCATCAATGCCGCCAGCGAGGCGCTGGTCATGGTGATGGGGCAGAGATGCCCGGTCTCGAGTTCCGCCGTCAGGTAAAAACGGGCGGCGCGCACCTGATGGCGGCGGCCGATCTCGGCGTCGCCATTTTCCCAGACCGAGGAATGCAGGCCGTTGGCCACCGAGCGGCGCATCAAGGCGTGGTAGGCGGGATGGAATTCGACCAGGTCGATGCGCCGTCCCTGGCGATCGTGCGTCCTGAGTTTCGGCGTCTCGACATTGGCGAGGCGCGCCAGTTCCTGCGCTTCTTGCGTCAGCACGAAACGGCCGAGCCCGTCGAGATCCTTGCGCACCGGATCGGAAAAGCGCTCGGCAAGCTGGATCAGCAACGGATCGCCTCGCCAGGCGTTGCCGCCCGTCAGCGGCGGCGGCTGGTTCGTTACGTCGTCGGTCACGCCCAATCCTTCTAGCCGATCCTTCTAGAAAGGCCCTATTGTCGGAAAGCCTCGAATCCGAGGCCGTCGGCTTAGATATAGCCAAGCGTTGCTGCGCGCGCGACGAAAATACCGGCCGATCTAATCGGCTATCTACACGAAAAAATTGAGGAGAACGGCGTCAATCCAAAGCGGGTGCTTGCGGGCGCGAAATCCGCACCCTATAGCAGCCCCTTGAGATGACCGACGCTTCGTCCCTGCCACTCTACCCTCACCGCCATCTTCTGGGCATCAGCGACCTTTCGCCCGCCGACATCGAGCTTTTGCTCGACAGGGCGGATCGGGCGGTCGCGATCTCGCGCCAGTCCGAAAAAAAGACCTCGACGCTGCGCGGCCGCACCCAGATCAATCTCTTCTACGAAGCCTCGACCCGCACGCAATCCTCGTTCGAGCTGGCCGGAAAGCGGCTTGGCGCCGATGTCATGAACATGTCGGTGGCGAGTTCCTCGGTAAAGAAGGGCGAAACGCTCATCGACACCGCGATGACACTCAATGCCATGCGGCCCGACATATTGATCATCCGCCATCAGTCGGCGGGCGCGGCGGCCCTCCTGGCGCAGAAGGTCGGCTGCTCGGTGGTCAATGCCGGCGACGGCGCCCATGAACACCCGACACAGGCGCTGCTCGACGCGCTCACCATCCGCCGCGCCAAGGGTGCGCTGTCGAAGCTGATCGTGGCGATCTGCGGCGACATCCTGCATTCGCGTGTGGCGCGCTCCAACATCATGCTGCTCAACGCACTCGGCGCACAGGTGCGGGTGGTGGCGCCCTCGACGCTGTTGCCCTCGGGCATCGACAGGATGGGCGTGATCGTCTGCCGCTCGATGGCGGAGGGCCTGAAGGACGCGGATGTGGTGATGATGTTGCGCTTGCAGCGCGAGCGCATGGAAGGAGCCTTCGTGCCGTCGGTGCGCGAATATTTCCGCTATTTTGGTCTAGACGCCGAGAAACTGAAGGCCGCCAAGGATGACGCGCTTGTCATGCATCCTGGCCCGATGAACCGCGGTGTCGAAATTGCTTCGGAAATCGCCGACGGCCCGCAAAGCGTCATCCAGGAGCAGGTGGAAATGGGCGTCGCCGTGCGCATGGCGGTGATGGAAGCGCTGCTCGATTCCCGCCGCAATCAAGAGGGCCGCAATCAAGAGGGCCGCAATCAAGAAGGCCGCGGCGCATGAGCATCACGGTCTTTGAACGCGCCCGCATCGTCGACCCGTCACGCGGCCTTGATGAAGTCGGCTCCGTCATAGTCGAAGGTAGGAAAATCGTTGCCGCGGGCAAGGCGGCGCTGAACCAGGGCGTCCCCGACGGCGCTACGGCGATCGACTGCAGCGGCAAGGCGATCATCCCCGGCCTGATCGACGGCCGGGTCTTCATCGGCGAGCCCGGCGCCGAACATCGCGAAACCATCGCTTCGGCAAGTGTCGCCGCAGCGGCCGGCGGCGTCACGTCCATCGTGATGATGCCAGACACCGATCCGGTGATCGACAATGTGGCGCTGGTCGAATTCGTGCTGCGCACCGCCAAGGACACGGCCGTCGTCAATATCTTTCCGGCCGCCGCCATCACCAAGGGCCTCCACGGACGTGAAATGACGGAGTTCGGGCTGCTGCGCGAGGCGGGCGCGGTCGCCTTCACCGATGGCAGGCATACCATATCGAGCGCGCTGGTGATGCGTCGCGCGCTAACCTATGCGCGCGATTTCGGCGCCACCATCGTCCATGAAACGCAGGATGCCGATCTTGGGTCGTCGGGCGTCATGAACGAAGGCCTGTATGCCAGTTGGCTCGGCCTCTCCGGCATTCCACGTGAAGCCGAATCCATCCCGCTCGAGCGTGACCTCGCGCTGGCGCGGCTGACGCAAGGTTCGTACCACGCCGCGAAGATCTCGACGGCAATGGCGGCAAGCGCCGTGGCGCGTGCGAAGGCCGACAGCGCGGCAGTGACGTCTGGCGTGTCGATCCACAATCTGTCTCTCAATGAAAACGACGTTGGCGAGTACCGCACCTTCTTCCGCCTGACGCCGCCGCTGCGGGCCGAGGAGGACCGGTTGGCGATGATCGATGCGGTCAAGGACGGAACGGTCGATGTCATCGTCTCCTCGCACGATCCGCAGGACGTCGATACCAAGCGCCTGCCCTTCGCCGACGCCGCGGCCGGTGCCATTGGCCTCGAAACCCTGCTGGGCGCGGCCTTGCGCCTCTACCACAATGGCGACGTGCCCCTGCTCAGGCTGATCGAAACCTTGTCCACCGCGCCGGCGAGGCTGTTTGGATTGGCCGGCGGCACGCTGAAGCCAGGCGCCGTCGCCGATCTCGCGCTTGTCGACCTCGATGAACCCTGGATAGTCAGCGAAAGCGGTATCCGCTCGCGCTCGAAAAACACCTGCTTCGAAGGCGCACGGCTGCAAGGCAAGGTCTTGCAAACGCTGGTGGCGGGCCGCACAATATTTTCTGCCTGAGCCGGCGGTAGCCATGCGACTTCAGGCATGGTTGGGGGAACGCGGGGGGAACAATGACTTACGGCCCAATCCTGGCGCTGGTGTTCGGCTATCTGCTGGGCTCGATTCCGTTCGGCCTGCTGCTTACCCGCGCGGCCGGCCTTGGCGATGTGCGCAAGATCGGTTCAGGCAATATCGGCGCCACCAATGTGCTGCGCACCGGCAACAAGGGGCTTGCCGCCGCGACTTTGCTGCTCGATGTGCTGAAAGGCACGGCCGCCGTGCTGATAGCAAGCCATTTCGCGCCTGAAGCCGCGATCTGGGCTGGTCTCGGCGCCTTTCTGGGCCACCTGTTCCCGGCATGGCTCGGCTTCAAGGGTGGCAAGGGCGTCGCCACTTATCTCGGCGTGCTGGTCGGCCTTGCCTGGCAAGTCGCATTGATCTTCGCTGTCGGATGGTTGGTGATGGCTTTCCTCTTCCGCTACTCATCGCTGGCGGCGCTGGCTGCTGCCGTGGTGGTGCCGATCGCGCTTTATTTCCTGAGCACGCCGCAGATAGCCATTCTGTTCGTGGTGATGAGCATCATTGTCTTCATCAAGCACCGAGAAAACATTTCGCGACTGATTGCCGGCACCGAACGCAAGATCGGAGCCAAGGGGTGAGCGAACCGGCCGCCGGGCCGCGTCTCACCGATCGCCAGCGACTGAGCTGGCTGCGGCTGATCCGCACCCAGAATGTCGGCCCGGCCTCCTTTCGCGACCTGATCAACCGTTTCGGTTCGGCCGAAGTCGCGTTGGAAATGCTGCCGGAACTGATGATTTCCGGCGGCGCCAACCGGATCGTGCGCACCCCTTCCCTTGCCGAGGCCGAGGCCGAGATGGAGGCCGCGCGGCGACTTGGAGCACGCTTTGTCGGTATTGGGGAGGCGGACTATCCGCCGCTGTTGCGCAGCATGGACAATCCGCCGCCGATGCTGGCGGTCAGGGGCAATGCCGCGGTGTTCCGGTTGCCGGGTGTCGCGATAGTCGGCGCCCGCAACGCATCGCTTGCCGGCATCAAGATGGCGCGCATGCTGGCAGCCGATCTCGGACGAGACGGCTACGGCATCGTCTCCGGCCTGGCACGTGGCATCGACACGGCGGCGCATCAGGGCAGTGTCTTGACCGGTACGGTCGGCGTGCTCGCCGGTGGGCTCGACCTGCCCTACCCGCCCGAAAATGCCGGTCTGTGCGATGACATTGCGGAGCGTGGCGCCATCATCTCGGAAATGCCGTTCGGCTGGCAGCCGCGTGCCCAGGATTTCCCGCGCCGCAACCGCCTTGTCGCGGGCGCCGCTCTTGGGCTGGTGGTGGTTGAGGCAGCACAGCGCTCAGGCTCGCTGATCAGCGCCAGGCTTGCCGGCGAGATGGGCCGGTTGGTCTTTGCGGTGCCCGGCTCCCCGCTCGATCCGCGCGCGGCCGGTACCAACGGTCTGCTCAAGGACGGCGCCACGCTGGTCACCGAAGCTTCGGATATTTCCAGGGCGATCCTTCCGCTGACCGGCATGCGGGCGCCTGATCTGCCGCCGTTTGAGGACCCGCCCGACTTTTCGGCCACACCGCCACCAGGCGAGAGCGACCGGGCCAAGGTGATCGAGGCGCTGGGGCCGACACCGGTGCCGGTCGACGAGATCATCCGCCACACCGGCCTGCATCCCGCCCAGGTCTTCATGGTGCTGCTTGAACTCGACCTTGCCGGCCGCCTCGAGCGTCACGCCGGTGGAAATGTTTCGCTTGTTTTCGGGGAAGGCTAACCGCCCTCAGTGGCGGCTGGTCTTTCTATCTCCGGTCTCGTCGTAATCCTGCATGTTGGCGTCAAAGAGATCCTTTTGAACAAACTGGCGCCAGACCTCATCCGCGTCCTGCGGGCGCGACGGATCGAAACTCGGCTGGGTCTCGTGCGTATTCGGCAGCGACCGCCGGCGTAGCCAAGCAGGCATGATCTCCAAGATGAGACTGGTGAATTGGGTCATCACGGACTCCTTCGATTGAAGGGATGGACCAGGCCGGTCGATCCATCCAAATTACGCTGGCTCACCGCACCCAGCCAAGCCAAAGCCTCCCCGACGTCGGCAAGCACATGGCGCGCCGCTGTCGGTCCGTGCGGTTTGATGCGGATCGACATGCCGTCCATCTCGTTCACGGCCTCGAAACCATTTTCGTCGGATGTATCGTCGCCCAGAAACACCGGCCGCCGCCCCTCGAAAGCCGGCAGATCCAGAAAGCGCCTGATGGCGGCTCCCTTTGCTGCCTCCAGCGGCATCAATTCAACGCCGGCATTGCCGGCCAGCACCCGATATCCCGTAGGTAACCTGCCCAACGCCTGTTCGACCAGTTGCGTCGCGCGCCGCAACAGTTGCGGTGCCGCGCGCGTGTGGACTGCCAGGATCGGTCCCTTGCGCTCGATATAAACGTCCGAACTGCCCAGCTCCGCTTCGATTTCCTCGGCAAGTGCCGCAATGTCGGCCGGCTCTCCCGCTGCCTCGACCGGGCCGTCGCGGATGAGCCTGTGCTCAAGCCCATACAGCCCGGCGGCGCGCAATCTGAGCGGCTGGAAAAGATGGTCGACCGCGGCGATCGATCGTCCCGTGATGAACGCCAGAGCTCCATCCAATTGCAATTCGAGCCTCGCCAGCAGCGTACGCAATTCATCGCCGACAACCACCGCATCGGGATGCGCGGCGTGTTCGAGAAGCGTGCCGTCAATGTCCAGGAACAAGGCCCACGGCCCTGTTGGGAGCTCAGGCGCGGGCAGCTTTGGCAGAAGCGACATCACAGCGCCGCCACCCGTCTGCGATCGAGCAGCGAGATCACGTTGCCCGATGAGGTCGGGGCGGCGCCGACGGCGCGATCGACCGCAACGCGTTTGCGCAGGCGCGCGGCATCGAGAAGCATGCTGCCTGCCCACCGGTAGACATTATTGTCGCGAACGACCTCACGCATCCTTTGCATGCGCTGCCGCTGCTCTTCCGACGACATCGTCAAAGCCTGCAACAAGGCGTCGCCCATCATTGTGGCGTCGTAGGGATTGACGATCAGCGCTTCCAGCAATTCCTTGGAAGCGCCGGCGAACATGCTGAGCAGCAGGACCCCCTGTTCGTCATTGCGCGCCGCGACGAACTCCTTGGCCACCAGGTTCATGCCGTCATGCAGGCTCGTGACCAAGCAAACGTCGGCGGCCCGGTAGATTTCGTAGACCTGTTCCTGCGAATGATGTTCCGTGACCATCAGGACGGGAGTGTAGCCGTCGCGGCCATAGCGCCGGTTGAGATCCTCGGCTTGACGCAGACACTCTTCATGCAACTGTTGGTATGCGGGCAAGGTGCCGCGACTGGGTGCCGCGATCTGCAGGAAGGCGACCTTGCCAATCCATTCCGGATGGAGCCTCAGCAGCTCGTCGAGTGCGGTAAAGCGATCGAGGATGCCCTTGGTGTAGTCGAGACGTTCGACGCCGACACACAGCCTGACATCGTCCGCCAGCCCGAACTTTTCACGAACATGCCGCCGGCATTGCGCCACGTCGGGCAGCTGGGCCTGTCGAGCCGGCTCCCATTCGATTGAAATTGGATACGCGTGAACCAGGCTGATCTGGCCGCCATAGGAGATGGCGGAATCCTCGCGCTCGATCCTGCTCTCCAGGAAGCGGTCGACGCTGTCGATGAAGTTGTTGCAATGGAACTGGGTGTGAAAGCCGACGATCGAACTGCCCAGCAATCCTTCTAGGATCTTCTCGCGCCATGGGCAGATGCTGAATACCTCGGAATTCGGCCATGGAATGTGCCAGAAGGTGATGATGATGGCTTCCGGCAGGCGCTCCCGGATCATCCGCGGCAACAGGGCGAAATGGTAGTCCTGGACAAGCACGATGGGCCGCTCGTTGCGTGCCTCCGCGACGACGGTGTCGGCGAATTTGCGGTTAACCGCCTCGTAGGCCTCCCAGTCGGAAGCACGGAATATCGGTCGGGTGAAGGCTATGTGGCACAGCGGCCAAAGCCCCTCATTGGCAAAGCCGAGATAATAGCCTTGCTGTTCTTCCTCGCTCAGCCAGACACGGCGCAACGTATAGGAAGGGTTTTCCGGCGGCACTTCGACGCGGTCGTTTTCGTCCACCACCAGCGCATCGGCCGAACCGCCGCCATAGGCGATCCATGTGCCCGCACAGGCGCGCGTGATCGGCTCCAGGGCGGAGACCAGCCCGCTGGCGGGTACGACCAGCTGGATGCCGTCGCCGTTGCGGTTATGGATGTAGGGTTCGCGATTTGACACCACGATCACCTGCGCATCGGGAAGTTCCTTCGCCAGAATGTGACGCAACGTTTCCGGCGACCATTGGACGAGGGCGGCGGCCGCGGATTGCCCGTTCTTTTCGAACTCCGGCAATGGGCTGCGAACGGATCCTGCTTCGAGACGGGCGAGCTTCATGTTTCTGGCCCGGCGCGCCCGTGACAGCACCACCGCGAGCGCGACGCATGAGATACCGACAATTACGAGAACGAAGAGCCACAGTGCGGCCGAGGGTACGACCAGGTACGAACTGTTGTCGGGCATTTCGAATTGATTACCTTTCAATGGGACGCGGCAGATCCACCGACAGGAACTCCAGCATCCTTGGCGTGCTGATCCAACGTTCCGCACCCGGTGTTGGTTCCGATTTTTCAGCTCTTGACCACCAGTGGCACCAATCCTTCATGCGCATCCGCAAGGAAGGCACCGACACGATCCCCCACGCGCTGAAACGTCAGGTCCACCGCCACATGTCCCACCGAGAGATGGCGAATGACAAGATTGTCGATGCCGATCGGCAAGTGCGGCCGGGTCACGTGAATTTCGTTCGTCCAACCGTCGATCTGTAGGCCGAGGCAGGCCTGCATGAGCATGAAGGCGGAGCCCGCGGACCAGGCCTGCGGCAGGCAAGCCACCGGATAGGCAATCGGCGCTTCGCCGGCCGAGCGCGTGAACCCGCAGAACAGTTCGGGTAGCCGCATGTTGAAATGAACCGCGGATTCGAAGGTCCCGCTCATCAACCGCACCACGCTGTCGCGGATACCGTATCGCGCCAGCCCGGCGGCGCAGATCGCGGTGTCGTGCGGCCAGATGGAGCCGTTATGATAGGACATCGGATTGAAGAAGATCGCATCGTCCGCCAGCGTTCTCAGCCCCCAGCCGGAATGGAACGAAGCCGACAGCAGCTGGTCGGCGACCATGCGTGCGCGATCCGGATTGGGAAGGCCGACATAGAGCAGGTGACCAGCATTGGACGTGCGCACCTTGCAGGGTTGGCCGTCGCCATCGATCGCCAGCGCATAGTAGCCAAGCTCTTCGATCCAGAAATGGCGTTCGACTTGTTGGCGAATGGCATCGGCGCGCAGCTCCCAATTCTCCGCCCGCTCCTCTTCGCCGCGCAGCCGTGCCAGCTTTGCCAATCCCCGAAATGCTGCAAAGACGTAACCCTGCACCTCGACCAGCGCGATCGGCCCTTTCGGAATGCGGCCGTCGGCATGGAAGACGGAATCGAAGCTGTCCTTCCATCCCTGGTTGGCAAGGCCGGATTCCGCGGCGCGCTGATAGGTAAGAAACCCTGTCGAACGGCTCGCTGTCTCGATCCACTCGGCGGCGGCGCACAGCGATGGCCAAAGGCCATCGATGAAAGCCGTGTCTCCCGTGCGGTCCGCATAGGCGCAGGCGAGATGGATGTAGAGGGGCGTCGTATCGACGCCGCCATAGTAGCGGCCGAACGGCAACTCGCTCAGCGCCGCCATCTCGCCCTTGCGGGTCTCGTGCATGATCTTGCCGGGCTCGGAATCGCTGAAGGGAGAGGTTTCGGTCGCCTGGTGCTGGGCGAGAAAGGCAAGCACGCCACGAGCCAGGCCGGGATTGAGCCAAAGCATCTGCAGAGCTGAAATCACGCCGTCGCGGCCGAAGGCGGTGGAGAACCACGGGATCCCGGCATATGGGTAAGGCCCGGTCGCCAGTTCCGTGGTGAGCAATGCCACATCGGCACGCGCCCGTTCCATCCAATCATTGAAGACGCGGCCTGAACTGTGCAGCGTTGCCCCATGCCGGCGCTTGGCGCGCATGCCGAAACGGGCGCGCGCCGCCGCGGCCCGGAAACGTTCACTTTGCGGGCGGGCCGTTGTCTTGCTCCCCACCTCCACATACAGCGTCTGGCGGCTGCGCTTGGTGACGGCAATGAAGAAATCCGCCCGCTCGGAGGTCAGTTGATCCGGGGGCTGTGAAAACGAAATGGCCGAGGTCCGTACGACCTTGTCCAGCCCTTCGTAGCGGAGCACGACCGAACTCTGGTCGATCTCGGCCGTGTGCGCGGTACCGCGCTTGGAGCGGGTCGAGCCCCGGACTTCGAACATGTCGCGAAAATCAACACCGAAGCGCAGTGACACCAAGACCGTCGAATGCTCCCGGCTATAGTTCGAGAGCGTGATGCGTTCATATAGCCTTTCCTGCCACAGAAGCCTGACCCGCTCGATATGGATCGCGCCCTGCGGAATCTGGCGGCCCGCGGCGCTCTCGATCGGCAGATTGGTCAGGTTGCTGGTGAACAGGACGTTGTCCTGGCTGAGCGATGCGCCCAGCAGCGACAACGATCGCCCGCCAACCGTCAGGCGAAATTCGGAGAGCACGCGCGTGTCGTCGCGGAAGAAGCCGTCGCCGGCGCCACGTATGTCGCCATAGGCGTCGGCGACGGCAAAGCAATCGCCATGCTTGAGAGCGTAAAGCCGATGCGGCTCCCTGGGCGCGGTTTCGTCCAGGGAAGCCAGTGCTATCGCAGGATCGAGCTTGCGCTCGTCGAGTTGGGTAATGGTCAAGAAGATTGTCCCGTGCTGGTTTCCGAACGGGTTGAAGATCTATGAGGCCCTGCTCTCTTCGTGGCCGGTGGTCAGCCGCGAATAGGCCTCGACATAATCCCTGGCCATTCTATCGGCCGAAAACCGCCTTTCGAAGGCCGTTCTTATTCGTCGCCTGTCGAGTTGCAGGAGAGCCGGCATCGAGGCGACGGCATCTTCGATGGTTTCGACGACAAAGCCGGTGACCCCATGATCGATGATCTCGGGCATAGCGCCGCAACTCCAAGCCATGACCGGGGTTCCGCACGCCATGGCCTCGATCACCGCAAGCCCGAAGGGTTCAGGCCAGTCGATGGGAAACAGCAAGGCGGCCGCATTGCCCAGAAACCGGGCCTTCTGGTCCTCACCAATCTCGCCGACATACTCGACCCGGTCGCCATCGATCAGCGGCTGCACGACTTCCTCGAAATAGGCGCGGTCGCCATCGCCGACCTTGGCGGCGAGCTTCAGTTTCAGGCCGGTTCGGCGGGCAATCTCGATTGCCCGGTCCGGCCGCTTGTCGCGTGACATTCTGCCGAGAAAAGCCAGGTAGGTACCGTCCGAACCGGCCTCGAAATCGGCCTCATAAAGGTCAAGCGGCAGCCCGTGATGGATCGTCGCCAGCCAGTTCGCGGATGCGAACCGCGCCCGCTGGCTGCGGGATATGGAAATCATGGGGAACCGCGGGAACCGGTCATAGGCTTGCGCGAGGTCCGCGTAATCTAGCCTGCCATGCGGCGTTGTCACCGTGCGCTGCGGCATATCACGGAAAAACGGGAAATGCAGGAAATGGCTCAGATGGAAATGCACGACGTCGAAGTCGTCGGCCCGTTTGCGCACTTCGTCGAGCATCGACAAATGTGCCGCGATCTCGGACTTCAGCGGACGCGGATCGAGACGAAGCGCCCTTTCGCGGCATGGCACCAGTTTGGCGGAGCTCTTCGTGTCGCCGCTGGCAAACAACGTCACCTCGTGGCCGAGATCGACGAGAGCTTCGGTAAGATACGAGATGATACGCTCGGTACCCCCGTAAAGTCGTGGCGGCACCGATTCGTAGAGTGGTGCGACATGGGCAATCTTCATGTCCCGGCGTCCCTCAATGAGCTGGTCATAGAGCCAAAATGCATCAAGGCCCGGATCGTTCCTATATCTGCGCAAGATGCGTCGAATGATCGATCCGTCCCCTGTTTGAGTAGATCCGCCGCCCTATTTCCTTCTGGTGCTGTCGACCTTGCGCTTGCGGCAGCCGGAGGAGGCCCAGATGCAGCAACCCAGGGATATCGCAGCGCGGCGCCTGAGCATGATCATCGAGCAATATGTCGAGGCCAGAAAACGGCATTTTGGCTTTGTGTCGACTGATCAGGCTGCCCGAGTGATCCGCAGAACCCTGAAGCCCGATCCTTCGGAGCCAGCGCTTTCCGATCACGACCTCGACGACATGGTCGCCGCCCTCGCCGTGAAGAACGGCCTGGCCGTCATCTTCGACCGTGGCGTGCGGGGACCGGCCAACGGCGCCGAGGCCGACCTGAACAGAAAGGAACCGATCATGCGAGCACCGACGGAGACCCCGGATGTTGCCGGCGCGGTGGACGCTATCCTGAGCGATCGCACTGCCCAGCTTTCGATGAGCGCGGTCATCTCGTTGCTGCGCGAACGGACCGGCACCAAGCGATCCGACGCGGATCTGACAGGACTGATCGCCAAGAAAGCCGCCGTTCTGGACGTGCACTTGTCAGGAGGCGCCTGAGCGGTCGTTGAGCGCCGCAAGGATACATGGGCAAATCAAAAGCGCTGACATGTCATTTGACGATGGTGAGCGCGATGGGATTCGAACCCATGACCTACTGATTAAAAGTCAGTTGCTCTACCGGCTGAGCTACGCGCTCCCGCGGGCTCGAAAAGGCCGCCCTCGAAATTGCGCGGAACATAGGGAGAGTGCCGCGACCGGTCAACCGGAAAAGATGGGTTCCAAACCTGCTCTTTGCCCTAATTCGCCGCCTCTTGCTTGTTCCCCCGGGTCCTGGCGAGCAGTCCGGCGGTTTGGGTTTCGGTGCAGGAACGGCTGCCTACACGGCGGAACAAATCCGACGCACTGTCGTTTTTTGCCAAAGGGACGTTCGCCAAACCCTCGAGGAGAATACCAATGAATAGAATCACAACGGGCCTGCTTGCCGCCACCCTTTCGGCGACATTCGTCGCGGCGGAGGTGGTGCCGGTCAACGCCCAGCCCAACTACGTGCCACTCTCCCAGGCGGCAGCGCCGGATGTACAGACGGTGCAATACCGGGAGTGGAGGAGAAACCGCTCCTTCGACCGCAATTTCTCGCGCAATCGAAGCTTTAGCCGCAACGGTGACATGTATTGGAATGGGCATCGCGGCTATCGTGAATATCGCCGCGGCTATCGCCGTCATGGCGACTACTGGTTCCCGCTGGCCGCCTTCGCGACTGGCGCGCTGATCACCGGCGCGATTGTCAACAACGAGAACAACCGCGTCTATGAAGGCAACTCGCACGTTCAGTGGTGCTACGATCATTATCGGAGCTACCGCGCTTCCGACAACACCTTCCAGCCGAACAATGGTCCTCGTCGGGAGTGCCGCTCCCCTTACTGATCCCTGTTGAGTATCAGTAGCTGGTAATGGTGAGTAAAGGCCCGCGTATAGAAGACGCGGGCCTTGTCGCGTCTATCCTAACATGGTTGGCAGTGGTCGCGTTTGTCGCTGGCCCAGCTCAGGCTCTTGATAACCAGGTAAAGACCGCCACCTTTGCCGCGGGGAGAGCGGTACGCTCCAACAGCGTCGCAAATCCGTACCATAGCCCCGCTGAGTTCCCATCCGAGTGCTTCGAGGTCGTCGTCGGTATCGACCACGTAAGCCTGCGCCAGCTCGTCGATGCCGTTCTGTTCCCCGAAGGATCGGACCTGCTTTGCGTCCGCAAGGAGTTCGTCGGGCAGGTTGGAGTTCGCCCAGGCCCACAGCCAGTTGCCAGCCATTGTGCTCGTGGAACCCGCGATCTGGATTTCGGCGACGACCGCGACCTTCCCTTCCTGTGAAAACAGCAGCTTCCCCGTTGTCAGGTCGTAGTCATAGCGCGGCCAGTGCCCCAAGTGGAAATCCTTCTCCAGACGGGCGTTCTTCGCGGTAAGCTGTTCGAATGCCTCCGCGCACCAGTTGCTATACCATTCCGGCGTCATTTCCCCCTCGCCAAGCCCTCACCTCAAGGCGATTATGGCACGCTCAATGTCCGGCGCACAGCGTCCCGCCAGCCCGCCAATTTGACGGACCGGGTAGCGGATTCCATGTCGGGCACGAACCGCCGCTCCAGGGCCCAGGTCTTCGCGAATTCCCGCGCCTTCGGCCATGCGCCGGCCTTCGAACCGGCAAGCCATGCCGCCCCCAGCGCGGTCGTCTCCAGAATTGTCGGCCGATCGACCGGCGCGTCGAGAATGTCGGCCAGGCGCTGCATGGTCCAGTCCGATGCCACCATGCCGCCATCGACCCTGAGCACCGTCTTTGCCTTGGCGCCCTTCCAATCCTTGTGCATGGCGTCGAGCAGGTCGCGGGTCTGGTAGGCGACGGATTCCAGTGCCGCGCGGGCAAACTCCGCCGGTCCGGTGTTGCGGGTCAATCCGAAAATCGCGCCCCGCGCCTCGGCATCCCAGTGCGGCGCACCGAGCCCGACAAAGGCCGGCACCAGATAGACGTTCTGCGTCGGATCGGCTTCCGCCGCGAGTTTGCCGCTCTGCTCTGCCTTGCCGATCACCTTGATGCCGTCGCGCAGCCATTGCACGGCAGCCCCAGCGATGAAGATCGAGCCTTCCAGCGCATAGGTGGTCTTGCCGTTCAGCCGATAGGCAATGGTGGTCAAGAGTCGGTTCTTCGACCGCACCAGGTCGCTGCCGGTGTTGAGCAACGCAAAACAGCCGGTGCCATAGGTGGATTTCATCATGCCCGGCTCGAAGCAGGCCTGGCCAATCGTCGCGGCATGCTGGTCGCCGGCAACGCCGAGGATTCTGATTTCGGCGCCAAACAGGTTTTTCTCTGTTATTCCATAATCATCGGCGCAATCCTTGACTTCGGGCAGCATCGCGGCGGGGATGCGCAGGATGGCCAGCAGCTCCTCGTCCCAGGCATTCTCCGCAATGTTGTAGACCAGCGTGCGCGACGCGTTGGTGGCATCCGTGGCGTGAACCTTGCCGCCGGTCAGCCGCCAGATCAAAAAGCTGTCGATGGTGCCGGCGAGCAGCTCGCCCTTCTCGGCACGCTTCCTCGCGCCCTTCACCTTGTCCAGCATCCAGGCGATCTTGGTGCCGGAGAAATAGGGGTCGAGCAGCAGGCCGGTCTTGCGGGTGAATTTCTTCTCAAGCCCCTGCTTCCTGAGCTTCTGGCATAGCGGTGCGGTGCGCCGGTCCTGCCAGACAATGGCGTTGTGAATCGGTTTGCCGGTCGCTTTGTCCCAGATGACGACCGTCTCGCGCTGGTTGGTGATGCCGATCGCAGCCACATCCGAAGCGTCGCGGCCGGCATTCTTCAGCGCAGCCCTCACCGTCTCAATGACGCTCGACCAGATCTCCTCCGGATCGTGTTCGACCCAGCCTGAGGCCGGATAGTGCTGGGCGAATTCCTTCTGCCCGCTGCCTGCGACATTCATCGTGCCGTCGAACAGGATCGCCCGTGTCGATGTCGTTCCCTGGTCGATCGCAAGCACCAAACCGCTCATTCTGCATCCTCCGCCTTAACAAAAAGAAGGGAGACGGCAACGCGCCGCCTCCCTCAATTTCACACGGGCGCGAACGCCCGCATAGATCGTCTTACTTTTGCCAGCTCTTGACCAGTTCGTCGTAGTTGATGGTGACCGGCTTTTCCTTCTCGTTCTCGATCTTGAGCTGAGGCGCGAGATTGCCCTTCTTGACCGCGTCGGCGTTCCAGTAGGCGAGATCATGCTCTTCGGCCATCTTCGGGCCGATATCGCCCTGGACACCCGATTTCTCGATGCGGCTCATGACCTTCTCCTGCTCGCCGCAGAGCGAGTCCATCGCTTCCTGCGCCGTCTTGGCTCCGGACGACGCATCGCCGATTGCCTGCCACCAGAGCTGAGCCAGCTTCGGATAGTCAGGCACGTTGGTGCCGGTCGGGGACCACTGCACACGGGCGGGTGAGCGGTAGAACTCGATCAGGCCGCCGAGCTTCGGCGCACGTTCGGTGAAGCTCTTGTCGTGGATAGTACTCTCGCGGATGAAAGTCAGGCCGACATGGCTCTTCTTCACGTCCACGGTCTTCGAGGTGACGAATTGCGCGTAAAGCCAGGCGGCCTTGGCGCGATCGGTCGGCGTCGACTTCATCAGCGTCCAGGAACCCACGTCCTGGTAGCCGAGCTTCATGCCGTCCTTCCAGTAGACGCCGTGCGGCGACGGCGCCATGCGCCACTTCGGCGTGCCATCGTCGTTCAGCACCGCCTTGGCGCCGGCGTCGACCATCGAAGCGGTGAAGGCGGTGTACCAGAAGATCTGCTGGGCAACCGCCCCTTGCGCCGGCACCGGGCCGGATTCAGAGAAGGTCATGCCTTGCGCTTCGGCAGGCGCGTAGGCTTTCAACCAGTCGAGATACTTCTGGATCGAATAGACCGCCGCAGGACCATTGGTATCGCCGCCGCGGGCGGTGCAGGAGCCGACAGGGCGTGAATTCTCGTCGACCTTGATGCCCCACTCGTCGACCGGCAAGCCATTCGGCAGGCCCTTGTCGCCATTGCCGGCCATCGACAGCCAGGCGTCGGTGAACCGCCAGCCCAGCGACGGGTCCTTCTTGCCGTAGTCCATGTGGCCATAGACCTTCTTGCCGTCTATCTCGCGACCGGTGAAGAATTCGGCGATGTCCTCATACGCCGACCAATTGACCGGAACGCCGAGGTCGTAGCCGTATTTCGCCTTGAAGTCGGCCTTGTTCTTCTCGTCGTTGAACCAGTCGTAACGGAACCAGTAGAGGTTGGCGAACTGCTGATCGGGCAGTTGGTAGAGCTTCTTGTCGGGAGCCGTCGTGAACGAGGTGCCGATGAAGTCCTTCAGGTCCAGGTTCGGATTGGTGACGTCCTTGCCCTCACCCGCCATCCAGTCGGTCAGATTGCGCACCTGCTGGTAGCGCCAGTGGGTGCCGATCAGGTCGGAATCGTTGACCCAGCCGTCATAGAGGTTCTGGCCGGTCTGCATCTGCGTCTGGATCTTCTCAACGACGTCGCCTTCCTGGATAACGTCATGTGTGATCTTGATGCCGGTGATGGCGGTAAAGGCCGGCGCCAGCACCTGCGATTCATACTGGTGGGTGGCGATGGTTTCAGAGACGACCTTGATGTCCATGCCGGCGAACGGCTTGGCGGCGTCGATGAACCATTGCATTTCGGCTTCCTGATCGGCGCGCGAAAGCGTCGACAGGGGGCCGATTTCCTTGTCCAGGAAGGACTTGGCTTCGTCCATTCCGGCATAGGCATTGCCTGCCCCCAGCAACAGGACAAGGGCGGTCGTTGACGTTAAAAATTGCCGTCGCATTAGTTTCCTCCACAGTTTTAAGTTTCAAGTGCGATCTGGAGCAGTCGCCGGCACGCGGCCGCTCCAACAGTTTCCCCCTCTATACGTAGCGGAACACGCCGACGGCGTAGACCACGGAGAGAGCGAGAGCCCACCAAAGGTTGGATCCGACGAGACCCAGCCAAGCGAGATGAATAAAGGCACTGCCAAGCAGCGACAGAAACAGGCGATCGCCGCGTGTCGTCTCGAAGCGCAGCATGCCGACGCGCGGATTGCCGCCTGGCGAGGCGTATTCCCAAGCGGCCATGCCGCACAGCAACAGAAGAATGGTGGCGAAGAAAGCGGCCGTCGGCCACGTCCACGCCATCCAGGAGAGGTCGAGATTCATGATCATACCCTCCCCAGGGCGAAGCCCTTGGCGATATAGTTGCGGACAAACCAGATGACGAGCGCGCCAGGGATCAGCGTCAGCACGCCGGCTGCGGCAAGGAGGCCCCAGTCCATGCCGGCGGCCGATACGGTGCGCGTCATGGTGGCGGCGATCGGCTTGGCGTCGGTGGTGGTCAGCGTGCGCGCGATCAACAGTTCCACCCATGAGAACATGAAGCAGAAGAAGCAGGCGACGCCGATGCCGCTGGCGATCAGCGGCATGAATATCCTGACAAAGAAACGCGGGAACGAATAGCCGTCGATATAGGCGGTTTCATCGATCTCCTTCGGCACGCCCGACATGAAGCCTTCGAGGATCCACACCGCCAGCGGCACGTTGAACAGGCAGTGCGCCAGCGCCACCGCAATGTGCGTGTCGATGAGGCCGAAGGCCGAATAGAGCTGGAAGAACGGCAGTGCGAACACGGCCGGCGGCGCCATGCGGTTGGTCAGCAGCCAGAAGAACAGATGCTTATCGCCGAGGAAACGATAGCGCGAGAAAGCGTAAGCCGCAGGCAGCGCCACCGACACCGAAATCACCATGTTCATGACGACATAGGTGATCGAGTTGATGTAGCCGGAATACCAAGCCCTCTGCGTGAAGATGGTGACGTAGTTGGCGATTGTCGGCGTGTGCGGGTAGAGCGTCATCGAGTTGACGATCTCGGCATTGGTCTTGAAGCTCATATTGATGAGCCAGTAAATCGGCAGCAGAAGTACGATGATGTAGAGCGTCGGCACGATCCACCACCAGCGCGATTCCTCGCCGCGCCGGCGCATGCGCCTGTCGAGATCGCTCTGCGACAGTGTACCGGCGAGACTTTCCGAGGCGGTCCCGTTCATCGCATTGCGCTCGGTTCGTTCATTGGCGCCAGCCATTTCAGCGCTCCGCGTCGTAATTGGTCATCACGGTGTAGAACACCCATGACAACAACAGGATGATGAGGAAGTAGACCAGCGACATGGCGGCCGCCGGGCCAAGGTCGAACTGGCCGAGCGCCGTCTTGACGAGGTCGATCGACAGGAAGGTCGTCGAGTTGCCCGGCCCGCCGCCGGTGACGACGAACGGTTCGGTGTAGATCATGAAACTGTCCATGAAGCGCAGCAGCACGGCGATCAAAAGCACGCGCTGCATCTTCGGCAGCTGGATGTAGCGGAATACCGCCCAGCGCGAGGCCCCGTCGATCTTTGCCGCCTGGTAGAAGGCATCGGGGATCGAGACCAGCCCGGCATAGCAGAGCAGCACGACGAGGCTGGTCCAGTGCCAGACATCCATGACGATGATCGTCACCCAGGCATCGAACGGATCCTGCACGTAATTGTAGTCGATGCCGATCGCGTTGAGGTAATAGCCCAACAGTCCGATGTCGTTGCGTCCGAACACCTGCCAGATGGTGCCGACGACATTCCACGGGATCAGCAGTGGCAGCGACATCAGCACCAGGCAGACCGGCACGCCCCAGCCCTTCTTAGGCATGTTGAGCGCGATGAAGATGCCGAGCGGCACCTCGATCGCCAGGATGATAAAGGAAAAGATCAGGTTGCGGACCATCGCTTCCCAGAAGCGGCTGGATGAAAGCAGTTCCTCGAACCATTCGGTGCCGGCCCAGGTGAAGACATTGTTGCCGAACGTGTCCTGCACGGAATAGTTGACGACCGTCATCAGCGGGATGACGGCGGTGAAGGCCACCAGCACCAGCACCGGCAGCACGAGGAACCAGGCCTTGTTGTTCCAGGTCTTGTCCATCTATGCCCCCATCTCGACACGCCAGGAACCGGCATAGATGTTGATGCCGGCCGGATCGAACCGCACCTTCGGTTCGGCTGGCACGGTCTCGTCCTCACCGATGACGGCAGCGATGTCCCTGCCTTCCAGCTTGGCGCGAACCACCTTGTGGCGGCCGACATCCTCGACCTTGGTGATCGAGACGGCCATGCCGTCCCGGCCGAGCCGCACATATTCGGGGCGAATGCCGAGTTCGACGGCGCCGCCGGCGGCTTTGGGCGCGCCCGGCAGTTCGATACGCTGCGAGCCGAGCGTCGCCGTCTTGCCGTCGATCGCCACAGGCATGACGTTCATGCCCGGCGAACCGATGAAATAACCGACAAAGGTATGGCGCGGCCGCTCGAACAGTTCGGCCGGCGTGCCGATCTGCACGATGCCGCCATCATACATGACGACGACCTGGTCAGCGAAGGTCAGCGCCTCGGTCTGGTCGTGGGTGACATACACCATCGTGTAGCCGAAGCGGCGATGAAGCTGTTTCAATTGCGAGCGCAGCACCCACTTCATATGCGGGTCGATGACGGTCAGCGGCTCGTCGAACAGGATGGCGTTGACGTCCGAGCGCACCAGGCCGCGGCCGAGCGAGATCTTCTGCTTCTGGTCGGCGGTCAGGCCCCTGGCCTTCTTCTTGGCCCAGGACGCCAGGTGGATCATTTCCAGCGTCTCGCGCACCTTGCGGTCGACGTCTGCCTCCGGCACGCCGCGATTGCGTAGCGGGAACGCCAGATTGTCATAGACCGTCATGGTGTCGTAGATGACCGGGAACTGGAACACCTGCGCGATATTGCGCTCCTGCGTCGACAGGGTGGTCACGTCCCTGCCGTTGAACAGCAACTGGCCATGCGAGGGATGCAGCAGCCCCGATATGATGTTGAGCAGCGTGGTCTTGCCGCAGCCGGACGGCCCGAGCAGCGCATAGGCACCACCATCCTCGAAAGTGTGATGCACTTCGCGCAGCGCGAAATCGGCATCCTTGCGCGGGTTCGGTAGATAGGAATGCCTGACATGGTTGACGTCGATGCGCGCCATATCGTCCTCCTCAAGCCGCCAGCTTCGGCGCGGTCACGGCCCGGCCGTGCTCGTCGAAGACCATGATGTGACGTGGATCGATGAACACTTCGACCACCGCGTCTGTCTCGAAATCCCTGATGCCATGGGTCAACATCACCCAGCGTACATCGGCAAAGTCGAGATGGATGAAGCTTTCGGACCCGGTGATTTCCGTGATGGTGACTTTCGCCCGCACCGGCACCGCGGAGGGATTGGGCCGGTCGAGCGAAAGATGGTGCGGCTGGAAGCCGACCGTATAGTTCGCATCGGCGATGTCGACGAGATCAGCGGGCACCGGCAGCTTGACGCCGCCCTCCAGCAGAAAATCCGCCCCCTTCTTGGCCAGCACGATGGTGTTGAGCGGCGGATCGGCGAAGGTCCTCGCCGTCACCAGGTCGACCGGTTTGCGGAACACGTCGATGGTCGGCCCAAACTGGGTGATGCGGCCTTCCGACAGCGTTGCCGTATTGCCGCCGAGCAGCAGGGCCTCATGTGGCTCGGTGGTGGCATAGACGAAGATGGTACCGGCGGCCGCGAATATCCTCGGCAGTTCGGCTCGCAATTCCTCGCGCAATTTGTAGTCGAGATTTGCAAGGGGTTCGTCGAGCAGCACAAGGCTGGCATTCTTGACGATGGCGCGCGCCAGCGCGGTGCGCTGCTGCTGCCCGCCCGACAGACTGAGCGGCGTGCGGTCGAGATAGGGGGTCAGTTTGAGGAGTGCCGCCGCTTCGCGCACCTGGCTGTCGATCTTGCCCTGCTCGACGCCGGCCACCTTGAGGGGTGAGGCAATGTTGTCATAGACGGTCATCGCCGGATAATTGATGAACTGCTGGTAGACCATGGCGATCTTGCGCTTCTGCACAGGCGTGCCAGTGACATTCCGGCCGTCGAACCAGACCGAGCCGGAGGTCGGCACATCGAGGCCGGCCATCAGCCGCATCAGGCTGGTCTTGCCTGAAAGTGTGGGCCCGAGCAAAACGTTGAGCGAGCCGTGCTGAAGCGTCAGCGACACGTCGCGGATGTGCTCGACCGCACCGACCGTCTTGGTGACGTTCCTCAGTTCCAGCATGACGCCTCCTCCCAGGCTTTCCGCATCAGCTCAAAACCTCTTCATTCGGCGGCCGCGACGTGCTGCCGGCTTATGCCGCGCATGAATTCATCGAGTGCCGCGACCTGCTCGCGGTTAAGATGCAGGCCGCGCTTGGTTCGCCGCCACAGCACGTCTTCCGCCGTGACAGCCCATTCGTTTTCAACGAGATAGCGCACCTCGGCTTCGTGGAGATCGCCACCGAAATTGCGGCCGAGATCGGCAATCGACTTGGCCAAGCCGAGCAGCACCTGTACACGCGTTCCATAGAGCCTCGTCAGCCGGCGCGCCAAGCGCTGGTCGAGGAAAGGATAGGCGCTTTTCAGCTTCGCCACCTGCGCATCGAAACCCGTGGCCGGAAAATCGCCGCCCGGCAGCGGCGCATCTGATGTCCACGGCTTGCCGCGCTTGCCGAGAAAACCTTCGATCTTCTCCAGCATCGATTCCGACAGCCGGCGATAGGTGGTGATCTTGCCGCCAAACGCGTTGACCAGCGGTGCGGCGCCGTCGCCGCCATCCGCCTTCAGCACATAGTCACGTGTCGCTTCCTGCGCCTTGGAGGCGCCGTCATCGTAGAGCGGACGCACGGCCGAATAGGTCCAGACGATGTCGGAACGCTTGACGGGAACCGCGAAATACTCGCTCGCCGCGGCACAGAGATAGTCGATCTCGGTGTCGCTGATCCTCACATCGTGTGGGTCGCCGGGATAATCCTGGTCGGTGGTGCCGATCAGCGTGAACTCGTCTTCGTAGGGGATGGCGAAGATGATGCGGCCGTCCCTGTTCTGGAAGAAATAGGCGCGCGGGTCGTCGAACTTCTTGGCGATGACGATGTGGCTGCCCTGCACGAGGCGGACATTGTGCACGTCGTTGAGGCCGACGACGCCGGACAGCACGTGGTCGACCCAAGGACCCGCCGCATTGACCAGCAACCGTGCCTTGACCTCGTCGGTCTCGCCGGTCCGCAGGTCCTCGATCTTTATCGCCCAGATTCCGCCCTCGCGGCGCGCTCCAACCACTTTGGTGCGAGTCCGGATCGTTGCGCCCCGGTCAGCGGCGTCACGAGCATTCAGCGCTACCAGCCGCGCATCGTTGACCCAGCCATCCGAATATTCGAAAGCCTTTTTGAACAGCGGCTTCAAAGGCTTGCCCGCCGGGTCGCTTGCCATGTCGAGCGTTCTGGTCGCCGGCAGCAACTTGCGCCCGCCGATGTGGTCGTAAAGGAAAAGGCCGAGCCGGATCAGCCAGGCCGGGCGCAGGCCCTTGGCATAGGGCAGCACGAAGCGCATCGGCCAGATGATGTGCGGAGCGTTCTTCCACAGAACCTCGCGCTCCATCAGCGCCTCGCGCACCAGGCGGAATTCATAGAATTCGAGATAGCGCAGCCCGCCATGGATCAGCTTGGTCGAACCGGACGAGGTTCCGCTGGCGAGATCGTTCATTTCGGCGAGAAAGACCGAGAACCCGCGTCCCACGGCATCGCGGGCGATGCCGCAGCCGTTGATGCCGCCACCTATGACGAAAATGTCCCGGACTGAAGATGTGTCCACCTAGCTCCTCCACGATTTCGCATTGCACCATTTTTGCTCTTTTGCGAAACCGTGGCGGAATTATTTCGAACTCATAACGAATGTCAAACGAAATATCACACGCCTGTGAGAAGACCGTGAATTGCGTCAGCCAAGCGACGTCTCGATGAGCTGAACCTCGGCCTCCTGGCAGATCTTGCGCACGGACGGGATGTCGCAGCGATCGGTGATGAAGGTGTTGACCTGCGACAGATGGCCGATACGCACAGGCGCCGTGCGTTCGAACTTGGTCTGGTCGGAAACCAGGATGACGTGCCTGGCGTTGGCGATGATCGCTTGCGCCACCTTCACCTCGCGGAAATCAAAATCGAGCAGCGCGCCATCATGATCGATAGCCGAGGCGCCGATGACAGCGTAGTCGACCTTGAACTGCCTGATGAAATCGACCGCCGCCTCGCCGACAACACCCCCGTCGGAGCCGCGCACCACGCCGCCCGCAATCACCACCTCGATTGAGGGATAGATGCGCATCCTATTGGCAACATTGATGTTATTGGTGATGACCATCAGGCCGTCGTGATCGAGCAGTGCCTTGCTGACCGCCTCTGTCGTGGTGCCGATGTTGATGAACAGCGAGGCGTTGTCGGGGATCAGCCTGGCCGCCGCGCGGCCTATCGCTTCCTTCTCGTCGGCCGCGATCTTGCGCCTGGCTTCATACTCCATGTTCTCGATACCGGACGGGAACAAGGCGCCGCCATGGACACGCGAAAGCAGCCGCTGGTCGCACAAATCGTTGAGGTCCTTGCGTATGGTCTGCGGCGTCACGTTGAAATGCGTGGCCAGGTCATCGACCAGCACGCGGCCGTTGTCCTTGGCCATCTGGATGATCTCGGCATGGCGCGGCGACAGATACATAAGGCAAGCTCCCGTTTTCGTTTTTCTTGCTTATAATAGAAAACGAAACCGATGAAAAGGTGCAAGCCGGCTAACGAAATCTGATGATTGTACGGGTGAACCTCGGTGCCACCTTCATCCAGCCTTTTCAGGCCGTGGCACGCGCAATTTCGGTAATGGCGGTGAAAGCGGCATCGACGTCTCCCGCCGTCGCGTCGAACTGGCCGACCTGGAAGCGGATCGCCACCTTTCCATCGACCTTCGTTTGCGTCAGGTAGATGCGGCCATCGTCGTTGATCGCATTGACGAGCCGCAGATTGTGCTCGTCGGCATCGGCGCCCGAGGCAGCCTTGTGCCGGAACGAAAACAGCGACAGCATCGGCTCGGTGACGATCTCGAAATCCACCTCCCCTGCCAGCCGAGCGGCAAGGCCCTCGCTCCAGGCGACATGGTTGCGGATCATGGTTCGCAGGTTTTCCAGTCCATGCGCGCGCAGCAGAAACCAAAGCTTCAGCGCCCGGAAGCGCCGACCGAGCGGCACCGACCATTCGGAATAGTTGATGATGCCGTCGCGGCCATGTGTCTTGAGGAATTCGGGCTTGATGGCCAGCGTACGAACGAGGTCCTCGGGCTGGCGAATGAACTGCATCGAGCAGTCGAATTGCGCGCCTAGCCATTTATGGGGATTGAAGACGATGGAATCCGCCAGTTCGGCGCCGGCCCAGAAATGCCGGTACTCCGGGCAGATCATCGCCGACCCGGCCCAGGCGGCATCGACATGCAGATAGAGCCCATGCCGACCGGCGACCGCCGCAACTGCTGCAATATCGTCCGTCCCCCCGGTGCTGGTGCCGCCGACGCTGGCGATGATGCCGGCGGGCAACATGCCGGCCACGCGGTCGGCGACGATTGCCGCGTCGAGTGCGGCCGCATCCATGGCGCGAAAACGGCCGGCGACCGGAATGCGCACGAGATTGTCCTCGCCTATGCCTGACACCCAGATCGCCCGATCGATCGAAGTGTGCACCTGGTCGGAGGAATAGACGCGCAATCGGCCCTGCCCGGCCAATCCTTTTTTGTTGCCTTGCCAGTCCAGCGCCCGCTCGCGCATCGTCAACACCGCGTTGAGTGTCGCCGACGAGGCCGAATCCTGGATAACGCCGGAGAATCCTTCCGGCAGGCCGAGCGCCTGGCGCATCCAGTCGATGGTCCGCATTTCAAGCTCGGTCGCCGCCGGCGAGGTCTGCCAGAGCATGCATTGCGCGGCCATCGCCGACACCAGATATTCAGCCACCACCGAGACCGGCGCCGCGTTGGCCGGGAAATAGGCGAAGAAGCGCGGGTGCTGCCAATGCGTCATCCCCGGCACGATCTTCTCTTGGAAATCGGCGAAAATCCTGTCCATCGACTCCGCGTCTTCGGGCGGCGACGCCTCGATGCTCCTGAAAATGTCGCCCGGCTCGATCAGCGGCCGCACCGGCCGCTCACGCAAATTGTTGCGATAGTCGGCGCCCCAATCAGCGGCGCGTTGCGACCATTGCCGGAAATCATCATTGTTCATCTTGTCCTCCCGACAGGTCATTCGCTGCCGGTGGTAGCCGCCGGCTCCTCAAGATCGGATATTAGTCACCATGTGAAATATTTGAAGCCGCCGACGGGCGCGAGATATGCGGACTAGCCAGGAAAATCCGGCAGGCTGGCGAAGGCCGTCTTCAGCGCATTCGACCATCCATCGGAGATCGTGCGGTAATACTGGTCGTCCTGGCCGATCCGCTTTTTAAGGCCGACCTGAAAGGCGTCCTGCTCCAGGAAAAGCAGGTCGAGCGGCAGGCCGACCGACAGGTTCGACTTCAGCGTCGAATCGAACGACACCAGAAGCAGTTTCACCGTCTCGGCCAGGCTCATCGTCTTTTCGTAGGCGCGAATGATGATCGGCTTGCCGTACTTGGTTTCTCCGATCTGGAAGAACGGCGTGTCCTCGGTCGACTCAATGAAATTGCCTTCGGGGTAGATCATGAACAGGCGTGGCGGGCTGCCCTTGATCTGCCCGCCCAGGATGAAGGAAGCATTGAAATAGGAATCAGCCTTCTCGCCGGCGGGCGACGATTGCGCGATCACTTCCTTCACCGTGTCGCCGAGCAGCCGCACCGTCTGGTACATGGATGGCGTCTCGAGCAGCTTCTCATGACGGTCGGTCACCGCCTTTGTGCGTTCGTCGAGCAGGCTGACCACGGCCTGTGTCGTCGCCAGGTTGCCAGCCGACATCAGCACGATGACGCGCTCGCCCGGCTGTTCCCAGACATGCATCTTCTTGAAGGTCGAGATCGAATCCATACCGGCATTGGTGCGCGTGTCCGACATGAACACGAGCCCGCGATCGATCTTGAGGCCGACGCAATAGGTCATGGAATCTCTTAAGGCGGTAATCCCTGGGGGATTACTGCTCTACCGTGACGGTGACCGCAAGCAGTTCTTCCGCCTGTCCCAGTCGAATTCCCGACACAGGCGAAGCGTCACGGTAGTCGCGGCCGGTGGCCACCTTCACATAGCGTTCGTCGGGAGAAATACCGTTGGCGGGATCGAAGGCAACCCAGCCGAGGCCCGCGACATGCGCTTCTGCCCAGGCGTGGCTTGCTGCCTGCTCCACTGCATCCATCATCAGATAGCCGCTGACATAACGGGCCGGAAATCCCATGGCGCGCGCCGCGGCGGCAAAGATGTGGCTATGGTCCTGGCAGACTCCGGTTTTCAGTACCAAAGCTTCCTCGGCCGAGGTCGTCGCATTGGTTGTTCCCGGCGTGTAGGCGACGCGCTCGCCAATGGCGGCCATCAGCCGGTGCAGCCTGTCAAGGTCGGTGCCCTTGCCGACCGCCTCGGTAAGATCACGGATGCCGCCGCCTATCATGGTCAAAGCGGTCTCCTGCGCGAACAACCAGAGTGGCGCGAAGCCTTGATGAGGCCCGCAAACACCCGATGTATCGCGCGTCACCACCTCGCCCAACGCTTCGACTGTGATGAAGTCGTGGTCACCCTCGACGCTCAACAGCCTGTTGTCGTTGCCGTAATGATCGGTAAATCGCACTTCCTCGCGCGCACCCTCGACCTTCAGCGCCCAGGACAGCACGGTCTGAGTCGGCCCGCTCACGGGAAGCAGCCGCAGCCTCTGGAGCAAATACTGCACCGGTGCGTCGTAGCGGTACTCAGTCCGGTGCGTTATTTTCAGCCGCATGGCCATCTTCCGTTCGCGTGCATGATCTCTAGCGAAAAACGACATCCACTTCCCGGCATCATGCTCAATAAAACCTGTAGTCCTGCGCGATCTCGTCGCCGAGCCTGGTGTTGTCGCGAATGAACCCGGCCAGGAACTCGTGCAGCCCGGCATCGAATATGTCCTTGATCGATCCTGCTTGCAGCATTGCCTGCGTGTTTTGCGCCGTCGCATGGCAGGCATGGCGCTCGCCATAGTCGTCGCCCAGGAACTTCAGATGCTCTGCCAGGAAGCGATAGCAGAAGGTCAGCGATCGCGGCATGCGGACGTTGAGAATCAGGTAGTCGGCGATGTTGGTCGGCTTATAGTCGGCATCATAAACCCAGCGATACGAGCGATGCGCCGACACCGAGCGCAGGATCGATTCCCACTGATAGTTGTCGAGCGTCGAGCCGACCCAGGAGATCGACGGCAACAGCACGTAGTATTTCACGTCGAGGATGCGCGCGGTGTTGTCGGCGCGCTCGACATAGGTGCCGAGCTGCGAGAAATCGAAGATCTCGTTGCGCAGCATGGTGCCGTAAAACGAGCCGCGGATCAGCGCGGTCTCGCGCTTGATCGCGTCGAGCACGTTGGGCAGGTCGCGCTCATCGATCGGCCTCGCCAGCATCCGTTTCAGCGCCATCCAGGCTTCGTTGATGCTCTCCCATGTCTCGCGCGTCAGCGCGGTGCGCACCATGCGCGCATTGTTGCGGGCGGTCTCGATCGACGACATCGTGCTCGATGGGTTCGACGTGTCGCGCAAGAGGAAATCAGAGACATTGGCGGCGGTATAGTCCGGGTATTTCTGCTTGAAGGTGATATCGGAGCCGGCGCTGAGCAGCACCGAATTCCACTCCTCCGACGCGCTCTGGGTGCGAGTGAGCGCCATGCGCAGCCCGGCGTCGACCAGCCGCGCCATGTTTTCCGCCCGCTCAATATAGCGGTTCATCCAGTAGAGCCCGTTGGCGGTGCGGCCGAGAAGCATGGGAAGGCCCTTGGGCTAGTGAGTAGGGATTAGTGAGTAGTCAGTAGTAAATAGTTGAATCCATATGAGATATGACATGCGCTTTCCCTCTGTAGCTGACTACTCACTACTCACTACTTACTAATCGCTAATCCCTACTCGCTCAGCTCAATCATCCAGCACCCAGGTATCTTTCGTCCCGCCGCCCTGGGAAGAGTTCACCACCAGTGAGCCTTCCTTCAGCGCCACCCGCGTCAGCCCGCCGGGCACGATCTGGATGCGATCCGAGACCAGGACGTAGGGCCTGAGATCGACGTGGCGCGGCGCCAGCCCCTTTTCAGTCAGGATCGGACAGGTCGAGAGCGCGAGCGTCGGCTGGGCGATGTAATTAGACGGTTTGGCCTGCAGCTTCTTGGCGAAATCCTGACATTCCTTCTTGGTCGCCGCCGGGCCGACCAGCATGCCGTAGCCGCCGGAACCATGCACTTCCTTGATCACCAGTTCGTGGATGTGCTCGAGCACATATTTCAGGCTGTCCGGTTCCGAACAGCGCCAGGTCGGGATGTTGCCGAGGATCGCCTTGCGGCCGGTGTAGAATTCGACGATCTCGGGCATATAGGAATAGATCGCCTTGTCGTCGGCGATACCCGTGCCAGGCGCATTGGCGATGGTGATATTGCCGGCGCGATAGACATCCATGATGCCGGGTATGCCAAGCGCTGAATCCGGCCTGAAGGTCAGCGGATCGAGGAAGGAATCATCGACGCGGCGGTAAAGCACGTCGATCTGCTTGTAGCCTTCGGTGGTGCGCATCGCGACATGCCCGTCGACGACGCGCAGATCCTGGCCCTCCACAAGCTGCACACCCATCTGGTCGGCAAGGAAAGCGTGTTCGAAATAGGCGGAATTGAAACTGCCCGGCGTCAGCACCGCGATGGTCGGGGCACCGTTGGTGTTCTGTGGCCGCACGGCCGCCAGCGACTGGCGCAGCAGCTGCGGGTAGTTCTCCACTGGCCGCACCTTGATCTTCTGGAACAGCTCGGGGAACAGCTGCATCATCGTTTCGCGGTTCTCCAGCATGTAGGAGACACCGGACGGCGTGCGCGCATTGTCTTCCAGAACGTAGAACTCGTCCTCGCTGATGCGAACGATGTCGACGCCGATAATGTGGGTATAGACGCCGGCCGGCGGCCGCACGCCGATCATCTCCGGCAGGAAGGCCTCGTTCCTGGCGATGAGATCCCTTGGGACGCGGCCGGCGCGCAGGATTTCTTGGCGATGGTAGATGTCGTCGAGGAAGGCGTTCAGCGCCTGGACGCGCTGCTCGATGCCTTGCGTCAGGCGCCGCCACTCATTGCCTGAAATGATGCGAGGGACGATGTCGAACGGGATCAGCCGTTCGGAGGCTTCCTGTTCGCCATAGACGGCGAAGGTAATGCCCGTCTTGCGAAAGACGCGTTCGGCGTCCTGCATCTTCTCGGTAAGCCTGGCTGGATCCTGCTCCTTCAGCCAGCGATCGTAAGCCGAATACGGTCTTCTCAATCCGGAGACTCCCGGAAGCATTTCATCGAACGCTGCCAATCGCATACTCCCCTGTGAAGCCATTTCACTGGCGTCGTGGGAGAAAATCAAGCGCAATCGGTGATTTGGGGGAAGCGGACGATCAGTATGTTGCGGCTGCCCAAAATTAAGGCAGCCCAAATACAAGCTTGATCAGCCTTTGCCTCGTGCCCGGGCAACTGCCTCGCACTGTTAGAAGGCGCGGAAGGTGACGACGGTGAACGTGTCCTTGATGCCGGGAAGAATCTGCACCTTCTCGTTGACGAAATGGCCGACGTCTTCTTCGTCGTCGACATAGAATTTGGCGAGCAGATCGTAGTTGCCGGCGGTGGAGTAGATTTCCGAGGCGATCTCGGCGTCGGCAAGCGCGCTGGCAACCTCATAGGATTTGCCCAGCTCGCATTTGATCTGCACGAAAAACGCCTTCATGGCTTCGTCCCGCTAAACTTCCAGGTCCAAGCGGCCCTTCTGGCAGACTGGAGGCAGCCTTTCAAGCACTGGAATGCGCGCTTAGCCGGCGCGGGGTCCCGGCCACCCGCCTCGCGCGGCTCCGCAACCGGCATGCCGTGCTTGCAGAGCCTGCCGCCGATCACTAGCGCGGGCATGCCCCTGCAATATCGTTCGTGCATGGCTTCTGCACCGAGGCGCGACGAATATTGGCGGCCGCTGAAACCGTGAGGCGCCCTCGCACGTATGTTAGGATGTCTCCTGGAACTTCTGGAGGCGGTTCGAGGACGGTGGAGACAAGCCATGCGCCGCGGCTTTTTCGCATTCGCGTTCGTTTCGCTCATGCTGGCTTCCCAGGCGTCTGCCGGAGATGCCGAGATCAAGGCTGGTCAGGCCGTCATCGACAGTCAGTTGAAGGCCCTCATCGCCGATGACGGGGCCAAGGCCTACAGCTTTGCCGCCCCGAACGTGAAGCAGATATTCCCGACCGTCGATGCCTTCATGAATATGGTGACCAATGGCTACCCGCCTGTGCGCAAACCCCAGTCCTACGCTTTCGGTAAGGTCGAGCAGACTGGTCCCGGTTCTATCGTCCAGCAGGTACTGATCGTCGGCCCTGACGGCAAGGATTATGAGGCGGTCTACACGCTGCAGCAGCAGCCTGACGGCACATTCCAGATCACCGGCTGCAGCCTGCGGGCGTCGAACTCGCTCAGCACCTGAACGGGTTTACAGCGCCGGGATATCGCCCCTCGCCCAGCCCTCGGAAATCTCGGCCCCGCGCGTCTCGAAGGTGCCGGTTTCGATCGCGGCGCGGATCTCCTGCATCAGCTTCTGGTAGTAGGACAGGTTGTTCCAGGTCAGCAGCATCGCGCCGAGCGCCTCCTGCGAGCGCACCAGATGGTGCAGATAGGCACGCGAATAATCCCTGGCTGCCGGGCAGTCGCTCTCTTCATCGAGCGGGTGCGGATCGTCGGCATGGCGGGCGTTGCGCAGGTTGACCTTGCCGCGCCTCGTATAGGCCAGGCCGTGCCGGCCGGCGCGCGTCGGCATCACGCAATCGAACATGTCGATGCCGCGGGCAACCGATTTCAGGATATCGTCCGGGGTTCCCACGCCCATCAGATAGCGTGGCTTGTCGTCTGGCAGTTCGGGACAGGTGATGTCGAGCATGTCGAGCATCACCGCCTGCGGCTCGCCGACGGCCAAGCCGCCGACAGCATAGCCCTTGAGCTCCATCGCGCTCAGCGCCTGTGCCGAGCGAACCCTGAGCGCCGCGTTGTCACCACCCTGCACGATGCCGAACATCGCTTTGCCCGGCTGGTCGCCGAACGCCGTCTTGCAGCGCTCCGCCCAGCGCAGCGACAGCTCCATGGCGCGCTCGATCTCCTTGACCTCGGCCGGCAGCGCGGTGCATTCGTCGAGTTGCATCTGGATATCGGAATCGAGCAGACCTTGAATTTCGATCGAGCGTTCCGGCGACATCTCATAAGCCGCGCCATCGATGTGAGAGCGGAAGGTGACGCCCTTTTCCGTCAGCTTCCTCAGCTTCGACAGCGACATCACCTGAAAACCGCCGCTGTCGGTCAGGATCGGGTGCGGCCAGCGGGCGAATTCGTGCAGACCGCCGAGCCGCGCCACGCGCTCGGCCCCGGGCCGCAACATCAGGTGATAGGTGTTGCCCAGGATGATGTCGGCACCAACGCCGCGCACCTGGTCCATGTACATGGCTTTGACCGTGCCACCGGTGCCGACCGGCATGAAGGCCGGCGTGCGGATTTCGCCGCGCGGCATCTCGATCAGGCCGCGCCGCGCCTTGCCATCGGTCGCCAACACCCTGAAGGTGAAATTCTCAGCCATTGAATTCCTTGTCGAATACCGGCGCATCCGGCGCCTGCTCGTCGAGCGACTGACGGTACTGGATGCAGCCGCGCATGAATTTTGGCCAGGGCGGCACCGCGATTGACGGCTCGGTCTTTTCCGGCAGCAGGTCCCACAGATCGGGGTGATGCCAGCAGAGGTCATGACCTGATGTATCGCGGTGCGCGCGAATGCCGGCGCGCAGCCTTTTCACTTCCGCGATCAGCTTGTCGCGGTCGAAGGTCTGCAGATCATCGTCCATCGTTCTCCTCCCTGAACAAAAGACTGGCGTCTCCATAGGAATAGAACCTGTAACCGCTCTCGATGGCATGCGCATAGGCGGCACGCATCGTGTCGAGGCCACTGAAAGCCGAGACCAGCATGAACAGCGTCGAGCGCGGCAGATGGAAGTTGGTCATCAGCATGTCGGCCGTGCGAAAGCGGTAGCCGGGCGTGATGAAGATGTCGGTCGGTCCGGACCACGGCGCCAGCGTGCCGTCTTCACGCGCCGCACTCTCGAGCAGGCGCAGCGAGGTCGTACCGACGGCAATGACGCGCCCGCCCCTCGCCTTCGCCGCATTGAGCGCATCGGCGGTCGCCTGGCTGACCGAGCCGATCTCGGCATGCATCTTATGGTCCGCGGTATCGTCCGCCTTGACCGGCAGGAACGTACCGGCGCCCACATGCAAGGTGACGAAGCGGCGTTCGACCCCTTTGGCGTCCAGCGCCGCGAAAAGCGCCGGCGTGAAGTGCAGGCCCGCGGTGGGCGCCGCTACCGCGCCTTCTTCCCGGGCATAGATGGTCTGGTAGTCGGCACGATCGCGCTCGTCGTCATCGCGCTTCGAGGCGATGTAGGGCGGTAGTGGAATGTGGCCGACCGCGTGCAGCGCTTCGTCGAGGAAAGGACCGGATAGATCAAAGCCGAGCAGCGCTTCGCCGCCCTCGCCTTTTTCGATCACGGTGGCGTCGAGCTGGCCGAGGAAACAGGAATTGCCGTCATGGCCGAAATGGATGCGGTCGCCGGCGGCAATGCGCTTGCCCGGCCGCATGAAGGCCAGCCAGCGGTCCGGCGCCATGCGCATGTGCAGCGTGGCCTCGACTTGCGACTGTGCTTCGCCGCGCCGCCTGATGCCTTTCAACTGCGCCGGAATGACCTTGGTGTCGTTGAAAACCAGCACGTCGCCGGCGCGGAGCAAGGATGGCAGGTCGCCAACCGTCCTGTCCTCCAGCCCCTTGCCTGGCTTGACCACCAGCATTTTGGCGCTGTCGCGCGGTTCTGCCGGGCGAAGCGCGATGCGCTCCTCCGGCAGGTCGAAGTCAAAGAGGTCGACACGCATTGGGACTCAAAACAGCCGAACGAGCAGCGCTCCGGCCAGCAGAAGCACCGCGCCGGCGACGCGGCCGAGCGAGATTTCACGCACGGCGACCCCAAGGAAGCCGACGCGGTCGATGAGCATACCCGCGAGCAGCTGGCCGGCCACCAGGAACGCCATCAGGGCGGCCGCGCCGATGCGCGGCGTCAGGATCGTCGAAAGCGTGACATAGAAGCCGCCAAGCATGCCGCCGGCGACAAACAACCAGGGCGCGGGCGCCTTCCAGTCGAGCGAGATGCCTTGCAGCTTCACCACCGTGACGGAGATGATGCCAAGCACGATCGCGCCCGACAGGAACGAAAACGCTGCCGCCGCGACCGGGAGACCCAAGCCGCGCGCAAGCTGCGAATTGATCGGCGCCTGGATGGCAATGAAGGCGCCGGACAGGATGCCGAGAAGCGACCATACGACGCCCATCATTGTCGTTTGTCCTTACTTGACGTCGGCCGCGACCTTTAGGGACACGATCTTGTCGGGATCCTGCACCGGCTCGCCGCGCTTGATCTTGTCGACATTGTCCATGCCCTCGATGACCTGGCCCCAGACCGTGTACTGGCGGTTGAGGAACGCGGCGTCGTCGAAGCAGATGAAGAACTGCGAATTGGCCGAGTTCGGGTTCTGCGAACGAGCCATCGAGCAGGTGCCGCGGCCGTGGTTCGCGTTGGAGAACTCGGCCTTCAGGTCAGGCTTTTCCGAGCCGCCCATGCCGGCGCGAGACGGCGCGAAGCTGGGCTTGCTGGAATTGCCGAATTTCACGTCGCCGGTCTGCGCCATGAAGCCTTCGATGACGCGGTGGAAGACGACGCCGTCATAGGCGCCTTCACGCGCCAATTCCTTGATGCGGGCGACATGGCCAGGAGCCAAATCGGGAAACAGTTCGATGACGACCTTGCCCTTGGTCGTTTCCATGATGAGCGCGTTCTCGCGGTCCTTGATCTCAGCCATGTCAGATATCCTTTTGTAAAAATGAAACTATTTGTCGGCGGCGATGCGCACTTTGATCATCCGGTCGGGATCGGTGACCGTGCCATTGTCCGCCTCGTCGCCCTTCTTGATCTTGTCCACCAGGTCCATGCCGCTGACGACATTGCCGACGATCGTATACTGGCCATCGAGCGGCGGCGCCGGTGCGAACATGATGAAGAACTGCGAATTGGCGGAGTTCGGATCCTGCGAACGGGCCATGCCGACCACGCCGCGCTTGTAATGCTCGGCCTGCGAGAACTCGGCAGGCAGGTCGGGCAGGTCGGAGCCGCCGGTGCCGACGGCCTGGGCATTGAAACCCTTATTCATGTTGCCGAACTTGACGTCGCCGGTCTGCGCCATGAAGCCGTCGATGACACGGTGGAATGCGACATTGTCGTAGGCATGGTCACGCACCAGCTTCTTGATCTGCGCGACATGCTTGGGCGCCAGATCGGGGCGCAGCGCGATGGTCACGTCGCCATCTTTCAGCGTGATGATCATCGTGTTTTCCGGATCTGCGGCATAGGCCGAGACCGATGCGGTCACGAGACCGGCGAGCACAACAAGGAATGAGGCGAGCCTTTTGAGCTGCATGAGGGTTCTCCGAGCTTATTTCGCGAATTTTGCGGTGAGCGCGCCGGCCACGGCCGCCGGCACGAAGGGGCGGATGTCGCCGCCCATTGAGGCTATCTGGCGCACAAGTGTGGCGGTAATGGTGCGCACCGACGGGCTGGCGGGCAGGAAAACCGTCTGCAATTCAGGCGCCATGGTTTCGTTCATGCCGGCCATCTGCATTTCGTAGTCGAGGTCGGTGCCGTCGCGCAGACCGCGGATCATGATCGAGGCGCCTTCTCTCCTGGCCGCATCGATCACCAGCCCATCGAAGGCAACCACCTTGATGCGGGCGCCATCGCAGCCGAATTCGGCTTTCGCGGCGGCTTCGATCAACTGCACCCGATCCTCGAACGAAAACAGCGGCTTCTTGCCCGGATGAATGCCGATCGCGGCATAAACAATGTCGGCAACCGCCAGCGACGCTTTCAGCACATCGAGATGGCCGTTGGTCAGCGGGTCGAAGGAGCCGGCATAAAGGGCGATGCGTTCGGTCATGGCGGAGCTTCTAGCGAGCCTCTATCACAAAGGCAAATCCGATTGGCAGGCGGCCCATGAACCTTTTCCGGCACATGAACGACAGATGAACACGCTGATCACGAAGCCTTCACGCAGCGTTCACTAGGCTGCACCCTTAATAAGATGAAACCAAAGTCCCATATCTCCGTTGTAAGGCGCAGGAGAACACGCACATGCTGATCTACATGCTCGCCACCGCAATGACCGTTGCCATGCTGATCGCCACAGTATTCGGGCTGCATCAGGAAGCGCAGCGCATCCGCGTCAAAGCCACCACCAAACGCTTCGAAGGCTTTGGCCTGCGCAAGCCGTATCGCCACTACTAAGACAGTCCGCACTTGCTGCTGCGCCGGCCGACAGGCCGGCGTTGCTATATCAAACCTGCTCCAGGAACTATTCGGCGTTATCCGGACCGCTGGCAGTCGAATCCGGCTCCGCGCCACCCTCGACGGCCTCTTCCACTTCCTCGTCCGATTGCGGCTCCGAAATCCGCTCGACCGAAACCACCTTCTCACCTTCAGCCGTGTTGAAGATGGTCACGCCCTTGGTGGCGCGGCTAGCGAAACGGATGCCGTTGACGGGTACCCGGATGACGGTGCCGCCATCCGACACCAGCATGATCTGATCGTCATTGCCGACCGGGAAGGTTGCCACCAGCTGGCCGATTTCGGCTGCCTTGGACACGTCGGTGGCACGGATGCCCTTGCCGCCGCGGCCAGTCAGGCGGAAATCGTAGGACGACGAGCGCTTGCCGTATCCATATTCAGTCACCGTCAGCACGTACTGCTCATGCGCCTTGAGGAATTCGTAGCGGTCGTCTGGAAGCTCGGTCTCCTCGCCGATCTCCTCATTGGTGAGCGCGATCTCTTCTTCCTCTCCGGCTGTCTCGGCGGCAAGCCGCCGCTCCGACGCCGCCCGCTTGAGGTAAGCGGCGCGTTCCGCCGGTGAAGCATTGACATGCTCGATCACCGACATGGAGATGATGCGGTCGGTTTCAGCCATGGTTATGCCGCGAACGCCGACGGAATTGCGGCTCTGGAAGACGCGCACGTCGCCGACGGAGAAGCGAATGCACTGGCCCGAATTCGCCGTCAGAAGCACGTCGTCATTGTCGGTGCAGGTCTCGACGCCGAGAATTTCGTCGCCCTCCTCCTCCAGCTTCATGGCGATCTTGCCGTTGCGATTGACCTGGACGAAGTCGGACAATTTGTTGCGGCGCACGGTGCCGCGCGTCGTGGCGAACATCACGTCGAGATCGCCCCAGCTCGTCTCGTCCTCGGGCAGCGGCATGATGGTGGTGATGCGCTCGCCCTGCTCCAGCGGCAGCATGTTGATCAGCGCCTTGCCGCGTGACTGCGGGTTGCCGATCGGCAGCCGCCAGACCTTTTCCTTGTAGACGATGCCGCGCGAGGAGAAGAACAGCACCGGCGTGTGGGTGTTGGCCACGAACAGCCGGGTGACGAAATCCTCTTCCTTGGTCGACATGCCGGAGCGGCCCTTGCCGCCGCGGCGCTGCGCCCGATAGAGCGACAGCGGCACGCGCTTGATGTAGCCGGAATGGCTCACCGTCACGACCATGTCCTCGCGCTGGATCAGATCCTCATCTTCCATGTCCGCGCCGCCATCGGTGAGCTCGGTGCGGCGTGGCGTGCCGAATTCGTCGCGCACGGCGGCGAGCTCGTCCTTGACGATCTGCTGGATGCGCGCGCGCGACGACAGAATGTCGAGGTAGTCCTTGATCTCGTCGCCGATCGTATTCAACTCATCGGCGATTTCGTCGCGGCCAAGCGCGGTCAGGCGCTGCAGGCGCAGTTCGAGGATAGCGCGCGCCTGTTCCTCGGACAGATTGTAGGTGCCGTCCTCGTTGATACGATGGCGCGGATCGTCGATCAGGAGGATCAGCGATTCAACATCGCCCGAGGGCCAGCGCCGCTCCATCAACTGCTCGCGCGCCGTCTGCGGGTCCGCCGCGGTACGGATCAGCTTGATGACCTCGTCGATGTTGGCGACGGCGATGGCCAGGCCAACCAGCACATGGGCGCGGTCCCGCGCCTTGCGCAGCAGGAACTTCGTCCGCCGGCTGATCACCTCCTCGCGGAAGGTGACGAACGCCTTCAGCATGTCGGTCAGGTTCAGCAGTTCCGGCTTGCCGCCGTTCAGAGCCACCATATTGGCGCCGAAAGAGGTCTGCAGCGGCGTGAACCGGTAGAGCTGGTTGAGGACGACGTCGGCAACGGCGTCACGCTTGAGCTCGATGACGACGCGATAACCCTGGCGGTCGCTTTCGTCGCGGATATCGGAAATGCCCTCGACGCGCTTGTCGCGCACCAGTTCGGCCATCTTCTCGATCATCGAGGCCTTGTTCACCTGGTAGGGAACCTCGGTGATGATGATCGATTCGCGGTCATTGCCGCGCTGCTCTATGTTGACCTTGCCGCGCATGACGATGGAGCCGCGGCCGGTGGAATAGGCGCTGTAGATGCCGGAACGGCCAAGCACGATGCCGCCGGTCGGGAAATCGGGGCCCGGAATGATCTCCATCAGCGCCGGCAGGTCGATCGCCGGATTGTCGATGACGGCAATAGCGGCGTTGCAGACTTCACCGAGATTGTGCGGCGGGATGTTGGTGGCCATGCCGACGGCAATGCCGCCCGAACCGTTGACCAGCAGATTGGGAAAGCGCGCCGGCAGAACCTTAGGCTCGGTGTCCGAAGCATCATAAGTGTCCTGGAAATCGACGGTATCCTTGTCGATGTCCTCCAACAGCTCGTGCGCGACCTTGGTCAGGCGCGATTCGGTGTAGCGCATCGCCGCCGGCGGATCGCCGTCGATCGAACCGAAATTGCCCTGCCCGTCGATCAGCGGCACGCGCAACGACCAGTCCTGCGCCATGCGCACCAGGGCGTCATAGATCGAGGCGTCGCCATGCGGATGGTATTTACCCATCACGTCGGCGACGGGGCGCGCCGATTTCACATATTTGCGGTTCCAGTGATAGCCGCTCTCATGGGCGGCATAGAGGATGCGACGGTGCACCGGCTTCAGGCCGTCGCGCACATCGGGCAGCGCACGACTGACGATCACGCTCATGGCGTAATCGAGATAGGAGCGCTGCATCTCCTCGATGATGGATATCGGCTCGATGCCGCTAGGGCCGCCGTCTGTGCCGCGCGGTGTCTTCTGGTCGGTCAAATCGGATCACAATCTAATCAGGAATCACTCGCTGCTTATATAGGAAGCGAGGCCGAAACTCCAATGTCCGGGGCACTTTTCCAGTGTCAATTTTAGCGGTAATTTCAAGTGGATACCACTGATTGCGACGATATGGCCACGACCCTTTCGCCGCCAGCAAGGCAAAAGCCGGCAATGGACCGTTTTCCCCAGACGAACGCCCCGAGCGCGATCAATTGGAGCTCCTGGCAACTTTTCAGCGGCTGCCAACGCGCCCGGACCGATACCGGCCAGGCGTTTCGCCCATGACGCGCCGAAACCGGCGGTTGAAGGTCGACAGATCGTTGAAGCCGGCTTCGAAAGCAATTGCCGAGATGGCATCGTTGGACGTGCGCAATCGCACCGCCACACGATGCAATCGGGTCCTGAGCAGGTATTGATAGGGCGTCATGCCGGCAACCTGCCGGAAGGTGCGCAGGAAATGATAGGGACTGGTCGCGGTCTCATCCGCCAACGCTGGAAGCGAGACCGGTCCGTCGGCATCCAGTTCGATCCGCCTCACCGCCTCGGCAACCCTTTTCTGGTCGCGGCGGCTCGGATCGCGACTGGCGTGCCTTGCGCCTGAGATTGTCGCCACGGCGGCACCGGCGATGCGTAGGGCAACTTCCTCGAAGGCGCCTGCGTCGGCCATGTCGCGCGCGGCTTCCGCCTCGGCCAGCAGCGGTGCGATGGCGGGTAACGGCGGCAGGCGGGGCGTCTTGAAGGTGAGCTTCCCAGCGCCCGGTACGTCGGCGACGATCCGGTCCATATAGGCCGGCCCGAAATGGAAGGAGAGGCAACGGTCGCCGCTGCCATGCTCGTGCCCGCATTCGTAGCATGTGCCGGAATTGCCAAGCAGGAGGCTGCCTGGCGCGAGCATTGCGGTGCCTTGCTGTGCGCGATAGCGGAAGGTGCCACTGGTGACCGCCGCGACGCAAAAATCCCGATGGACTTCCTCGAACGGCCGATCGCCGGCGCTGGCCGTGCAGATCACATCCGCCACGTCCCAGCCAGGTCCGGACGCAAGGGTATTCGCGGTCGCCGTCATGGCTGAAATATAGCAATTTTTCCCAAGCCCAAAACCCCGCCGGCACCTATTGCTCGCGGTCTCCTGACAAGAAGAGGCCGCAGCCATGCCCGACCAATCCACATTTGCCGAAGCCTTGCACAGTCCCGGACCGATCGAAGGGCTTGCCGAAAAACTGAACCTTTACGGCCGCTTCGTCGGTGCCTGGACGTTTGACGCCGCGCGCCATCTCGAGGACGGCACGGTGCTGACCGGACGCGGCGAGGTGCACTTCGGCTGGGCGCTGGAAGGCCGCGCCATCCAGGACGTCTGGATCTTGCCCGCGCGTGACGCCGGCCCCTCGCCATCGCTTGGCAAATGGACCTTTTACGGCACGACGCTGCGGGTCTATGACCCCGGAATCGATGCCTGGCACATCTTCTGGAGCGACCCGCGCAACCAGTATTTCAGCCGTCAGCTCGGCCGCGCCGAAGGCGGCACGATCGTGCAGGTCGGCGCCGACGGCACTGGTTCCTCGGTACGCTGGAGCTTTTCGCGCATCACCGAGAATTCCTTCCGATGGCTCGGCGAGCGCTCGCATGACGGCGCGGACTGGCACCTCGAAGTCGAGTTCCTGGCGCGTCGTCAATCTGAAAGATGACCCCACAACCCTTGGTAACAATGGAGAAAACCATGTTCGATCATACTCGATCGGCGTTAGCGACGTCACTGCCTCCAAACGTTTCTACGATGCCGCGTTGAGGCCGCTCGGCTTCACTTGCGTCAGCCAATCGCCGGGTTCGCTCGGCTATGGTGTCCAGGCTGTCGCGCCCCAGGCTGTCGCGCTGTGGGTCAACGAGGCGGCGCGCCCGGTGCCGGCGGACGAAAGATCCGGCCTGCATTTCTGCTTCGCCGCGCCGACACGGGATAGCGTCGGTGCCTTTCATGCCGGGGCGTTGCGCGAAGGCGGCAGCGACAATGGCGGACCGGGCCTGCGCGCCGACTATGGCGAGAACTATTACGCGGCCTTCGTCGTCGATCCGGACGGCTATCGCCTGGAGGCCTATTGCGGCGCTGCCGCCTAACCTGCGGTTCTGACTGTTCCCACCGACCGGGCTTTGCTCTACCAATGTGGGTACGGGCTTGGCCCGGCGGGAGGGTCAGCGATGCCGAGTTTCGACAGCCTGTTCAATGCCTTCGTCACCATTCTCGTGACCATCGATCCGCCTGGGCTGGCGCCTCTGTTCCTCGCCGTGACACGCGGCATGAACCGCGAGGAGCGCAGCCAGGTTTCCGTGCGCGCCTCGGTCATCGGTTTTCTGGTGATGGCGCTGTTTGCGGTGGCCGGCGCATCGATCCTGTCGGTGTTCGGCATCACCTTGCCGGCGTTCCGTGTCGCCGGCGGATTCCTGCTGTTCTTCATCGCCTTTGAAATGGTGTTCGAGCGCCGGCAGGACCGCAAGGAAAAGATCGGCGACGTCGCCATCACCAAGGACATGATCCACAACATCGCCGCCTTCCCCCTGGCGATCCCGCTGATCGCCGGCCCCGGCGCGATTTCAGCGACGGTGCTGCTCTCAGGCTCGTTTCAGGGTTTTGCGGCGCAGGCGGCCCTGGTCGGCATCATTCTTGTCTGTCTCGTCATAACCTATCTGGTATTCGTGCTGTCGGAACGCATCGACCGCATCCTCGGCCAGACCGGCCGCTCGATCCTGACCCGCCTGCTCGGGGTTATCCTGGCGGCACTGGCCGTGCAGTTCGTGGCAGATGGCATCAAGGCGCTGATGGCCTCGTAGGCCGCTTATTCTGCGGTCGTATCGATGACTTCAAAGTCGTGGGTAATCGTCGCGGTCTTGGCCATCATGGCGGAGGCCGAGCAGTATTTTTCGATCGAAAGGTCGATTGCCCGCTTGACCTTGTCGCTGGACAGCGCCCGCCCCTTGACGATGAAATGCATATGGATGCGGGTGAACACTTTGGGATCGGTTTCGGAGCGGTCGGAATCGAGCTCGACCACGCAATCCTCGACGGCCTCGCGCCCCTTTTCGAGGATATGGACGACATCATAGGCCGAGCAGCCGCCGGTGCCGATCAGCACCAGTTCCATCGGGCTCGGTCCCGGCGTCTTGCCTTCCGGGCCTGACGCCGTGCCCAGCACGACCTTGTGGCCGCTGCTGGACTCGCCGACGAAGGTGCGCTCCTCGACCCATTTTACCCGTGCCTTCATCGCCAGTCCTCTTACGTCTCTGATCGCGCCAACGTCAGCTCAAAACCACCATGCAAAACCCCGAAAGTCCATGCGGACCCTCGGGGCATATCAAGTAAAGGCATTCGCTATTTGGTGCGGCTTTCGATCAGAACGGAATTTCGTCGTCCAGTTCGCGCGACGAACCACCGCCACCGCCGCCCCTGGGAGCGTTGCCGCCACCGCGGTTGAACCCTTCGTTCGGGCTCGACTGGCCGAAATCGGAACCACGGCTGCTGCCACCACCGCTGTAGCCGCCAACCTGACCGCCCTCACCCTGGCCACGCGCGTCGAGCATCTGCAACTCGCCGCGGAATTTCTGCAGCACGACTTCGGTCGTGTATTTGTCGGCACCGGTCTGGTCCTGCCATTTGCGCGTCTGCAGCTGGCCCTCGACATAAACCTTCATGCCCTTCTTCAGATACTGCTCCGCCACCTTGGCGATGCCCTCATTGAAGATGACGACGTTATGCCACTCGGTCTTTTCCTTGCGCTCGCCGGAATTCTTGTCGCGCCAGCTTTCCGACGTCGCGATGCGAATGTTGACGACCGGCTCGCCCGAGTTCAGGCGGCGGATTTCAGGGTCAGCGCCGAGATTGCCGACCAGAATGACCTTGTTGACGCTACCCGCCATGATATTTCTCCGCGCTATCCGAAACAAATTTTTGTCGCAGCACCTTACAGGCTACGCACGTCAGCCGCTTGCCAAGGCTGGCTTTTCCCACAAGGTTTTTGTTCCCTTTTCGTTCCTATATGCACTGCGGCCAATTGTCAAGGAATGGCAGCAATGCCGGAACGCCGCATATGGGTCTCAAAACAGCGCTTGCCAAATCGATAAGTATCGACTTATGCTTTTGTCATGATCGAAGCAGAGATTTTCCGCGCCTTGGCCGACCCGACACGCCGCGCCGTCTTTGAGCGTCTCGCCACAGGCGAGATGAGCGTGTCGGAATTGCGCAGCGGCCTGACGGTGTCGCAACCGGCGGTGTCGCAGCATCTGGCGGTGCTGCGGGGCGCCGGCCTCGTGGTCGAGCGGCGGGCCGGCCGCAACGCCTATTATCGTGCGGATCCGCAGGGGCTTGCCCCGCTGCTCTCATGGATCGAACGCTACCGTACCTTCTGGCCGGAGCGCATCGAAAGGCTGAAGACGGTTTTGAAGGACATGGATCAATGAACAGCCAAAGCGAAGTCTCTCCCGATGCGATTGAGTTCGAATACGATCTTGCCGAGCCGCCGGAAAAGGTTTGGCGGGCGCTGACCGTGCCGGAACTGCTCGCCGCCTGGATGATGCCCAACGACATCAGGCCGCAGACCGGCAGCCGCTTTGCCTTCGCCGGTCAAGACGCGGCGATCGAATGCGAGATTCTCGATGCCGAGCCCGAACGCCTGCTGCGCTATTCCTGGCGCGAGCGGTCGGACGATGCCGCGCACCCACTCGACAGCACCGTCACCTTCACACTCGCCCGAACCGTTTCCGGCGGCACGCATCTGCGCATCGTCCATGACGGCTTTGCTCGCAAGGCGATGCCGGCCGTGGCCATGGCGGGGGCAGGCTGCCGGCTTTCGCTGCACGGGACCGGCACGCCTATAGCCGCGAACACCCCACGCCTTCTGCTGCTGCACGCGGCTTGAACACGGAAAATTGGAGACAAAAAAATGGGCGGTGTTGCCAGTCTTGTGCCGATGGTAATCGAGCAATCGAGCCGCGGCGAACGCGCATTCGACATTTTTTCGCGGCTGCTGCGCGAGCGCATCGTCTTCGTCAACGGGGAGATTAACGATGACGTCTCGGCGCTGGTCTGCGCGCAACTTTTGTCGCTGGAGTCGGACAATCCCGAGAAGGAGATCTCGCTCTACATCAACTCGCCCGGCGGCATGGTGACCAGCGGCTTCGCCATCTACGACACGATGCAGTATATCAGCTGCCCGGTGTCGACCGTATGCATGGGCTTTGCCGCGTCGATGGGATCGTTCCTGCTGATGGCGGGCACCGCCGGGCGCCGCATCGCACTACCCAACGCCACCATCCTGCTACATCAGCCGCTGGGCGGCTTCCAGGGCCAGGCTTCCGACATCCAGCGGCACGCCGAACGCATCGGCCAGACCAAACGCCACATGACCGAACTCTACGCCCAGCATTGCGGCCGCAGCTATGACGAAGTCGAGCGCACGCTCGACCGCGACCATTTCATGACCGCCCGCGAGGCCCAGGCCTGGGGCATCGTCGACCATGTGTTCGACACCCGCAAAAAGGCTGCGTAGGACCAGAGTGAGGTCAAATCCTGCTGCTTGTCGAAGATTTGACGATCCCGCTCTGGCTCCGGTGGCGGCAGGCCCCTATAACAAGGGATGACCGACACTCATCGATCAAGAACATCGCACCGTGTCACGGCCGCCATGGTGCTTGCCATCGTCGGCCTTGTGTCCAGGTCGGCACTTGCCGACGAGGCCTCGTCGTCGGTTCGGAAAGGCGCCCTGCCCGGCGTAACCGGCGATTATCGCATCGCAAAGCCCGCCCCGGTGCCCGAACCCGACGACGCGTTCCCCAGCAGCGGCAACGGGCAGTTCAAGATCGGCAATACCGATGTCAGGATTTCCGGCAGCATCACCGTCGATGTCGGAGTTGGCGGGACCAAGCCACCCAGATAGGCAAAGATCGGGCCTTCCAACTGGAGCCCGCCAAAAGAACAGCCCCGCCGTGCCTTGGGCAAACGGACGGGGCTTTTCTGGATCTCAAATCCATTTTTGCCGGGAGTGTACTGCCGGCGTTTGATTTCGGATGCTTCGCGGCATTCAGCCGACGATCCGACTAGCAGTCTCTGATTTTCAGGGATACGGCAGGTCACGGTTTGTCGGGGGGCGAAAACGCCTGCCCTTGGCACTTATGCCTGCCGCGGCTCCAGTAACAACTGAAGCCCTGGGGGACTATCCGGTGGCGTCATGCTCCGCTCCTCTTGTCCGTTGCGACATTGTCGTCGTGAAGCGCAAATCGCAAATGCCTGCGGCGTCTCGCAGGCCGCCTTGGGGCGGCGAGGCCATCGATAGACGGCCGGCTTCGCTGACTTCGCAAGACTGCTCCCGTGAGTTGGCCGCGTCAACCATCAATAGCCGGTTACGGAAAAATGTGATCGCCGGGAGCTTACGTTCGGGTCAGCTTCCGCACAGCTTTGTCAGGAGCGTGTTCGGTCTTTGTTCTTTCCGCTTGCCCCCTCGCGCGAAAGGCGGTTAAACGACTTCTGTCGAGAATTGTGGCGTCTCTCGACGTGGCGGCAAAAATAACTACATAGGGAATGGCCGGGGAAACCCGCCTATCCCACAAATTCCAGATCTGAGGCGGCGACCTGACATGGCCGACCATAAATATCTTTCCATTCGCGGGGCGCGCGAACACAATCTGAAGAATGTCGATCTCGACCTGCCGCGTGACAGCCTGATCGTCATGACCGGCCTGTCGGGCTCCGGCAAATCGTCGCTTGCTTTCGACACCATCTATGCAGAAGGCCAGCGCCGCTATGTCGAGAGCCTCTCGGCCTATGCCCGGCAATTCCTCGAAATGATGCAAAAGCCCGACGTCGACCAGATCGACGGCCTGTCGCCGGCCATCTCGATCGAGCAGAAGACCACGTCGAAGAACCCGCGTTCGACGGTCGGTACCGTCACCGAGATCTACGACTATATGCGCCTTCTGTTTGCCCGCGTCGGCGTGCCCTATTCGCCGGCCACCGGCCTGCCGATCGAGAGCCAGACGGTCAGCCAGATGGTCGACCGGGTGCTGGCCGTCGAGGAAGGCACGCGCCTGTTCCTGCTGGCGCCCATCGTGCGCGGCCGCAAGGGCGAATATCGCAAGGAACTGCTGGAGTTGCAGAAGAAGGGCTTTCAGCGCGTCAAGGTCGACGGCGTCTTCTATGAAATCGCCGATGTGCCGGCGCTGGACAAGAAATACAAGCACGACATCGACGTCGTCGTCGACCGCATCGTCGTTCGCGGCGACCTTGCCACAAGGCTTGCCGACTCCATCGAGACGGCGCTGAAGCTGGCCGAGGGGCTGGCAGTGGCCGAGTTCGCCGACAGGCCGCTCGATGCCAGCCAGACTGGCGAGGATTCGGTCAACAAGTCGAAGAACGAGACGCATGAGCGCATCCTGTTCTCGGAAAAGTTCGCCTGCCCGGTTTCCGGCTTCACCATTCCGGAAATCGAGCCCAGGCTGTTCTCCTTCAACAACCCGTTTGGCGCCTGCCCGACCTGCGACGGTCTCGGCAGCCAGCGCGCCATCGACCCCAACCTCGTGGTGCCGGACGAGAACGTGTCGCTGCGCGACGGCGCCGTCAGCCCATGGGCGAAATCGACCTCGCCCTATTACTCGCAGACGCTCGAGGCATTGGGCAAGGCGTACGACTTCAAGCTCGGCGACAAGTTCAAGGATCTTTCAGCGCAAGCCCAGGAAGCGATCCTGCGCGGCACCGGCGAGCGCGAGATCACCTTCCAGTATGATGACGGCCTGCGCTCCTACAAAACGACCAAGACCTTCGAAGGCGTCATCCCCAATCTCGAGCGCCGCTGGAAGGAGACCGAATCCGCCTGGATGCGCGAGGAGATCGAGCGTTTCATGTCGGCAACGCCCTGCCCGGTCTGCAAGGGCTACCGGCTGAAGCCGGAGGCGCTGGCGGTGAAGATCGCCGGCAAGCACATTGGCGAAGTGACGGAACAGTCGATCCGCAACGCCGACAAATGGTTCACCGACCTGCCGGCGCAGCTCAACGACAAGCAGAACGAGATCGCTGTCCGCGTCCTGAAGGAAATCCGCGAGCGTCTGCGCTTCCTCAACGATGTCGGGCTCGACTATCTCACCTTGTCGCGCAATTCCGGCACGCTGTCGGGTGGCGAAAGCCAGCGCATCCGGCTGGCCTCGCAGATCGGCTCAGGCCTGACCGGCGTGCTCTACGTGCTGGACGAGCCGTCGATCGGCCTGCACCAGCGCGACAATACCCGCCTGCTCGACACGCTCAAGCACCTGCGCGACATCGGCAACACCGTGATCGTCGTCGAGCATGACGAGGACGCCATCCTGCATGCCGACTATGTCGTCGATATGGGTCCGGCCGCCGGCATCCATGGCGGCGAGATCATCGCCCAGGGCACGCCGCAGCAGGTGATGGCCAATCCCAATTCGATCACCGGCAAATATCTGTCCGGCGCGCTCGAAGTGGCAACGCCCGGCGTGCGCCGCGAGGCGAAGAAAAACCGGCGGCTGAAGATCGTCGGCGCGCGCGGCAACAATCTGAAGAACGTCACCGCCGAAATCCCGCTCGGCACCTTCACCGCCGTCACCGGCGTGTCGGGCGGCGGCAAGTCGACCTTCCTGATCGAGACGCTGTTCAAGGCGGCCTCGCGCCGCATCATGGGCTCGCGCGAGCATCCGGCCGAACATGACCGCATCGAGGGATTGGAGTTCCTCGACAAGGTCATCGACATCGACCAGTCGCCGATCGGCCGCACGCCGCGTTCGAACCCCGCCACCTATACCGGCGCCTTCACGCCGATCCGCGACTGGTTCGCCGGGCTACCGGAAGCGAAGGCGCGCGGCTATCAGCCCGGCCGTTTCTCCTTCAACGTCAAGGGCGGCCGCTGCGAGGCCTGCCAAGGCGACGGCGTCATCAAGATCGAGATGCACTTTTTGCCCGACGTCTACGTCACCTGCGACGTCTGTCACGGCAAGCGCTACAACAGGGAGACGCTCGACGTGCTGTTCAAGGGCAAGTCGATCGCCGACGTGCTCGACATGACCGTCGAGGAAGGCGTCGATTTCTTCGCCGCCGTACCCGGCGTACGCGACAAGCTGGAGACGCTGAAGCAGGTCGGCCTTGGTTACATTCATATCGGCCAGCAGGCGACGACGCTGTCCGGCGGTGAAGCGCAGCGCATCAAGCTCGCCAAGGAACTGTCGCGCAAGGCGACCGGCAAGACGCTCTACATCCTCGACGAGCCGACCACAGGCCTGCACTTCCACGACGTCGCCAAGCTGCTGGAAGTGCTGCACGAACTGGTCGACCAGGGCAATACCGTCGTCGTCATCGAGCACAATCTCGAAGTGATAAAAACCGCCGACTGGGTGCTCGACCTCGGCCCTGAAGGTGGCGACGGCGGCGGCGAACTGGTGGCGTCCGGCACACCGGAAGCGATCGTGCGGGAGAAGCGCAGCTACACCGGCCAGTTCCTCAAGGAGTTGCTGGAGCGTCGCCCTGGAGGCAAACGCGAAGCGGCGGAGTGATGGGTAGGGATGATCTCATCACGGTCCAGAGCAGCTTTGGCATGAGGCTTGCCGGCCCTGAAGATCTCGCCGCGATCGTCGCGCTGACGCAAGCCGCCTACGCTCCCTACTCCGCCATACTCGATGCACCGCCGATGCCGGTTACCGAGGACTACGCGCCGCGTATTGCCCAGGGTCAGGTCTGGCTGCTGGAGATCGGTGATGAACTTGCCGGAGTGATCACGCTGGAGCGGCATGAAGATCACGCGATGATCTTCTCCGTCGCGGTGTCGCCTGCCTTCCAGGGCAAGGGGTTCGGTATTGCATTGCTGAAGCACGCTGACGAGCAGGCGCGGCAGTGGGGCCTGCCGGAGATACGGCTCTACACCAATGCGAAAATGGAACGAAACATCGCGCTCTATCTCGCTTACGGCTATCGCGAAACGGGTCGCCGGCCCAATCCCTACCGGCCAGGGTGGATACTCGTCGACATGGCCAAACCCGTCGACAACAGGTCCACCACGGCCTGATCGCCACTAGAAATCTGGGAGGACGACAATGAGCAAATCGGGAACAATCCGCGCCGGCATGGGCGGCTGGACCTTCGAACCCTGGGACACGTCCTTCTACCCCGAGAAACTGTCGAAGGCCAAGCAACTGCAATACGCTACCCGGCAGGTGCCGAGCATCGAGGTCAACGGCACTTATTATTCGAGCTTCAAGGAGCCGACCTTCGTCAAATGGGCCAACGAAGCACCTGACAATTTCGTCTATTCGCTGAAAGGCAACCGCTTCGTTACCAACCGGCGCGTGCTGGGCGAGGCCGGTGAATCGATGATGCGTTTCCTGGGTTCCGGCGTTGCCGCGCTCGGCGACAAGCTGGGACCGATCCTGTGGCAGTTCGCTCCGACCAAGAAGTTCGATCCGGACGATTTCGAGGCGTTTCTGAAGCTGCTGCCGGAAAAGCAGGATGGTGTCGCGCTGCGCCACGCGCTGGAAGTGCGCAACGACAGTTTCATCGTGCCGGAATTCCCAGCGCTCGCGCGCAAATACAAGGCGGCGATCGTCTATGCCGACCATGCCAAATATCCTGATATCGCCGACATCACTGGCGATTTCATCTACGCGCGGCTGCAGACCGGCTCGGATGACAATCCGGACTGCTACACGCCAAAGGGCCTCGACGAATGGGCGGCGCGGGCCAAGATCTGGGCGCAAGGCAAGCAGCCGGCGGATCTGCGGCGCGCCGACCCTGCCAGCGACGCGCCGGTCCAACCGCGCGACGTGTTCGTCTACTTCATCACCGAGGGCAAGGTGCGGGCGCCGTTCGGGGCGATGGCATTGATGAGGCGCGTAGCCGACTGAAAAGGCATCAGTCGGTTTCCAGCTACACACAATAGGCGCATAGCCTGTGCGTATTAGCGTAGCAAAGCGCCTGTTCCTGGGCATCTTCGCCACGATCGTAACCTTATCGACACTTCCTTGCCGCATGAATGCGCCGACGCCAAGCCGCAGAGCTGGGACCGCCGCCGGCAGGGAAAGAGGGCATGTCGCTCGACTACACTTCACTTCTGCTGGCCGTCGGTTTCTCGGCCGCTTGCCTAAGCCTGACATTGTTCGGCATGTGGCTGACCGCCCGCTCGGAAAAATTCCTGCTGACATGGGCGATCAGCCTGGTGTTCGTGGTCGGCGATATTTTTATCTATGACGCCTATATCGAGATGCCGGGACGCCTGCTCGGCATCGCCACCTCCGCGTTTCTGCTGATCGGCTTTTCGGCCATGCTGGGTGCGGCCTATCAGTTCCGAACCGGCGGCTCGCCACTGCCGCGGACCCTGTGGGGTTGCTATTCCCTGGCGATAGCGTTGCCCCCCATGGCTCTGGGCTACGATGGCCTCGGCTTCGTGGCGGAGAACATGTTTGCCGCCGTGCTCCTGTTCGCCACGGCTTTCGAATACTGGAAGGGCCGTGATGAGGCACCCGCCCTGACGATCGGCATCACCGCGCTCTATTCGGCCACGGCCACCTCCTTCGGGCTCTGCGCCATGGTTCTCGCCTGGGAAGGAAAACTGGTGCTCGGACATGCACCAAGCAACTGGGCCGAGGAGCTCAGCCTCGTCGTGGTTATCGCCAGCATGACAGGTATTGGCGCGCTCTCGCTTGCCCTCAATCAGGGGCGTCTGGCGAGGCACCACCATCGCAACGCCCAGACGGATTCCCTGACCGGCCTGCTCAACCGGCGCGCGCTGTTCGACATGCATGGCCATGTCCCGGTCGGCGCCTTTACCGCGGTGGTCGTCTTCGACCTCGACAACTTCAAAACCATCAACGACGAATTCGGCCATGCGGCGGGCGATGAAGTGCTGAGGGTGTTCGCCAACGAGTTGGTAGCCAACCTTCGACCGGCCGACGTCGCCGCGCGCATGGGCGGCGAGGAATTCGCGCTGGTACTGAAGCGCACGCTGCCGGAGGCGGTCGAGGAAGCAGCCGAGCGTATCCGGGCGGCTTTCGCGGCGCGACTGATAGAAACCGAAACCGGTTCCCTCACCTGTACGGTCAGCGCCGGATTTGCGTTTGGCAGCAAAGAGGGGATCAGCCTGGACAAGGTACTCAGCGCCGCCGACAAGGCGCTCTATGACGCCAAGCGGGGAGGTCGCAACCGCGTCACCGCCTCGCCATTCCGACGCGCGAGCTAAACGCGCGTATCATGCCAAGCCCGCCGGGCGACATGCATTAGGCCGCCATGACGATTTCATTGAAGGTATCGAGATCGACATAGAAGACCTTGGTGATCTCCTCGATCAGGTCGTCGTAGTCACAGCCCTGCGACCTCAGAATGTTGATGGCGGCGATGATGTCGACGCGTTCGGTAAGCCGCCGCTTCTGGTAGTCCTCGACGTAACGTTCCATGGCTGTCCCTTAGCCTGTGTGCCCAAACGCGTTTGAACGACAATCAGATCGGGAAGCTAGGAAGCCTTGCTTGCGTGGAACTTGCAGGGCCTTTGCCGCGCCGCGATCTGCGATGACCAGACTGATACGGAAACGGCCGACTCACAAAGCCACGAAAAGACTAGCATGCGATATTGCATGTGCCAGAGACGCAGATGATGGATGTAGGAAATATTGGACTTGCCAATAACTTCAAATCTTCAATGAAGTCTGGCGCCGATTCTAGACCGTGAGGAATTTGCGGACATCAGCCCGGTCTAAATCTTCCGCTGGGCCGGTGTGGACGATCTGGCCGCGATCCATGATGTTGACCTCGTCGGCGAGTTCGCGGCAGAAATCGAGATACTGTTCGACCAGCAGCACCGCAATGCCGGCCTGGTCGCGCAGATAGCGTATGGCGCGGCCGATATCCTTGATGACAGAGGGCTGGATGCCTTCGGTCGGCTCGTCGAGCACCAGCAGCTTCGGCCGCATCACGAGTGCCCTGCCGATGGCGAGCTGCTGTTGCTGGCCGCCGGAAAGATCGCCACCACGGCGGCCAAGCATCTGCTTCAGCACCGGAAACAGCTCGAAGACGTGCGCAGGCACGTTGCGGTCGGCGCGCTTCAAGGGCGCGAAGCCGGACTCGAGATTTTCCCGCACGCTGAGCAGCGGAAAGATCTCCCTGCCCTGCGGCACGAATGCGATGCCCGACCGGGCGCGGTCATACGCCGCGCTCCGGTCGAGCGCCTTCCCCTCGAAGGCAACGCTTCCGCTCGTCAGCCGGTTATGGCCGACGATCGATCTCATCAAACTGGTCTTGCCGACGCCGTTGCGGCCGAGCACGCAGGTGATTTTGCCCGCACCCGCCTTCAGCGACACCCCGCGCAACGCCTGGGCGGCGCCGTAGTGCAGCGTGGCATTGGAAACCTCGAGCATGTCAGCGCCTTCTCCAGAACCTCAGCAAAGACAGATCGAAGCGATGGAATTGAACCCGCCAATGCATGCTCATCTCCCCAGATAGACTTCGACGACGCGCTCGTCGGCCGAAACGAAATCGAGCGTCCCTTCCGAGAGCACCGAGCCTTCATGCAGGCAGGTAACCTTGACGCCGAGTTCGCGGACGAAATGCATGTCGTGTTCGACGACAATGACCGAGTGGTCACGGGCGATATCCCTGAGCAGCCGCGCGGTTTCCTCGGTCTCGGCATCGGTCATGCCGGCCACCGGCTCGTCGACCAGAAGCAGCTTCGGGTCCTGCGCCAGCAGCATGCCGATCTCGAGCCATTGTTTCTGGCCGTGGCTAAGATTGGCGGCGAGTTCGCGGCGCTTGTCGCCCAACCGGATGATGCCAAGGATGTCATCGATCTGCCGCGCCTCGGCGGGCGATTGGCGATGGAACAGCGCCGGGAAGATCGAACGCGGTCCCTTCAGCGCCAGCATCAGGTTTTCTTCGATCGTGTGGCTTTCGAAAACGGTCGGCTTCTGGAATTTGCGGCCGATGCCCATCATGGCGATCTCGGCTTCGTCATGCCTGGTCAGGTCCACCTGGCCGTCGAAGAACACTTCGCCTTCATCCGGCCTCGTCTTGCCGGTGACGATGTCCATCATCGTCGTCTTGCCGGCGCCGTTGGGGCCGATGATGGCGCGCATCTCGCCCTTGTCGAGCACCAGGGACAGATTGTTGATGGCGCGAAAGCCGTCGAAGGACACCGAGACGCCGTCGAGATAGAGGATAGTGTTGGATTTGCTCATGGTCGCCTACTCCGCCGCCTGCGGTTCGGGGTCGGACCAGGACCATTCGCCTGGGTTTCTCGCCGGCGAGCGAGCGGGCTTCGAGGTCGCGGACGCGATGCCAACCTCGGCGCCGGCTTCTTCAGCCTGGGACGCCACGCGCAGCGCCCTGGCATTGCCGCGCCAGCTGTCCCACATGCCGATGATGCCCTTGGGCAGGAGCAAGGTGACGGCGACGAACAGGCCGCCGAGCGCGAACAGCCAGAATTCCGGCAGCACGCCGGTGAACCAGGATTTGCCGGCATTGACCAGCAACGCGCCGATGATCGGCCCGACAATGGTGCCGCGGCCGCCGACCGCCGCCCAAATCACCACCTCGATCGAATTGGCCGGCTCGAATTCGCCTGGATTGATGATGCCGACCTGCGGCACGTAGAGCGCGCCGGCAATGCCTGCCATGACGGCCGAAACGGTAAAAGCGAACAGCTTTACGTTCTCGGCCCGCCAGCCGAGGAAACGCGTGCGGCTCTCGGCGTCGCGCACGGCCATCAGCAGCTTGCCGTATTTGGAGCCGACGATCGCCCAGGTGATGAAAACGGCGAGTGCCAGCATCACCGCGCTGGCCGCGAACAGTGCCGAACGGGTCGTATCGGCCTGCACGTTGAAGCCCAGAATATCCTTGAAATCGGTCAGGCCGTTATTGCCTCCGAAACCCATGTCGTTGCGGAAGAAGGCAAGCAGCAGCGCATAGGTCATCGCCTGGGTGATGATGGAGAGGTAGACACCGGTGACGCGGCTGCGGAAGGCGAACCAGCCGAAGATGAAGGCAAGCAGGCCGGGCACCGCCAGCACCATGATGGCGGCGAACCAGAAATGGTCGAAACCGGTCCAGAACCAGGGCAATTCCTTGTAGTTCAGGAACACCATGAAATCGGGCAGGATCGGGTTGCCGTAGACGCCGCGCGAGCCGATCTGGCGCATCAGATACATTCCCATCGCATAGCCGCCGAGCGCGAAGAAGGCGCCGTGGCCGAGCGAGAGGATACCGCAATAGCCCCAGACCAGATCGAGCGAGAGCGCCAGCAGTGCATAGCAGAGATATTTGCCGGTCAGCGCCACGATGTAGGACGGAATGTAGAAGGCGCTTGTCGGCGAGACGGCCAGGTTAAGCACCGGCACGATTATAGCCACCGCCAGCAGGATGAAGATGGTGATGGCGATGCGGCGATCCGCGCCGGCGGCAAAGAAGCGTCCCGATATCATGCTTCCACCGCCCTGCCCTTGAGCGCGAACAGGCCTCGCGGGCGCTTCTGGATGAACAGGATGATCAGCACCAGCACGACGATCTTGCCGAGCACCGCGCCGGCATAGGGCTCGAGAACCTTGTTGACGATGCCGAGCGAAAAGGCGCCGACCAATGTACCCCAGAGATTGCCGACACCGCCGAAGACGACCACCATGAAGCTGTCGATGATGTAGCCGCGACCAAGATTGGGCGAGACATTGTCGATCTGGCTGAGCGCGACGCCGGCGATACCGGCAATGCCGGATCCCAGCGCGAAGGTCAGCGCGTCGACCCAGGGCGTCCTGATACCCATCGAGGCGGCCATGCGCCGGTTGGCGGTGACGGCGCGCATCTGCAGCCCCCAGGGCGTGCGCTTCATCACATAGAGCAACATGCCGAATACCGTGAGCGCGAACACCAGAATCCACAGACGGTTCCAGGTGATGGCCAGTTGCCCGACGTCGAAGGAGCCGGACATCCAGGACGGATTGCCGACCTCCTGGTTGGTCGGTCCGAAGATCGAGCGCACCGCCTGCTGCAGGATGAGCGAGACGCCCCAGGTTGCCAGCAGCGTCTCCAGCGGCCGGCCGTAGAGGAACCGGATCACGCCGCGCTCGATGATGAGACCGACGAATGCCGCGACCAGGAAGGCGAGCGGCAGCGCGATCACCAGCGACCAGTCGAACAGGCTGGGAAGGGACGTCCGGATCACCTGCTGGACGACGAAGGTCGTATAGGCGCCAAGCATCACCATCTCGCCATGCGCCATGTTGATGACGCCCATGACGCCGAAGGTGATGGCAAGCCCGATCGCTGCCAGCAGCAGCACGGAACCCAGCGAAATCCCGTACCAGATGTTCTGTCCGGCATCCCACAGGGCCAGCGTCGAATTGATGTTGGCGATCGCTGCCGTCGCCGCGTCCTTGACCGCGCCGGAGGCACTGGCCTCGACCGAAGTGAGCAGCGAAACCGCGTCCCGGTCGCCACGCGCGCCGATCAGGGCGACCGCGGCGAGTTTGTCGGCCTCGGGCCTGTCGGAAACAAGCACCGAGGCCGCACGGGCCTGTTCGAGCAGAGCCTTGACGCTGGCCACGGTCTCGCCGGCAATCGCCGTGTCGAGTGGCTCGATGTTGGCTGCGTCGGGCGTCTTGAACATGGTGCCGGCGGCGGCCAGCCGCACAGCCGGATCCTTGGCGCCAAGCGTCAACGTGCCGAGCGCATCGCGGATGACGCGGCGCAGTGTGTTGTTGACCTTGATCTTGGCGACGTCGTCCTTGGCCGCCTCGCCGGATGCTTCGCTGCTGAGCGGATCGAAAAGCTGGACGCTTTCGCCGGTTTCCTTGCCGACGAAGACCAGGGAATCGGCCTTGCGGATATAGAGATTGCCATCGGCGAGTGCCGAAAGCGGGTGTTCGACCAAAGGATCGCCGGTGGCGGCGAGGTCATGCACGACGGCTCCGGTCTCGGAAAAGCCCTTGGCGCTCGCGAACTTGGCGATGATGGCGCGCAGATCGGCTTCGCCTGCGCCCGACGACGACAGTGTCGCCAGCAGGAACAACAGCGTCAGGCCAATCGTGCGGATCAAGGTCATCGGCTTGAGTTAACCCTTGAAGGTTTGAAATGGGCGCGTCCGGACAGTGGAGGAAACCGTCCGGACGCGTGCGGTCTTGGGCTTGGCATGAAGGCCCAGCCCGGGGAGGATCAGTTTGTGCCCTTGCCGCCGCACTTGCCGGTGGCAACGTTGAAGTTGCCGCACGACAGCGGCTTGCGCCAATCGGAGATCAAATCCTTGGAGTCCGGCAGGTAGTCGGACCATTCGTCGCCCATCACTAGGCCCGGCGTGCGCGAAACCGTTTCGAACTGGCCGTCGGCCTGGATTTCGCCGATCAGCACCGGCTTGGTGATGTGATGGTTCGGCATCATCGTCGAGTAGCCGCCGGTCAGGTTTGGCACAGAAACGCCGATCATGGCGTCGATGACCTTGTCCGGATCGGTGGTGCCGGCCTTCTCGACCGCCTTCACCCACATGTTGAAGCCGATATAATGGGCTTCCATCGGGTCGTTGGTGGTGCGCTTGTCGCTCTTGATGAACTTGTGCCAGTCGGAGATGAACTTCTTGTTCTCGGGCGTATCGACGCTCTCGAAATAGTTCCAGGCGGCGAGATGGCCGACCAGCGGCGCGGTGTCGAGACCGGCCAGCTCTTCCTCGCCGACCGAGAAGGCCATGACCGGGATGTCCTCGGCCTTGATGCCCTGGTTGCCGAGTTCCTTGTAGAACGGCACGTTGGCATCGCCATTGACGGTCGAGACGACGGCGGTCTTCTTGCCGGCCGAGCCGAATTTCTTGATCGCCGAGACTTCGGTCTGCCAGTCGGAGAAGCCGAACGGCGTATAGTTGACCATGATGTCTTCGGCCGCGACGCCCTTGGCCTTCAGATAGGCTTCGAGGATCTTGTTGGTGGTGCGCGGATAGACGTAGTCGGTGCCTTCGAGCACCCAGCGCTTCACCGAACCGCCGTCCTCGCTCATCAGGTAATCGACGGCCGGAATGGCCTGCTGGTTCGGCGCGGCACCCGTGTAGAAGACGTTGCGCTCGCTTTCCTCGCCCTCATACTGGACCGGATAGAACAGGATATTGTCGAGTTCGGAAAACACCGGCAGCACCGACTTGCGCGACACCGAGGTCCAGCAGCCGAACACCGCGGCGACCTTGTCCTTCGAGATCAGCTCACGCGCCTTTTCGGCGAACAGCGGCCAGTTGGAAGCCGGATCGACGACGACCGCCTCGAGCTTCTTGCCGAGCAGGCCGCCCTTGGCGTTCTGCTCGTCGATGAGCATCAGCATGGCGTCCTTCAGCGTCGTCTCTGAAATCGCCATCGTGCCCGACAGCGAATGAAGAATGCCGACCTTGATCGTATCATCGGCGGCCCTGGCCGGAGCAGACATCACCAGGCCGGCGGCAACTACGCTCGCCGAGAACATTTTTGCTATTGTCGAGAAATTACCCCTCATGCGGAAGACTCCCAAGCTGGTTTGATTGCACCGCGACTATGCAAAGCAACCCCCGTGCCAACCACTGAAGGCATGCGGAAAAGCGCAAAATAGATACATGTTATCAGTGCGTTGCTATATTAGATTGAACGAAACAAAGAGAGCCGCTTAAAAATTGATTGAGGGAAATTTGCGCAATGCACAAGGTATATGCCTAAGTTTTGATCATTTTCTTTAGATGCCTATATTTTGATCTCGGAGGGAGATCGCCGACAGCAAATGTTGCGGCGCGGCGCAAAAATAGGGCAAGCTTGGTCGTTCAAGCGGACGGCATCATGACATCAGCCATTTCACGCATATTCATCGGCATAGTGGCTCTGGCGGCGGCAACCGGAGCGGCCCGAGCCGACTTCAGCGACGGCAGGATGCCCGACGGCATCTATCACTGCGAGGCCTACCTGCTCGGCATGTTCCTCAACCTCGGCGACATCACCATCAAGGGAAACGTCTATAGCGGCCCGGTCACGTTCGGGACCGCGCAGCAGCAGGGCTACAACTATCAGATGGATGCAAACGGCGTGATCTCCTGGCTGGGACCAGTTGGCGGTTACACCACCGGCGGCAACTCGCTCTCGCTCACCCAGGCAACGCTGGACGGCCAGAGTCCGCCCTCCTTCGACATCATCATGAAGCAGCCCGACGGCGCCTTCACCGCCACGACCTGCACCAGGGGAAGCAATCAATAGATCTTCCCTGGCAATGACACCGCCTCGGTCTGCAACCCTGCCCGTCTTCTCATCTCATCTGGATGTTGCCGAAGGACCGCCAGCCGGTCGGCGCCTGAGGCCATGAAAAAAAGGCGCGGAACTGGTCAAGTTCCGCGCCAGCAGGCAGTCGGGAGGTCAGATGGTTTTCGCCGACATCTGCGCGGCGATATAGTCGGCCTGGCGGATCGCCAGCGACACGATGGTCAGGGTCGGGTTTTCGGCCGCACCCGTCGTGAACTGGCTGCCGTCCGACACGAACAGGTTCTTGATGTCGTGTGCCTGGCCATGCTTGTTGACGACGCCGTCGGCGGCCTTCTCGCTCATCCGGTTGGTGCCGAGATTGTGCGTCGAGGGATAGGGTGGCGTCGGGAAAGTGCGTGTGGCGCCGACCGCATCGTAAAGCGCCGTGGCCTGCTTGTAGGCATGATTGCGCATTGCCGTGTCGTTGGCATGGTCGTCGAAATGCACATCGGCGATCGGCATGCCGTGCTCGTCCTTCTCGTCGCCATGCAGCGTGATGCGGTTCTCCTCGCGCGGCATGTCCTCACCGACGATCCACAGGCCGGCCATGTGGTCGTAGTGGTCGAGCGCGGTGGTGAAGGAACGCCCCCAGCCGCCAGGGTTCAGGAAGGCAGCCATGAAGGGCAGGCCGAGCGACAGCGTCTCGAACTCGTAACCGCCGACAAAACCGCGTGACGGATCATGGCGCGCCTCATCACGGATGATGCCGGCCATGGTTGTGCCGCGATACATGTGCACTGGCTTGTCGAAGATGGCATAGACCGATCCCGTGGTATGCCGCATGTAGTTCTTGCCCACCTGCCCCGACGAGTTGGCAAGGCCGTGCGGGAACTTGGCTGATTCGGAATTGAGCAGCAGGCGCGGGCTCTCGATCGAATTGCCGGCGACCGCCACGATGCGGGCCTTCTGCTCCTGCAGCTTGCCGTCCTTGTCGGCATAGACGACGCCGGTGACCTTTCCAGAGGCGTCATGGTTGATCTTGATCGCCATGGCGTTCGGCCGGACCTCGAGGTGGCCGGTCGCCTCGCCCTTCGGGATTTCGGTATAGAGCGTCGACCATTTGGCGCCCCATTTGCAGCCCTGGAAGCAGAAGCCGGTCTGCTGGCAGGAATTGCGGTCGTCGCGCTCCACCGAGTTGATCGCCATGTTGCCGGTATGGCATTCCTTGTAGCCGAGCTTGTCGGCGCCGGCCTTCAGCACCTTGAAATTGTTGTTGCCCGGCAGGCGTGGCCAGCCATTGGTGCCGGTGACGCCCATCTTGGCTTCCGCCTTGGCGTAGTAGGGCTCCATCTCGGCCAGCGTCACCGGCCAATCCAAAAGGTTGGCGCCTTCCAGCTTGCCGTAGGTCGACAGCGTCTTGAACTCATGCTCCTGGAAGCGCAGCGATGCGCCCGCCCAGTGCGTGGTCGAGCCGCCGACCGACTTGACGATCCAGGCCGGAAGGTTGGGAAGATCCTTGGCCACGCGCCAATCGCCGGATGTGGTGCGCTTGTCCGTCCAGGCGAGCTGAGCGAACGAATCCCACTCGTCGTTGATGAAGTCCTCATATTCGTGGCGGGCACCGGCCTCGAGAATGACGACGTCGATGCCCTTCTGCGCCAGCTCGTTGCCGAGCGTGCCGCCGCCGGCGCCGGAGCCGATGATGACGACCACGCCGTCGTTTTTCAGATCAAATGCTGCTGCCATGGTTTCCTCCCATGAAATCAATTGAATGCGGTTTGGGCGAAGCGGGTCAGAGCCACTCGATGTCGCTGAATCCCCGCGCGATGTAGCCGCCCTTGGAATAGGATTCGCCCTCGTAGCCGAAGATCGGCCAGACCTCCTTCTGGTTGTAGAGGCTGACGACAAGACCGCCGCGAACCGCCTGGAAGAAGGCCGTACCCTCAATGTCCCTGAGCAGCGCGACCCGCTGCTCCTCCCAGCCGAGCCCGCGATAACCGCCCTCGCCGGCTCTCTTGTCGAGATCGGCGATCCCGTTTTCGATAAGCTCCTTGTGAGCCTTGTCCTTGGCGGCCATCTCGTCATGGCCCTTGACCGCCACGGCGTAATATTTGTCAGGGACCTGGTCATGTGGGTAGATATCGCGCGCCAGCTGGATCAGCGTCGCCATTGTCTCGGGCTTCAGAGCCGAGGTTTCCAGCCCCCAGGCATGTTGCGGACTGATGACGGCGCTGCCGGAAATGACGAGCAGCGCGCCGACGCCGCCGCGTTTGAGAAGTTCGCGCCGTGAAAGCCCGGGCTTCCCCTCGTGGATCGTGACCATGTTTTCCTCCCTGCTTGCTGTTCGCACTCGAAGAGTGCCGTTGCTGGCGCCGCGCCGGTCCGCGCGGCCGGTTGTCCCTATTGGAAGCGCCCTCCGCGCTGCAGGACCTCGACCTTGTAGCCGTCGGGGTCCTCGATGAAGAAGAAGCGGGCGATGAGCGACCCGTCGCGGCTGAATTCGACAATCTTCTTCGGATTGAGGCCGAGAGCGCCGAGCCGATCATGTTCGCTGTCGAGATCGGCGACCGAGACCGCGAGGTGACCGTAGCCATCGCCCAGCGCATAGGGCTCCGCGCGCCCCTTGTTGACGGTCAACTCAACCTCGAAAGGCGCATCGGCATTGCTGAGGTAGACCAGCGTGAAGGTCTCGAAGTCCAGTCGTTGGGCGACCTCAAGGCCGAATGCCCGGGTGTAGAAATCGATGGAGCGGGCTTCGTCGAGAACCCGGATCATGGTGTGGATTGCCTTCGCCAAATCAGACTCCGCAGCTTCATGCTTTCGAAGGTGATTATGCGCGCCGGCGAAGAAAGGTGGTGGCAGCCGACTACCACGCATGGGGTTGGAAAAACGGATATGCCCATCCCAAGGACGTAAGTCTGCCAAGGACGAAAGTCTGATTGCCGTTGACGACCTTCCGGTCGATGATGAAACCGCAGGCAGTGTTCAAAAGGCACCGACCGCCCCGTCGGCGCCCAAGACCAACAAAAACGGGAGGTAACGATGTGCAGAGTCTTTGCCGCACAGGATCCGGAAGGCTATCGTCAGATCAACCGGTCGATCCGCATTGACGGACATTCGACGAGCATCCAGCTCGAGGTCACGTTCTGGGCCTTGCTCGACGAAATCGCCGAAAGCCAGAACCTGACGACGCCGAAATTCATCTCGAAGCTCTACGACGAAGCCATCGAGATCAACGGCGAGATCCCTAATTTCGCGTCGATGCTGCGCACCACTTGCGCACTCTATCTACGCGGCCACCGACCATCCATGGAGGAGGTGTTGAAGCGAGAGGCCGCCTAGCGCCCTTCCGTGGCGACTTCGAGCGCGAGCCGGCTCATGTCCGTGAAAAGCGCCTGGCGTTCGGAATAGTCGGTCTGTTCGCCGGTAAGCAGATTGTCGACGACGGTCAGCAGCGACAACGCCCTCGCGCCGAAATGGGCCGATATGCGATAGAGAGCGCTGGTTTCCATGTCTACCGCCAGCGCCCCGAGCGCCCTTGCGTCGGCATAACGGGCACGCGCTTCAGGATGGTAGAATATATCGGTGCAGGCTGTCAGGCCGGCGTGGTGGTCGATGCCAAGTGCGGCTGCCTTGCTCAATGCGCTAGCCAGCAGCGCCGGATCCGGGCCAACATCGGCTACGTAAAGGCCAAAAACTCGACCGCTCTCGGTATTTTCAGGCCGTGCCGATTGCGAGATCACAAGGCTGCGCAGCTTTGCCTCGGCGCTCAGGCTGCCGCAGGTACCGGTGCGGATCAGTGTTCGGACGCCATAAAAGTCAAGCAGTTCATGGGCGTAGATCAGGAAGGATGAAACGCCGATGCCCGTCGCCTGAATGCTGACAGGCTTGCCGCGAAACAAGCCGGTAAAGCCGAGAGCGCCGCGTCGGCGATTGACGCAGCGCGATGCCTCCAGGAATGTCTGCGCCATCCACTCCGCGCGCTGCGGGTCGCCCGGCAACAAAACCGTGTCGGCGTAATCGCCCTTGCCTGCCTCGATGTGTGGCGTCAACAGCCGCTCCCCCAAGCCCGCCTGCTGTATTTTCAACAATCATGGCGTTGTTACGGCGTTGTGCAAGAGCGCGGCATTGGAAGCACCTAGGATTCAAGGACATCCTTGACGATCGTGGCCAGTTGCTTGAGCGAGAACGGCTTTGGCAGGAAGCCGAAATGCGCCTCCGCCGGCAGGTTCCTGGCGAAAGCGTCCTCGGCATAGCCGGAGACGAAAACGAACTTGATGTCCGGCTGGCGTTTGCGCAACTCACCGAGCAGGGTCGGCCCGTCCATTTCCGGCATCACCACGTCGGAAACGACGATGTCGACCTTGCCGCCCAGCGCTTCGAACACTTCCAGCGCCTCGACGCCCGAGGATGCCTCGTGAACGGTATAGCCGCGCGAGGTCAGTGCCCGCATGCCGCCCATGCGCACGGCATCCTCATCCTCGACCAGCAGGACCGTCGCCGACCCGGACAGATCCTTGGTGCTATCGGCCAGTTTGACTGCCGCTGCCGCCGGCGCTTCACCGGCTTCGGCTGCCGTTTTCGCTTCCACGATGTGACGCGGCAGGAAGATGCGGAAGGTGGACCCCTTGCCGACTTCGGAATCGCAGAAAATGAAACCGCCGGTCTGCTTGATGATGCCGTAGACCATGGACAGGCCAAGGCCCGTGCCCTTGCCGACCTCCTTGGTGGTGAAGAACGGCTCGAAGATCTTCTTCAGCACGTCGGGCGCGATGCCTGAACCCGTATCCTCGACTTCGACCACCACATAGTCGGCGGCCGCGAGTTCGCGATAGGGAAAGCTCTTGCATTCCTCGGCGGTCACGTTGCGGGTGCGCACGGTGAGATCGCCGCCCGCCGGCATCGCGTCGCGCGCGTTGACCGCCAGGTTGACCACCACTTGCTCGAACTGCCCGATATCGACCTTGACCGGCCACAGGTCGCGGCCGTGGTCGACCTTGAGCTTGATGTCGTTGCCGACCAGCCGGGCAAGCAGCATCCTGAGATCGGCGAGCACGTCGGTGAGGTTCAGCACTTCCGGCCGCAGCGTCTGCTTGCGCGAGAAGGCCAGCAACTGCCGGACCAGGGAGGCCGCGCGATTGGCGTTCTGCTTGATGTTCATGATGTCGGGGAAGGACGGATCCGACGGCCGGTGATTGGTCAAAAGCAGGTCGGACGCCATGATGATGGCGGTCAGCACATTGTTGAAGTCGTGCGCGATGCCACCGGCGAGCTGGCCGACGGCCTGCATCTTCTGGCTTTGCGCCATCTGCCCTTCGAGCGCCTTCTGCTCGGTCGTCTCGACGGCGTAGACGATGGCCGCTTCCTCGGCTCCTTCGCCGCCGGTGCCATCGGCCACGGCGTTGACGTAGAAACGGATATGCCGCTCATCATTGCCGGGCAGCACGGTCTCGATCGGATCGATGTCGGCCTGCCGCTGTCGGGCTTTCTCGAAAGCCGCGGCAAAGGCCGGCCGGTCGCGGTCATGGATCACCGTGTCGAGCCGCACGCGGCGATCCACGGCATCGCGGTCGACGACCGAGGAAAACAGCGACAGGAACGGTGCGTTTGTGCGCAGGATGCGCCCGCTGGCATCGACACCGGCAATCGCCATCGGCGTCGAATTGAAGAAGCGGGTGAAGCGCACTTCCGAGGCGCGCAGGTCGGCCGAGGCATCCTCGCCCTGTGTGCGGTTGAGCACGATGGTGCGGGTTGGCCCGCCGACGCCCTCACGGCTGGCCGAAACGCGATGCATGAAGCGCACCGGCAGCGCCTCGCCGGTCATCGTCGTCAAGTCGAGATCGATGACCGCATTGCGCGTCGTCCCGGGGTCCGCCTTGACGGAGCGCACCAGCGCCATGCCGCCGCCGGCAACAATATCGGGCAAGGCGACGGCACCGGGGGTGAAGCTGGCGAGATCGATGCCCAGCCATCCGGCGAGCGTGGCGTTGATGTAGGTGACCCGGCCGTCCTGGTCGGCCGAAAAGAAGCCGGCCGGCGCGTGGTCGAGGTGGTCGATTGCCTTCTGCAGATCGAGGAAGAAACGCTCCTGCTCGGCCCGCTCTTGCGAAATGTCGGCGAGCTGCCAGGCCAGCATCGGCAGCCGCTGGCCCGGGACGCTGAACGCGCGGGCGCGTGCCCGGTACCAGCGCGCGCCCGGTTCGGCGCCGGGCCGGATCGATTGCGCGAGCCGGAACTCGCCGTCGCCCGGCTGCCCGTCACGCAAGCCGGACGCCAGCCGGTAAATGGTCACCGAGGCTTCGGGGACATCGGAGAGCAATCCTTCGACCGTCTTCAGGTCAGCGGCCGATGAGGCGCCGGTCATATCGGCATAGGCGCGGTTGGCGTAGACGACGCGACCCTTGGTGTCCGTGACCAGCAGGCCCTGCGACATCGAATCGACGAAGGCCTTGGACAGTTCGTCGCCCGTGGAGCGCGGTGTGATCTGCACGAAGCCGATCGCGGTCGCGAACAGGAAGCCGACACCGATCATCGCCAGTACGCCGAGCATGCCGAGCAGGAACGGATCGCCGAGGCGCTCGCGGAAAAGGCCGAAGACGATTGCGGCGCCCGTCAGGACGACGATGAAGATGATAAGCCGGGTGACCGCGCCCGGTCGCGTATTCTGGTCGACGATCGGTGCCGGATAGAAATCGCCGCGCGCTTCCTTGGCCATATGCCCCCTGCTCATGAAATCCGATGTTCCGACACCCGCCCCCAATGCATGTCGCCCAAAAATGACTTCGGTTTTGGGAAAACGACATGCATGAAAAACACGGACCTGAAACGCGCCGCATGAATCCGTTTCAGCGCGACGCGCTTTAGCCGGTTGAATCACATTCTCCTGGTCTGGAAAAGGCCCGGGCGGCAAATGTCGGATAAAAATGCTGTCGGCTGGCCTTCCCTGTGTTTCAAGCTGTTCACGATGCGTGAAAGGCAACTTGCGGTAGCCAGTCGCAACGGTCTAGTGTCGCGTCCACTTTCCAAACCGTTCGGGGGAAACCAATGCAGTGGCTGGATAGCGTGGCGGGTCCCGGTTATGCGGCGGCACTCCTGTGGACCTTCGCGGCGCTGATCCTGCTGGTCATCGTTCTCGTCATCGTCAGGCTCGTGCGCAACCTGACCTTCGGCACGTTTGTCGCCGGCGGCCGCAACCGCAAGACGCGGCTCGCCGTCATGGACGCAACCGCCGTCGACAGCCATCGCCGACTGGTGCTGGTGCGACGCGACGACATCGAACATCTGCTTCTGATCGGCGGCCCGACCGACGTCGTTGTCGAACGTGACATCCGCCTCGCCGCGCCGCGCCGTCCGGCGTTGACTGGAGATGGCGGCCTGCAGCCTGTCCCGGCGGCCGCCGCCCCGGCTGCGAAGCCTCGGTCGCCGCAGCCCGCTCCCGTGCCTCCGAGACAAGCACCCGCTCCGCAGCCGGTGGCCATGGCACGGCCTGCCCGCCAGCGTCCGGCGGCGCCACCACCGGCTCCGGCGCCCGCACCGAAACCAGCGGCGCAAACCTATCAATCGACCAATGTCACGCCGCTGCCTGCCTATGGCTCCGCCAACGTCAATGCCGCCAGGCACACGCCGCCACCGCCGACGCAGGACAGCATCGACGACACGCTGATGAAAGAACTCGAGGTTTCGCTCGACCAGCCCCGCTCCGGCGGCCCGGTGGGCAAACCGGCAGCCAAGGCGCCGCCCTCGCTCGACGATGAAATGACCAGGCTGTTGGGCGAACTTTCAAGCCAAAAGAGATGAACTGCCTAGGTCAAGAGATGAACTGTCGCCTGCCAGTGACTAGGCTGGCCGGCGTTCAAGCGTGTTCAAATCTATTGAAGGTGGCACGCATCGAACAGAAATGGCCGGATAACCGGCCATTTGGAAATCAATGCAAAGGCGGTCCATCAGTCGTCGCGATAGACTTTTTCACGGCGCTCATGCCGTTCTTGCGCTTCGATCGACAAGGTGGCGATCGGGCGCGCGTCGAGCCGCTTCAAGGCGATCGGCTCACCGGTTTCTTCGCAATAGCCGTAAGTGCCTTCATCGATGCGCTGCAGCGCCGAATCGATCTTTGAGATGAGTTTCCGCTGACGGTCGCGGGCCCTGAGCTCGATGGCGCGGTCGGTTTCCGAAGAGGCGCGGTCGGCGAGGTCGGGATGGTTGGCGTTTTCCTGCTGCAGGATTTCGAGGGTTTCGCGCGCCTCGCGCAAGATGTCATTTTTCCAGGTGACGAGCTTCTGGCGGAAGTAGGATTTCTGCCGTTCGTTCATGAACGGCTCGTCTTCGGAGGGTACGTAATCGGCGGTAACGATGTCGTTCATTCGACTCACCCAACAGCCCCAAATTTGGCGCCTATATATTCGCCACCAGACGCCTGCACAAGCGCAATCAGCCACCGACTCACGCAATTGTTAAAGTGCGTCTCCAGCCTTCTCCGGAGCGGCATAAATCTGTTTTGATGGCGAAAGTACGACGATCCTCGCCCATCGCCCTGCAAGTGATTCGCCGCGCTGAAGCACGCGCACCATTGTGCGTGCGGCTTTTCTCGTGGCTAATCGCGGCAGGACTTCAGCTCTCGGGCACCGTTGGAGGTTGGGTGAGCAGGCTTTATCTGTTGCGACACGCCAAGGCCGGTTGGGCCTTGCCAGGCATGCGTGATTTCGATCGTCCATTGGACGCATCCGGCCGCGCCGATGCCGAAAAAATGGGGACCGCGATGCGTTCCCGCTCCTATGTGCCGGACCTGACGCTGTGTTCCAACGCCAAACGCGCCAGGGAAACCCTCGAGGGTCTGGCCGGCCAGACCGACACAGGCAAGGTGCTGTTTTTGGACGCGCTCTACAGCGAGGACGCGGCCTGCTATCTCCGCCTCGTCCGGGATCATGGCGGACCCGGTTCATTGCTGGTCATAGGCCACAACCCGATGACGGAGGATCTCGCCATGGCGGTTTCGGGCGATGGCGGCGAGCCGGAGCGGGCAATGCTCAATCACGGCTTTCCAACCACGGGCCTCGCGGTCGTCCGTTTCCCCGGCGATCTGGCGAAAGCGACCCAGGGAGCGGGTTATCTTGAAGCGTTCCTGACACCGGCAGATCCCTGATGCCGATTTCCAGCGCCATTTCAAAGCCGGGTTCCAGCGCCTATATCGGGCTGACGCAAGCCCGAGAGATCATGTTTTGGCATCATCGCTGACCACCTTCACCGACGAGGCAAGAATTGCCCTCGACACATTGTCGGGACGTGCCACCGGACTTTTTTCTCCATCGCTGCGTCTGGGTGTGACGGGTCTCTCCCGCGCCGGCAAGACCGTCTTCATCTCGGCCTTCGTCCACAATCTGATCCACGGTGGACGTCTGCCGCTGTTCGAGGCGCAGAAGTCGGGGCGTATCGCGCGCGCCTTCCTCGAACAGCAGCCCGACGACGCCGTGCCGCGTTTTCAATATGAGGACCACATCGCCGCTTTGGTCAACGATCGCGTCTGGCCGGACTCGACCCGCGCCATTTCGGAACTGCGGCTGACGATCGAATATGAATCGGCCTCCGGCTGGAACCGCATGTTCTCGTCGGGCAAGCTGTCGGTCGACATCGTCGACTACCCCGGCGAATGGCTGCTCGACCTGCCGCTGCTCGGCAAATCCTTCGCCGATTTTTCGCGCGAAGCCCTCGAAATGGCCACGCTGCCGGTGCGCGAGGATCTTTCGCTGGCCTGGCGAGCGATCTCGGCGGAAATCGACCCGAATGCCGACGCCGAGGAAATGACGGCGCGCCGGCTGGCTGAAAGCTTCGCCGCCTATCTCAAAGCATGCAAGCTCGACGAACGGGCGCTTTCGACCTTGCCGCCCGGCCGTTTCCTGATGCCCGGCGATCTCGAAGGCTCGCCCGCGCTGACTTTCGCGCCGCTGGCCGGCCTGGGCGACAGGCGCGCGCGCAACGGCTCGTTGCACGCCATGATGGAACGGCGCTACGAGGCCTATAAGACGCATGTCGTCAAACCGTTCTTCCGCGAGCACGTCACGCGCCTGGACCGCCAGATCGTGCTCATCGACGCCATGCAGGCGCTGAACGCCGGGCCTGGTGCCATGGCCGACCTGGAGCGGGCCGTCACCGAGATCCTCAGCTGTTTTCGCCCCGGCCGGGGCAGCTTCATAACCGACCTGTTCTCCCGGCGTATCGACCGCATCCTGGTCGCGGCGACCAAGGCCGATCATCTGCACCACGAAAGCCACGACCGGTTGCAGGCGATCGTGCGGCGCCTTGCCGACCGCGCCGTGGCGCGGGCAAATTTCACCGGCGCCGATGTCGATGTCGTCGCCATGGCGGCGGTGCGCGCCACCCGCGAAGGCACCGTCAAACAGGGCCGCGAGACATTGCCTGTTATCATCGGCACGCCGATCGCCGGCGAGAAGATCGATGGTGAAACATTCGACGGAAAGACGGAAACAGCTATATTTCCTGGTGATTTGCCGGAGAACATTGATGCTGTTTTCGACCTTTCGGGGCCGGATCACAGGCAGGACTCCACGGACCCGGCAATCCGCTTCGTCCGGTTCCGACCGCCGAAACTCGAACGCACGGCCGAAGGTGTCACGCTGTCGCTGCCCCATATCAGGCTAGACCGCGCCTTGCAGTTCCTGATCGGAGACTATCTGGCATGACCGCGCCCCGCAAACCGGCGGCATTCCGCATCGAGCCGGAAGCCGCGCCGAAACAAGACGCGCCACAAGCACGCCAGACCGAACCGTCGCGCAGACCGCGCTCCATGAAGGCCGATGTGGCGCTGGTCATCCCGGCGGAGGTCGACGTTTTCGACGAACCGGACGTTATTGCCGCCGAGCCGCCGCCATCGGTCGCCCCCAGAAGGCGCTCGGTTCTCGGCAGCATCTTCTTCGGCGCCTTCGGCGTGCTGGTTTCGCTGGCTGTCGGCCTGTGGACCGACCAGTTGATACGCGATCTCTTTGCCCGCGCCGAATGGCTGGGCTGGCTGGCCGCCGGGATGGCGGCGATTGCGCTGCTGGCGCTGCTGGTAATCCTGATTCGCGAGTTCCTGGCCATCGCCCGCCTCGCCGAGGTCGAAAAGCTGCAGAAGCGCGCGCTCGATGCCATCGCGCGCGACGATCCGAAGGCGGCACGCGCGGTGGTCGACGAGTTGTCGGCCTTTGTCGCGGCCAAACCCGAGACCGCTGCCGGCCGGCGCGCGCTGGCTGAATTGCGCGGCGAGATTATCGACGGCGCCAATCTGGTGCGCCTGGCGGAGGCGGAAATCCTCGGCCCCCTTGATGTCAGGGCCAAGGTGATAATTCTCGAGGCCGCCAAGCGGGTTTCGCTGGTGACGGCCGTGAGCCCTCGCGCGCTGGTCGATGTCGGTTATGTGGTGTTCGAGGCCGGGCGCCTCATCCGCCGGCTTTCGGAACTCTATGGCGGACGGCCCGGAACGCTGGGTTTCTTCCGCCTGGCGCGCAGCGTACTGGCGCATCTGGCGGTCACCGGTTCGATCGCCATCGGCGACAGTTTCGTCCAGCAGATCGTCGGCCACGGCCTGGCGGCCCGCCTCTCGGCAAAGCTGGGCGAAGGCGTCGTCAACGGCATGATGACGGCGCGCATCGGTATCGCCGCGATGGAGACGGCGCGTCCCCTGCCCTTCAGCGCTGCCAGGCGCCCGGGGCTGGGCGATTTCCTCGCAGCATTGACGTCGTTCGCAGCCAAGAAAGACGCCGAAACAGCCGGCTCCGGCAAATAGCGTCCAGCTCTTCGGGACGATGATCGGACTGCTGTTTCGAGGGCCCGCGGTGACGAAGCATTAACCAATCTTCTTCATGGTCGAACCGGTTTCAAACAGCCTCGTTGTTGCCGGGTGTCGTCGATGAAAAGCGTAATTCTGTCCAGCGTCCTGCCCCTGGCGACGGTGATCACAGCTGTCGTCGGCATTGCCTCGGCGGCCTCTGCCACGGAACCGGACAAGCAGTTTTTCCAGTCGGCCGAAGGCAAATGGGTTGGCCCGGGCGAAATCGTCGCCGGCAAATACAAGGGCACGAAATTCAACTGCAGCTTCACCGGCTCCACGCCGGACGGCAAGATGGGCATGACACTGGACGGCGGTTGCCGGGTCGGCATGTTCACCCAGCCCATGTCGGCCAAGATCGAGCGCAAGGGCCGCGACTACAAGGGTTCCTTCATGGGTGGCGCTGCCGGCGCCGGCCTCGATATCATCGGCGGCAACGTCGTCGACGCCCACAAGGTGGTCTTCACCATCAACCGCAACCAATTGCGCGGTGTCATGCAGGCCCGCATTCCCGACGACAATTCCATGACCGTAACGGTTGCCGTGCGCGTTCAGGACCAGTTGGTGCCCGTCATCGGCATGAGCCTGAAGCGCGTCGATGCCGTCGAAGTCGGCTCAATCGCGCCGAACTGAGCGCACCCTCGCCTACGCTATTCCGGACTGAAAAACACTTTTCCTGGGATTTTCGAACCCCACAAAACAAAGAGGCGGCGGCCCATCGCCACCGCCTCCTTGGAAACGGACGAACCAGGCGTCAGCCCTTGATCGCCTTGGTCAGCTCGTCATACGCCTTGCAGGCATCGGCCAGGGTCGTGGAACCCTGGTACTTGGTCGTCACCGCCTGAACCTTGGCGGTCAGGTCAGCCGCCTTGGACGGATCCTTGGTGATCGCCTCCTGCAGCGCGGCGGCCATGTCCTGCGCCTTCTTGGTCGCGATCTCGGTCGTGCATTCCGGCGCCTTCGAACAGGCCGAGCCGGCAAGCACCGCCAGCCCGGCGGCAACGAGCAAAAACTTCTTCATGTCAGTCATCTCCTCAAAAGGGTGCGACTTGATCGCCGCTCACCCCCAATGGCCGAAGCCGAGCGTGCTTAGCCTTCGATTGCGGCAACAAGCAACGCGTGCATGGCGTAAACTTGTGTAAAGAGCCTGCAACATTGCGGCGGGTCGAGTTCAGCCCTTCCATGGAGCAAAGTTCAGCCGCGAGGCTGCAGCAGAGCGAGCACAGCTGTCGATGCAGCAAGGACGGCCGTAACGGTCAATGGCGCCGTGGCACCATAGGTATCCACGACATAGCCACCGACAACCGCGCCGATCGTGATGGCAACCTGGAAAGAGACGACCATCAGGCTGCCCGCTGCTTCCAGCGCGTCAGGTGCCGCACGCGAGAGATTGGTTGGCAGCACCACCGGCCCCATGCCGAAGGCGAAGCCCCAAAGCGTGACGAACCCGAAGGCAACGCCAATGTGCACGCCCCAAAGCACCAAGGCCAGCGCCGCAACCGCCATTAACGCCGCGGTGACCACGAGAGCCATGTGAATATTGGCATCGGCCATGCGGCCGCCGGCAATGTTGCCGATCACAGCGGCGATGCCAAACCCAAGCAGAGCCAGGGCGATTGGACCGGTTGCAAGCAGCGTGACGTGTTCGAGGAAGGGGCGCACATAGACAGAACCAGCAAAATGCCCCGTCATCAGCAAGACAATGGCCAGCATGCCGATTTGAATGCCGCGCCGCCGTGTAAGTCGAAACACGTCTGCAAGACTGTTGCTTGTTGTCGCCGGCAAGGTCGGCAGGCTGAGCAACTGCGCCAACATGGCCAATACGGCCAGCCCCGCTGTCATGGCCATGGCGCTGCGCCACCCCAGCCAGTCGCTGATCAACGCCCCCAAGGACGGCGCGGCAATGGTGGCGAGCGAGACGCCGAGGGTAACGATAGCCATGCCCCGGCCTGTCGCATTGGCGCCGACCAGCCTCGCCACGACGGCAACCGAAAGTGCCCAGAAAGCGCTGAGAGCGATCCCCAGCCCGGCCCGGCCCAACAACAACAGCCAGAAATTGGGTGCCAGCGCCGCAAGAATATTGGAGGCCACCGCCAAAGCCATGAGACCGACCAGCACCGTCTTGCGGTTCAGTCGGCCGATAAGAACATTGCTCAACATGGCCGTCACGGCGCCGACGGAAGCGGTGGCGGTGACGACCTGCCCGGCCGTTCCCTCACTGATACCGAGATCGCGCGCCATTGGCGTCAGCAGGCCTGCGGGCAGGAATTCGGCTGACACCAGGGCAAAGCTGGTGGCCGCCAGTGAAATGACCGCAAACCAAGTGGCTGCGCTCCACGCGGCCGGCGTGTCGGCATCAAGGCCAATCGCGGCGTCTTCAAGCTGTAATGTTGTGTCTGTCACGGAAAGATCTCCAAAGTTTGGAGATCTTGATAGACGAGTTCTGTCGGATGATATGTATCTTAAAATCCGAAATTCATGTCTATTCGTCCGGGATTTGTGCGACGCACAATTCCCGGCGAGACATTGGTGATGCGCTTGAACGCGCGAGCGAAGGATGCCTCGGAATCATAGCCCAAACGAGTAGCGACCTCGGCAACCGACAAACCGCTCTGCCCCAACAACTCGCGGGCAAGCTGCATGCGCAGGCGAGCGAGATAGCGTGCGGCACCCTCGCCCAATACAGCGCTGAAACGCGCGGCGAAAATCGATCGCGATTGGCCTGCCACGCTTGCAAGGCTTCCCAGCGTCCAGTCGTGGCCGGGGTCTCGATGCATGGCTGCCAGTGCGCGGCCGATATGGGGATCGCGGATGGCTGCGAGCCAACCTGTGGTCGAGGCTCCGTTGCAATTGACCCAACAGCGGATGAGCCGGGCTGTCAGCAAATCCGCCATTCGCGACAAGATGGTGGCGCTGCCCATCTGCGGTTGCGCGGCCTCCGTCGTCATAGCCGCCAGCAAAGGACCAACGACCGGGTCATTGCCGGCCACGTCGCAACCCTTGATGACAGCCGGCATCAACGTGATCAATGGATTGAGCGCACAGGAGTCCAAGGCCATGGAGCCGCAGAAAAGGGTGCTTGTCGCGCCCGTTCCTTCCCGCACCACTTCGCAGACATTGCCCCCTAACTTGATCACCTGGCAGCCCTCGAGCGAGTCGCCCACCACGTCCGGCGCACTCGCCAGCCGATGGGCGATGCCCTGCGGCAGCAGCACCAGATCGCCATCGCGCAACTCTTGCCAGCCCTGCGCTTCGGTATGAATCCAGCACGGACCCTGGCCGACAAAGTGAAAACGAAGCAGCGATTGTCGCGGAAATTCTATGCTCCATGGATGTCGGAGCTCGCAGCGGCCATAGTTGACGCCACTCAGGCGAAAATCTTGCAGGACCTCGCTGAGCGCATCCATCGGGATATGGGACGGCGAAGACGGCTGGGACGAACGGTCAAGCATGCAGCTGATATAGATGCCGAACGTCCCGCAGACAAGCGGAGACCGTTGTTCCACCGGGGGATTCGCACCGACAGCACCCTACCTTTCCTGGCAGGCTTCCCGCCCTTGCCTCCCGCTCCCACTGCATGCAAGGAGTGCTATAGGACAAAGGGACGGATCATGGCGGCAGAGGCAGCGGGCAGCGATCTCATTCAGGTGGTGGCATTGCTGGCGGCGGGCGTGGTGGCCGTCCCGATCTTCAAGCGCATGGGTCTCGGTTCGATTCTCGGTTACCTGGCCGCCGGCGTGGTGATCGGTCCGTTCGGCCTCGGCGTCTTTTCCGAATCGGGAGCCATCCTCCATGTCGCCGAACTCGGCGTGGTCATGTTCCTGTTCATCATCGGCCTGGAAATGCAGCCGTCTCGGCTCTGGGGCCTGCGCCGCGAGATCTTTGGGCTTGGCGCGCTTCAAGTCGGCGTCTGCGCGGCGCTCTTGACTGGTGTCGGCATGGCCGGAGGGTTTTCGATTGCGCAATCTTTCGTCGCCGGCGCCGGTTTCGTGCTGACTTCGACGGCCATCGTCATGCAGCTTCTGGAAGAACGCGGCGAAATCGCCGCGCCCAAGGGCCAGCGCATCGTCTCCATCCTGCTGCTGGAGGACCTGGCCATCGTGCCGCTGCTCGCCTTGATCGCCTTCCTGGCGCCGGGCGGTGCCGGTACCAGCCTGTCGGAGCGGCTGACCGAGGTCGGCATCGGCCTCGCCGCGATCATCGGCCTGGTGGTGGCGGGACGCTACCTCCTCAACCCCTTCTTCCGCATCCTGGCGGATGCCCGTGCGCGCGAAGTGATGACGGCTGCGGCTCTGCTGGTCGTGCTCGGATCGGCGCTTGCCATGCAGCTCAGCGGCCTGTCGATGGCGATGGGCGCGTTCCTGGCCGGCGTGCTGCTCTCGGAATCGACCTTCCGCCATCAGCTTGAAGCCGACATCGAGCCGTTCCGCGGCATCCTGCTCGGCCTGTTCTTCCTGGCGGTCGGCATGTCGCTCGATCTGCATGTGGTGGCCGCGAACTGGAAGCTGATCGCCGTCTACGTCGTGGCCTACATGGTGATGAAGGCTTTCGGCATCTACATTGTCGCCCGCATCCTGAAATCAGGCCACCGCGAGGCACTGGAGCGCGCGGTCTTCATGGCGCAAGGCGGTGAATTCGCCTTTGTGCTCTATTCCGCGGCCGCCGCCGTCGGCATCATCGACGGCCAGGCAAACGCAACGCTGACCGCGATAGTCATCATCTCCATGGTGCTGACGCCGCTGGCGATCATCGCCTTGCGCTATTTCACGCCACGGGACGAGCAGTCGCTGGACGGCGTCGAAGTCGCCGACGGCCTGTCCGGCAGCGTGCTGATCATCGGCTTTGGCCGCTTCGGCCAGATCGCCAGCCAACCCCTGCTCTTGCGCGGCATCGACGTCTCGATCATCGACAACGATGTCGAGATGATCCAGGCGGCCGCCGATTTCGGCTTCAAGGTCTATTATGGCGACGGCACGCGGCTGGATATCCTGCACGCGGCCGGGGCCGGCCGGGCGCGGGCCGTGCTCATTTGTGTCGACAAGCCCGACGCCGCCATCCGCATCGCCGAACTTGTCAAGGCTGAGTTCCCCTTGCTTACGGTGCTGGCCCGTGCGTTCGACCGCGGCACGGCGCTGCAGCTCATCCGCGCCGGCGTCGATTATCAGCTGCGCGAAACCTTCGAATCGGCGCTCGTCTTTGGTGGCTCGACCCTCGAGGCGCTGGGCGTCGATCCCGAGGACGTCGCCGAAACGATCGAGGACGTCAGGCGCCGCGACACGGCCCGGTTCGAGACCCAGCTCGCCGAAGGCATCCGCTCGGGACAGCGTTTCCTGAAAGGCAATATCGGTACGCCGATCCCGACCCCACTCTCCACGCCCCGCCGTCCTGGCCAGGCGCTCAACGAGGAAACGGCCGGCGTCCTGCATAAATCCGAATCGGCGGATTGAGGGAGTTAGGCATGGAATTGGACAGCAGAGCCCTGTCGATCACCAAGTTCTGGCGCGACGCCGGCGAGGATGCCTGGTTCGAGAAGAACGACGCTTTCGATGCCGATTTCCGCGACCGCTTCCTCGATCTCCACTACGCCGCAGCGCGCCGTGAATGCGATGTCTGGTCAAGCCATGCCGAGGGCTCGCTGGCGCTGATGATCCTGCTCGACCAGTTCCCGCGCAATTGCTTTCGCGGCACCGGCCACATGTTTGCAACCGACCCACTGGCAAAGCATTTTGCGCAAAAAGCGGTCGATGCCGGCCACGATCTGGCATTGGAACCGGAAGTGCGTGTGTTCCTCTATTTGCCGTTCGAACATTCGGAAAATCTTGCGGACCAGGAGCGGTCGGTCGAACTTCATACCGCCAGGGCCGAGTTCAATCTGAAATACGCGCTGGAGCACCGCGACATCATCCAGCGCTTCGGCCGCTTTCCGCACCGCAACCGGATGCTTGGCCGCGAGACCACGGCTGAGGAAAAAGCATTCCTGGATGACGGTGGTTTCTCCGGCTGATCCGCGATTTAGCGCCGCCACCAGTCGCGGCCTGATGGCAGCCGCTCGATGCCGGCCGCATCGACCGCGCTCAGGCGATCGGCCACGCGTTTGCCGCCGACGGCAAGATCCGGCGCGATTTCGGCCAGCGGCGCCAGCACGAAGGCGCGCTCCAGCATGCGCGGGTGCGGCACTTCCAGGCCCATTTCATGGATGATGCGGTCGCCGAACACCAGGATGTCGATGTCGATGAGGCGCGGCCCCCACCTCTCCTCGCGCACGCGTTTGAGCTTTCGCTCGGCATCGAGGCAGAGGTCGAGCAATGCCCGCGGCGACAGCCGCGTCGACAATTCGGCGGCCGCGTTGAGGAAATCCGGCTGGTCGAGCTTGCCCCAGGGCGGTGTCCGGTAGAGCGAGGAGACGGCGGCCATGTCGGTATCGGGATCGGCGTCGAGGAGGCGCAACGCCGCTCCCATCGACGCCGCCGGATCGCCCAGATTGCCGCCGAGGCTCAGATAGACGGTGTTACTCGGGCCAGACAACGGTCACCTCGACGTAATCGAGCACGCCAGGCACCGGCGCATTGGGCTTGCGAACGGTGACCTCGGCTTTCCGGATCTGGGGAAAGCGCCCGGTGAGAGCCTTCGCGACTTCCAGGGCCAGCGCCTCGATCAGGCAGCGCCGGTGTCCCGTGATGATCTCCTCGATGACGGTGAAGGCGACGCCGTAATTGACGGTTTCCCCGATGGCGTCATCGACGAGCGCGCGTCCCGGCTCGACGGTGAGCGAGGCATCGACGTAGAAGCGCTGCCCCAGCGCTTCTTCCTCGTCCAGCACGCCGTGCCGGGCAAAGAAGGCGCAATTCTTCATGCGGATGACATACATGGCTCAGCGTTCCGATCCGGTTTCCCGCGCCAGCATAGCATCCGCCACCGCCAGCGCGTCCACGTTGATTGCGATATCATGGACGCGAAACAGATGCGCGCCCTTGAGCCGGAGAATGACGCTGGTCGCCGCCGTGCCGGCCGCCCGATCAGCGGCGTCGCGGCCGGTGACGGTGCCGATGAAACGCTTTCGCGACGTACCGGCCATCAGCGGGAAGCCGAGCGCGCCAAGCTCGGCAAACCGTGCCATCAGATCGAGGTTTTCCTCCGCCGTCTCCTTGGCGAAGCCGAAGCCGGGATCGAGCACGATATGGCCGTCGGCGACACCTTGCCCGCGCCCGATCTCAAGCGATTTTCCCAGGAACGCCAGCTGGTCGGCGATCACATCGGGCAGCTTGTCGCGATCCCGTCCAGTATGCATGATGACAAGCCCGGCGCCGGTTTCGGCCGCCACCCGCGCAATGTCGGGCTCACGCTGCAGACCCCAGACATCGTTGACGATATGCGCACCGGCCTTGACGGCGAGCCGCGCGGTGTCGGCACGATAGGTGTCGACGGAAATCAGCACGTCGCCGACCTGCGCCAACGCCTCGATCACGGGCAGGATACGGGCCTGCTCCTCGCTGGCCGATATCGCGGCGGCGCCCGGGCGGGTCGATTCTCCGCCGACATCGATGACGGCGGCTCCTTCCCCGATCATGCGGCGCGCCTGGACGAGCGCGGGTTCAGGAGCATCAAACAAGCCGCCATCGGAGAAGCTGTCGGGTGTGACATTGAGGATGCCGACGACCACGGCCTTGCCGCCAAGCTCGAGATGGCGTCCATGCGCCAATTGCCATCGCCCCGCCGTCATTGCGCTTCAACCATGGGCTCATCAACCAAGATGCCATCAACGATGTGTGATCCGCATTGGATCAATTCCGTTGCGCCGGCGAAGGCCGTAAAGCAAGGTGATTGAAGAGGCAACATGATGATACGATCCCTGTGCGCGCTGCTGCTTACCGCCGCCGTTCCGGCGAATGCGGCCAATCTGGTGAAGACATACAGCTATTTCGCCATTGGCGGCAGAACGCTGGAGGATATCGAGCAGCAACTTGCCAAACACGGGCCCCAGGTCAAAAGCACGGGGTCGCGCCACCCTGGCGCCACCCAGATGGCTTTCACGACACGCATCAGCTACGCCAGCCAGCCGGGCTCCTGCCGGATCGCCGACGCGGCCGTCACCGTCAAGGTCAAGGTGATCCTTCCGGAATGGCGCCGCCCGCGCAAAGCCGACGCCGATGTGCGGCTGTTCTGGGATACCTTGTCCGCCGACATCAAGCGCCATGAAGACCGCCATGTCGAGATCGCCCAGAACCACGGCCGCGCGCTGGAAGACGCCCTGAAGGCAGCTTATCCGCAGAAGGATTGCGACGCCGCAAAGGCCAAGGCCGCCGCGATCACTGCGGCCGAGCTTGCCAAACACGACAGGGACCAGGTGCGGTTCGACCGTGTCGAAGGCGCCAATTTCGAAAGCCGCATCCTGCGGCTGCTGCGTTACCGGATGGAGCGCATCGAGAGCGGCCAGTTGCGGCCGCCGGCCTGAATCTCCTCGCCGCCTCCGTTCGCCTGGATGCAAGCCAGCCGGGCGGAAGCGTAGTGCCAGCTTGGAATTTTTTTCGAGCAACGGTCGAAATCGGCCTATACGGAACGACATATCCAGGGTTGCCAAGGGCACAATTCAGAAGCACGGGCATCACGATCGATCACGCCGCGGATGCACCAGACAAGCCCAATGGTGATGCGGCAGCGCAAAGCGCATGGACGAGAAGATTTATGGACCAGGCTGTCGACAAGCAGGCCGTGGCGGCCGTGAGCGCGCCGCTGAGCGAAAGCGAAAAGAACGCCATTATTGGCGGCGTTCTCCTGTCGATGCTGCTGGCAGCCCTCGACCAGACCATCGTCGCGCCCGCCATGCCGACCATCGGGCGCTTGCTCGGCCGTGCCGAATACCTGCCATGGATCGTCACCGGCTACCTCTTGACCGCAACCGCCGTGGCACCGCTCTACGGCAAGATTTCCGACGTCTATGGGCGTCGGCCAACCGTCTACGCGGCAATCCTCATCTTCCTTGCTGGATCGCTGGTCAGCGCACTGGCCCCCAACATGTTCGTCCTCATCCTGGGTCGCGCGATCCAGGGGGCCGGTGGCGGCGGTCTTTTCGCGCTGACGCAGACCGTGGTCGGAGACCTCGTCCCGCCGCGCGAGCGGGCGCGCTATGCGGCGTGGTTTTCCGGTACCTGGGCCGTTGCCAGCGTCGCCGGGCCGCTGCTGGGCGGCACCTTCGCTGAGCATCTGCACTGGTCTCTCATTTTCTGGATCAATATCCCGCTGGGCTTTCTTGCCATGGCGATCATCAACAAGCCGCTCAAGAAGCTGCCCATCGCGGCCAAGAACCACAGCATCGATGGCCTCGGCGCATTGCTGCTGATCGTGGCAACGGCGCTGTTGCTGCTGGCACTGAACTGGGGCGGCAGTGCCTATCCCTGGTTATCGCCGGAAGTCATCGGCGTCCTGGCGTGCTCCGCGCTGTTCTGGGGCGCCTTTGCCTTGCGGCTGATGCGGGCGGCCGAACCGCTCATCTCGCTCGAGGTGCTGGGCAACCCGATCGTCCTGGCCGGCACCCTGTCGATGTTCCTGCTCCAGGCCTCCAGCGTCGGCCTTGCCGTGTATCTGCCGGTCTATCTGCAGTCGATACTCGGCCTCACGGCCAGCGAGTCGGGCATTGCAATGCTTGGTCTTCTGCTTGGAACCGTGGGCGGCGCCGCTTCCAGCGGCCGCCTGATACCACGCTTCACCCACTACAAGCGCATCGCCATGGTCGGCGTCGTCTTCGCCATCCTGTGCACGGGCCTGCTGGCTTTTGTCGCCGGCCATGCATCGCTGCTTGCCGTCGAAGCCCTGACCATCTGTATCGGGCTGGGAACCGGCACGACATTTCCGGTAACCACCGTGTCCGTGCAGAACGCCGTCGACCGCATGCATCTTGGCGTAGCGACGGGGGTGCTTACCTTTCTGCGTTCGCTGGGCAGTGCATTGGGGGTGGCGATGCTCGGCGCGGTCGCCCTTGGCTTTGGGTTGCCGCTGGCCGGCGAAGGCGTTCAGGTGGCTGGACATGTCGTATCGGCCCAACCCTTCGTGATGATCTTTCTCGTCGCGGCCGGCACTCTGGGATTGGGCCTCGTCACGCTGACGCTGATGCCCGAGAAAGAACTTCGGGGCCACGTCGATGATCCGGCGCCGATCCTGGCGGAATAACTAGCCGGAAACGCCGAGCTTCTTTTGCAGGCTGGTGGACGAGGTCGTGTACTGGAACACGATGCGCTCGCCGGGGCTGACGATGCGCTTGGCGGCCTGCGCCATCAGTGCCACCTCGTGAAAGCCCGACAGGATCAGCTTCAGCTTGCCCGGGTACCAGTTGATGTCGCCCACCGCGAAAATGCCGGGCACCGAGGTCTGGAACTTCTCGGTATCGACCGGGATCAGGTTCTCATGGAGATTGAGCCCCCATTCCGCGATCGGGCCGAGCTTCATGGTCAGTCCGAAGAACGGCAGCATGCGGGTGCAAGGCACCTCGACGTCGCCATCCGGGCCGCCCTTGATGGTGGCCGATGACAACCGGCCATCGGCTCCGGTGAGCCCGGTCACCTGACCGACCCTGAATTCCAGCTGCTTCATCTCCTGCATGGCGTACATCTTGTTGACGCTGTCGGGCGCCGCGCGAAACTCGGCCCGCCGGTGAACCAGTGTCACGCTCTTTGCCATCGACTGCAGGTTCAGCGTCCAGTCGAGCGCCGAGTCGCCGCCGCCGACGATGACAAGGTCATGGCCGCGGAAATCCTCCATCCGGCGCACCGAATAGAAGACGCTCTTGCCCTCATAGGGTTCGATGCCCGGGATCGGCGGGCGCTTCGGCTGGAATGAGCCGCCGCCGGCGGCGATGACCACCACCTTGGCCTCGAATACCTCGTTCTCGTCCGTGGTGACGCGAAAGCCGCCGTCCTCCAGCTTCTCAAGGCTGGAGACCATGCGGTTATAGGTGAATTCAGGCTGGAACGGCGCGACCTGCTCGAGCAGCTTGTCGACGAGCCCTTGCGCCGAGATCGAGGGCCAGCCGGGAATGTCGTAGATCGGCTTTTCCGGATAGAGTTCCGCGCATTGGCCGCCGGGCTTGTCGAGGATGTCGATCAGGTGGCATTTCAGGTCCAGCAGGCCGAGCTCGAACACGGCGAACAGGCCGACCGGCCCTGCCCCGACAATGAGGACGTCTGTGCTGATGATGCCGGTCATGATGCGCCTCGCTGCGAAAGTCCGGGCGAGACTGCATGACCAGCGGCCCGCTGCCAAGCGTCAGCGGCAAAAATCGCCCGTGCTGGCTTCAGCCCTGACGCTCGGGCACCCGGACGATCAGGCCGTCGAGCGCGTCGCGTACCTTGATCTGGCAGGACAGGCGCGAGTTCGGCTGGACGTCGTAGGCGAAGTCCAGCATGTCTTCCTCCATCGCCTCGGGCTCGCCGACTTCGGCCGTCCATGCCTCATCGACATAGACATGGCAGGTCGCGCAGGCGCAGGCGCCGCCGCACTCCGCCTCGATGCCCGGGACAGCGTTGCGGATGGCGTTCTCCATGACCGTCGAGCCGTTTTCGGCGTCCACGTCGAAATGTGTGCCGTCATGGGCGATGAAGGTCAGTTTGGTCATTTGTCACCTGAAGGGAGTTTCGCCCCGGACGAAGGGAGTTCGCCCGAGGGGAAAGCGAGTTTCGCCCGAGATAATCACTCCGGCAAACAAGTCAACTGCCGTGCGAAAGCGGCGCTCCGTGACGTTTTTGTCGCAAACCTGGATCAGCGATTGATGGCGGCGATGAAGTCGCGCACTTCGTCGATCAGCCTGCCGAGCCGCTTGAGCGTCTGGGCGTCCTCCGGGCGATGCTCGATATCGGTGACACAATCGGCGATGGCGAAGGCACCCACGCCACGGGCCGACCCTTTCAAACCATGAGCCAGCAGGAGCCGGTCCTTGATGTCGGCATCGACTATTTTGTCGCGTACCGACAGTGCCTGCTGTACAAACAGCGCCAGCACCTCTTGCTCGAGGGCGCGGTCGCCCATCGTTTGCCGGGCAAGGTGTGCCAAATCGACCGGTCGGGACTGCCTCGTTCCCGATACGTCGCCCCCCGGCATTGAGAAGGCAATGCCGCTTTCGCCACGCATGAACTCGAACTCCATTTTCTTCGGTCGCCTGAAAACCTAGGCGAATCCAGTGGACAACGGGTTAATGGATGGCCCGGAAAAATGTTGCGAAAGCGGCGCCCAAATCACGCTTCCGTTAACCTTATATTTAAAGTTTTACGTATCCCGCGGAATGCATGTTTTCTTTACCCCCCTGTGTCATTACGATACGAGGGTCCATTTTCAGCCTCCTGCGCGGGGGTAAGACAAGCACAATTATAAGCCCCCGCGGCAGCTAGTACAGGGTAGCGAAGGCATGGCGAAGAAACCAACAACGACCAGAACTCTCGACAGCGACGTAGCCAGGGAACTCGAAAAAGCGCTCGATCTTGACCTGAGCGGCGATACCGATAGCGGCGACCTCGATATCGCGGCCTCGATGGAAGATCTGGAAGCGCAGATATCACAGGCCGCCGACGAACTGGCACGCGAGGGACGCAATCAGCAGCCGGCGCCCGTCGTCGATCAGCCCCAGGCCGCGAAGCCCGCGCCAAACGCCAAGCCGGCCGAACTTCGCCCGGTTGAGACGCGCAATGGTGGCCAGCCCGCCGGCTTCGCGCCAGCCAACGACGATCGTCAGAAAGATTACAAGACCCTTCTGCACAGCCTGAACAGGCGCGCCTCCAACACCATTTACTGGGTCATCGCCTTTGTCTCGCTTGCCTGGATCGCGGGCGCCGGCGGACTGGCGAACCTGCTTTTTGGACCGAGCATCTGGCGGATCCGCACGCTGGACCAGTTCTTCGCCCGCCCCGAACTGATCGGCCTTGCCGTCGCGGCTATCGTGCCTGTCATCCTGTTCTGGGCCTTCGCGACGATGATTCGCCGCGCTCAGGACATGCGCATCGCCGCGCAATCGATGACGGAAGTGGCCTTCCGCCTGACCGAGCCGGAAAACATGGCCCAGGATCGCGTCATGATGATCGGCCAGGCCGTCCGCCGCGAGGTGGCTGCCATGGGCGAAGGCATCGAACGCACCCTTGCCCGTGCCGTCGAACTGGAGACGCTGGTCCACAGCGAGGTCAACCAGATCGAGCGCTCCTATTCGGAAAACGAAACCCGCATCAGGTCGCTGGTCGACGGATTGGGCAGCGAACGCGAAGCAGTGGTCACCCATGCCGAACGCGTCCGCGCCTCGATCTCCGGCGCGCACGAGACGCTGCGCGATGAAATCGGCGCGGCAAGCGACATCATCCGTGACAGCATCCTCAACGCGTCGACCAAACTGTCGATGACGATCACCAATTCCGGCGACACGCTGATCGACCGCATCAACGAAAGCTCGATGTCGATCTTCGATTCGGTGGAGGGCCGGCTCGACAACATTACCGACAGGCTTTCAACCTCCGGCGAGGCTTTCGCCAGCCTGCTCGACACCCGTATCGCCAAGCTGACGGACACCACGGACGGCTTGACCCGTTCGTTGACGGACCTGCTCGACGATCGCACCACCGGCATGGTGTCGCTGCTCGGCGGCGCCGCGCGCACCCTCAATTCCGAGTTCGAGGCCAGCCTCAACGGCATCGAACGCACCTTGGCCGAACGCGGCCAGGCGCTGATCAGTGAATTTCAGACCCGCGCCGAAGCGCTGGACACCGGCACCCAGAAGCTCAATGCCGCGCTGGAAGCCCGCGCCCGCCAGATCAACGAAACGCTGGTCGAGCGCGCGCGCGAAATCGCCCACACCTTCGCCGAGAGCAAGGACACGCTGTCGGCCATGATCGATCAGGGCAAGACCCAGATCGGCGCCGACATGGCCGACATCGTCACCTCGACCTCTTCCATGCTCGAAGCGCGCGCCAGCGATTTCGCCGGCCGCATGGAGGCAGCCCGCCACGTCGTGTCGCGCTCCTTCGATGCCGACATCCAGCGGCTCGCCGACGCGCGCGTCGGTATCGAAGAAGCCGTCGAAAACCATAGCCGCAAGCTCTCCGAGAGCCGCGAGCGCATGGCGGCAGCCATGCAGGCGGACCTGGAGAAATTCGACGAAGGCCGCGCCGGCATCGATGCGGCGGTGACCAACCAGGTGCAGAGGCTGGCCGAAGGCCGCAGCCTGATAGCGCGTGCGCTCGAAGAAGACCTGCGCAAGGTCAACGAATCGCGTGCCGCCATCGATGCGTCGCTCGGCAGCCACCTCGAAAGGCTGGAAGAAGGCCGCAACCGGCTCTCACTGGCTCTCAACGAAGACTCCGGAAAATTGGTGCAAGCTCGTACCATCATTGATGAAATGGTGGCCGGGCACGTTGGAAAACTGGCCGAAGGCCGCAACATTTTGTCGCGCGCCTTGGAGGCCGATCTCGGCAAATTGTCCGAGAGCCGCGCCGACATTGACGGCCTTGTCGCCGGCCAGGTCGAGAAAATCGCCGAGGGCCGCGCGGTGCTCGCCAAGGCGCTGGAAAACGACATTGCTGGTATCAAGAACCTCATCGAGGCGCATTCGGCGAAACTGGCCGAGGACCGCACGCAGCTTGGCCGTTCGCTCGAAAGCGACCTGTCGGGGATACGCGGGCTGATCGACAGCCATTCGGGACGCCTGGCGGAAGACCGCGGCCTGCTGTCGCAGACGCTCGAAGCCGACCTCGCCAAGCTGGCCGAAAGCCGCTCCAGCATCGACGGTCTGGTCGCCGGCCAGGTCGAGAAGCTCGCCGAGGGCCGCGACATCCTCAAGCGTGCGCTGGAATCCGACCTCAATACGATCAAGAACGTCATATCAAGCCAGTCGGACAGGCTGGCCGAGGATCGCGGGCAGCTCTCACGTGTTCTGGAAGCCGATCTGCAGAATGTGAACAGCGTCATCGCCGACCACATGAACAGGCTGGTTCAGGATCGCTCGACCTTGTCGAAGGCGCTGGAGGACGATCTCGCCAAGCTGGCCGAAAGCCGCTCCGGCATCGACGGTCTGGTCGCCGGCCAGGTCGAGAAGCTCGCCGAGGGTCGCGACATCCTGCGCCGCGCATTGGAAGCCGACCTCAGCACGGTCAGAAACACCGTTGCCGACCAGTCCCAGAAGCTGGTCGACGACCGCGCCCAGTTCGCCCGCGCGCTGGAGGCCGATCTCGAAACTGTCAACAGACTTGTCAACAGCCACTCGGACCGACTTGCCCAAGAGCGATCGACACTGTCAAAGGCGCTTGAGGCCGATCTCGAGGCTGTCGGCAGCCACGTCAGCAGTCACGCGGAACGGCTTGTGCAGGAGCGTTCGACCTTGTCGAAGGCACTTGAGGCCGACCTTGAGACTGTCGGCACCCACGTCAACAATCATGCGGAACGGCTTGTGCAGGAGCGTTCGACCTTGTCGAAGGCTCTCGAGGACGATCTTGCCAAGCTGGCCGAAAGCCGCTCCAGCATCGACGGTCTGGTCGCCGGCCAGGTCGAGAAGCTTGCCGAAGGCCGCGATGTCCTCAAGCGTGCGCTGGAGGCAGACCTTGCCAAGCTGGCTGAAAGTCGCTCCAGCATCGACGGTCTGGTCGCCGGCCAGGTCGAGAAGCTCGCCGAAGGCCGCGACATTCTCAAGCGTGCTCTCGAAGCCGACCTCCAGAAGCTGACCGAAAGCCGCGGCGATATCGACGATATCATCGCCGGACATGTCGGCAAGTTGTCCGAAGGCCGCAACATGCTCAGCCGCGCGCTGGAAGATGATCTCGGCAAGCTCGCCGAGAGCCGCAAGGAGGTCGATCGTTCGCTGTCCGGCCACATCGACCAGATCGCGGCCAGGAGCACGGACATTTCCGCCGCGATCGCCGCCGATGTCGACAAGATCGAGCAGGCGTTCAGCCGCCAGACCGGCATCATCGAGGAACGCGCCGGCACCATGGAGCGCGCGCTCTCGACTGGTGTCGACAACGTCCGCAACGTGCTCGAGAAGAGCGCTGTCTTCGTCGCCGGCGCATTGCGCGAAAAGGTGTTGGAAGTCACCAGCACGCTGCACGAACAGGCCGGTGCGGCTTTCAGCGACGCCGATCGCAAGATCGCCGAGCGCGCCGAGCAGACGTCCGCCGCCCTGCTGGCCCGGGCCGAAGACATCGCCCGCACCTTCGAGGAGGCCGATCGTCGCCTCCACGCCCGTGCGGAGGATACGTCGAACGCCCTGCTCGCCCGCGCCGATGACACCTCCAGCTCGCTGCTGGCCCGTGCCCACGAAACCGCCGATCAACTCGCTGCCCGCGCCGGCGAGATCGCCGGCACCTTCGACATGGCCGACCAGAAGCTTGCCGCCCGCGCCCAGGAAACCGCCGATCAGCTGGCCGCCCGCGCAAGCGAGATTGCCGGCACGTTCGACGCGGCCGACCAGAAGCTGGTCGCCCGTGCCGTGGAAACGGCGCAGTCGCTGGCCGCCCGCGCCGGCGACATCCTGCGGAACTTCGAAAGCGCCGACCAGCGGCTCGGCATGCGCATCGGCGAATCCGCCGAGGCGCTCGCCGCCCGCGCGTCGGACCTCGGTCGTATCTTCGATGCCGCCGACCAGCATTTGGTCTCGCGCATCGCCGAGGGTTCGGACGCGCTGTCCAGCCGGGCATCCGAAATCGCCCGCATCTTCGACGACGCCGACCAGCGCCTGGTTTCGCGCATCGCCGACAGCACCTCGACGATCGGCGAGCATGCGCAGACCATTGTCGGCGCCTTTGCAAGCACCGAGCAGCGGGTCGCCGATCGCGCCCGCCAGACCGGTCAGGAGCTGGCCGTGCACGCCCGCGAAATCGAGCAGGCACTTGCTGGCGCCGACGAGCGTCTTGCATCGAGCGCGGCGGCAGCGGCCGCCCGTGTCGAAGAACAGATCGCTGGGGTCGAAAACCGGCTCGCCTACACCACCGAGACGATGGGCCAGAAGCTCAACGAGCAGGTGTCGAGTGCCGAGGCACAACTCGTATCGCGTGCCAATGTGATCGCGGAAACCTTTACCGCGGTCGGACAACATATCGGCCAGAGCACCAATGACGCGGCCAAGACGATCGGCGCCAACACCCGCGAGCTCAACACCATGCTCGCGGCGCGGTCGGCCGAGATGTCGAAGATCCTCGACGAAACCGCGCGGCCTTTGGTCGAGCGCTTCGCCCAGGGCGGCTCGGAACTGCAGAAGAGCATGGAAGAGGTCACGGAACGCGCGACCGAGAAGCTGCGCAGCGAGAATGCAGCCCTGGTCAACGCACTGGCCAGCCGCACCGCCGAAACCTTGTCGGCGGTCGAAGGCGCCCGCTCGTCGCTATCCGACAGCGTCGCCGATCTGATCGGCCGCATGACCGAGTCCAGCTCGCAGCTCGGTCAGCTGATCGAGCAGGCCGCGGTCAACCTCGGCGAGGTCGACGAACGTCTGACCGGCAGCACGCAAAGCTTCGCGGCGACCACCGAAAAGGCGGCGCAGACCTTTGCCAGCTCGGCGCGTCTGGTCGATTCGAACACGACGAGGCTGACGGAACTGTCGTCGTCGACCTTGCGCGAAGTCGCCTCGATCGCCACCAAGTTCGATGAACACAGCCGCTTGCTGGCCAGCGCCTCGGACCTGTTGAGCTCGGCCCAGAGCAACCTCGAACACACGCTGGAAAGGCAGTCCTCACTTGAGGACCTCGCCGTCGGCCTGGTCAAGAAGTCGGAAGATCTCGAAAGGGTCATGCGCTCGTTCGAAAATCTCGTCGGCCAGACCCTGCAGAACGCCGAGGGCAAGACAATGGAGTCCGCCGACAAGATCCGCAACGCCATCACCGACGTCGTCGATTCGGCAACCAAGCGCTTCGCCGATGCGACCGAGGAGATGCGGCGCACCGCGGGCTCGATCAAGAGCGAGCTCGACCTCACCCGCGCCGAGCTCAAGAAGGGCGTCATCGAGATGCCGGAAGAGGCAAAGGAGTCGACATCGGCCATCCGCCGCGCGGTTTCCGAGCAGATCAACGCCTTGAAGGAGCTTTCGGACATCGTGGCGAAGTCCGGTCGTGGCGGCGACACTTCAGAACCGCGGCCCTTGCGCCCTGCGCCGCAGGCACCGGCGGCACGCGCCGCCGAGCCACCCCGTCGCGCCCCGGCACCGCAGGCGGACCTGCGCCCGCCACAGGCGCCACTGGGCGGCGCGGGACTGCGCGGCACGCTCGATCTGGATCGCCCGGCTGAGGCAGCACCGCGCCAGCGTGCCACCGACGCCACTGCCCGCGCGCCGCAAGGCGGCTGGGTGCGCGATCTCTTGACCGCCGCGTCGAACGATGCCGAGCTCAGGCCGGCGGCTTCCCAGGCGCCAGCGGAAGCCCCGCGCGCGGCCCCTGCCCAGCGTTCGCCGGCACATGTCGTGGAATCGCTGAACTCGCTGTCCGTCGATATCGCGCGGGCCATCGACCACGATGCCTCGATCGAGCTGTGGAACCGCTACCGGCGTGGCGAGCGTGACGTGTTCACGCGCAGGCTCTACACGCTCAAGGGCCAGCAGACGTTCGACGAAATCCGCCGCAAGTACCAGGCGGAGGCCGAATTCCGCACCGCCGTCGACCGCTATTGCGACGATTTCGAGAAGCTGCTCAAGGATGTCTCGCGCAACGACCGCGACAACATCATGGCGCAGACCTATCTCACGTCGGACACCGGCAAGGTCTACACCATGCTGGCCCATGCCAGCGGCCGCCTGCATTAGGCGGTCGACAAGCCAAACCGAAAGAGGCGGGGGATTGTCTCCCGCCTTTTTCTTGAAGGAACTGACTCGCCACCCGGAGACGCATCCGGGTTTGATCTCGCTTTCCGGAACCGGATCCTGAGTTGTGAAGACGGCAATCATCTTCGACTGCGAGTTTCTCTGCCTTGAGGGATCACAACGTCGATTCTGGTGCGCGGCCCACGATCCCGATCCGATCATCGCGCAGATCGGCGCGGCAAGGCTCGGCCTCGAAGGTGACTTCCCCGTGCTGGGCACGCACAAGGCCTATATCAGACCGGTCGACCGGTTTGGCGAGCGGTACACGCTCGATCCGTTCTTCACTGGACTGACCGGCATCACCGAAGAAATCATCGAGGCCGAGGGCGTCGCGCTGGAAGATGCTCTTGCGGGCGTCGATCGTTTCCGATGGGCCCAGGTTCTGGTCCTGGGGCAAGGACGAACTGAACATGATCGCCATCAGTTGCTATGTCGCGGCATCAGGCCGCCTATCCCGGCCGCCCGGTTCGACAACGCCGTCAAGCTGCTGATCGCGGCCGGCATGCCTGCGGGGGCATGACGCGCTCGATGATACGCTGTCCGTAACCTACACCCTGCAGCACCTGATGAAGACTGGAAAGCTGCGGCCGGACACCTTCGACCGTCCGTAACCCGGAAGCGTTGGTGGAATCCCGGCGCGCCTGGCGCTCAGATCACCGAATCGGTCCAGCGAACGATCTGCTTGGCCGCATCGCCGAAGGCCGCGTCGAGCGCGCCGACATAGGCCGGGTTGCCGCTCCCCGAAACGGGTGCCGATGCGGTGAAGCTCTTGGAAGCCTTCACTTCCCCGTTGCGGTCGTTGAGCAAGCGCACGAACAGGTTGACCTCGGCATGTTCGCCGCCATTGACGCGCACTTCGAAGGAGCGAACCTCGACGATCACCTGATAGTCGATCGCCAGCCCCTCGCCCGGCTTGCCGACGCCGGCAAAGCTGCCCGAGCGCTGGAACGTTTCGGCCAGCCGCGCCTGCACGATCAGCGGCAGGCGGTCGGCCCATTGCGCGCCCTTCAGATACTGGATCGAGCCGTCGGAGGGTTTGATGACGATGTTCTGGCTGTCCAGTGCCTTCAGCGCCGAAGGCTGGGCGATCAGGATTTGCTTGCGGCTGTGGCCATGCGCGTCGACCGACGGCGCCGACAATTCGAACGTGTCGAGCGGTGCCGGCTTGCCGCCGAGCGCCGCGCAGCCGGCAACCGCCAGGACAAGCAGCGCCGCAGCCGATTTCAACCCGCCCGTTCCAAGCCTACTCAATCTCACGCGTGATCCCCGTTATCCCCTGATCGCAAGATCAACCCGCATTCACGAGCACTGTTCTTGCGGCGGGCCGATGCCGAAGTCAACGCCGCGCCCTGCCGTCGAACTGCCGAACCTCGCCGTCGCCGCCCGAAAGGATGCGCTGCGGATTGCGGCTGAGATCGGTCACCGCCTCCTCGATGCGGTTGATCGAGCGGCGGCTATCCTGCACCAGCGCTTCGACATTCTGCAGCCCCTGGCCCGAGAAGCGCGCCAGATTGTCGGTGATGACCCCAAGGCGGGCATTCAGCGTATCGGCGACCTGCTTGAACGATTTCAGCGTATCCCTGGCGTCGGCCATCACGCCGTCGGCCTGGCCCGAGCCGAGCAGCTTGTCGACCTTGGCGAGAATGCCGTCGACCCGCACCGAGGCGTCGTTGAGCCGTTGCGCCAGCTGCCTGGCGTCCTTGATCGTCTGGTCGATGTCGTCAGCCCGATTGGCGATCTTGCCGGTCACCTCCGCGATATCGGCAGCCGCCTTGTTGGCGCTGTCGCTGGCCTTCTGGATGTTGGCGAGCGCTTGGCGCACCTGCGCCGGATCGATGCCGTCGAGCACGCCATCGACCTTGGCCAGCGTGCCTTGCGTCTGCTTGGCGAAATCGTTGACCGATCCCACCGCCGTATCGACGTTCCTGATCACACCGTCCAGCTGCTGCGAGGTTTCCTTGAGATTCCCCGTCACCGCATCGACATTGGCAACGATGCTCTTGATCTTGTCCTTGTCGACGGCATTGAGCAGGCCTTCCGCTGCCTTCAACGTGCCGTCGAGCTTGCCTGAAACGCCTTTCAGCTCATCGGACAGCGCGCTGACGGCGGACAGGAATTTGTCGATGCCGTCGGAATTCCTGGCCAATGCGTCGGAAAACGTCTGGACGTTTTGGACGGTCTGCGTCAGCGGCCCGCGTACGTCCTTGGTGAAGCCTTCCAGCTCCGTCAGCACCTTGTCGGCACGGGTGAAGATGTTTTGCGCCGTCTGCAGCAGATTGGTCACGGCAGAAGGATTGGCGACGATCTCGGCGACCTTGCCTTCCTTCTCGGCCTGGTCGAGCAGCTTGACTTCCTTGGGGTCGGCGCCCTTGAGCTCGATATTGGCCTGCCCGGTGAGGCCGGCGAGGCCGATATCGGCCTGCGTCGACTTGGTGATCGGCGTCATCCGGTCGATCTCGGTGTCGGCGATGGCGACAGTCGGATTGTCGACGTCGATATAGACGCGCTTGACGTCGCCGACCTTGACGCCGTTGAACAGCACGAAGCTGCCGCGGCCGAGACCAGAGGCCGAGCCCGGAATCCGCACCCGCAGCAGCGTCGTCTCGCCCCTGTCGCCGATCGCCGCCGTCCAATAGACGAAGCCGAACGCCGCCAGGATCGCAACCAGCGTGAAAATGCCGACAATGACGTAGTTGGCTCTGGTTTCCATTGCTTCACTTATGGCTATGCACGTGCGGCAAGATCAAGTTGCCGTGCGCGTTTTCCGCGGAAATAGGATTTTACCCACGGCTCCTCGCTCTTCAGCATGTCGTCGATCGTGCCTTCGACCAGCACCTTTTTCTTGCCGAGCACCGCGACGTGGTCGCAGGCGGTAAACAGCGTGTCGAGATCGTGGGTCACCATGTAGACGGTCAGGTCCATGGTGTCGCGCAGCTTGACGACCAGTTCGTCGAACTCGGCCGCGCTGATCGGATCGAGGCCGGACGTCGGCTCGTCGAGAAAAACGATGTCGGGGTCGAGCGCCAGGGCGCGGGCAAGTGCCGCGCGCTTGATCATGCCGCCGGAGAGTTCGGAGGGAAACTTCTGCGCCGCATCCGGCGGCAGTCCGACCAGCTCGATTTTCAGCAGCGCCAGTTCGTCCATCAGCTTTCTTGGCAGATCGAGATATTCGCGCATCGGCACCTGCACGTTCTCCATCACGGTCAGCGCCGAAAACAGCGCCCCATGCTGGAACAGAACGCCAAGACGCATGTCGATGCGCAGCCGCTCGAGATCGCTTGCCTTGTCGACGTCGACGCCAAACAGTTTGATTGTTCCCGACTGCTTGGGCATCAGTCCGAGAATGGTTCGCAACAGCACGGACTTGCCGGCGCCCGAGGCACCGACGAACCCCAGTATCTCGCCGCGCATGATGTCGAGCGACAGTTTGTCGAGGATCAGCTTGTCGTCGATGGCAACGGTGACGTCGTGCACCGAAAGCACGATTTCGCTCTCGTGCGGCGCCTCAGTCGTGATTCCGTTTCCCTTTGCCATGTTACTAGAACTGGATCGCTGCGTAGAACATGGCGAAAAGTCCGTCGAGAATGATGACGACGAAGATCGACTTCACCACCGAAGCGGTTACGTGCTGCCCGAGCGATTCGGCACTGCCGCCGACCTTCATGCCCTCGACTGAAGCGATCGTGCCGATGATCATGGCCATGAACGGCGCCTTGATCAGCCCGGCGAAAATCGTGCTGAGATCGATTGCGACACGCAACCGGTCGATGAAGGCAGCGGGGGGGATATCGGAGTAGAGCCAGGCCGCGACAATGCCGCCGCCGAGCGCGGCGAAATTAGCGATGATCGTCAGACAGGGCAAGGCGATCACCAGGGCAACCAGACGTGGAAAGACCAGGACGCCGATCGGATTGAGGCCGATGACCTTCAGCGCGTCGACCTCCTCGCGCATCTTCATCGAGCCGATTTCGGCGGTGATCGCGCTGCCGGAGCGGCCGGCGATCATGATTGCCGTCATCAGCACGCCGAGTTCGCGCAGGATCAGCACGCCGACCAGGTCGACGACGAAGATGTCGGCGCCGAAATAGCTGAGCTGATAGGCACCCTGCTGGGCGACGATGGCGCCGACGATCGCCGACATAAGGACCACCACGGGGATAGCGCCGACGCCCATGCGATCGATCTGGTTGAAAATCGCCGCCGGGTTCACGGCATGGCCACGGCCGAGCTTCATCTGCGCGCCGCGGATGGTGGCGCCCAATATGTTCATCGAGGCGAGGAAATCGTCGCGCATCTCGTAGACGCGCCGGCCCACCGCCTCCAGTGCCCGAATGACAATGTTGGGCGGTCCCGCCGGTCCGGCTTCGGGTTCGCGCCGGACGGCCTCGCTCACCGCTTCGAGCAGGATGGAAGCGACGTCACTTTGGCCTTGCAGCCTTACCTCGACATTCTTCTTCTCGAAGACGCTGACCAAGCGGTCGATCAGCCAGGCGCCGGCGGTGTCGATCTTCTCGATTTTCGAAAGATCGAGCGCCAACATCTTGAAACCGCTTCGTTTCTCGATCTTGCGCATCTCGGCGTCGATCAGCGCCACCGTCCGCGTCGTCCAGATGCCGGAGAACGCACAGCCGAGGACCCCATCCTCCTCGCCGACCGCGACGCGCGGGTCGTGGTCAGTCCCCGAGGCGGTCGTGCCGCTTGCGTCGCGTTTGCCGATGGTCAACATGGCGTCCTGTTTAGCCTGATGGGTCCGACCTTGTCGATTTGCCGACAACCCTTCTCGCATAGCCGGAGCAGAAAAATATGGCGCGTGTCATTTCGGTCGAGGCCGAGCGTTTTCCGATCGCCGGGACCTTCACCATTTCGCGCGGCTCCAAGACAGAGGCCGAGGTCATCACCTGCACGATCAGCGACAACGGCCATGTCGGTCGCGGCGAATGCATTCCTTACAAGCGCTATGGCGAGACCATGGACGGTGTGAGCGGCGCGATCGCGGCGATGCGCGACCGGATCGCCGGCGGGATGGACCGTGCCGCCCTGCTCGACGCAATGCCTGCCGGAGCGGCGCGTAACGCTGTAGACTGTGCCCTGTGGGACCTTGAAGCCAAGATCAGCGGCAATCCGGTGGCGAACGCAATCTGGCCGGCCCCTTTGCATCAGCTCGAAACCGCCTACACGCTGTCGCTCGGCGAACCGGAGGCGATGGCTGCGCAGGCCCGCGCCAATGCCGGCAGGCCGCTGCTGAAGGTCAAGATCGGCGGCGACAACGACGCCGCCCGCATCCAGGCGGTGAGGCAGGCGGCGCCCGGGAGCCGATTGATCCTTGATGCGAATGAAGGCTGGACCGACGACAACATCGTCGCGAATCTCGCTTTTGCCGCGAAGCAAGATATCGCCTTGATCGAGCAGCCGCTGCCGGCGGGCCGTGACGGCATCCTGCGCCACATAGCCCATCCGGTGCCGATCTGCGCTGACGAGAGCGTCCATGAAGCAGGGAACCTCGAGGCGCTTGTCGGCCTCTACGACGCCGTCAACATCAAGCTCGACAAGTCCGGCGGGCTGACAGCGGCGCTCACCTTGCGCGACCGCGCCCGTGAGCTGGGTTTTGGCATCATGGTCGGCTGCATGGTCGGCACGTCGCTGGCAATGGCGCCGGCGGTGCTGCTCGCGCAAGGAGCGGATTTCGTCGACCTCGACGGCCCGCTGCTGCTTGCCCGGGATCGTGTGCCGGGTCTCGTTTACCAGGGATCGCTCGTCTCACCCCCGGACCGGGCTCTGTGGGGCTGAGCGCGCGGCAAACCCGATCAGCATAAGGCCGACGATCGCGATCGGGATCATCGCCAGGAATCCATCGACACCGAGACGGTCATAGAGCGGGCCGGAAACAAGCGTAACGGCGGCCATGAAGAAGCCGTTGAAGAAATAGGCGATGCCTTGCGCGGCACCCGTGCGCTCTTCGGAGACGGTCTCGCCGATCATTTTCTGCAGGCCGATCAGCACCATTGCGACAGACACCGAATGCAGCGACTGCACGGCAAAGAAGCCGGCGATGCCGAGGCCGAGCGGCCATATCAGTGGAAAGATGATCCAGCGCACAACGGAGCCGACGCCGGCAATCACCATCACCTTGACGACAGACACGGAGGCGAAAATGCGATTGAAAAACAAAAACATGCAGACTTCCGACACCACGCCCCACGCCCACAGCAGGCCGACAACGGAATCGCTGATGCCGATCGATTTCCAATAGATGGAAACGAAACCGTAGAGGAAGGCGTGGCTGGCTGTAATGATGCCGACGCCAAGGGTGAAGGAGAGGAAATAAGCGTTGAACAGGCTTGGCGCCGCATGCTGGATTTCCACTGCCGACAGCGGCGAGGCCTTTCGCGGCCGTCCCATGCGCGGTGCCAGCAGGCCTGCGATGAGTGCCGCGCCAAGGGCAAGGAATATGATCACCGGGACGGCTCCAGGGCCACTGGCTGCCAGGATGAAACCGCCCGCGACATTGGCCAGGAGATAACAGATCGACCCCCATTTGCGCATGCTCGCATAATTGGCCCCGAAGCGGCGCACACCCGAAAGCGCCAGCGAATCGGCGATCGGCGAATGTGGCGTCCAGACGATGGTCAGCACCAGCGACACCGCCAGCACCGTCGCGTATGTCGGGGTCAGGAAGTATCCCGCGGACAGCAGCAGCGATGCGGCGACGAGCACGACATAGACATCGGCGCGGTCCCTGGCTCGATCGGCAAGTGTGGTCAGCAGCGGCGTCGTTACGACGCGCAGGAACATCGGCGCCGCCAGGATGACGGCGATCTGCTCGGCATGAAACCCCTTGGCCTGCAACCAAAGCGGGAAATAGGGCAAATGGGTGCCAAGCGATATGAACAACGTGCCGAAGATCAGGCTCATGCGCAGTTCAAAACGGCTCGGCTTCACGAGTTGTTCGGGCGAAAGCGGTGGCAGCGGCATGAATCGATCCAATGACGCTGCGCTCAACGACCGGCGAGCAGCGCAAGCCGATCCTTAACATGAGCAAAAAGCGGGCGAAACCGGCTGGACCAGTCGATTAACACCAGAAATTGCAGGGCCGGCTTCCGCCTCAGGCCGCCTGCACCACCCTGTCCTCGATCAGCAGCGGGATGAAGGGCTCGTCAAGCGCTTCAGGCAATACATGCGCCCAGGTCAGGATTTCCATGCGGCCGTCGAAATGCTCGACCACGGCGGTGCAGCTCTCCACCCAGTCGCCGGTGTTGATATATTGTACGTCCCCATAGCTTTCGATGGCGGCATGGTGGATATGCCCGCAGATGACGCCGTCGACATGCGAGCGTCGCGCTTCCTCGCTGAGCACTGTCTGGAACGAGCCGATGAAGTTCACCGCCTTCTTGACCTTGACCTTGGCCCAGGACGAAAACGACCAGTAAGGCAGGCCGAGCAGCTGGCGCAACCGCGTGATCACCCGGTTGACTTGCATGGCGGCGTCATAGGCATGGTCGCCGAGATAAGCGAGCCAACGCTGGTTGTGGACTACAGTGTCGAACTGGTCGCCATGGATGACCAGCAGCCGCCGGCCATCGGCGGTTTCATGGATGGCGCGGTCGGCAACGACGATGCCGCCGAAATGCACGCCCTGGAACTGGCGGGCGAATTCGTCGTGATTGCCGGCGATATAGGTGATCGAGGCGCCCTTGCGCGCCTTGCGCAGCAGTTTCTGCACGACGTCATTGTGGCTTTGCGGCCAATGCCAGCTGCGCCTCAGGCGCCAGCCGTCGACGATATCGCCGACCAGATAGATGATGTCGGCGTCGTGGTAGCGCAGGAAGTCGATCAGGAAATCGGCCTTCGCCGCCTTCGAGCCCAGATGGACATCGGAAATGAACATGCTGCGGAAAGTGCGGGGCTCTTGGCCTGACATCGCGGATTCACCCTTGCTTTCGAGCAGCCTATGCCCCGATTCATGCAACAACCGTATGACGGTTGCGATTGGTCCAGCGCTGGCGCTAGCCTGCCGGGCAAATCAAAGGAGAAAATCGTCATGGATCTCGGTATCCGCGGAAAGAAGGCCATCGTCTGCGCTTCGAGCAAGGGGCTTGGCCGTGGCTGCGCCATGGCGCTGGCCGAGGCGGGCTGCGACATCGTCGTCAATGGGCGCAATGCGGAGCTGGTCGCGAAAACCGCCGCGGAACTGCGCCAGCGCCATGGCGTGACGGTGACGGAAGTGGTCGGCGACGTTTCTAAGCCGGAGATACAGAAAGCGCTGCTCGCCGCCTGTCCGGAACCCGACATCCTCGTCAACAACAATGGCGGACCGCCATTGCGCGATTTCCGCGAACTCGATCGCGGAAAAATCCTCGAAGGCGTGACCCAGAACATGGTGACGCCGATCGAACTGGTGCAGGCGGTCATTGACGGCATGGCTGCGCGCGGCTTCGGGCGCATCGTCAACATCACCTCGCTATCGGTCTACGTCCCCATACCCGGCCTCGACCTGTCATCGGGCGCGCGCGCCGGCCTGACCTCGTTTCTCGCCGGCGTGGCGCGCACGGTGATCGAGCGCAACGTGACCATCAACAGTCTCTTGCCCGGCAAGCTCGACACTGACCGACTGCGCGGCCCGCATGAGGCTGGCACGCCAGAGGATCCCAAGGCGGCCGCGGCGCGCAAGACCCGCATCAGTGCCGACGTGCCGGCCAAACGGCTCGGCACGCCGGAGGAATTCGGCCAGATCTGCGCCTTCCTCTGCTCGGTCCATGCCGGCTACCTGACCGGGCAGAATATACCCGTCGATGGCGGTCTCTACGTCAGCGCTTTCTGACCGAAATGTCGGCAAAGCGGCGCGAAACATCCGGCATGTAACAGCCGTAAGTGTCTGACATCTAGAGATTTTCGATGCGCTGGCGCTTAAAGATGCCGGCGCGTCAATTAGCGTCGCGAAAAACCTTGGCCTCATGCTAAAAGGACTCCCGAAGCAGGTTTCGAGGAGCGGCCGCATGGAAGGCGAGAACAAGAAAACGGCACGTTCGGACCTCGACGAAGCCGCGCTCTATTTCCACAAGCACCCGACGCCGGGAAAGCTAGAGATCCAGGCGACCAAGCCGCTCGGCAACCAGCGCGACCTGGCGCTCGCTTATTCGCCCGGCGTCGCCGCCCCTTGCCTCGAAATCCGCGACAATCCGGCGACTGCCGCCGACTACACGGCGCGCGCCAACCTGGTCGGTGTCGTATCAAACGGCTCGGCCGTGCTCGGCCTCGGCAATATCGGGCCGCTCGCCTCCAAGCCGGTGATGGAGGGCAAGGCGGTCCTGTTCAAGAAGTTCGCCGGCATCGACGTCTTCGACATCGAGATCGACGCGCCGGAAATCGAGCGCATGGTCGAAACCGTCGCCGCTCTGGAGCCGACCTTCGGCGGCATCAACCTCGAGGACATCAAGGCGCCGGAGTGTTTCGAGGTCGAGGAACGCCTGAAGGTTCGCATGAGCATACCGGTGTTCCATGACGATCAGCACGGGACCGCCATCATCGTTGCCGCTGCCGTGCTCAACGGGCTGGAATTCGCCGGCAAGACCATTTCGGACATCAAGGTCGTCACCTCCGGCGCGGGTGCTGCCGCACTAGCCTGTCTCAATCTTCTCGTTTCCCTCGGCGTGCGCGTCGAAAACATCTGGGTCACCGACCGGTTCGGCGTCGCTTACAAGGGCCGTGTCGACGAGATGGACCGTTGGAAAGACCCTTATGTGAAGGACACCGACGCGCGCACCCTGGCCGACGTCATAACGGGCGCCGATGTTTTCCTCGGTCTCTCCGCCGCCGGCGTGCTGAAGCCGGAACTGCTGCAACACATGGCACCGAAGCCGCTGATCCTGGCGCTGGCCAATCCCAATCCGGAGATCATGCCGGAAGTGGCGCGCGCGGCCCGTCCAGACGCCATGATCTGCACCGGACGGTCCGATTTTCCCAATCAGGTCAACAACGTGCTTTGCTTCCCCTACATCTTCAGGGGTGCGCTCGACTGCGGCGCCAGCGCCATCAACGAGGAGATGAAGATGGCGGCGGTGCGGGCCATCGCCGCCCTTGCCCGCGAAGAGCCTTCCGATGTCGCCGCGCGCGCCTATTCCAGCGAGACGCCGGTCTTTGGCCCCGAATTCCTGATCCCCTCGCCCTTCGATCCGCGCCTCATCCTGCGCATTGCGCCGGCGGTGGCCAAGGCAGCCTGCGACACCGGTGTGGCGACACGGCCGATCACCGACTTCGCCGCCTATATCGACAAGCTCAACCGCTTCGTCTTCCGCTCCGGCCTGGTGATGAAGCCGGTGTTCTCTTCCGCCAAGGCCTCCAGCGCCAAGCGCGTCATCTACGCCGACGGCGAGGACGAGCGCGTACTGCGTGCCGCCCAGGTTGTGCTTGAGGAAGGCATCGCCGAGCCGATCCTGATCGGCCGCCCGCACGTCATCGAGGTCAGGCTGAAGCGCTATGGCCTGCGTATCAAGCCCGGGGTCGATTTCGGCCTGATCAACCCGGAGGACGATCCGCGCTACCGCCACTATGTCGACCTCCTGATCGAACTCGCCGGCCGCCGCGGCGTGACGACGGAGGCCGCGCGTACCATGGTGCGCACCGACAACACGGTGATCGCCGCACTTGCGCTGAAGCGCGGCGATGCCGACGCCATGGTCTGCGGCCTCGAAGGCCGTTTCGAGCGGCATCTGCGCAATGTGACGCTGATCATAGGGCCGCGCACCGGCATCAAGGACCGGGACCTGTCCACGCTATCCATGCTGATCTCGCAACGCGGCATCATCTTCCTTACCGACACCCACGTCTCCGTCGACCCGACGGCCGACGAGATCGCCGAGATGACCGTGCTGGCGGCGGAAGAAATCCAGCGTTTCGGCATCGAGCCGAAGGCGGCACTCTTGTCGCATTCGGATTTCGGCTCGCGCGATTCGCCGAGCGCGCTGAAGATGCGTCAGGCCGCGGCGATTCTGGCGCGCATCGCGCCGGAGCTGCAATGCGACGGCGAAATGCACGCCGATTCCGCTTTGTCGGAGCATCTGCGCCAGCGCGTCTATCCGCATTCGCGCCTGAAGGGCGAAGCCAATCTCCTGGTGTTCCCGAACCTCGATTCGGCCAACATCACGCTGACGGCGCTGCGGGCCATGATGGATGCCTTGCATGTCGGCCCCATCCTGCTCGGCACCGACAAGCCGGCGCACATATTGACTCCCTCGGTGACCTCGCGCGGTGTGGTCAACATGACGGCGCTGGCGGTGGTCGAAGCCGCGCATAAGGCCCAGGCGATCGCCAATCTGGACTGAACCGGCGGTCGCGATCGGATTGATCCGGCCCCGATTGAGGTGTGGTGGCGACGCGCCACGGACCGCATTGGCGGGATCGAATGTTGCGAACCGACAACTCTTAACCGAGTAATCCGGCATCGGACGAATGCGGATTTCTCGGACCGGGTCAATTTGATATGGTCACACCGTCTGATCGGGCGGTGAAAATGTCATGAGAGCCCTGTTGCTCGCTTCGGCAATGCTGACTGTGATTGGCGGACGGGCGTTCGCCGCCGACGCCGTCGGGCTGGGCCCGGCCGCGCATGACTGGTCCGGCGTCTATGTCGGCGGGCATCTCGGCTATGGTTTCGGCAAAACCGACGCGACCTACAACCTGCCAAATACGCCAGCGATCCGGGGCACGCAGGACTACGACATCGACGGCTTTCTGGGCGGTGTCCAGATCGGCTACAATTACCAGGTCAATTCCGCGGTTCTGGGGATCGAGGCCGATATTTCGGGCGCCGATATCAAGGGGCATTCCGACGAGGTCAATGTCGGCGGAGGCGATGTCTACGACACCAGGGTGGATTGGTTCGGATCGATCAGCGCCAGGGCAGGCTATGCGTTCGGCAGCACCCTTGTCTACGGGACCGGCGGCCTCGCTATCGGAGGTGTCGAGAACCAGTATCTCGATGGCCCGGCCGACAGCTATTCCGAAAAGAACACCAAAATTGGCTGGACGATTGGCGCCGGGCTGGAGCAGGCAATCACCGATCATTGGTCGGCAAATGCCGAATACCGATATGTCGACCTGCGGGATCAGACGATCAACTACGCGCCCAACTCCAATACGACTTTCGACAACACGTTCAGTACCGTCAGGATCGGGATGAACTACAAGTTCTGATGGCCCACCCGGCCATTGCCGGACTGATGGGCACACCGAATGCGCGCGGCTTTTTTCAGCCGGCAACTAAGCAACTTCCGAAATGGACGCTTAACCGCGAACGGGGTAGCCTTGGCGACCACAGGCAAGCGGGATCGAGGCGGATGGCGAGCGGAGGTTTGAAGCAGGCGCATGCTGCCGTGCTGCTTGGCCTTCTGCTGTCCGGCGCCGTGGTCAGCGAGCCGCGGGCCGCTTCGCGGGTCTGCCGTCAACTGGAGGCCGAGCTCGCCGCGGCTTCGCGTGGCGGCGGCGGTCCGGCAATGATCCGCAAATACGATGCGGCCATCTACCGGCAGCGCGAACAGATCTCCAAGGCCCGCAGCCAGGCGGACAATGCCGGTTGCGGGTTTTCACTGTTTTCCCGCAACATCAACCGGTGCGCCGGGCTCAACGCCACCATCGAGCGCATGAGCGCCAATCTCGACAGTCTGCAAGCCAAGCGCGCCCAACTCGCCGGCGGCAGTTCACGCCGCGACCGGGGCCGTATCCTGGCGGCGCTCGATGCCAATGACTGTCGTGACGATGCGGTTGCGCCGCGCCGCGAGCCTCCGCTGGAAGCGAATCGTGAAGATGGAGGCAATGCCAATCTCTTCGACCAGCTTTTCGGCGGCGACGACCGCCAGATCGATACATTGGACCAGCCTGACGATTCCGGGGAGGAACGCGATGTCGGCCGCGTCCTGAACCAGCCCGGCAGTCCGGACGTTGCGAGCAGCGGCGGCGAATTCCACACCAGTTGCGTGCGCACTTGCGACGGCTATTTCTTCCCCATGTCGAACGCCGCCTCGGCCGGCGATTTCGAGCGCGACCAGAAGAATTGCGAATCAGCCTGCCCCGGCACCGAGATGCAGGTCTTCTATTCGCGCGGCATGGACGATGATTCGGCATCGATGATGTCATCGGTCACCGGCAGGCCCTACGGCGAATTGCCGACCGCCTATCTCTACAAGCAGCCCGACATGTCGCGGCCGCCCGCGTGCGGCTGCAACGCCGCGCAGAATTTCCAGATCATTGGCGGCAACTCGCCAAGCCCCCAACAGTCACAGCCCGAACCGGAAGCGGCACCGCTCGTTCCGGTGCCGGCCTTAAAGCCCGATCCGGGTGCCGACCCGGAGACCCTGGCCAACAGGGACGGCGGGCTCGACCGTGAGGCCATCAAGCGCCTCTCGGCCAAGCCTGTGACATCGCCGGTTTCTGCCGTGCCTCCGGACCAGCGCAAGGTCAGGGTCGTCGGGCCAACGTTCCTTCCCGACCCATCAGGGGCAATAGATCTGCAAGCTCCGGCCCCGAAGGCAGTCCAGTAAGGGCAAGCCTGAGCGGCATGAACAGCGCCTTGCCCTTGCGGCCGGTCGCTTCCCTGATCTTGCCGGTCCAATCCTTCCAGACCGTCCCGTTCCACGGCTCCTCAGGCAGGAGATCGAGCGCCTGGTGCAGAAAATCGCGGTCGTCGTCGGAAAAGTCGGGCTTCTCCCGCGGCCCTTCGCGCAGGACGCGCCACCAGGCAACCGCATCGGCTAGTCGGTCGAGATTGCCGCGCACCGCCAGCCAGAATGGTTCGGCCTGTTCGCCGGAAATGCCCAGCACCATCAGCCGGTCCCGCGCCTCGTCGAACGGCATGTGATGCAGCAGCACCCGGTTGAGCACGAACAATTCGGCCGGATCGAACTTGGAGGACGATTTCGAGGTCGCGGCCGGGTCGAAATGGCCGGCGAGTTCGGTCAGGTCATGCGCGGCCGCGACATTCTCCGACGTGCCGACCAGTACGGCCAGCGAAGCGACGGCCATCGGCTCGATGCCGTCTTCACGCAGGCTCTCGATGGAAAGTGCGCCGGTGCGCTTCGACAGCCCCTCGCCCGAGACGGTGGTCAGGAGATTGTGGTGGCCGAAGACGGGCGGCTCGGCACCCAGCGCCTTGAACAGGGCGATTTGCACGCCGGTATTCGTGATATGATCGTCGCCGCGGATGACATGGCTGACACCCATCTCCATGTCGTCGACGACGGAGGGCAGCGTGTAGAGATAGGTGCCGTCCTCACGCACCAGCACCGGATCGGACAGCGAGGCCAGATCCACCATCTCCTCGCCACGCACCAAATCGTCCCAGCGGATCTCGGTGCGCTCCGGCTGCAGCGGATCGCCGGAGAAATTGGGCAGCAGGAAACGCCAGTGGGGCCGGCGTCCATCGGCCTGATATTCGGCCACCTGCTCTGTCGTCAGCGCCAATGCTTCGCGGCCATAGACCGGCGGCAGGCCCCGCGTGCGGCGCACCTTGCGCCTGAGATCGAGTTCTTCCGGCGTTTCGTAGCAGGCGTAAAGAACACCCGCCGCCTTCAGCCGCTCCACCGCCGCGTCATAGATTTCGAAGCGCCGCGACTGATACTCGGTGGCATCCGGGAAAATGCCCAGCCAGTGCAGGTCGTAAAGGATGGCGTCGGCGAATTCCTGCTTCGAGCGGGCGATGTCGGTGTCGTCGAAGCGCTGGATGAAGCGGCCCTTGTTGTTGAGGGCAAACAGCCAGTTGAACAGAGCGGTGCGCGCATTGCCGATGTGGATGCGGCCGGTCGGTGACGGGGCGAAACGAACGGTAACTGTCATGAGCGGGGCGTACCGGATGCCTTTATGATTGACAAGATGCGCCCCCGCGCCGTGCCGCAGACATAGAACATGGCGGCTGGAATGAAAAGACCGGGCCGGCACGCGGCGCAAGGCCCGCCGTGAGAGGGCAAGCGGCCAGCGGAGCCGACGAACAGGTGGTTGACGACGATCAGCGGCCGAAGTCGTCTGAACTCAGGCGGGTCCAGCGGTCGCCCATCAAGCCGCCGATAGCGATGTCGCCGGAACGGACCGCTTGCGTGACCTCGGCGATTCGCGAGCGAACCATCGTCCCGCCGGCATAGCGGAAGAAGACATTCCTGTAGCCGAAGAGGTGAGGCATGAACTTGTCCTGGGTCTGCCCGGTGATGCCTGCGCAGCCCATATCCCGCGCTGCCGCGACGAGGCCGTCCAGCGTCGCGCCCCAGTGGTGTCCGGAAGCCTGGATTTGCAGCAGGACCGCCATGTCTCCGACTCGGCCGTAAAAGGCATAGCAACCGAGCATTTTGCCTGTCTCATCGTAAGTCCCGCCGAAATGAAGTGGTCCGTCGGCCCGCTTCTCGGCCGCCAGCGCGAGCAGCCGCGGCAGTTCGCCGTCCTTCCAACTCGGCCGAAGAGCGTAATCGGAGAGAAGGGTCGGCAGCCGCTCGGCAAACTGCGCGGCATTGATCGGCTCGGCATGGACCCGGTGCGACGATGAAGCCTGGAAAGGCGATCCGAACCTTCGCTTCGCGACAGCATCGAATGCTCTCGCGCAGGGATCGAGTGCCAAGCGAGGCAGGCCGGGCCATTTACGGTGCAGCGCGGCGGCGGCCATCGCGGCTGGCCGGAAGATGCAGGTCCATCCCAGGCAGTGGACCGGCAGGAGCTGGTATTTCATCGGTCGCGCGAAGGCCAGGGAGACCCGGTTGGCCGAATCCGTCAGTTGCAGATCGAATTCGCCTTGGTGCAAGGCGCGCAGCAATTGCGGTCCTGCCGAGCCATCGTCGGCGCCAGTGTCGGCCATGAACGGACCGATGATCGCCGCATTCAATCCAGCGCCGTTGAACTCGTAACGGGCTTTCAGGACGCCGAGGAACCCGCCCAGATCCCCCTGCCGGTTGATCTGGACAAGAGCGCTCGCACCGGGCTGGCCGGCGGGGTCAAGATAGATCTTTCTCATGTATTCGGCCGTCTCCTCGATAGCGCGATCGAGGAGGTGACGCCGGCGGCGGCGAAACTTCGTCAGGAAGAGTGCCGCGACGCGCTCGAGATCTTCGGCGGCGAGTGGCCGAACCGAGCCGTGCTGGGAGTCCAGCACCGACGGGGCCGTCACCTTTTGCGCGCCGGCATTTGCGGAAACGAGATGCATCGTAAACACCGAGTAGGTTGCTTTTACAGAGTACAGCAACCAAAAGTGGAAACAACGAATCTCGGCCGGTAACGTAAACAGACGTCCCGCACTCGGGACTTTGGCTTCGCGCTGCGATTGCGAGCGCCATATGGCTCGCCGGTTTATGGCAACCGATAGAGGTGGCCCCCGGCAGGAGCCGGAGGCCACCTCGGATCACATCACGAGGCCCTTGGTAAGTTCCAGCGCCTGGCGCTCGAACAGGCGGCGGTAGATGCCGCCCTTCAGCCGGATCAACTCGTCATGCGAGCCTTCCTCGACGATCTTGCCGCGATCGAAGACCAGCAGTCTGTCGAGCGCCCGCACCGTCGAAAGCCGATGCGCGATGACCAGTGTCGTGCGGCCGACCATCAGCCGTTCCATCGCCTGCTGGATGAGCACCTCCGATTCCGAATCGAGGCTCGACGTCGCCTCGTCCAGGATCAGGATACGCGCATCGGCCAGGAAAGCGCGGGCGATCGCCACGCGCTGGCGCTCGCCGCCCGACAGTTTCACGCCACGTTCGCCGACCAGCGTCCCATAGCCCTTCGGCAGGCTGGTGATGAAGTCATGCGCGCTCGCCAGCCTGGCGGCATGCTCGATCTCCCCCTGCGTCGCGCTTGGCCTGGCATAGGCGATGTTTTCGGCCAGCGACCGGTGGAACAGGATCGGTTCCTGCTGAACGATGGCGATCTGGCCGCGCAGCGACGCCTGGGCGACCTGTGAGATATCCTGGCCATCGATCACGATCTTTCCCGCATTCACGTCATAGAGCCGCTGGATGAGCTTGACGAATGTGGTCTTGCCCGAACCCGAGTGACCGACGAGCCCGACACGTTCGCCCGGCGCGATATCCACCGAAAAGTCACGGTAGAGCGGCGACCGGTGATTGCCGTAGTGAAAGGTGACGTTGTCGAAGGCGATGTGGCCCTGCGTGATGGCAATCGGTTCGGCGCCGGGCCTGTCTTCGATGCCGAGCGGTTCGGACTGGAAATCGACCAGTTCCTCCATGTCGTTGATCGAACGCTGCAAATTGCGGATATGCGTGCCGATATCGCGCAAATAGCCTTGCAGCACGAAGAATGAGGTCAGCACGAAAGCGACATCGCCGGCGCTCGCCTGCCCCCACGACCACAGCATCAGCGCCAGGCCGATCACGGCGGCCCGCATGACCAGCAGCAGCGCCCCTTGGGTGGTGCCGTTGATGGTGCCGCGCACCCAGGTGCGCCGCGTGCGCTCGCGCCATTTGGCGACCACCCTGGCGAGGCGGCGCTCTTCGCGCGTCTCGGCGCCAAAGCCCTTGACCACGGCGTTGCAGCTGACCGCGTCGGCCAGCGAGCCGCCGAGGCGCGTGTCCCAGGTGTTCGCAAGCCTTGCCGCGGGGGCGACATAGCCAAGCGACAACATGGCCGTCACCGTGATGAACAGCAGGGAGCCGGCCGCGACGACCACGCCCATCAGCGGCCAGAACCAGCCGAGCAGCAGCGTCGAGCCGGCGAGCATGACCACCGACGGCAGCAGCGCGATCAGGATCGTGTCGTTGAGCAGGTCGAGCGCCCACATGCCGCGCGTCACCTTGCGCACCGTCGAGCCGGCAAATGAGTTGGCATGCCAGTCGGTCGAAAAGCGCTGAACGCGATGGAAGGCGTCGGCCGCGATGTCGGCCATCATCTTGAGTGTCAGCTCCACGATGCCCATGAAGGCAAGATTGCGCAACACGACGCCAGTCAGCGCCAGCGCCATCAAGAAGAAAAATGCCGTCATCGCGGCGTTCCAGGCAATGGCATCCGCTCCGGCGCTGCTGGCGACAGCATCGACCAGCCGACCGGAGTAGAGCGGCGTCAGCACGTCGGCCAGCGTCGACAGCAGGAAACCGCCAATGATGAGCGAGAGCCGCCAAGGCTGACGCCGCCAATGGGTAAGTGTGAAGCCAAGAACGCTGCGAAAGGCGCTCGCGCGCAAATCGATCTTGAAACGAGCCATGATGTCATTCGGGCGCAAAACGAGCCCGATCCCAAATAAAGGTCGAAGGTTGAAAAACCGCGCCGGGGCGAATTGCCCATGAATGCGGAGGTTCGGCGTTGGTCGCCTGCCCATGGGCGGCGACCGGCAGCGGCAAATGCCTTTTCTACGCCCGGTATGGTTCCGATACTTCGGAACACCGGCGCAGACCTAGGCCTCGCGGCCTCGCATAACGATGTCAAATCCTGGCATTCGGTCCTCCCTGAAGGGAATCGCGGAAAGGCTCTTATAGGGGTGCTTCGATTGCGCGCCAAGGCAAGCCATGGCCAAAAGCATCTCTGGCCCAGCCGATGAGGCGATTTTGCAACAGTCGCTATCCCTGCCTATCGCCGTCGCACGTCGTTCACCCGGCATGCGGCGCACGATCGAGGCGCATGTATCGCCCATCCATCGATGCCTTGAAACCCAGCTTTTCATAGACCCCATGCGCGTCGCTGGTCGACAGGCTCCAATGCGAGACGGTGCTGAGTTCAGGATGGTCGATGAGTGCCCGCACCAGCCGCAAGCCGACGCCCTGCCCGCGATGCACGGGCCAGACGATGATATCCGCGAGATAGGCGAATACCGTGCGGTCGGTGATCGCCCTGCCGAAACCGACCTGTTTGCCAGCGATGTAGGCGGCGGCGCAGAACGAGTTGGCAAAGGCCCGGCGATGGAACTCGTCGCTGCGTCCAGCTCCCCAGTAGCTTTCCATCAACAGGTCGGAGGTCGCACGAAAGTCGATCCGTGAGAGGTCGAAGCTGATTTCACAGTCAGGCATGCTGGTATCCCTATCCCGCCATGCCGCGTATTTTCGTCCAGCAGACGAACTGCGCTTCAGCCACGATCCCTGAAACGATTGGTGATGGGATAGCGGCGGTCGCGGCCAAAATTCTTCCTGGTGATCTTCACACCCGGTGCCGCCTGCCTGCGCTTGTACTCGGCGATGTAGAGCAGGTGTTCGATGCGCGCCACCGTCGCCCGGTCATGGCCGCGCGAGACGATGTCGTCGACGCCCATCTCGTTCTCGACCAGGCATTCGAGGATGTCGTCCAGCACCGGATAGGGCGGCAGCGAATCCTGGTCGGTCTGGTTGTCGCGCAATTCGGCCGATGGCGCCTTGTCGATGATGTTCTTCGGGATCACCTCGCCCGAAGGCCCGAGCGCACCCGGCGGCACATGGCTGTTGCGCCAGCGCGAGAGCGCGTAGACCTGCATCTTGTAAAGGTCCTTGATCGGATTGAAGCCGCCATTCATGTCGCCGTAGAGGGTGGCGTAGCCGACCGACATCTCGCTCTTGTTGCCCGTAGTGACGACCATCGAGCCGAATTTGTTGGAGATTGCCATCAGGATGGTGCCGCGCGCGCGGCTCTGCAAATTCTCCTCGGTGATGCCTTCCTTGGTGCCTTCGAACAATTGCGTCAGCGCATGCAAAAAGCCTTCGACGGGCTCGAAGATCGGCACGATGTCATAGCGGCAGCCGAGGGCGCGGGCGCAGTCCTCGGCGTCCTTGAGGGAATCCTTCGAAGTGTAGCGATAAGGCATCATGACGGCACGCAGCCGTTCCTCGCCCAGCGCATCGACGGCCAATGCGGCACAGATCGCGGAATCGATGCCGCCGGAAAGGCCAAGCACCACATTCTTGAAGCCGTTTTTGTTGACGTAATCGCGCAGGCCGAGCATGCAGGCGCGGTAGTCGGCCTCCTCCTTGTCCGGGATTTTCGACATCGGTCCTTCCGAACAGACCCAGCCATCATCGGTACGTTTCCAGGTGGTGACGTCGACCGCATCCTCGAACTGACTCATCTGGAAGGCGAGCGTCTTGTCCGCCCCGATGGCGAAGGAGGCGCCGTCGAAGATCAGCTCGTCCTGGCCGCCGAGCTGGTTGGCATAGATCATCGGCAGGCCGCATTCGATGACTTGCTTGATCACGACCTGGTGGCGAACGTCGATCTTGGCGCGATAATAGGGCGACCCGTTCGGCACCAGCAGGATTTCCGCGCCGCTTTCGGCCAGCGTCTCGCAGACCGCGACGTCGCCCCAGATGTCCTCGCAGATCGGTATGCCGATGCGCACGCCGCGGAAGTTGACCGGTCCCTGGATCTCGGGCCCGGCCTGGAAGACGCGCTTCTCGTCGAATTCGCCGTAATTGGGCAGGTCGAGCTTGTAGCGTTCGGCGATGATCTTGCCGCCATCGGCGAAGACGATGGAATTATGCGTGCCGCTCTTGCGCTTCAGCGGCGTGCCGATGATGACGCCGGGACCGCCATCGGCGGTGTCCGCGGCAAAATCCTGTGCTGCCCGCTCGCATGCCTTGAGGAAGGCCGGCTTGAGCACCAGATCCTCCGGCGGATAGCCGGCGAGGAAAAGCTCGGTATAGAGCACGAGATCGGCGCCCTGGCGGGCGGCATCCGCCCTCGCCTCGCGCGCCTTGGCGAGGTTGCCGGCGACGTCGCCGACAGTCGGGTTGAGCTGGGCGATGGCGATACGCAGTATGTCGAGCTTCTTGGTCATGCTGCTGACTTAGCGCGGCGGAATTCACCTCGCAATGGCGTTCGTTTGGACCAATTCAGCCCGTCAATCGTCGCCCATATACGCGCGCAGCGATTGCGGAGAGTGGTTTTCGCCGATCGACATGGCCAGGATGCGCGAGAGATGCCGGCGCGGCAGCCCTGTCTCGTCGGCCCATCGGTTGATCTGGACCTGGATCTTGTCGAGGTCCTTCTTCGATGTCGGGTTGTCCGCGATGTCGAGGCCCGCGTCGCGAAGGGCTGCCGCCATGTCGGCCGAAATGACGAAAGCATCCCAGCCCAGCCAGCGCAAAAAATACTGGCCGGTGTTGCCGCCGAGCCGGCTGCCATGCTTGCCGAGATAGGCCATCAGCCCGACCTGGTCATCGGCGGGCCATTCGGCGAGAAAATTGCCGAAGCCGCCATGTTCCCGGGACACGCGCTCGACGAAGGCGGCGTTGTCGCGAACGGACCTGATCTTCTGCGGATTGCGCACGATGCGCTGGTCCGAGGCCAGATCGTGCCAGAAATCGTCGGGCTGGAACAAAAGCCGCTTCGGCTCGAAGCGCAGGAACGCTTCCTCGAAACCGGGCCATTTCTGCTCGATGACGCGCCAGACGAAACCGGCGGCAAAGACGCGCTCGGCCATGGTCGAGAGGATACGGTCGTCGGTGACGTTGGCCACCGCCGCATTGTCGGGTATCGGACCCAACAGCGAGGTCAGTTCCGCCTGACCGCCCTTGCGATTTGCCGCGCGAGCCCGAATTTTCTTGAAGTCGGCCATCGGTCCCCCTCGGTTCGCCTCAATCTAGCACTTCCCGCCCCGGCCGGCAGCCTCTACCTCTAATACATGTCGCCCAAAAGTGACCTCGGTTTTGGGAAGACGACATGCATAAAAGCAAAAACCTAAAGCGCGTCGCCTCAATCCGCTTCGACGCGACGCGCTTTAGCGCAGCAAAGCGCTTGGAGACGGCCATGAACAAGACCATCGACGACCTGGCGAACCGTTGGCTGAAGCGGAAGCCGGATGGGCTGAGCCAGTTGGAAAACCGGGTGCTGCAAAGCACCATCGAGCGTACCACCATCACCAGGGACACCAACAAGGCCGTCGCTTTCCACCAGACTTTTGGCGACCGCCTTGCCGATACGATCGCCCGCATCGGCGGCTCCTGGTCGTTCATCCTGACCTTCATCGCCTTCCTGATCGTGTGGACATCAGCCAATGTCTGGCTGTTGTCGCGCGATGCATTCGACCCCTACCCCTTCATCTTCCTCAACCTCGTCCTGTCGATGGTCGCCGCATTGCAGGCGCCGGTGATCATGATGGCGCAGAACCGCCAGACCGAACGCGACCGCATCGATGCCGCCCATGATTACGAGGTCAATCTGAAGGCCGAGATCGAGATCATGGCGCTGCATGAGAAGCTGGACGAACTGCGCCACAGCCAGATCATCGGCATGCGCGACGAAATCGTACGGCTGGCCGAACTGGTCAAGCGGATCGACGAAAGACTGTCACAGCAGTCGGCCTCATGACCGAAGCGATCCACCATTTCATCGAGCAATACGGGTTGCTGGCGGTTTTTCTCGGCTGCGTGGCCGAAGGCGAAAGTGCCGCGATCCTGGGAGGCTTCTTCGCCCACCAGCATGTTTTCGTGCTGTGGCATGTCTTCGTCGCGGCAGCGCTGGGCGCCTTCACTGGCGACACCTTTTTCTTCATCCTCGGCAGGAGTTTCGCCGATAATCGCCATGTCGTCAGGCTGCGCCGGCGGCCCGGCTTTCGCCGCGCCTACCGCCTGCTCAACACCCATCCCAACATCTTCGTGCTGTCGAACCGCTATGTCTACGGCATGCGCCTGGTCGGCGGCATCGCGGCCGGCCTTTCGACCATAGCGGCGCCGCGCTTCATCATTCTCAACGCCATTTCCTCGGTCATCTGGGCGGTCCTGTTCAGCACGATCGGCTATGTCTTCGGATTGGGAGCCGAACAGTTGATTGGCCAGGCGCTGATCCAGCACGAGCGGCTGTTCGTCGGGCTCGGCATCGGCCTTGCCGTGGCCGTGCTTGCCTGGTTTGTCGCCCGCCATGTCGCCAAGCGGGAGCGCGACAAGGAGTTTTGACCGTCAGTCGATGCCGAGCGCCTGGTCCCCCCGATCAAGGATGAGCGGGATGATCAGGTCCTCCTCATCGGCCAAATGCCGGGTCAGCATCGCGATCAGATGGTTGTTTTCGTCGGCATAGGCATCGGCGGCGAAGCGCTGCTTGTCCTCACTCTCCTGAAGTGTACGGATGAACGCGTTCGCCGCCTCGGCGTTGCGCTCCAATCCTACATGGATGGTGTGGTGGTCGGCATCGAGAATCTCGAAACCGCGCTTCAGACGGGGCTCCGCCTTGGTGAAGGCCGGGAAATACTGGTAATCCTCGACATTGTGGTGGCCGTCGAGATGCCCGAGAAAATGGTTGAGGCGCGGCGCGAACCAGCGCGCGAAATCGGGGGCCGTCAGTCTGCCTTCGCGATAGTTGCCAATGCCGCCGGTGAGCATGCCGCCGAGTTCGCGGAACATGTCGTGCCGCTGCAGCCACATATTGGCCATGCCGTGAATGTTGGCGTTAGCCTGCCAGTTTTCGCGAGGATATTTGTCGGCCAGCCAGCGCAGGTCGTCCGGCAGGCCCAGGCGTTCGAGAAGCGATGAATTCGTGACCTCTGCCATGACGGTCTCCTTTGGTGACCGTCATATAGGCATCAAAGCTTCAGATCGGCACCCCCGTTATGCGCTCGATGAGAGCGATGCCCCAGACGCCGCCGGCAATCACCACAGAAATCAGCACCGCCAGCGAGCCGCAATCCTTGGCGAGCTGGATATCGATATGGAATTCACGAGAAATTGCGTCGCACGCCGCCTCGATGCCCGTGTTCAGCACTTCGACCATGATCAAGAGGAGCACCGCGCCGATCAGCAGCGCGTAACCGCGCCAAGACACCGAAACGAACCAGCCAGCGGGCAAGGCCAGCACCAGCAGCATCAGTTCCTGCTGGAAAGCCTTCTCGCTAACCGCAAGCTTGCGAAATGCCCGCACCGAATTGATAAAAGCATCGATCAGCCGCTGCATGCCAAGGCCCCTCTCGGAATCACCGGCCCGGGATAAAGCAATGCCCCGATCAATGGAATAAGGCGGATCGTCCAAATTTCATTCGGCGACCGGTATGGCCGGTGTCGACTTTTCAAACTGCGGCAGCCCATCGTCGATCGAATAATAGTCGCCCTTGTCGCCGACGAAGATATGACATTCGCCCTCGAGCGCTGTCGGCTTGTCGAACGATCCCGCCATGACCGAGATATGGTCTTGGTCCATTGCCTTCCAGAACAGCAGCGACCCGCATGTCTTGCAAAAGCCGCGCCTGGCGAAGCCGGACGCTTCATACCAGGTGATGCTTTCCGTGCCTTCGATCACGATGTCGGTATCGGCAACATTGGTCGCGGCATAGAAATGCCCGCTCTGTTTGCGGCATTGCGAACAATGGCAGTAGACGACGCCACGCAGTGCCCCACTTGTCCGGAAGCGGACCGCTCCGCACAGGCATGATCCCTGGTGACTCTCCCGCACTGGGTTTCTCCCCTAAACTGTAGTCTGACGAAGGCACCAGCATTCCAGCTTTGCGGCCGTCATGCGTAAGCAATTGCGACATCTGTTGTTGTGGAAAATCCGAAGTTCAGTTTCGCTCAGCCAGATCGGTACGCGAATTTGCATGCAACGCCGCCAATCAGCGCTGCCTGGAGGTTGATAGTTTGGTTGGACGCATGCAGCCTGATGTAGCGAAAAGGCGTGAGTTCTGCCGATTAAGGAAACTTTAGCGCTACTGCATCTATGGTGGTCTCCATCGAAGGTCGCGTGTGGGGACGCGCCTTTTCGTGTGTCGGCTTCGAATGGGTGGCGTCCCCGCGTCAGCGATGATGGATATGCGCCAAGTTCAGGCGCGTTCCCAAGGGAAGAGCGAACAACCATGCAGCCGGCGGCCACCCAGACCGAACGAAACACTGAGATCGCAAGCACAGTCGTGGCCACCATGCGCCAGCTTGGCGTGCTCGGCCTGCCGCGCAACTACGAGATCTTCTATGAGGCCCTGAGCGGCACCAACCGCGAGCTCGGTCTTGCCGTCTTGTCGCTGAGCAGCCGGCCGACGCAGGATGAGCTGGATCAGATCGGGCGCGCTTTCTTTGCCCATAATCATGGCCCGGGCATCATCGAGCATGCCCGGGACGTCATCGCCAAGGAGCTTGAGGAGGTCGCGTCGCTCCTGCGCAGCGAGCGCAGCCATATCGAAAAATACGGCAGGATCCTCGACGAGACATCCAGTGGCCTGAGCAACCGCAGCCTTCTCTCCCAGGATCTTCTGCAAAAGATCGCCAACGCAATGACGATCGCAACCAATTCGACGATCGACCACGGCCGGCAGGTCGCCTCGACGCTCAGCGACAAGACGGCGGAGCTTGAGAGCGTCAAGTCGAAGCTCGAGGAATACAAGCGGCTGGCCGATACGGATCCGTTGACCCAGATCTGGAATCGTCGCGCTTTCGACAAGGAAATCACCAGGATCTACAACAGCAACAAGGGTATTCTGTTCAATGCCCTTGTCCTTGTCGACATCGACCGGTTCAAGGACATTAATGACCGCTATGGCCATCCTGTCGGCGACAAGATCATCCAGATCATCGCCGAGATTTTGCAGACCAGCATCCGCGGCGACATGTTCGTCGCCCGAACCGGCGGCGAGGAGTTCGCGCTGATCATCGAGGGCGCCAGCGAGGACGCAACCTACGAGATCGCGGAACGCATTCGCGCCCTGATCGAGCAGACGCCGTTCACCAGCAGCCAGACCGGCATGAATTACGGCACCGTGACGGTATCGATGGGCATCTGCATGGCATCAGAGGCCGAAGGCCCCGAAGACCTCTACACCAAGGCGGATCGGGCGCTCTACCGCTCCAAGGTCAGCGGGCGCAACCGCGTCACCAGGCATTCAGCCATGGCAGGGCGCGCCGGCAAAAGCTGGCTGCTTTACAAGAAAGACTGAGGCTTTCGCTTTTGGCGGTTGCGCCGACACGGTCGGAAGCACAAACCGAGGTTGCAATAAAAAAGGCGCCGGTTTCCCAGGCGCCTTTCCTTTATCGGTTCCAATTGGCCGAGATCAGCCGTTCGCGACCTGCTTGTGCTGCACCGGATGGCTCTTCTTCAACAGGTCCGAGACCAGGAAGGCCAGTTCGATCGCCTGGTCGGCGTTGAGACGCGGATCGCAATGGGTGTGATAGCGGTCCTGCAACTCCTCGGCGGTGATGGCACGGGCGCCACCGGTGCATTCGGTGACGTTCTTGCCGGTCATCTCAACATGGATGCCGCCCGGATGCGTGCCTTCGGCGCGGTGCACCTCGAAGAAGGTCTGCACCTCCTTCAGGATGCGGTCGAAGGGCCGTGTCTTGTAGCCGGCCGCCTCGATCGTGTTGCCATGCATCGGATCCGACGACCAGACCACGCTGCGGCCCTCCTTCTGCACAGCGCGCACCAGCTTCGGCAGATGGTCGGCAACCTTGTCCGAACCGAAGCGGGCGATCAGCGTCAGCCGGCCCGGCTCGTTCTCGGGGTTCAGCAGGTCGATCAGTTCCAGCAGACCGTCCGGCGTCAGCGACGGACCGCATTTCAGGCCGAGCGGGTTCTTGATGCCGCGGCAATATTCGACATGGGCGTGGTCGGGTTGACGCGTGCGGTCGCCGATCCAGATCATGTGACCCGACGTGGCGTACCAGTCGCCCGAGGTGGAATCAACACGGGTCAGCGCCTCCTCGTAGCCGAGCAGCAGAGCCTCATGGCTGGTGTAGAAGTCGGTTTCGCGCAGCGCGAAATTGGTTTCGGACGTAATGCCGACCGCGCGCATGAAATCCATCGTCTCGGTGATGCGGTTGGCAAGCGACTCGTATTTCTCGCCCTGCGGGCTGTCGGAGACGAAGCCGAGCATCCAGCGATGCACATTCTCCAGGCTGGCATAACCGCCCTGCGCGAAGGCACGCAGGAGGTTGAGCGTGGCCGCCGACTGGCGGTAGGCCATTTCCTGGCGGGCGGGATCGGGAATGCGCGACTTCTGGTCGAACTCGATGCCGTTGATGATGTCGCCGCGATAGCTCGGCAGCGTCACTTCGCCCTTGGTCTCGTTGTCGGACGAGCGCGGCTTGGCGAACTGGCCGGCGACACGGCCAACCTTCACCACCGGCTGCGCACCGGCGAAGGTCAGCACCACGGACATCTGCAGGAAGACGCGGAAGAAGTCGCGGATGTTGTCGGCGCCATGCTCGGCAAAACTCTCCGCGCAATCACCACCCTGGAGCAGGAAGGCTTCGCCGGCGGCAACCGCCGCCAACTGCTTCTTCAGCTTGCGCGCTTCGCCGGCAAAGACCAGCGGCGGGAAGGTGGCGAGTTGGGCTTCCGTATTCTTCAGCGCGGCAAGGTCCGGATAGGCGGGAACTTGCTTGATCGGCTTTGCTCTCCACGAATTCGGCGACCATTTCGTCATCGCTGCACCCAACGCTCTTTCCGGCGGACACCCTCGCCCGCCATTTCCCGCCCCAAACTGGGGTGGCGGCTCCATACACGAAGCCGATTTCCTATTCTAGACCGGAATTTCGGTGCTGGCGAATGGCTGACGCGCCCAGGACGGCCCGTAAGGCGAGATCAGGCTGCCTTCTCCACCAGTCGCGCCAGCTGCGTCATGACCACGGCCGAGCCCGCCAGACGCTTCTCCGCCGTCGGCCAGTCGCGGATGAAGACCACGCTATGGTCGGCCCTGATCTTGGCCAGCGAACCCTGCTCGCCAATATACTTGACCAGCCCGATCGGGTTCGAGAACTCGCGCTTGCGGAAATGGATGACGATACCCTTCGGCCCGGCATCGAGCTTCTCGACATTGGCCTTGCGGCACAGCGCCTTGATGAAGACGATCTTGAGGAGATGTTTCACTTCCTCCGGCAACGGGCCGAAACGGTCGATCAGTTCGGCGCCGAAGGCGTCGATCTCCTCGGTGTTTTCGAGATCGCCGAGACGGCGGTACAGCGCCAGCCTGAGCTGCAGGTCCGGTACGTAGCCTTCCGGGATCATCACCGCCGTGCCGACGGCGATCTGCGGCGACCATCCGCCATCCTGCACCTCGCCGGAATCCTTCACCTCGGCGACCGCTTCCTCCAGCATCTGCTGGTAGAGCTCGAAACCGACCTCCTTGATGTGCCCGGACTGTTCCTCCCCAAGCAGATTGCCTGCGCCCCTGATATCCAGGTCATGGCTGGCGAGCTGGAAACCGGCGCCGAGCGTGTCGAGCGACTGCAGTACCTTCAGACGGCGCTCGGCAGTGTCGGTCAGCTTGCGGTTGGCCGGCAGGGTGAACAGCGCATAGGCGCGCACCTTCGAGCGCCCGACGCGGCCGCGCAACTGATAGAGCTGCGACAGGCCGAACATGTCGGCGCGGTGGATGATCAGCGTGTTTGCGGTCGGGATGTCGAGCCCGGATTCGACGATGGTCGTCGACAAAAGCACATCGTACTGGCCGTCGTAGAACGCGTTCATGATGTCGTCGAGTTCGCCCGGTGGCATCTGGCCATGCGCCACCGCTACCTTCAGCTCAGGAACAGATTCCTTCAGGAAATCATGGATTTCCGCCAGATCGCTGATACGCGGAACGACATAGAAGGAATGGCCCCCTCGGTAGCGCTCGCGCAACAACGTCTCGCGAATGACCAGCGGGTCGAAGGGCGAGATGAAGGTGCGCACCGCCATGCGGTCGACCGGTGGCGTGGCGATCAGCGACAGTTCGCGCACGCCCGTCAGCGCCAGTTGCAGCGTGCGCGGGATCGGCGTCGCCGACAGGGTCAGAACATGGACGTCGGTCTTCAGGTCCTTCAGCCGTTCCTTATGCTTGACGCCAAAATGCTGCTCCTCGTCGATGATCAGCAGGCCGAGATTCTTGAACGAAATCGCGGAGCCCAGCAGCGCATGGGTGCCGATAACGATATCGACCTGCCCTTCGGCAATGCCCTTCTTGGTCTCCGCTAATTCCTTTGAGCCCACCAGCCGTGACGCCTGGGCGACACGGATGGGAAGCCCTGAGAAACGCTGCGAGAATGTCTTGAAATGCTGACGCGACAACAGTGTCGTCGGCACCACCACCGCTACCTGAAACCCTTCCATCGCCGCGATAAAGGCGGCGCGCAGCGCCACTTCGGTCTTGCCGAAGCCGACATCGCCGCAGATCAGCCGGTCCATCGGCCTGCCCGCGCCGAGATCGTCACGTACCGAGTCGATGGCCGTCTGCTGGTCGTCGGTTTCCTCGTAAGGGAACCGGGCGGCGAACTCGTCATAGAGGCCTTCGGCCGGCACCAGGGCCGGTGCGGCCCGCATCTGCCGCTCGGCGGCGATGCGGATCAGTTGTCCGGCCATGTCGAGCAGGCGCCGCTTCAGCTTCGCCTTGCGCGACTGCCAGGCGCCGCCGCCCAGCTTGTCCAGCGTCGCTTCGGCCGTGTCGGAGCCGTAGCGCGACAGCAGCTCGATGTTTTCCACCGGCAGGAACAGCCGGTCGTCGCCGGCATAGTGGATTTCCAGGCAGTCATGCGGCGCGCCGACCGCCTCAATGGTGCGCAGGCCGATGAAACGGCCAATTCCATGGTCGGCATGGACGACAATATCGCCGGCCGACAAGGCCGAGGCTTCGGCAATGAAGTCGGACGCGCGCTTCTTGCGCTTCGAACGGCGGATCAGCCGGTCGCCCAGAATGTCCTGTTCCGCGACGACGACCAGCTTTTCAGTCTCGAAGCCGGATTCCAGTGGCAAAACCGCCAATGCGGACTGTCCCGGCTCGAGCTGTTCGGCCTCCGCCAACGTCTCGACCTGCTTGAGATTGCCGAGATGGTGCTCGGCCAGGATCTGGCCAAGGCGGTCGAGCGAGCCCTCGGTCCAGCCGGCGATAACGACCCGGCGGCGCGCCGCGCGCTCGTCGGCTATGTGCCGGACGACGACATCGAAGACATTGACGTTCGGATCGGCTCGCTCCTCGACGAAGCTGCGGCCATGGCGCGAGCCGGCGTGGAAGACTTTCTTGCTCCCCAGGTCCGGCGCGTCGAACACGGTAAAGTCGATGTCTTCGCGCTCGCCAAGCGAAGCCTTCAGATTCTCCGGCGAGAGATAGAGCAGATCCGGCGCCACCGGCTTGTAGGGAACCGCATCCTTGAGCGCCGCGTCAGCCTGCTTTTTGCGCGCCTCGTAGTGATCGAGGATCAGCGTATGGCGCTCGGCCAGCGCCTCATGTGCCAGATGGTCGAAAACCACGGGTGCGTCGGGCAGGTAGTCGAACACGGTCTCCAGCCGCTCGTAGAAGAACGGCAGCCAATGCTCCATGCCCGCGAAGCGCCGGCCTTCGCTGACCGCCGCATAGAGTCCGTCGTCACGCTGGGGTGCGCCGAAAGCCTCGATATAGGAGCGGCGGAAGCGGCTGATGGTTTCGGGCGTCAGCGCCACCTCGCTCATCGCCTGAAGCGCCATCGACTTGCGCTGGCCGGTGGTGCGCTGCGTGGCGGCATCGAAGACGCGGATCGATTCCAGCGTGTCGCCGAAGAAATCAAGCCTCAGCGCCTCGCTCCAGCCGGGCGCAAAGAGGTCGAGAATGCCGCCGCGCACCGCGAATTCACCGATGCCGCGCACGGTCGGCACCCGCTCGAATCCCGACGTCTCCAGCCGGGCGATCAGCGCATTCATGTCGATCTGGTTGCCGGGCCTGGCGTGGAAGGTTTGGGCTTCGACAAGCTCCGCGGGCGGAATGCGCTGCAGCAGCGCATTTGCGGTGGTGAGAATGACGGCACGGTGCGGCTTCTTCGCCAGTGCGATCATGGCGGTCAGCGCATCGAGGCGCTTGGCGGCGGCATCCGAACCAGGCGAGACACGGTCGTATGGCAGGCAGTCCCAGGCAGGCAGTTCCAGCACAGGCAGGCCCGGCGCGACGAAGGACAGCGCCTCGATGATCGAAGGCAGGCGCTGGCCGTCGCGGGCCACGAACAGCACCGGCTTGTCGGGCGCGATCTCGAGCGCCGTCTGCACCAGTGCGAAAGCCTCGTAGCCGTCGGCGACACCGTCGACGATGAACTGGCCGGCGCGGCCCTTCGGCAAGCCAATGGTGGGAATGAGAGCCATCAAATCACGGTCTTGTTTGTCGCAATTCCCATGGGAAAACCGCTGCGCACTTTTCCTGGAATTGCGTGTGTTCAGAAAGTCATGGTCCGGCGGGACGCCAGGATTTTTTGCAGGACGGCACAGTCGATCTCCGCCGGCACCGGGCGTTCGCCCGTAACCAGCGGCAGGAATTCCGTGTCGGCAATATCGAGGAGCCTCTCATATTGGTCGATTTCCTCGGCGGTCAAGGTGCCGATCTCGGCATCGGCGAAGGTGCCGAGGATGAGATCCATCTCGCGCATGCCGCGATGCCAGGAACGGAACAACAGCTTGCGGCGATGGGCGTCCAGCCCCTCGCTTAATCGTTTCGTTCCGGTCATTGTGCCGCATCCTCACTTCAAGCGGCGCATATAGCGTGGATAGTGGGCGCTGTCAGCCTTGCGCTGCGGCCGTCGCGACATAAGCTGACATCATGCGTCCTTCCATCCTCGATCCCCTGTTTGTCCCGATCACCTCGCTTGCCGGCGTCGGGCCGAAGGTTGGCGCGCTGATCGAGAAGGTCGTTGCCGCCGATCTCGGCGACCGCGCCGCACGCGCCGGCGACCTCCTGTTCGTGCTGCCGCACACCGTCATCGACCGCCGAAACCGGCCGGGCATCGCACTCGCGGCCGAAGGCGCCATCGTCACGCTTGAGCTGCGCATAGACCGTCACCAGCCGCCACCGCGCGGCAACAGGTCGGTGCCCTACCGGGTCTACGCCCATGACGACACGGGCGAAATCGGCCTGACCTTCTTCCATGCCCATGCCGCCTATCTCGAAAAGGCAATGCCTGTGGGCGAGCAGGTCGTGGTGTCAGGCCGGATGGAATGGTTCAACGGCCGCCCGACCATGGTCCACCCCGACCATATCGCGCTCGCCAGCGAAGCGGAAAACCTGCCGCTGGTCGAACCGGTCTATCCGCTGACCGCCGGCCTCTCGGGCAAGGTGCTGCGCCGGGCGATCGGCCAGGCGCTCGGCCGCCTGCCGGAGCTGCCGGAATGGCAGGATAATGCCTTCATGCGCCGCCAGAGCTTTGCGTCCTTCGGCGACGCGCTGACCCGCATCCATTATCCCGCTGATCCGATCGATGTCGCGGTCGAAGGGGCTGCATGGCGCCGCCTCGCCTATGATGAATTGCTCGCCGGCCAGGTCTCGCTGGCTCTGGTGCGGGCAAAGGTGCGGCGCCTGTCAGGCCGCCCTCTCGTCGGCGATGGGCGCATCGTCGAGAAGCTGCGTACAGCCCTTCCCTATTCGCTTACGCCCTCGCAGGAATTCGCGCTCGCCGAAATCAACGCTGATCTCGCCGATCCGGAGCGCATGCTGCGGCTGCTGCAAGGTGACGTCGGCTCGGGCAAGACGGTGGTGGCGCTGCTTGCCATGGCACGCGCTGTCGAGGCCGGCGGCCAGGCGGCGCTGATGGCGCCGACCGAAATCCTCGCGCGCCAGCATCTGGCGACGATCACCCCGCTTGCCGCCAAGGTCGGCTTGCGCATCGCCATCCTGACCGGCCGTGAAAAGGGCCGCGAGCGAGCCGAAACGCTGGCGGGTCTTGCCAGCGGCGAGATCGACATCGTCGTCGGCACCCATGCGCTGTTTCAGGAAACGGTCAGCTTCCACGACCTGGTCCTGGCCGTTATCGATGAGCAGCATCGCTTCGGCGTCCACCAGCGGCTTGCCATCACCGCCAAGGGCGACGCCCCCGACATGCTGGTCATGACCGCGACCCCCATCCCGCGCACGCTGGTGCTGACCGCCTTCGGCGACATGGACGTGTCGAAGCTGACGGAAAAACCCGCCGGCCGCCAGCCGATCCGCACCGTCACGCTGCCGCTGGAGCGGCTCGACGAGCTGGTCGGCCGCATGCTCGATGCCGTCGCGGATGGCCAGAAGATCTACTGGATTTGCCCGCTGGTCGAGGAATCCGAAGAAATAAAACTGATGTCGGCCGAGGATCGCTTTGCCTCGCTGAAGCCGCTGTTCGGCGATCGCATCGGCCTTGTCCACGGCCGCATGAAGGGTGTCGAGAAGGACGAGGCGATGCGCGCCTTCAAGCAAGGCGAGACGCGCATCCTGATCGCCACCACGGTGATCGAGGTTGGCGTCGACGTTCCTGACGCCACGATCATGGTCATCGAGCATGCCGAACGCTTCGGCCTCGCTCAGTTGCACCAGCTGCGCGGCCGGGTCGGACGCGGCGACAAGCCCTCGTCCTGCGTGCTGCTGTACAAGGATCCGCTTGGCGAGACCGCAAAACGCCGGCTGTCGGTGATGCGCGAGACCGAGGACGGTTTCCTGATCGCCGAGGAGGACCTGAAATTGCGCGGCGAAGGCGAACTGCTGGGCACCCGCCAGTCCGGCACGCCGGGTTTCCAGGTGGCGCGCATCGAGGTGCATGCCGACCTACTGGAGGCCGCCCGTGACGACGCCAGGCTGATCCTGTCGCGCGACCCAGAACTGCAATCGGACCGCGGCGAGGCGCTGCGGCTCCTGCTCTACTTGTTCGGCCGCGACGAGGCCGTGCGGCTCCTGCGCGCCGGGTGAGGCCCTAGCGGCGGATTGGCCAGGGTTCCGTTGATCGGCTCGCCGTTCAGCGTCACCAGTTTCGTCTTCACCTCGGGAGCCACCAACCCGGCTGATACGATCAGCTTGGCGCCGTCCTCGATCGTCATGTCGAGCGGCACGATGTCCGACTTCAGCACATACATCAGGAAACCGGTCGTCGGGTTCGGCGTGCACGGCATGAACACGGCAATCAGCGGATCGCCTTCCTGGTCGAGCTTCTGGTTGATCTCGGTTTCCTTTTCGCTGGCGACGAACACCAGCGACCACACGCCCTTGCGTGGATATTCGACCAGCCCAACCTGGCGGAACATGTCGCCCTTGTTCGACAGCACGGTCTCGAAAATCTGCTTCAGCGAGCCGTATATGCCGCGCACCAGCGGCATGCGGCCAAGCAAGCGCTCGCCAAAGCCGACTATGGCGCGGCCGACAATGTTGGCGGTCAGAAAACCGATCAGCGTGATCAGGATGAGCGCAACGATGAGCCCGAACCCTGGAACCGGAAACGGCAGATAGGTGTCGGGGCTGTAGCGCGCCGGAATATACGGTTTCACCCAGGAATCGACCCAGCCGATGAACGACCAGGCGATATAGGCGGTGATCGCCAGCGGCGCGCAGACGATGAAGCCCGTGAGGAAATAGTTCCTCAGCCGTGTCATGCCGGAAGTCTTGGGAGCGTCTGACATGGTTCACCGGAGGCGCTATTGCGACGCGACATTAGTGAACCGGAAGACGCTTTGGAACTGCGAAGTTTTTAAAGGCGCCTGTTTACAAGCGCCTATTCCACCGTCACCGACTTCGCCAGATTGCGCGGCTGGTCGACGTCGGTGCCCATGAACACGGCGGCGAAGTAGGCGAGCATCTGGATCGGCAGCGCATAGATGATCGGCGAGATGATTTCCGGCACATCCGGAAGCACGATGGTCTCCATCGTCTTCAGACTCACCTGTGCCGCGCCCTTGGCGTCGGTGATCAGGATGATCTTGCCGCCACGCGCCGCCACTTCCTGCATGTTGGACACGGTCTTTTCGAAGATGCGGTCGTGCGGCGCGATCACGATCACCGGCATGTTCTCGTCGATCAGCGCGATCGGCCCATGCTTCAGCTCTCCGGCGGCATAGCCTTCGGCGTGGATGTAGGAAATCTCCTTCAGCTTCAGCGCGCCTTCCATGGCGAGCGGGAAATTGGTGTCCCGTCCGAGATAGAGCACGTCCTTGTAACGCGACAGTTCCCGCGCGATCCGTTCAATCTGCTCTTCGAGCTTCAGCACCTGGTTGGCATAGCGCGGCGCTTCCGAAAGCGCTCGCACCAGCGTTTTCTCTTGCTCCTTCGAGATCGCTCCGCGCGCCACGCCGGCGCGCACGGCAAGCGACGCGAGCACGGACAGCTGGCAGGTGAAAGCCTTGGTCGAAGCGACGCCAATCTCTGGCCCGGCCAGCGTCGGCAGCACGACGTCGGATTCGCGCGCCATGGTCGATTCCCGCACGTTGACGACGGCGCCGATCTTCATCCCGGCCTTGCGGCAATAGCGCAACGAGGCCAGTGTATCGGCGGTCTCGCCCGATTGCGAGATGAAGAAGGCGGCGTCGTTGGCCGACAACGGCATCTCGCGGTAACGGAATTCCGACGCGACATCGATATCGACCGGGAGCCGCGCATAGCGCTCGAACCAGTATTTGCCGATCAGGCCGGCGAGATAGGCGGTGCCACAGGCGGAGATCGCCAGCCGGCCGATCTTGGCGAAGTCGAATGGCAGATCGAGCGGCTTGGAGACGCCGGAGACAAAATCCACATAATGAGCCAGTGTGTGCGAGATCACCTCGGGCTGCTCATGGATCTCCTTTTCCATGAAATGGCGGCGGTTGCCTTTGTCGACCATGAAGCTGGTCGAGAGCGACTGCTGGCGCTTGCGGTCGACCTTTTTGCCGTCGATGTCGAAGATGGCGACACCGTCGCGGCGCACCACCGCCCAGTCGCCGTCCTCGAGATAGGTGATCGAATTGGTGAACGGAGCGAGCGCGATGGCGTCGGAACCCAAAAACATCTCGCCGTCGCCATGGCCAACGGCCAAAGGCGGGCCATTGCGCGCGCCGACGATCAGGTCCTCGTCACCCTTGAACATGATGGCTAGCGCAAAGGCGCCTTCCAGCCGCTTCAGCGCCTGGTGCGCGGCCTCGACCGGCTTTAGCCCCCTGGCGAGTTCGCGCGCCACCAGATGTGCCACGACCTCGGTGTCGGTCTGCGACGAGAAGGAATAGCCGTCGCGGATCAGCTCCTCGCGCAGTTCGGCGAAATTCTCGATGATGCCGTTGTGGACGATGGCGACGCCGTCCGAAAAATGCGGGTGCGCATTGGTCTCGTTGGGCACGCCGTGGGTTGCCCAGCGCGTATGGCCGATACCGATCATGCCGTCGAGCGGCTCATCCTTGAGCCGGCGTTCGAGGTTGACCAGCTTGCCCTCGGCACGGCGGCGGCCCAGCTCGCCCTTCTCAATGGTGGCGACGCCGGCGGAGTCATAGCCGCGATATTCGAGCCGCTTCAGTGCGTCGACGATGAGCGGCGCAACCTGCGAGTGGCCGACGATTCCAACGATACCGCACATGCAGACAGTCCCCGATTGCCCACGGAAAACCAGCGATATTTAGGCGTGGCCGGCCTGCCGCGAAAGTCACATTGCATTTCGTCCGCTGTAACGGACGCTTCAGCAGGCATGCACCATGACAGCCCGCTCTTGCAATCCGGTTACGGCAATCGTTCGGTTTTTCGATTGCTTCGGCGAGAAAGCAGACCGTCGACCAATCGCTAGTGGTCGGCGCCAGCCGCTTTCTTCTTCGCGGCCGCCGCGGAAGCAAAGCGTTCGCGCAATTCCTTGCCCTTGCCGGGGATCGTCTTCTGGCGGGCCCGGCCGAAGGCCAGCGCATCGTCGGGCACGCTTTCGGTGATGACACTGCCCGAGGCGATATAGCCGCCATTGCCGATGGTGACCGGCGCCACGAGCGAGGAATTGGAGCCGATGAAGGCGCCCTCGCCGATGTCCGTGAAGAACTTTGAGTAGCCGTCGTAATTGCAGGTGATGGTGCCCGCCCCGATATTGGCGCCCGCGCCGACACGCGCGTCGCCAATATAGGTCAAATGATTGACCTTGGCGCCGTCCTCGATAACGGCTTGCTTGACCTCGCAGAAATTGCCGACCTTGGCCTTGTTCCTGAGATCGGCGCCTGGCCGCAGCCGTGCGAACGGCCCGACATCGCAATTGGAAGCGATGGTGGCGCCCTCGATGTGGCTGAAGGCGTGAATTTTGGCGCCGCTGGCGATCCTCACGCCCGGACCAAACCAGACGTTGGGTTCGACGATGGTGTCGGCGCCGATTTCAGTGTCGTGCGAGAAAAACACGGTTTCCGGGGCGATCAGAGTCACGCCCGACAGCATCGCGTCATGGCGCCGGCGCTGTTGCCAGATGGCTTCGGCTTGCGCCAGTTCGGCGCGATTGTTGATGCCGAGCGCGCTTTCGAAGCTGGCTTCGGTGGCAACGACATCGAGATTTTGTGCACTGGCGATCTCGACGATATCGGTCAGATAATACTCGCCCTTGGCATTCTCGTTGCCTACCGCGTCGAGCAGTTTCAGCGCGTGCGCACCGGCCACCGCCATCATGCCGGCATTGCAGAAGCCGATTTTCTTCTCCTCTTCGGAGCAGTCTTTTTCCTCGCGGATAGCTGTGAGCTTGCCATCCCTTTCGATCAACCGGCCATAGCCGGCCGGATTGGGTGGGCGGAATCCGATCACCACGACGGCAGCACCTTCCGCCAATCTCCGCCGCGCCACCGTGAGCGCATCCGCATCGATCAGTGGCGTGTCGCCAAACATCACGAGGACGTCGTCATAACCCCTTGATATCGCTGCGCGGGCAGCGATAACGGCATGCGCCGTACCCAAGCGCTTTTCCTGCTCGAAGGTTTCCGCCTTCGGTGCAAACCTGGCCGCCGCCTTGCGCATCTCGTCGGCCCCATGGCCGATCACCAGCGCCAGCCCGCTCGCACCCGCGGCTTCGGCCGCCTTGACCACATGGGCCACCATCGGCAACCCGGCGATCTGATGCAGCACCTTCGGCTGCGCGCTCTTCATGCGCGTGCCTTCGCCGGCTGCGAGGATGACGGACAGGCAGGATCTCTGGCTCATGGACGGGCAACCGTATGAAAGGGTTGGGAATCGATACAGGATAGCAGTGGCGCCATGCTGCACCAATGCGGTTAAATTCCGGTGAGATGATAGAGCAGCTGACTCATAATCAACGGGTCCTCAGTTGAGTCCCATAGCTCGCCCCAAGTCGACAATCGTCAGCCCAGCCGCCCCAGCACCGGGAAATTCTCCAGCAGCCAGTACGACACCGTCTGCACGCCGCCGGTGAGGAAAAACACGCCGGCGACCACCAGCAGCGCGCCGATCGCCTTTTCGACGCGGCCGAGATGGACGCGGAATTTGCCGAGGAAGCGCATGAAAGCGCCGGAGAACAGCGCGGCAATCAGGAACGGGATACCGAGGCCGAGCGAATAGGCGGCGAGCAGAAGAGCCCCCTCGCCGACCGTCTCGCGGCCACCGGCCAGCGTCAGGATCGGCCCCAGCACCGGGCCGATGCAGGGCGTCCAGCCGAAGGCGAAGGCAAGGCCCATGACATAGGCGGCGACGGCGCTGGCCGGCTTGCCCTGCGACTGGAAGCGCGCCTCGCGTGACAGAAGCGGGATGCGCAGGATGCCCAAAAAGTTCAGGCCCATCAGGATGATCAGCACGCCGGCGCCCATCGCCAGCGGCTCCTGCCAGACGCGCAGCAGCCGGCCGATGGTCGACGCGCCGGCGCCTAGCGCGACGAACACGGTGGAAAAACCGAGCACGAAGGCGATCGAGGAATAGAGCAGCGCGCCGCGCGCGCCCTCGCGTGCCGTCGCACCTGCATTGCCGCGGAAATCGTCGACGGAGACGCCGGCCATGTAGCAGAGATAAGGCGGCACGAGCGGCAGCACGCATGGCGACAGGAACGAGATGGCCCCCGCCCCGACCGCGCTGACATAGCCGATATCCACTGCCATTCCAAAACTCCACCTTTGGCGTCCGATATAGCGGCACGCCGGTTTGTCCGCCAATCACCATCGTGTGGCAAGTCATCGCGGGCGGGGAAGAAAGCATCGGCGCAAGGCGTTGACACGACGAGGCCGCGATTTGCCGCGCGCCTTCGAATATCAGCCACGGAGATTTCCATGAAAACGATAACCGCGGCGCTGGCCGCGCTCCTGCTCAGCACCGCCGCATCCTTTGCCGCCGAAGCGTGGAAGGAAGCCGAGGTCAACGGCACCAAGATCTACACCGACGCCAATGGCATGACGCTCTACACCTATGACAAGGACGAGAAGGGCAAGACCAACTGCTACGACAAGTGCGCCACCAACTGGCCGCCGCTGAAGGCCGAGGCGGGCGCCAAGGCGGACGATGAATGGAGCGTCGTCGACCGTACCGACGGCACCAAGATGTGGGCCTATGACGGCAAGCCGGTTTACACCTTCATCAAGGACAAGAAGGCCGGCGACGTGACCGGTGATGGCGTCGCCGGCGTCTGGCACGTTGTCAAGGCGGACTGATTTCCCCATCGGGAGTTCCGCCAAACGGGACTTCTCACCGGCCGCCGGGCATCCCTCCAAGTCCGGCGGCCGGGCCGTCACGGACTCGACTTGACCCATTCCAGGCCGATTGGACCAGCAACAAATTGAACCTCTCCCAATCTTCCGAGGCTTGCGCCCACTCATTCTAAAATATGTGATGTTCTCCATACACTCTTAGAGTGTATTGCTGTCGGCGGCCCCGCAATTTGGGCGCTTGCCCTTGACCGGATGCAAAAGCGCGGCCATGTGAGCGACGAACAGAACCGAGATTTCGTCGCGCGCAGCGGAATTCTTCTGCCGCATCACAGCTGATATGAGACCTCATGGACGTCGTCGTCGTCGAATCGCCGGCCAAGGCAAAAACAATCAACAAATATCTGGGCAGGAACTACAAGGTTCTGGCCTCGTTCGGCCATGTCCGCGATTTGCCGGCCAAGGATGGCTCGGTGCGCCCGGATGAGGATTTTGCCATGTCCTGGGCGGTCGACACCGCCTCCGGCAAGCGGCTCGCCGACATCGCCAAGGCAGTCAAGGACGCCGACGGCCTGATCCTCGCCACCGACCCGGATCGTGAAGGTGAAGCCATCTCCTGGCACGTTCTGGAAGTGCTCAAGCAGAAGCGCGCGCTGAAGGACAAGCCGGTCAGCCGCGTCGTCTTCAACGCCATCACCAAATCGTCGGTGCTGGAGGCGATGGCCAATCCGCGCCAGATCGATGCGCCGCTGGTCGACGCTTATCTGGCCCGCCGCGCGCTCGACTATCTCGTCGGCTTCACCCTGTCGCCTGTCCTGTGGCGCAAATTGCCGGGCGCCCGCTCCGCCGGCCGCGTCCAGTCGGTAGCGCTGCGCCTGGTCTGCGACCGCGAATCCGAGATCGAGCGCTTCATCCGCGAGGAATACTGGCAGATATCAGCTCTCCTCGGCACGCCGCGCAACGAGACCTTCGAAGCCCGCCTCACTGCCTTCGAGCGCAAGAAGCTGCAAAAGCTCGACATTGCCAACAAGGCACAAGCCGACGACATCAAGGCGATGCTCGAAGGTGCCACCTTCAAGGCGCTGTCCGTCGAAGCCAAGCCGACCAAGCGCAACCCCGGCCCGCCCTTCACCACCTCGACATTGCAGCAGGCTGCCTCATCGGGCCTCGGCTTCTCGGCCACGCGCACGATGCAGGTGGCCCAGCGGCTCTATGAGGGCATGGAGATCGGCGGCGAGACCACCGGCCTGATCACCTATATGCGAACCGACGGCGTGCAGATGGCCCCCGAGGCGATCGACGCCGCGCGCGATGCCATCGCAAAGGAATTCGGCCCGAAATACCTGCCGGAGAAGCCGCGCCAATACACCGCCAAGGCCAAGAACGCGCAGGAAGCGCACGAGGCCATCCGGCCGACGGATTTCATGCGCACCCCCGCATCGGTCAGGCAATATCTCGATTCCGACCAGATGCGGCTTTACGAACTGATCTGGAAGCGCGCCATCGCAAGCCAGATGCAGTCGGCCGAGATCGAGCGCACCACTGTCGAGATCGAGGCGCTGAATGGCGCCCGCACCGCTGAACTTCGCGCTGTCGGTTCGGTCGTTCGCTTCGACGGCTTCATCGCCGCCTACACCGATCAGAAGGAGGACGACGCCGAAGACGAGGAAAACCGCCGTCTGCCGGAGATCCGCTCCGGCGAGCAGCTTGCCCGCCGCGCGATCAATGCCACCCAGCACACGACCGAGCCGCCGCCGCGCTACTCCGAGGCGTCGCTGATCAAGAAGCTGGAAGAACTCGGCATCGGCCGCCCCTCGACCTACACCGCGATCCTGAAGACGCTCGAGGACCGAGACTACGTCACCATCGACAAGCGCCGGCTGGTGCCGCAGGCCAAGGGCCGCCTGCTGTCGGCCTTCCTGGAAAGCTTCTTCGAGCGCTATGTAGAGTATGACTTCACGGCATCGCTGGAAGAAAAGCTCGACGAGATCTCCGACGGCAAGCTCGCCTGGAAGGACGTGCTGCGCGATTTCTGGAAGGATTTTTCGGGCGCCGTCGCCGACATCAAGGAGCTGCGCGTCACCGATGTGCTCGATGCGCTGAACGAGGAACTGGCGCCGCTGGTTTTTCCCGCCCGCGAGGACGGTTCCAACCCGCGCATCTGCCCCAAATGCGGCACCGGTAATCTGTCGCTGAAGCTCGGCAAGTTCGGCGCTTTCGTCGGCTGCTCGAACTATCCCGAATGCTCCTTCACCCGCCAGCTCGGCGACGCCGCTAATCCCAATGGCGAGAATGGCGGCGGCGAGGACGGCACCAAGGTGCTGGGCAAGGATCCTTACACGGCCGAGGAAATCACGCTGCGCTCCGGCCGCTTCGGCCCCTACATCCAGCGCGGCGACGGCAAGGAGGCAAAACGTTCGAGCCTGCCCAAGGGCTGGACGCCTGATTCCATCGACCATGAGAAGGCGCTCGCCTTGCTGGGGCTGCCGCGCGACGTGGGCAAACATCCCGAATCCGGCAAGATGATCTCGGCCGGCCTCGGCCGTTACGGGCCGTTCGTGCTGCACGATGGCACCTACGCCAATCTCGACAGCATCGAGGATGTGTTTTCCATTGGCCTCAACCGTGCCGTCACGGTGATTGCCGAGAAGCAGTCCAAGGGCAAGGGTGGCCGCAATGGTGGCACCCCTGCGGCTCTGAAGGAACTCGGCGACCATCCGGATGGCGGCGGCAAGATCGTCGTGCGCGACGGCAAATACGGCCCCTACGTCAATTTCGGCAAGGTCAACGCCACGCTGCCCAAGGGCAAGGATCCGCAATCGGTGACGATCGAGGATGCGCTGGCGCTGATTGCCGAGAAGGAAGCCAAGGGCGGCGGTGGCAAGAAGCCGTTCCGCAAGGCGGCGGCAACCAAAGCCCCCGCCGCCAAGAAGACAGCGGCCAAGAAGCCGGCCGCGAAGAAAAAAGGGTAGAACGGCGTGGCGCGCAGGATCACCGGAAGAAGTCACGGCGATCCCCGCACCGCCGGCACCCGGGCCAAGGTCAAGGACGATTATCGGCCCTCGCGCGACGAAATCCTGCGCTATATCGCCGAAAACCCAGATCGCGCCGGAAAGCGCGACATCGCCAAGGCGTTCGCGCTGCGCGGCGACGACCGCATCTGGCTGAAGGATCTCCTGCGCGACCTGCAGGACGAAGGCGTTCTGACCAAGGAGCGCAAGCGGTTGGCCCGGGTCGGCGCCCTACCCCATGTCGCCGTGCTCGACATCTTTGGCCGCGACGGCGATGGCATCTTGCTGGCGCACCCGACCGAGGCAGTCGGTCCGGGCGAGCCTCCCGTGGTCTCGATCCGCGTTTCGCGCAGCGGCAACGGTCCCGCGCCAGGCATCGGCGACCGCGTGCTGGCCAAAACCTTCCCGACCGACGATCCGTCAGGGCCTGCCTATACCGGCCGGGTGATCAAGATCTTCGAGAAGCGCACGGACGCTGTCCTCGGTGTCTTTCGCGTGCTTCAGGACGGCAGCTTCCGCATCGAGCCGGTGGAACGGCGCCAGCCCGAGCTGATCGTCGACAAGGAATTCCAGAACGGCGCCAAAAACGGCGATCTTGTCGAAGTCGAGCCAGCGCGAGCCTCCCGCTTTGGGTTGCCGCGCGCCAAGGTGCTGAACGTGCTGGGTTCGCTGACCAGCGAAAAGGCGGTTTCGATGATCGCCATCCACGCGCACGACATTCCCCACATTTTCCCGGCCGACGTCATTGCCGAATCCGAGGCGGTGAAGCCCGCGACGCTTGACCATCGCGAGGACTGGCGCGACCTGCCGCTGGTTACCATCGATCCGGCCGACGCCAAGGACCATGACGACGCGGTCTTCGCCACCCCTGATCCCGACGAGAAGAACCCCGGCGGCGTCATCGCGACGGTCGCCATCGCGGATGTCGCGGCCTATGTCCGCCATGGCACGGCGCTCGACCGCGAAGCGCTGAAGCGCGGCAATTCGGTTTATTTCCCCGATCGCGTCGTGCCGATGCTGCCCGAGCGCATCTCCAACGATCTCTGTTCGCTGCGCGAGGGTCAGGATCGCCCAGCACTCGCGGTGCGCATGACCTTCTCCGCCGATGGCAGAAAGATCAGGCACTCCTTCCACCGCGTCATGATGAAGTCGGCGGCCAAGCTAGCCTATAGCCAGGCCCAGGCCGCGATCGACGGTGTACCGGACGACAAGACCGGCCCGATCCTCGACACTGTGCTGAGGCCGCTGTGGGAGGCCTATGCGATCCTCAAGCGCGGCCGCGATGGCCGCCAGCCGCTGGAACTCGACCTGCCGGAGCGCAAGATCCTGCTCAAGCCGGATGGCACGGTCGACCGCGTCATCGTGCCGGAGCGGCTCGAGGCCCACAAGCTGATCGAAGAGTTCATGATCCAGGCCAATGTCGCCGCGGCCGAAACGCTGGAAGGCAAGAAGCAGGCGCTGGTCTATCGCGTCCATGACGCGCCGTCGCTGGCCAAGCAGGAATCGCTGCGCGAATTCCTGCAGACGCTTAGCCTGTCATTGGCACGCGGCGCCCAGATGCGGCCCAGCCAGTTCAACGGCATTCTTGAGCGTGTGCGCGGCGCCGACAATGAGGCGCTGGTCAACGAAGTGGTGCTGCGCTCGCAGAGCCAGGCCGAATATTCACCCAAGAACATCGGCCATTTCGGCCTCAACCTCAGCCGTTACGCTCATTTCACCTCGCCGATCCGCCGCTACGCCGACCTGATCGTGCATCGCGGACTTATTGCCGCGCTCGGTCTCGGCCCCGGCGGGCTGACGCAGGATGAGGAGGCCCGCCTCGAAGATGTTGCGGTGCTGATCTCCGGCACCGAGCGGCGCGCGATGGCTGCCGAGCGCGACACGGTCGACCGGCTGATCTCGGCCTACCTCGCCGAGCGCATCGACGACCGCTTCGACGCCCGCATCTCCGGCGTCACCAAATCAGGACTTTTTGTCCAATTGCCGCAATATGGCGCCGATGGTTTCATCCCGGTGTCAACTTTGGGCGGCGATTACTATATATACGACGAAACGGCCCGTTCCCTGTTCGGAGAACGCTCGGGCAAAGGCTACCAGCTCGCGGACCGCGTCGAGGTCCGGCTCGTCGAGGTGGCGCCAATGGCCGGCGCGATGCGCTTCGAGATGTTGACCGACCCAAAGCCCCTGCCAGGCTCCAGCAGGTCGTTTCACAAGGCTAAGGGCCGCGCCCGTGCGTCGCAAACGCGACCGGGGCCGCGCGGCAGGAGACGATGATGGAACAACAGATTTTTGGCGGCGAACATCACTCTGGCCGGGTTGCCCGCCCATTGTGGACGGCGATGAGGCGGGGCTTCTTGGGCCGCTGCCCCAACTGTGGCGAAGGCAAGCTGTTCCGCGGCTTCACCAAGACTGTCGAAACCTGCAGCGTCTGCGGCGAGGAGATCCATCACCATCGCGCCGACGATCTGCCGGCCTACCTGGTCATCGTCATCGTCGGCCATATCGTTCTCGGTGCCTTCATGGGCGTGGAAGCGACCTCGACGCTCTCCACCTGGCAGCACATTGCAATATGGGTGCCCTTGACCATCCTGCTCTCCATCGCGCTGCTGCAACCGGTCAAGGGTGCCGTCATCGGACTGCAATGGGCGTTCTATATGCACGGGTTCGGTGGCCAAAAGGATGGGACGGAGTCCCACCACGGCGCCTGAGGCGCCGCTGGCGCAACACGCCAATCGGTAAGGCCACTTTCGCATGCAAGAAGTTTCCGCTAGGTCCCTGCGCATGGAAGCATTGACCAAGGCGGATGCCGACAAGCTCGACAAGGGTCTTGCCACGCATGGCGGCGGGCGCCTGCGTCCGCGTGACGCCGCGACGCTCATCCTGCTCGACCGCAAGGGCGACGACGTCCTGGTGTTGATGGGGCGCCGCCACGCCGCACACGCTTTCATGCCAGGCAAGTTCGTGTTCCCCGGCGGCCGAACCGACCCTGCCGACAGCCGCATACCGACAGCGACGGCACTTGACCAGCACGAAGAAGCCAAGCTGACGGCCGGCCCCGGCCGCACCAGCCGCGCCCGCGCCCGCGCCATTGCTTTGTCGGCGGTCCGCGAGACCTACGAGGAAGCCGGCCTGCTGATCGGCCGCAAAGGCGCCTTTGCCACGACCAGGCGCGATTGGCAGGGTTTCGTCGAACATGGCGTGGCACCGTCGCTGGAAGCATTGCGCTTCGTCGCGCGCGCCATCACGCCGCCGAACCGGGTACGCCGCTTCGATACCCGCTTCTTCAGCGCCTGGCGTGGCGATGTCGCCGTCGAACTGCCCTATGGCGGCCCGACCAATGAATTGGAGGAACTGGTCTGGCTGCCGCTCGCCAAGGCCAAGCAGGCCGACATACCCGACATCACTCGAATGATCCTGGACGAGCTGGAAAAGCGGCTCGCCGACGATCCGCTGCTGCGTCCGGGCGGACCTGTCCCTTTCTACCGGCTTGTCCGCAACCACTTCACCCGCGAACTTCTCTAAGCAATTCCAGGAACACTGTGCCGCGGTTTCCCACGGGAATTGCGCAAGATCAAAAAGACAGAGTATTCAGCATCCCATGACGGTCGATACCCAACCACAGGGCGACGAACGCGTACACTGGCTGCCGATGGTGGCGGCGATTTCGTCGATCAGCGTCGTCGGCATCGCCATTGGCCTCGGCATGCCCTTGCTCAGCGTCATCCTGGAAACACGCGGTCATTCGGCCTCGATGATCGGCCTGAACACGGCTGTCGCCGGCCTGGCCTCGATCGCCGGGGCGCCGCTGGCCACGCCGCTCGCCATGCGCTTCGGCGTGGCCTGGACCATGATCGCCATGATTGCCACCGGCGCGCTCGCCTTCGTCGGCTTCCATTTCGCGCCCGATTTCTGGATGTGGTTTCCGCTGCGCGTCGTTCTGCACATCGCGCTGACCGTGCTGTTCATCCTGTCGGAATTCTGGATCAGCACGTCGGCGCCGCCACACCGGCGCGGCCTTGTGCTTGGCATCTATGCCACCGTCCTGTCGCTCGGCTTTGCCGCCGGGCCGTGGCTGTTCGCCCATCTCGGCAGCTCCGGCTTCAGGCCGTTCGGCGTCATCATTGCCCTGGTGACGCTGGCTGCCATACCGGTGCTCGCCGCGCGCAACGAAAGCCCGACCATCGTGGCCGACAGCGAAACCAGCCACTTCCTGCGTTATATCTGGCTGGTGCCGACCGCGACTTTCGCCGTGCTCGTGTTCGGCGCGGTTGAGACAGGCGGCTTCGCGCTGTTCCCGGTCTACGGCAACCGCATCGGTTATTCCGAGGCCGACGCGGCGCTGCTGCTGACCATGATCGGCCTCGGCAATGTGCTGTTGCAGATTCCGATCGGCATGATCAGCGACCGCGTCTCCGACCGGCGTTATCTCTTGCTCGCCTGCGCCACGGTCGGCCTCGTCGGCACGATATTCATGCCGTTCTTTGCCGCGAACTGGCATTTGATGGCCGCGCTACTCTTCGTCTGGGGCGGTGTCGTCGCCGCCATGTACACGATCGGCCTCGCCCATCTCGGCTCGCAGCTCTCCGGCCACGAACTGGCCTCCGCCAACGCCGCCTTCGTGCTCTGCTACGGCGTCGGCATGGTGCTTGGCCCGCAGGCGATCGGCATCGGAATGGACAGTTTCGGGCCTTCCGGATTCGGCTGGTCACTCGGCCTGTTCTTCGGCGCCTACATCGCCCTGGTCTGCTTCAGGCTCGTGCGCAAGCTCCTGCTGTAACGCTGTGCCGTCGAGTGCCCTTATCCGCCGCGCCGCGGCGGATGCTGACAGAACCGTGTCAGGAGCGTCCGGTTAAAAGAGTGTCCCCTGATACCCGAAGTTGAGGACACTGCCATGATCGACAGCGGCTTTGAGACCACATCACTGCGAATGACGCTTCTGCTGCTTGTAACCTTCCAGGCTCCAGCTGCCGATGTTGACCGCATCATGGACGCGGTTGTCGCGATCGCACCGCTCGCCATGGGCAAGTATGACCGCAACGCGTATCAGTCGGCACACGGCATCGAGCGCTACAGGCCGATTGAAGGAGCCGCGGCCGGCGCCGAGACCGAATTGCGCCACCGCCCGGGCACGGTCGAGGTTTCCTTCGAACTGCCCGACGACCAGACGCTGGCGGCCCGCGTCGTCGAAGCGATCTTCCAGGCGCATTCCTATCAGGAACCGGTGATCCGCATCCAGCCGATCCTTGCCAGCCGCTCCAAGGGGCTGGACGACCGTGCCAATCCGAATCGCTGGTGGAACACGACCGGAGACTGGAAGAAGGTTGCGGTATCCGAGGCGGAAACCGCCTGATTTATGCGTTCTGGGCAGCTTGGGCCGGCCACATCAGGCCAGCCGGGCTTGACTTTCCAGGCACGTTCTTTATGTGTCGCGCCAAGTTTCCCGCGTCCGGGTGTTTTCCCGTGCTCCAGCGGCCAAAACCCCACGAACATAACGGACTGAGATCATGGCCAAAGCCGCAAACATCAAGATCAAGCTTCTGTCGACCGCCGACACCGGTTTCTTCTACGTCACCAGCAAGAACAGCCGTACCAAGACCGACAAGCTGTCGTTCCGCAAATACGACCCGGTCGCCAAGAAGCACGTCGAATTCAAGGAAACCAAGATCAAGTAATCTGGTTTTTCCTCTGGAATGCCAAACGCCGCCCATCGGGCGGCGTTTTCGTTCGGCCCGGGCGGCTGAAGTCCGTCAGCCCGGCTGAGCGCCTTAGAGCCGGATGATTTCAGGTCGAGTCGACCTGAAATCTGAATCCGTCTCTAAATCAAAGAGATAGAGCATGATGTCGTCCGAAAACCGCTTCACACTTTTCGGCATCATGCTCTAGCCGATGCGGTCGCCGCTCTTCCCGTCGAACAAATGCAGCGATGCCGGATCGGCCGACAGGCGCACCATGTCGCCAGGCTTCACGGCCGCGCGCCCCATCGCAAAGACGCAAAGCTGCTGGCCGGCCAGCTTGACGTAGAACTGCGTCGACAGGCCGAGCGGCTCCACCACTCCTACTTCGCCTTGCAGCGTGCCGTCGTCAGCCAGCCGGATATGCTCGGGCCGCAGGCCGACGGTGATGACGTCACCGTCCCTGAGCGGCAGGCCGTCCGGCAGCCGAAGCTTCTGGCCATCGGACAACACGGCGTCCACCTTGCCGCCCTTCTCCACCGTGGCCGGCAGGAAATTCATTCCAGGCGAGCCAATGAAGCCGGCGACGAACATATTGGCCGGCCGGTCATAGAGATCGAGCGGCGCCCCCACCTGCTGGATCAGCCCGTCATGCATGACGACGATGCGGTCGGCCATGGTCATCGCCTCGATCTGGTCGTGGGTGACGTAGACCGAAGTGGTCTTCAACTGCTGGTGCAGCGCCTTGATCTCGGCGCGCATATGAACGCGCAGCTTGGCATCGAGGTTCGACAGCGGCTCGTCGAAGAGAAAAACCTTGGGATCGCGTACGATGGCGCGGCCCATGGCGACGCGCTGGCGCTGGCCACCAGACAATTGCCTGGGCAGGCGTTGCAGGAACGTATCGAGCCCCAGCCGCTTGGCGGCACCATCGACGCGGGCATCGATCGCCGGCTTCTCGGCCTTTCGCAGCATCAGGCTGAAGCCCATGTTCTTCGAGACGTCCATATGCGGATAGAGCGCATAGGACTGGAACACCATGGCGATATCGCGGTCCTTGGGTGCAACATCGTTGACCAGCCGTTCGCCGATGCGGATCTCGCCGCCCGAGGCTTCCTCGAGCCCGGCGATCATGCGCAACAGCGTGGACTTGCCGCAGCCGGACGGACCGACCAGCACGACGAACTCGCCATCGGCGATTTCGAGATCGACCGCGTGCAGGACGCGCACGGCGCCATAATCCTTGCGGACCTTTTCGAGCGTGACAGAGGCCATCGGTCTATCCTTTGACGGCGCCGGCGGTCAGGCCGGTGACGAGATAGCGTTGCAGGAAAGCGAAGAAGATGCAGACCGGGATCAGCGCCAGGATCGACGCCGCCATCATCTGTCCCCAGTCGACGGCGAACTTGCCGATGAAGGTGAGCAGGCCGACGGCGAAGGTTTTCTGGTCGTCGCTGGAAATCAGCATCAGCGCGAACAGCAGCTCGCTCCAGGCGGCGGTAAAGACGAAGCCCAGCGTCGCGCCCATGCCGGGCAGCGTCAGCGGCACGATCACCTTGCGCATCGCCTGCGCGCGCGTGCAGCCGTCGATCATCGCCGCCTCCTCCAGGTCCTTGGGGATGCCGTCGAAGAAGGACTGCATCAGGAAGGTGGCAAAGGCGGTGTTGAAGGCCGTGTAGATGATGATCAGCCCGGTCAGGCTGTTGATCAGGCCGATCTGCCCCATCACGCGGTAGATAGGCGGAATGACCATCACCAGCGGAAAGGTCTGGGTCAGCAGCAACATGAGAGCCAGTGCAGCCTTGCCGCGAAAGGTGAAGCGGGACATGGCGTAGCCGGCGAGCGTGGCGATGACCGTGACCAGTGCCGCCGTCGACACCGAGACGATGACGCTGTTGAGGAAATAGCGCGGGAAATCGGTGGCTTCGAGCACGGTCACGAAATTCTGCAACGTCATGTGCGACGGCCAGAAGGTGATGCCTTCGGAATAGAGCAGCCGCTCCGGCGTGACCGAGATCTTCAGCGTCCAGTAAATCGGGAACAGAGCGAAGACGACGTAGGCGGCGATCGCGGCGTAAAGGCCGATGCCACCGAAGAAGCGCTGTGATGCTGAGCGTCCGGCAATCATCAGACGTGCCTCACAAGCGAGCGGCGGATGGCGATGAGCACGATCGCGTAGGCGATGAGCAGGACCAGCAGCAGCACGGCCACGGCCGAGGCATAGCCTTTGTCCAGCGACTTGAAGGCGCTGACATAGATGTAGACCGGCACCGTGTTGGTCGAGCCGGCCGGTCCGCCCTCGGTCATGACGAAGATCAGGTCGGCGAAAGTGGCGATCCAGATGGTGCGCAACATCACCGTGATGGCGATGGTTGGGGCCAGGAAAGGCAGCGTCACCTTGGTGAAACGTTGCCACGGCGAAGCGCCGTCGATCGCCGCCGCCTCATGCAGTTCCGAGGGAATAGACTTCAGCGCCGCCAGCAGCGTTATGGCGAAGAACGGAATGCCGAACCAGACATTGGCTATGATCGGCCCCCACATGGCGGTGGAGGGATCGGACAGGACGTTGGTCGGTTCGGCCTTCAGCCCCAAGGCGAACAGCCAGTGCGGCAGCGGACCGACGATCGGGTTGAACAGCCAGGCCCAGGTCAGGCCCGACAGGAAGGACGGCACCGCCCAGGGCAGGAAGACCAGTGCCTGCACCGCCTTGCGGCCTGGGAAAGGCTTGTCGAGCAGCAACGCCAGGCCAAGGCCGAGGAAGAACTGGAAGAACAGGCTGGCCGCCGTCCACCACAACGTGTTGATCAGCGCCTGGCCCAGCACCTGGTCCGACAGCATCGCCTGATACTGCCCGAGCCCGACATACTCGGACTTGAAGGCCGAAAATTTGCGGAAGGAATAGCTGATGCCGATGACCAGCGGCACGAGCAGCACCACGACCAGCAGGATGATCGCCGGGCTGAGGTAGAGCCAAGGCTCGATCGTCGCGTAGGAGAGCCGCTTTTTTCGCGGCGCCGCTGCGGACCGAATTTCGGATACGGCATAGGTCATTTGGCTGAGAAATGGCTCCCTGGAGCGGCGGGATGGACAATGAGCGTCCTTCTCCCCGTTCACGGGGAGAAGATGCCGGCAGGCAGATGAGGGGCGGCGCCAGCTTTTCAGAACTTGGCGCAGCCCCTCATCCGGCCCTATCGGGCCACCTTCTCCCCGTGAACGGGGAGAAGGGAAGAAAAGCTACTTCTTGTTCTTCGCCAGCCAGTCCTGCTGTTCCTTGGTCAGGAAGGCAGCCCACTGGTCGGCGACCTCCTTGGCCGTCTTCTGGCCGAGCAGCACTTCCTGGAAGTTCTTGATCGCGACCTGGTCGACGAAATTGCCGAGGTTTTCCAGATGCGTCGGCGGCGTCACCATTTCATATTTGGAGCTGTCGCTGAGTTCCGTGAACCAGCCCTTGAACTGCTCGGTCTTGAAATGGGGATCCTGGTCGGCACCGTTGTGGATCGGCACGACGCCGACTTCCTTGGCCCATTCCAGATTGTCCTTCGGCGACAGAAGCGTCGCCATCAGCTTCCAGGCATCATCCTTGTGCTGCGAGTTGGCGAACATCGCCCAGCCGGCATAGCCGAGCGTCGGATAGGACTTTCCGCTTGGTCCGACCGGCAGCGGCGCCACGGCGAAGTCGTCGGCGCTCATCTTGTCGGCGATGCCGAGAAGCGCGTCCGGATCCTGATTGAGCATGGCGCAAGTGCCGGAGTAGAAACCGGTGACGGTTTCGTTGAAGCCCCAGCTTACGGCATCCTTCGGCGCGAGACCATTCTTGTACATGTCGGCCAGCATCTGCAGGCCCTTGACCGAGCCTTCTTCATTGATGGTCGAGGTGCCGTCCTCGTTGAAATAGCCGCCCTTGCCCTGAGCGATGTTCATGAACATGTGCATGCCGTTGAAGGCGCCCGGCCCGCCGCGCAGGCAGTAGCCGTATTTTCCGGGAATGGCCGAGATCTTCTTGGAATCGGCGACAAACTCGTCGAGCGTCGCTGGTGGGCCGTCAAGACCAGCCTCCTTGAACAGCTTCTTGTTCCAGAACAGCGCGTTCACATAGTAGCCATAGGGGATCATGAACTGGGTGTTGTTGACCGTCGAGCCGAACTGTTTGGCGCGGTCGCCGAGCGTCTTGGCGTCGTCCCACTTGGCCATATAGGGGCCGAGATCCTCGAGCTGGGCATTGTTGGCGTAAAGCCCCACCCAGCGTTCCGGCATCTCGACCACATCGGGCGTGTCACCGGCCTGCACCATGGTCAGGAATTTCTCGAAAGCCTGGCCCCAGGGCAGCGAGACCAGTTCGACCTTGACGCCTGGATTGGCCGCCTCGAACTCGGCGATCTGCTTCTTGAGGAATTCGGTGCGTGGCGGGCTGGTGATCACCTCGACCATTTTCAGGGTTGAATCGGCGAGCGCGCCACCGGCGGAAATCGCCAGCCCCGCGACGGTGGCAAGCATGACGGTCAGTTTTTTCATGTTCAAGACTCCCATTTTGAACCCGCTTGTTATTTTCTGGCTTTTTCGAGGGCCTGGGCGACATCCGCCCAGAGATCCTCGACACTTTCCAATCCGACATTGAAGCGGATGGTTCGGGGGCTGACGCCGAAGCGCGCCATCGAATTCAGTCCTGGCGTCTGCTCCAGCGACGCCTTGGCCGGTACGACCAGGCTCTCATGCCCACCCCAGCTGACGCCGATGCGGAAATATTTCAGCGCGTCGACGAAGGCGGGAATGTCGATGTCCTCGGTAACCTCGAACGAGAACAACCCGCCATAGCCGGCAAGCGTCGCCTTGCCCGGATGGTTCGAATAGGCCGGATGGTTGACCCGCTCGACATGGCCATGCGCCTTCAGCCGCTCGGCGATGGCAAGCCCGCTCTTCATATGGTGCGGCAGGCGCAGCGGCAGCGTGCGCAGGCCGCGCAGCAAAAGCCAGGCCTCGAACGGCGACAGCTTGCCGCCGAGATAGGAATAGGTCTGCTCGTTGATCTGCTTGATATGCGCTGCCGAGCCAGCCACCACGCCGGCGACCGTGTCGCTGTGGCCGCCGAGATATTTCGAGGCCGAGTGCAGCACGAGGTCGACGCCGTGCAAGATCGGCTTCTGGAACACCGGCGTCGCCCAGGAATTGTCGATGGTGGTGACGATGCCCTGCTCTTTTGCCAGCCGGGTCAGATGCGGCAGGTCCTGGAGCTCGAACACCATCGAGGTCGGGCTTTCCAGATAGAGCAGCTTGGCGCCGGGAAGCGCCGCCGCGACCGCGTCCGGGTCGGAACCGTCGATATAGTCGACCTTGATGTTGAGCCGCGGCAGGAGCCGCTCGAACAGCCGGTAGGCATCGCCATAGCAGTTGCGTACCGCAACGATGCGCTCGCCCGCCCCGACGAAGGCAAGCACGGTGGCGCTGATCGCCGCCATGCCGCTGGAGAAGCCGCGTGCGGCCTCTGCACCCTCGAGCGCGGCGACACGAGCCTCGAACTCCATGACCGTCGGATTGTCGCCGCGGGAATAGATCGGCTGCTTTCGTTTGCCGGCAAAGGTATCGGCCATTTCCGCATAATTGGCGAAGGTGAACAACGAGGTCTGGTAGATCGGCGGCACGACGGCGCCGCCAGGAAATGGTTCGTCATGTGCCAAAAGCGTCGCCGCCTCGGCGAGATAATCGTGGTCGAAACCGTCTGAATGCCCGTTCATTTCAGGTCCGAAAGTTTGAGTTTGGCCGCACCGCGCTTGAGGTCGTCCTCGACGGTGGCGATGAGCTTGAGCGCCTCGTCGCGGGCGCCCTGCGGATCCCGCGCGGCGATACGTTCGTAGATGGTGCGGTGATAGGGAAAGCTGGCATGGCCGAAATCGCGCACACCGAGCGGATGCTCCCAGAAGCGATGGAACAGTTCGTGCATGGCCGCGATGATCTGTTCGAACAGTGGATTGCCGGAGACCCGGTAGATCGCCTGGTGGAATTCCCAGTCCTCTTCCGACGACATGCCATCAAGGGTGCGAAACGCCTGCTCCATGATATCGAGCTTGCCCTCGATCTCGGCAATGTCGGCCGGGCTTGCCCGCTCGGCGCACAGTGCCGCTGCCTCGGCCTCCAGCGCGCGGCGGATTTCCAGCGTCTGCATCAGGCTGGTGAAGTCATTGCCGCCCGCCAGCGTCAGCGGCAAATGCAGCATGTCGGGCGAGACGGCGGCCTTGAGAAAAGTGCCGCTGCCTTGCCGGCGTTCGACCAGGCCCAATCCTTCCCACCGCGTCAGCGCCTCGCGCACCGTGTTGCGGCTGACCTTGAGCCGTTCGGCCAGGATGCGCTCGGTCGGCAGTCGCTCGCCAGGCCGCAAGGCCTCGGCGCGGACGAAGCCCACCAATGCCTTCAGCACGGCGTCGTCACGCGCCGTCGTCTGGATGGGTGGCAGGCTGTTCTGGTCCACATTTCCTCCAAGTGGTCCAATGGTCCAACCAATTTCTGCATAGATGGAATCTCCTGTCAATCGCTTGTCAGGAGGCAGCCGGCCTTTCAGGCCGTGAAGGTGACGCGCCGCGTTCGGAGGGGCGCCCGGCTCCGGCATCCGGTCCGAACCATCTGGTCAGCGCATCGGCCAATCCCTGTCCATCCTCAACGCCAACCCAGGCCACGTATCCATCGGGCCGGATCAAGACCGCGTCGGGTGCGGCGACCGTTCCGAGTACGGGAAGCTCCCAGGCACCGGCATACGATGCGTCGATCTGCCGGATCCGGTCGGCCCAAGGCGCAATGTCCAGCCTGCCTGGCTCACCGAAATTGAGGAGCAGCGGCCGCGCGTCGTGGAGCAACGTGAACAGTCGCAACGGCCCATCAGCGGTGGAGAGATCGAGGTCGGGTATTCGTCGCCCAAGCAGCGCGTGCCCCTCCCCGAGATCGTAGTGGACATCCAGGCCAGACATCTCCGCGGCGATCCGTTTGCGTGGCCCATCCATGGCGAGCAGTTCGGCGAATGTGTCGCTCAAGGCCTTGGTGCGAGCATCCATCCGGCGAAGCGCGACCTGCGCCATCGCGTTGCGCAGCACGCGGGCGGCGACCGGATAGCGTTCGGCATGGTAGCTGTCGAGCAGGCCTTCCAGTGACAGCCGCTTGACCACCTGGGCCAGCTTCCACCCCAGGTTCACCGCGTCCTGCACGCCGATATTGAGGCCCTGTCCGCCCATTGGGGGATGGATATGCGCGGCGTCACCGGCCAGCAGAACACGTCTGTCGCGGTAAGCGGCAGCCTGCCGCGTCATGTCGGTGAACCGGGAAATCCAGGTCGGACTGTGGACCCCGTAATCGGTGCCGTAGACACCGACAAGCGCCTCGCTGAGATCGCGCAGTGTCGGTTCGCCACCAATGGTCAGTTGTCGCTCGGTCAGCACGATACCCACCCGGCCGTCTTCCTCAATCTTGCCGATCGCATGGATACCATGGGCGTCGCTGTGAAAGCCCAATGCTGGTTCCTCCGCCGTCTCGACCTCGGCGATTATCCAGCTCATCGTCGGATCCCATCCATCGAACGCGATCCCCGCGGCCTTGCGGATCATGCTGCGCCCTCCGTCGCAGCCGACGAGATACTGCGTCCGCAACCGCTGGCCGCCAGACAGATCGATGTCGACGCCACCATTATCCTGTGCGAAGCCCGTGACGTCCTGCCGGCGATAGATCGGCACGCCGAACTCGCTGATCCAGTCGGCCAATATCCGCTCGATGTGGTTTTGCCGCAGTGCCAGCAGATAGTTGTGCCGCGTGGGAAAGTCGCTGATGTCCAATCGGATCATGTGGAAGCCCACCGACGGCGATGTCTGTCCCTGCGAGAGGAACCGGTCGGCAATTCCGCGCTGGTCGAGCACCTCGATGGTGCGTGCGTGCAGGCCGCCCGCGCGCAAACCGACGAGTTCCTGGTTTGGCCGCCGCTCGACAACGGCCACATCGACGCCCGCCAATGCGAGTTCGCCAGCCAGCATCAACCCGGTCGGACCGCCTCCGGCGATCACCACCGCATGATCCCGACGCACTCGGCCACCTGGCAACAATTCCGGCATTTCGCCACTCCCGTTTCCGTTAACCTGGGTCGTGGTTCTACGGGAACAGCCGGGTCTTGCCGCAAGCCCCTTGCGCGCCATATGTATGAAATGGAGGGGGCTGGCTCCTCTTCTTCCCCTTATGCATATGGCGGCGAAAAAGTCGCGGTGTTGCCAAGCAATAGCACGCGAGGGTGCAACCGAAGCCGTTACAGTCCAGAAAAGCGGGACCTGCCGCAAAAAAGCCCCGGTTCTTCCGGGGCTTGACGCAGATTCCTGATGTCATATCGGGCAAAGGGGGCCGGTCGGCGTTTGGCAGCGGTACGAGGAGGCCACTATGTGCCAGCGCCGGCCGGCCGACCCCACGGACCCAGGAGATGCGGCGGACCTGAGCATCATGGGGTATTCGAGGATCGAGCCGGCTGTCTACCTCGTGCCGGCTTCGTCTTGGCCTTCACATTTGCGCAAGAGCTTATGGAAATCAACAGTTTCTTAACCAAGGCTCGCGAATCGCTTGGATTAAGGTAAATGGGTAACCCTGTTGGGGTTGGCCGGATAATCGGGCCCGGAGCGTCAGGCTGCCTTGGCAACGACGCGGTTGCGGCCGCCGCTCTTGGCTTCGTAGAGCGCGAGATCGGCGCGTTTCATCAGTGCCGCCACCGTGTCCACGCCCTTCAGCACCGATGACACGCCAACACTGACGGTGACCTCGATCGTCTTGCCCTCGGCGCCGATGGCGAACGGCATCTGGGCGATTTCGGCACGAATGCGCTCGGCCACCTTCTCGGCCACTGCGCCGTCGGTGTCGGGCATTACCACCACGAACTCCTCGCCGCCGAACCGGCAGGCAAGGTCGATACCCCGGACGTTCTTGCGCAGCCGCCGCGCGAATTCGCGCAGCACCTCGTCGCCGCCGTCATGCCCATGCGCATCATTGATGGACTTGAAGCGGTCGAGATCGGTGATCATCACCGACAGCGGCCGGCGCCGCGCCACGGCGCGATCGAACAGCGTCTGCAGATGGCTGTCTAGATAGCGGCGATTGTGCAGCCCCGTGAGGCCGTCGGTCACGGCCATTTCGATGGTCTGGGTGACACTGGCGCGCAATTGGTCGTTGTAGCGCTTGCGGCGCACCTGGGTACGCAGCCGCGCCGTCAGTTCCTGCTGGTCGATCGGCCGCATCAGATAGTCGTTGATGCCGAGTTCGAGCCCTCGGATGATGCGCTCCTCCTCGCCCTCCTCCGCCAGCAGGATGATCGGCACGAAACGGGTGCGGTCGAGCGAGCGCAGTTGCGAGCAGAGCCTGAGCGGATCGAAATCGGCGAAGGCCGTCGAGATTATCACGCATTCATAGGGCGTCTCCGCGGCCTGGAAGAACCCGGCATGCGGATCGCCCGTGACGTCGAGGTCGGCACGATCGCGTAGCATCTTCTGGATGCGCTCGACCGACGATTTGCGCTCGTCGATCAAAAGCACCTTCGGCGTCGTGTCCTCGGACGCGAAATTGCGGCTCAAAAGTTCTTCGATGCCGATGTTGCGCGTGGTCGAGGCGCGCAGCCGAAGCTCGTCGGTCAACGACTTCAGGCGGACCAGGCTCTTGACGCGCGTCATCAGCTGCAAGTCGTTGACCGGCTTGGTCAGGAAATCGTCGGCACCGGCCTCGAGCCCGCGCACGCGGTCGGTGACCTGATCGAGCGCGGTGATCATCACCACCGGAATGTGCGACGTCGCCGGATCGCTCTTCAATCGCCGGCAGACCTCGAACCCGTCCATGTCGGGCATCATTACGTCGAGCAGCACGACATCGACCTTGCCGTTCTCGCAGGTCTCGATCGCATCGGCCCCATTGGTGGCGGTCAGAACCTCGAAATACTCGGCCAGCAGCCGGACTTCCAGCAGCCTCACATTGGCAGGGATGTCGTCGACGACGAGGATCCGCGCAGTCATTTCACAACGCTCCGGCTCGGCTGGAAGGGTACATCAGGCATCGCCCAGATAAGATTTGATGGTTTCGATGAAACGCGGCACCGAGATCGGCTTCGAAATATACGCCTCGCAGCCGCCTTGGCGGATGCGTTCCTCGTCGCCTTTCATCGCAAAGGCAGTCACCGCAATCACCGGGATGACGTGCAGATCGTCGTCCTCTTTCAGCCATTTGGTCACTTCCAGTCCCGACACTTCGGGCAGTTGGATGTCCATCAGGATGAGGTCCGGCCGGTGCTGGCGCGCCAGGTCGAGCGCCTCCAGACCGTTGCGGGTGCGCACCGTCTCGTAACCGCTTGCTTCGATGAGGTCCCGAAAGAGCTTCATGTTGAGCTCATTGTCCTCGACGATCATGACCTTCTTAGGCATCGGCATCCCGTCCCGGCCGTCCTCCACCCGGAGGTGGCCGTCATGCGCTCTTTCCTTGAACGCACCAAACCCTGCTTCACTATACGGCAATATGATTGACGAAACGGAAACCCGAAGCCTGCAAAGCAGCACGAATTCCGCCTCGCCTCCCTGCGCGTCCAAAAGGCGCGCCACACGCTAATGGCTTGCCGCAAGCAATTCTTGCCATTACTGCGGGAGAGACTCATTCCACGCACCGAAGGTAGTGATGGCAAACGCAGCGTCAATGCGCGAAGAGGCGGAAACCATTGCCGTCAAGGCACTGGGCTTCGTTGCCACCGATCCGGAGCTTTTACCGCGCTTTCTGGCAATCACGGGAATAGAGGCGCATTCGATCCGCCGGGCGGCCGGCGAGCCGGGTTTCATGGCCGGCGTCCTGCAGTTCATTCTCGCCCACGAGCCGACCTTAATGCGCTTCGCCGAGGAAACCGGCACGCCACCAGCGGCTGTCGGCAAGGCGTTGCGCGTCTTGCCGCTTGGCGATGACAATCACGAGCACTCCACATGAGCGATGATCCCGAAACCGCGCGCCAGATCGAGGAACTGGCGGCTGACGACCGACCGCTGCTGGTGCTCGATGTCGATGACGTGGTGCTCGAATTCATCCGGCCCTTCCCGCATTTCCTCAAGGCGCGCGGCTATGGCCTGACGCTGGCGTCCTTCCGGCTGACCGGCAACATTGCCGAGACAGCCAGCGGCCGCCTGATCGGACAACCTGAAGTCACCGCACTCCTCGGCGATTTCTTCGACGCGCAAGCCGATTGGCAAAGCATCACCGATGGCGCCGCGGAAGCCCTGACCGGGCTTGGAGACCGTGCCGAAATCATATTGCTGACAGCCATGCCGCACCGGCATCGCGCCGTGCGACGCGCCCATCTCGATGCACTGGGGCTAGCCTATCCGCTGCTGACCACCGAAATGGCCAAGGGCCCGGCGGTAGCCAAACTGCGCGGCAAGAGCGGCAGGCCGGTGGTCTTCGTCGACGATCAGCCAGCCAATCTGGCGTCGGTGCGTGACTCGGTCGCCGACGCAAACCTATTCCATCTGATGGCCGACAATTCGCTGCGTACGTTCCTGCCATCGGTCCCGGACGATGTCATCGTCGTCCAGGATTGGCACGAAGCCGCGCCTAAGATCGCTGGCGCGCTGGGGTTCTAATCCAGGCGTTTTGGTGCGATCCCGGACGAAAGAACCGGTTCGCACTGTTCCGGATTTGCTCAAGGGCAGAACACTCAAGGATTGAGCTTCGCCCCTGCCCCGCCGTTAGCGCCGCCGCCATTATCGCTACCGCCATTATCGCCGCCGCTCTCATCGTCCGAACCGTCACCGTCGTCGACGCTATCGTCCACCGCCGGGTCGGCGGGCTTCAGCATGACGCCGTTGACGGTGACCGAGCCGTCGGCCTTGGTGTTGATAGCCCATTCCAGCTTGCCGTCCGGCAGCGTCTTGGCAAAACCCTTCGCCATGAGAGCGACAGGCACGTACTGCCCGACTTCCGGCTCCGCCTTCGCCGCTTCCTGCAGATGCTCCATGATCTTGTCGAAGCCAGCGACGTCGACAGTGAGATTTGCGTCGGGTTTCTGGCCGAAGCTTGTCATCTCACCTTCCAGCGCGATCTCCATGTCCTTGTTCTTTACGGTACTGTGGCCGATGACGACCTTCGGCGTCTTGGCCAGGAAGTCGGCTTTGAGCTGGTCGCCGAACTCGGCCGGCAGCGGCGGATCCTGGTTGAGATCAAAGGCTTCGATGGCTTTCTTCGCCATGCTGTCGAGATCGATATTGGCACCGCCGAAATTCAGGTCGATATCGGTGGGCAGCAATGCCACGCTCCAGCTCGGCAAAAGCTGCTGCGGCACGGTCAGCCCCGAAGCCTTGATACCATACCTGACCTTGCCGTTCTGGGCGACGCCGTCGGAACCGAACGCTATGCCGAACTGGGTTGCTCCGAACGTGCCGATCGGGCTGTCGACCGCGAAGTCCTTGAAACCATAGGTTCCGTCGATACGCTCCCACACCGGAAGCGCTGCAAGCAGAAGCGACTTGAGCTGCGCCTGGTTTGCCTTCAGCGTCTTCTCGTCCTCGTTGGCCACGGCAAACGCCAGAAGATCGAGCAGAGGCTTGGTCTGCACGCCCTTACCGCTGGCCTCCACGGAAAATTCCGGCGACTTCACGGTGACGGGAAAATTCAGCCCGCTCTCGGCATCGTCGAATTTTATCGCTTCGACGAAGTTCGAAATCTTTTGCGACGTCGTGAAATCGACGCCGCCATTGCTCGCCTTGGTCGCGGAAAGCGTCACGGTGCCGGCACCGGCGGTCACATCCATCTTTTGCTTGGCGTCCTGCGACGACATCGTCATTCCGGCCATCGAACTCGTGGCGCTGGTGAAGGCCGCCAACTTGGGGTCGTAGACGCCGTTGCCCTTGCCATCCTTGATCGAGAACTGCGTGCTCTGCTTTCCCTGAGGGCCGTTGAATTCAAAGGAGGCGCTCTGCGAAAAATCCATCGAGACATCCCAGGACCCGTCGCTGCGCGGCTTGACCAGCAGGGCGTAGGGCGCAAGGTCGAATTTCACCAGTTTCTGGTCGGGAAAGCTGCTGGCCAGCGCCTTGAAATCAACCACGATCTTGTAGGCGTCGCCTTCGGCCGAAACCTTCAGGATGCCCTTGTCGAGCGCCTGTTTGCCGACATAGCGCGACAGGTCATCGGACAATTGCTTGGCGCCCTGACTGTCGACGGTCTGGCCGAAAGCAGGCGCGCTCAGCAGGAACGCGGTAAAGGCAATAGGCAACATACGGTTCACGGGCATTCTCCGTTCGGTCGAAAAGGCAAAATGGTCTCGTATCTCTGGTAGGGAAATACCATCGCGACTGCAAGACGATGACAGTCAGGCAATCGGCTTCAACACCAGCCGCATCAGCGGTCGACCGGCCTTGCGCTTCACAAGCCTTTCGAACCCGGCTTTCTCGAACACTCCCGATGACCCGACAAACAGGCCGATCGAACGCGAATCGCGCGACAGGTCGATCGGGCAGGCCTCGACGAGCCGCGCCCCGTTCCTGCGGGCGAACTCGATGCCGCCTTCGACGAGGCGGTGGGTGATGCCCCTGCCGCGCGCCTTGGCGCGGATGAAAAAGCATGAGATCGCCCAAACGGCCGGATCGGACGCGTCGGCGGGATCGATCGGCGCCGAGCCCCTGCCCTTGTTGTTCCATTCGGGCACGTCGGCGCGTGGCCCGATCTGCATCCAGCCGACCGCCTTGCCGTCCTCGAAAGCCAGCAGGCCGGGCGGCGGGCCGGCTTCGATGCGCGCCTTGATGTGATCCTTGTTGCGTTCACGACTGCTCTCGCGCCGCGCCGCCGGCGCCAGCCGGAAATGGGTACACCAGCAGCCGTAGCAGGCGCCCTGCTTGCCGAAAAGGTCCTCGAATTCAGGCCAGAGCTCTGGCGCCAGCGGCACTACGGTCGTGCTCATGCGTTCTCCCCAGGCCAGGCTTGTCGCTGGCCTTGCGCTGTCGTACCATTGGTTTTGTTCTCTTTATGTTCGCAGCGATGGCGACCCCTGTCAACAATCCCGACCACGGTTTTTGTCGTGACTGCCTGACCTATCAGCGCAGTGAAACGCGCCGTTGCGAACGCTGCGGCAGCCCTCGCCTTGCCCGCCATCCCGAGCTTTACCGGCTGCACCTCGCCCATATCGATTGCGACGCCTTCTACGCGGCCATCGAGAAGCGCGACAACCCTGCGCTCAAGGACAAGCCGCTGATCATCGGCGGCGGCAAGCGCGGTGTCGTCTCCACCGCCTGCTACATCGCTCGCATCCGCGGCGTGCGCTCCGCCATGCCGATGTTCAAGGCGCTCGAGGCCTGCCCGGAGGCGGTCGTGATCGCGCCCAACATGGAAAAGTACGTGGCCGTCGGCCGCGAGGTGCGCGCCATGATGCAGGCTTTGACACCGCTGGTCGAGCCGTTGTCGATCGATGAGGCCTTCCTCGACCTCGCCGGCACCGAGCGCCTGCACGGACTGCCACCGGCCGTGGTGCTGGCGCGCTTTTCGCTGGCGGTGGAGAAGGAGATCGGCATCACCGTTTCATCAGGCCTGTCCTATTGCAAATTCCTCGCCAAGATAGCGTCCGATTTCCGCAAACCGCGCGGCTTTTCCGTCATCGGCGAGGCGGAGGCGGTCGGCTTTCTGGCCACGCAGCCGGTGACCATGATCTGGGGCGTCGGCAAGGCGTTCAACGCCACGCTGGAACAGGATGGCATCCGCACGATCGGCCAGCTCCAGAAGATGGAGCGTGGCGACCTGATGCGCCGCTATGGGTGATGGGCGAACGGCTCTACCGGCTTTCGCGCGGTGAGGATGTCCGCCGCGTCGACCCCGACCAGGACGCAAAGAGCGTATCGGCCGAAACCACTTTCGACACCGATATCGCTTCACTGGACGAGCTTGTCTCGGTGCTGAGGGGCCTTTCGGAAAAAGTCTCGGCGAGGCTGAAGAAATCAGGCATCGCCGGGCGCACCGTGGTGCTGAAGCTGAAGACCCAGGACTTCAGGCTGCGCACGCGCAACCGTCAGCTCGGCGACCCGACCCGGCTCGCCGACCGCATCTTTTCGACCGGCGTGGAACTTCTTCGCAAGGAGACCGACGGAACGAAATTCCGATTGCTCGGCATCGGCGTCAGCGACCTCTCCGACGACGACAAGGCCGACCCGCCGGATTTGGTCGATGTGCAGTCGCGCAAGCGCGCCATGGCCGAAGGCGCCATCGATGCGCTACGCGACAAGTTCGGCCGCAAGGCGGTGCAAACCGGCTACACCTTCGGCAAGGGCCGCGACGCCCATCCGCCGGAACCGCTGGAAGATTGAACCCGATCAGCTGCGTCGAAGATCGATGCGGCTGGTCACCACGCTCTTGCCGGTCTTGGGATCGCGGTCGACCACGGTCAAGACAATGCCGTCCGCACCGTTTTTCTGCACGGTAAGCTGCGCGGCGCGGTCGCCGTTGACCTCCTTGGCCCAGCGGATGGCGAGGTTTATCGCATTGCCGGAACGGCTTCCGTTCAACTGCGCCGGTCCGGTGCGCGATCCCACATAGACACCGCTGTATTTGGCGCCGCTGGTCTTCAGGCGAGCACTGATGGCGCGTGTCACCAGGATCAGGCCGCGGCAGTTGCCGTCGAGGGACAGCGAAGACGATGTCGCATTCGATTTGAACGTGCAGGAAACGCTGACCGTTGGCGCCTGCGTCGTCACCTGAACGGTTCCCTTGCCGGCGAAATTCCCCTTGAAGGATTGGAGAAATTTGCTCTCGTCCGCATGCGCGGCTGTGGCCGCGACGGCCAGGCACCCGGCAAGCACAAACCGCGTGAGTAATGTCATCGAAGGTCTCCTTGTGACGGGTGGAACGGCGATCGGTGATGCTCAAGCGGACATCGCGACTCAACGCGGCTTGCCATGTCAGGTTCCGCCCGCGACAGGGCTGTTTTGCAACGTCGCGCCAATATCTCTGGCCCAGTCAAATGCGGCGGCTAGTGGTTGCGGCAAAAACCCCGGCTTGCGAGATAGCTGACATGGCACCTACCCCCTCGATCCCCAAGGCCGCTTTCTGGATGGCGCTGTCGATCGCCTCGTTCCTGGCGATGTCGGTCGCCGGCCGCGCCACGACCGCCGAGCTCAACGTCTTCCAGGTGCTGGAACTGCGCTCGGTCATCGGGTTCTTCATTCTGCTGCCGCTGGTGATGATGAGCGGCGGCTTCGCGGCGATGCGCACGCAGCGTCCCGTCGCTCATATCGCCAGAAACGTCATCCACTATACCGGGCAGGCGGCATGGCTCTACGCATTGACCTTGATTCCGTTGGCCGTGCTGATTTCGATCGAATTCACCACACCGATCTGGACGGCTATCTTGGCGGTGAGCTTTCTTGGTGAAAGGTTGTCCCGGCCAAAGCTTGCCGCGATCGTGCTGGGCCTGATCGGGGTGGTGATCATCGTTCGTCCCGGTGTGGGCTCGGTCGATCCGGGCCATCTCATCGTGCTCGGCGCCGCGGTTTGCTTCGGCATCTCGGTGGTCCTGGTCAAGTCGCTGACGCGGACGGACAGCGTCGTGCGCATCATTTTCTGGATGCTGATCATCCAGTCGGTGGTCGGCCTCGTTCCAGCCCTTTACGAGTGGCGCAACCCGCCGCTGGAACTGTGGCCATGGATCGTGCTGATCGCCTTCACCGGCATGTCCTCGCATTTTTGCATGGCCCGTGCGCTTGGCTATGCCGACGCCACCGTCATTTCGCCGATGGATTTCCTGCGTGTACCGTTGTCGGCCCTCATCGGCTGGCTGCTTTACAGCGAGCAGATCGACGCTTTCACCGCTGGCGGTGCATTGCTGATCCTGATGGGCAATCTGCTCAACTTGCAGCGCAAGGCAGTCAAGCCGGCAGAGGTCGCGGCGTCATAGCGTTGCCGGTCAGTTCCCTTCGTCTGGAATGTTGAGCACGTGTCCGCACGCCTTGCAGTGTACGGCGTCCGGCTCGTGACGCTGCAACCCGCATTGCGGACAGGGAAAGAACACCTTGGCCGGCCGAAAGATCGCCTGCGCCAGCCTGACGAACAGCGATATGCCGATGATCATGGTTACGATCGCCGTCAGCTTGCCGGCGATGCCCGGCAGCACGATGTCGCCGAAGCCTGTCGTCGTCACGGTCGCGACGGTGAAGTAAAGCGCGTCGATGTAGTTTTCCAGTCCGGCTCCGTTGCGAAAAAAGAACGTGTAGACGAAGCCCGTGATGACAAAGAGAAAGGTCAAAAGGTTGATCACCGCGTGGCTTGCCTCGCGCCAGGGCCGCAGGCCACGCATCTCGAAATGCCGCCAGATCGAACCGCTGCGCGACAGCGACCATAGCCGCAGGATGCGCAGAAAGCCGAGGCTCGCGAGAGCCGTCGGCATCAGCAGCGTCAGAAGGATGAAGGCATCCACCCAAAAGGTCGGCTGCTTCGTCAGGCGCAGCATGTCGTTGGAGGCGAGCAGCCTGGCAATCAGATCGGCGGCGACGAGAGCCGCCACGGCATAATCTAGCCACAGAAACGAGGGCGACTGCTGGATGACCGGGGTGGCGATGAAAAAAGCGATGATGGCGAGGTCGATGATGACAGCCACCAGTTGGAACCGGAACGCGGCCGGCGAGCGTCCGTGATAGAGCCTGCGCAGCCTGTCGCGTAATCGCGCCGTCGCGGAAAGGTTCTGCGATGGACGCCTCTCCTTGGCCTTCATGCTGGCATGAGCAGCCGGTGCCGGCCCGCGGAGTGCCGCCTGGTAAGCGCGCAGATCACACCAGTTCCACTTCAATCACGCCCGGCACGGCGCGCATTGCCGAGGCGATCTGTGGCGAGACGCGATAGCCGCCTTGCAGAGCGATCTCGACCTCGCCCTGCGCCTCTTCCTTGATCACGATGATGCTCACCTGGCTTTCACCCCGCTGCGTGAGTTGGGATTGGATCATCGAGGCAGGTCCATCGTTCCTGACGAAGATGCGCAGCGCCTTCTGGATGCGGCTTGCCTCGTCCTCCAGCGATTGCACGGAGTTGATGCGCAGGTTGACGCCCTCGGGCCTGTCCTCCGCCGCGACAGTGATGACAACCGAGCGGCCGGCTTCGAGGAGGTCGCGATACTGGGCCAAACCTTCTGAAAACAATACGGCCTCGTATTGGCCGGAGGTGTCCGAAAAGGCCACCACGCCCATCTTGTTGCCGGTGCGCGTCTTGCGCTCCTGCTTGCTGGTAACGGTGCCGGCAAGCCGGCCGGCGGAAGCACCGCGCTTGACGGCGGCGGAGAACTCCGCCCAGTTCTGCACCCGCATCTTCTGCAGCGCCGCCTTGTACTCGTCGAGCGGATGCGCCGAGAGATAGAAGCCGACGACCTGGAACTCGCGGTGCAGGCGGTCGGCAGCGAGCCACGGATCGGTCGCCGGCAGATTGAGCGCCTGCGACTGTGCGCCGAGCGAGGCGCCGAAGATGTCGGCCTGACCCGAAACGGCGTTCTGCTGGGCGAGCGACGCCAGCCCCATCATCCGCTCGACGCCGGCCAACATCTGGGCGCGGTCGTGGCCGAAGCAGTCGAGCGCGCCGGCCATGATCAGGCTTTCGAAAACCCGTTTGCCGACGATCTTCGGGTCGACCCTCTCGCAGAAATCGGCCAGGCTCTTGAACGGCTTTTCGCCGCGAACGGCGACGATGTGCTCCACCGCGGCATCGCCGACGCCCTTCAGCGCGGCCATCGAATAATAGATCCGGTTCTCCCCGACCTCGAAGGCACGGAAACTCGTCATCACTGACGGCGCCAGGACTTCGATGCCAAGGCGCAGCGCATCCTGGCGGAAGTCGGCGAGCTTGTCGGTGTTACCCATGTCTAGCGTCATCGACGCTGCCAGGAACTCGACCGGATAATGCGCCTTGAGATAGGCAGTCTGGTAGGAGACGACAGCGTAGGCGGCCGCATGAGACTTGTTGAAACCGTAGTCGGCGAACTTTGCCAGCAGGTCGAAAATGAAGTCGGCTTGCGGCTTTGCGACGCCGCGCTCGACCGCGCCGGAGACAAAGCGTTCGCGCTGCTTGTCCATCTCGGCGCGGATCTTCTTGCCCATGGCGCGCCGCAGAAGGTCGGCTTCGCCAAGCGAATAGCCGGACAACTCCTGCGCGATCTGCATCACCTGTTCCTGGTAGACGATGACGCCTTGCGTCTCCTTCACCAGATGGTCGATCTTGGGATGGATCGAGGCCATCTCCTCCTCGCCATGCTTTCTGGCGTTGTAGGTCGGGATGTTCTCCATCGGTCCCGGCCGGTAGAGGGCAACCAGCGCGATGATGTCCTCGATGCAGTCGGGCCGCATACCGATCAGCGCCTTGCGCATGCCGGCACTTTCCACCTGGAACACGCCGACCACCTCGCCGCGCGACAGCATCGCATAGGTCTCGGGATCGTCGAGCGGGATGGTCGCCAGGTCGATATCGATGCCGCGCCGGCGGATCAACTTGACGGCCGTCTCCAGCACCGTCAGCGTCTTCAGGCCGAGGAAGTCGAACTTCACCAACCCCGCCTGCTCGACATATTTCATGTTGAACTGGGTGACAGGCATGTCCGAGCGCGGATCGCGGTACATCGGCACCAGTTCCGACAACGGTCGGTCGCCAATGACGATGCCGGCGGCGTGCGTCGAGGCGTGGCGGTAGAGGCCCTCCAGCTTCTGCGCCATGTCGAGCAGCGTCTGCACGATCGGCTCTTTCTCGGCCTCCTCCGCAAAGCGCGGCTCGTTGGCGATGGCGTCGGCGAGCTTGACCGGATTGGCCGGGTTCTGCGGCACCATTTTCGACAGCTTGTCGACCTGGCCGTACGGCATCTGCAGCACGCGGCCGACGTCGCGCAGCACGGCGCGCGCCTGCAGCGTACCGAAAGTGATGATCTGGCCGACCTGGTCGCGGCCGTATTTCTGCTGGACGTAGCGGATCACCTCTTCGCGACGGTCCTGGCAGAAATCGATGTCGAAATCGGGCATCGAAACGCGGTCCGGATTGAGGAAGCGTTCGAACAGCAGCGAGAAACGCAGCGGATCGATGTCGGTGATGGTGGTCGAATAGGCAACCAGCGAACCAGCGCCCGAACCACGCCCCGGCCCGACCGGAATGCCTTGCGCCTTGGCCCATTTGATGAAGTCGGCAACGATCAGGAAGTAGCCGGGGAATTTCATCTTCTCGATGATGCCAAGCTCGAATTCGAGCCGCTCTCGATACTGCTCGACCGTGTAGCCCGGTGTCGGTCCGTGCAAGGCGAGCCGTGCATCGAGCCCCTCGCGCGCCTGACGGGCCAGTTCCTCGGCCTCGGCCTTTTCGGCGGCGTCCTTGTCGGAGGCATCGCCGCCCGTGAAACGCGGCAGGATCGGACTGCGGGTTTTTGGATAGTAGGAGCAGCGCAGGGCGATCTCGACGGTGTTGTCGATGGCTTCAGGCAGGTCGGCGAACAATTTCGCCATATCGGCCTGGCTGCGCAGGAAATTGTCCGGCGACAGCCGGCGGCGGGTGTCGACGGCGACAACCGACCCCTCGGCGATGGCGATCAACGCGTCATGCGCCTCATACTCGTCGCGCGACGAGAAGAACGCCTCGTTGGTGGCAACCAGCGGCAATTCATGGGCATAGGCGAGATCGATCGAGGATTTCTCGATCATCCGGTCGTACCCCGAAACCCGGTCCAGCTCGACATAGAGCCGGTCGCCGAACATCGCCTTGAGCGTTACCAGCCGCGCTTCGGCAAGATCGCGGCGATCTTCCTTCAGGGCCATGCCGATCGGGCCGCGCGGCCCGCCACTAAGACAAATCAGGCCGTCACATTGGCCGTCCATCATTTCGGTGGTCAGGTGCACCGCTTCGCCGGGCGGTGTTTCAAGGTAAACGCGGCTGACCAGCCGGACGAGATTGGAATAGCCGGTTTCGGTCGCCGCGATCAGCACGACCGGCCGCATATCGGGACCTTGCCGACGACGGTCACGCTGGCCGTCGCTGTTTTCGCCGGAAAAGGCAAGCGCGATCTGGCAGCCGATGATCGGCTGGATGCCGTCCTTCACCGCCTTCTGGGCGAACTCCAAGGCGCCGAACAAATTGTTGGTGTCGGTCACCGCGATCGCTGGCGCTTCGTCCTTGACGGCATGGCCGACGATCTTGCCGAGTTGCAGCGCGCCTTCCAGCAGCGAATAGGCCGAGTGCACGCGCAGATGGACGAACGGCCGCGCCGGCACCTCCGGCCGCGCGGGCCCCGCGGGCCGCGCGCCCGCGATCGCGGCCTCGCGCTTCAGGGGATCGCGTGGAAGTCTCTCATCCGCCATGGTTTCTCGCGCTGTCCGTAAGACTTGAGTCGATGGAGATGTATTGTCCGGGACCGGGCGATACCAGTCCAGCACAAACGACTACCGACCCACAGGCTTCCAGCCGTTCAGGCGAATTCCATGATCACCGCGTCGACGGCAAGGCTGTCGCCCGGCTTGGCATTGAGTTTCGCCACGACGAGGTCGCGCTCGGCGCGCAGAACGTTTTCCATCTTCATCGCCTCGACCACGGCCAGCGTCTCGCCCGCCTTGACCTCCTGGCCTTCGACAACGGCGATCGACACGACGAGGCCCGGCATCGGGCAGAGCAGCAGTTTCGACGTGTCCGGCGCTATTTTCTCCGGCATCAGCCGTTCCAATTCGGCGGTGCGCGGCAGCATGGCGCGCGCGGTCACCGACATGCCTTTCCAGGCGATGCGGAGGCCATTGGCGACAGGACGGATCTGGGCGGCAACCCTGCGCTTGCCGACCGTGCCGCGCCAGATGAGATCGCCGGGCCGCCAATCGGACGAAACTGTCAGCGCCTTGCCGCAATCGATGGACAGGTCCATTTCCATCGGGATGGAAATCATGCCTTCGAGGATCGACGCCGACAAATACTCTTCGCCGATCTTCACCACCCATTCGCGCTTGAGCGCTCCCGAATGCGGCGCCAGCCGCCCGCCCAGCCGGTCGAGACGATCGCGGCGCAGCAGTTCCACCGCGGTCGCGATCGATGCCAGAACGGCTTTTTCCTCGCTGTTCGGCACGACGGGGGCAAAACCGTCGGGATATTCCTCCGCGATGAAGCCGGTCGATATCGCCCCTTCCCGCCAGCGTGGATGCTGCATCAGCGCCGCCAGGAACGGTATGTTGTGCTCGATGCCGTCGACGACAAAGCTGTCCAGCGCTTCCGACATGGCGTCGATGGCCTCGAGCCGCGTCGGCGCCCAGGTGCACAGCTTGGCCAGCATCGGATCGTAGAACATGGAGATTTCCGAGCCTTCGGTGACACCGGTGTCGTTGCGGATGACGACATCGCCGAAGCGGCCTTCCTCGGGTGGCCGGTAGCGTGTCAGCCGGCCGATCGAGGGCAGGAAATTGCGATAGGGATCCTCGGCGTAGAGCCGGCTTTCCACCGCCCAGCCGTTCAGCTTGATGTCGCTCTGCTTGATGGCGAGCTCTTCGCCGGCGGCGACGCGGATCATCTGCTCGACCAGATCGATGCCGGTGACGAGTTCGGTCACCGGATGCTCAACCTGCAATCGCGTATTCATTTCAAGGAAATAGAAGTTCTTGTCCTTATCGACGATGAACTCGACGGTGCCGGCGCTCTGGTAGTCGACAGCCCTGGCCAACGCCACCGACTGCTCGCCCATCGCCTTGCGCGTCTTGGCATCGAGGAAAGGCGATGGCGCCTCTTCCGCCACCTTCTGGTTGCGGCGCTGGATCGAGCATTCGCGTTCGCCAAGATAGAGCGCGTTGCCATGCCCGTCGGCCAGCACCTGGATTTCGATGTGACGCGGGTCGACCACGAACTTTTCGATGAAGACACGGTCGTCGCCGAACGAACTCTTGGCTTCCGAGCGCGCCCGGTCGAATCCGTCACGTACTTCCGATTGGTCCCAGGCGATGCGCATGCCTTTGCCGCCGCCACCGGCCGAGGCCTTGATCATCACGGGATAGCCGATCTCGCCGGCGATCTTTTCGGCGTGATCGGCATTCTCGATGACGCCGAGCCAACCCGGAACCGTCGAAACCTCGGCGGCGTTGGCGAATTTCTTCGACTCGATCTTGTCGCCCATCGCCTTGATTGCCCTGGGTTTCGGCCCGATGAAGACGATGCCTTCCGCTTCCAGGGCTTCGCAGAACGCGGCTCGCTCGGACAGGAAGCCATAGCCGGGGTGCACGGCCTGAGCGCCCGTCGCCTTGCAGGCCGCGATGATCTTTTCAGGAACGAGGTAGCTCTGCGCGGCAGGCGACGGCCCGATATGCACCGCCTCGTCGGCCATTTCGACATGCACGGCATCGCGATCGGCGTCGGAATAGACGGCGACCGTGGCAATGCCCATCTTGCGCGCCGTCCTGATGACGCGGCAGGCGATCTCGCCACGATTGGCGATCAGGATCTTGGTGAACATGCGGGCAGAATTCCCCTCCGGCAGATGGTTCAGTTCTATGGACTATGTCGCCAGGTCTCAAGTGCCGCAGCGGACGACATGACGGGCGTCCCTCCCAATGCTTCCGTCGCACTCCCCTGCCGAGCCGGGCTGGTTGTCGACGGTGTGCTATCTGCGTCAAGAAAGCCAAGATTTCGTCTCATCTGAGAGTTGATGAGCAGCTCAAAACCTGAAACCTTGGCTCAAAATCGCCTTTGGAGGAATTGCCCGATGAAAACCCGCGCCGCTGTCGCTGTCGCCGCCGGAAAACCGCTGGAGATCATGGAGGTCGACCTTGATGGACCGCGCGATGGCGAGGTGCTGGTCGAGATCAAGGCGACCGGCATCTGCCACACCGACGAATTCACATTGTCGGGCGCCGATCCGGAAGGCCTGTTCCCGGCCATCCTCGGCCATGAAGGCGCCGGCGTGGTTGTCGATGTCGGCAAGGGCGTCACCTCGGTCAGGAAGGGCGACCATGTCATCCCGCTCTATACGCCCGAATGCCGGCAGTGCCCGTCGTGTTTGTCGAGGAAGACCAATCTGTGCACCGCCATCCGCGCCACGCAGGGCCAGGGCCTGATGCCGGACGGCACCTCGCGCTTCTCGATCGGAGGCGAAAAATTGTTTCATTATATGGGCTGCTCGACCTTCTCCAACTTCACCGTGCTGCCGGAGATCGCGGTGGCCAAGGTCAATCCCGACGCGCCCTTCGACAAGATCTGCTACATCGGCTGCGGGGTGACCACCGGCGTGGGTGCCGTCATCAACACGGCAAAGGTCGAGCAAGGCGCGACCGCAGTGGTCTTCGGCCTCGGCGGCATCGGCCTCAACGTCATCCAGGGCCTGAAGCTTGCCGGCGCCGACATGATCATCGGTGTCGACCTGAACAACGACAAGAAGGAATGGGGCGAGCGATTCGGCATGACGCATTTCGTCAATCCGAAGGAGATCGACGGCGACATCGTGCCCCACCTCGTCAACATGACCAAGCGCGGAGCCGACCAGATCGGCGGCGCCGACTACACATTCGACTGCACCGGCAACACCAAGGTCATGCGCCAGGCACTGGAGGCCTCGCATCGCGGCTGGGGCAAGTCGGTCGTCATCGGCGTCGCCGGCGCCGGCCAGGAGATCTCGACCCGGCCGTTCCAGCTGGTCACCGGACGCAGCTGGATGGGCACCGCCTTCGGCGGTGCGCGCGGCCGCACCGACGTGCCCAGAATCGTCGACTGGTACATGGACGGCAAGATCCAGATCGACCCGATGATCACCCACACGCTGAAGCTCGAGGACATCAACAAGGGATTCGACCTCATGCATGAGGGCAAGTCGATCAGGAGTGTCGTGGTTTACTAAAAGACAGCCACACGCCGCCGGCCATCCGGCCAGCGACCCCTGTGGTGAAACATGGGAGGAGAGAAACAATGGCGGAGAAACTGCACCCAAAGATCGACAATGGGCTGCCCAAGGAGAGCGCCAGCTTTGCCGGCGGCACGCTGGTCTGCGCCTGCACCAGCAAGCCGGTCAAGGTGAAGGTCAAGGGCCAGATCGCCCACAACCACGCCTGTGGCTGCACCAAATGCTGGAAGCCCGAAGGTGCTGTGTTCTCGGTGGTTGCCGTCGCCGGCACCGGCGATGTCACCGTCACCGAGAACGGCGACAAGCTCAAGGTGGTCGACCCCTCGGCGCTGATCCAGCGTCATGCCTGCACCCAATGCGGCGTCCACATGCACGGGCCGGTCGAGCGCGACCATCCGTTCAAGGGCCTGTCCTTCATCCATCCCGAGCGCTTCGAGGAAGACGGCTGGTCGCCTCCGGGCTTCACCGCCTTCGTCTCCTCGATCATCGAATCGGGTGTCGACCCAAGCCGCATGGACGGCATTCGCGGCAGGCTGAAGACGATCGGGCTGGAACCTTATGACTGCCTCAATCCGGGCCTGATGGACTATATCGCCACCTGGACGGCGAAGAAATCCGGCGCCCTGCCGGCCTGACCACCGAGAGATTTCAGGCAGGGGCCGGATATGTTTCCGGCCCTTGCTCGTTTCCGGAGAGACAATGCCCGCACCCGCCATCTACGTCGACGCCGACGCATGCCCGGTCAAGGCCGAGGTAGAAAAGGTCGCCGAACGCCATGGCGTCGTCATCACCTATGTTTCCAATGGCGGTCTGCGCCCCTCCCGCGACCCGATGATCCGCAATGTCGTGGTCTCCAAGAGTGCCGATGCCGCCGACGACTGGATCGTCGAGAACACCAAGCCCAACGACATCGTGGTGACGGCGGACATTCCGCTCGCCGCCCGCACGGTGGCGCTCGGCGCGCATGTGTTGGGACCGACCGGGCGGCCGTTCACGCCCGAGACGATCGGCATGGCGGTGGCGATGCGGGACCTCAAGCAGCATTTGCGCGAAACCGGCGAGAGCAAGGGCTACAATGCCAGCTTCGCGCCGCAGGATCGTTCCCGGTTCCTGGGTGAACTTGACCGCATCTTGCGGCGCGCGCTGAAATCCGCCACACCGGGCTAGCAACAAAGCGCCATCCAGGTGGAGACCGCCATGGCCGCCGAAACCCCGATCAAGAAACCGATGCAGCGCCACATGCTGTTCGCGGTGTCGGCCTGTATCGGTGCGTTTGCGCTGCTTGTGGCGCTGCTGCTGCACGCCCCACTCGCCTATTCGATCGGCGCCAACATATTTTTTGCCGCTTACGTCCTTCTTGTCGTCAGCCAGATGCCCAAATTCACCGGCAAGTATCTGAGCAAGAATGCACGCGCCACCGATCAGCCGGTGCTGGTGATCTTCGCGGTCACGCTCGTTGTCGTCGGCGTTGCCCTTGTCTCCCTGTTCCTGCTGATCAATCGCAAGGATGGGGATCACCCGATCGAACTCGGCTTCGCACTGCTGTCGATCCCGCTCGGCTGGTTCACCATCCATGCCATGGCTGCGCTCCACTATGCCCATGTCTACTGGATGGACGGCGACGCGGTCGACGCCGGCACCAATAAGAAGATTCCGGTCGGCGGCCTGCTGTTCCCGGGCGACAAACGCCCCGAGGGCTGGGATTTCCTCTATTTCTCGACCGTCATCGGCATGACGGCGCAGACCGCCGACACCAACATCTCGACGACGCACATGCGCTGCGTCGTGCTTGTCCACTCGGTCCTGTCGTTCTTCTTCAATACGGTCATTGTCGCCGCCGCCGTCAATCTCGCCGTCAGCCTGGGCGGTCCGTAATAAATCCGTGATCGCATGAAACATCGGTTTGGATCGCGACGTATCAAGAGGACAATGAACGCTTAGGACAAGCCGCAAGGCCGGGAGACCAGACAAGATGGAATCGGTTGCCAGAAGCCAATCCGAAATTGGACCGGGCGCCCCCGCGTCAAAAGAGAAAACATTGATCTACCGGCAGTCGCGCTGGACGCGGCTGACACACTGGCTCTGGGCCATCTCGTTGTTTTTCATGCTGCTGTCCGGCCTGCAGATCTTCAATGCCCGCCCGCAGCTCTACATCGGCAAGCAATCCGGCTTCGACTACAACAACACCATTTTCGCCATAGGCGCCGAAAACACCAATGCCGGGCCGCGCGGCTACACCGAAATCTTCGGGCACCGCTTTGACACGACAGGCGTCCTTGGCTGGTCGGGCCCGACCGGTAACGAGACGGCGCGCGGTTTCCCGTCCTGGGCGACGATCCCGTCCTACTATGACCTCGGCACCGCCCGCGTGATCCATTTCTTCTTCGCCTGGGTATTGACGACGACCTTGATCGTCTGGCTCGTCGCCAGCCTGATCAACGGCCACATCCGCCGCGATCTGGCGCCTCGCCTGGATGACCTCAAACGCTTGCCCCGGGACGTCGCCAACCACGCCAGGCTGAAATTCCACCACACGCGCGAATACAACACGCTGCAGAAGATGGCCTATGGCGGCGTGCTGTTCGTGCTCTTGCCACTGATGATCATCACCGGCCTTGCAATGTCGCCGAGCATGAATTCGGTGCTGCCCTTCCTCAATGAATTGACCGGTGGCCGGCAGACGGCACGCACCATCCATTTCACCGTCATGGTGCTGCTGGTCGCCTTCTTCGTCATTCACATCCTGATGATCCTCGCCGCCGGCCCGATCAACGAACTGCGCTCGATCATTACCGGCTGGTACCGCACCGATCCTCCCGTGCATGACGACAAAACGTCCGAGAGGAGTGCCTGAGATGGCGAAATTTGAGATAAGCCGCCGAAAGTTCCTCACCGCCGCCGGCCTCGGCGCGTCCGGCATCATGCTGTCGGGCTGCGACGCCTTCGACAGCCAGCTCAGCATCGGCAGCGGCCTGCGCAGCTTCCTCGAAAACGCCAATGGCCTGACCCACAAGGCACAACGGTTGCTCGGCGGCGGCAATTCGCTGGCGCCCGAATTCACCGAGGCTGATATCCGTCAGCCAATGCGGCCGAACGGCGTGACCGCGCCGGACGACGACGCTTACAAGGCCCTGCTCGCCAACAACTTCGCCGATTGGCGACTGGAGGTGTCAGGCCTCGTGGAAAAGCCGCTGTCACTCACCCGCGAGCAGCTCATGAACATGCCGAGCCGCACCCAGATCACCCGACACGATTGCGTCGAAGGCTGGAGTTGCATCGCCAAATGGACCGGCACGCCACTGGCGCTGCTGCTCGACCAGGCGGTGGTCAAGCCACAGGCGCGCTATGTCATGTTCCATTGCCTCGACACGATCGACCGCAGCCTGTCAGGCGACATCAAATATTACGGCACGATCGACCTCATCGATGCCCGCCATCCGCAAACGATCCTTGCCTACGGCCTGAACGGCAAGCCGCTGCCGGTCGAGAACGGCGCGCCGCTGCGTGTCCGCGTCGAGCGCCAGCTCGGCTACAAAATGCCGAAATATCTCTACAAGATCGAACTGGTCGATGGCTTCGCCACTATCGGCGGCGGCCGGGGCGGCTATTGGGAAGACAACGGCTATGACTGGTATGGCGGGATTTGATGGTCCCTCGCATACGGGCCGAGCACGATTTGTCCCCCATGGAATTGAGTTCGCTCGAGGATCGTCTCAACCGCGATAACCGACGTATGATCGACCGCGACGATGACCGAGGGCTGACCTTTGTCGTCCGCGATGGTGCGGGACACGCGGTCGGAGTAGCCGCCGGCTACTCCTGGGCGGGCATGTCCGAACTGACCTTGATGTGGATAGACGAGGCTCACCGAGGTCGCGGCTACGCAAGGCAGTTGCTCGACGCCTTTATCGCGGAGGCCGCCGATCGCGGCGTCAGGAAAATCTGGGTCTCCAGCCACGACTTCCAGGCACCAGGTCTCTATGAAAAGGCTGGCTTCGAGCGTATGGCCGAATTCTCGGGATGGCCTGAAGGCCATTCCAATATCATTCTTTGCAAAACGATAGCAGCGGACGGCGCGTCTCAGGCAACCTTGTCGAGCAACGGCTTCAGCGCCGGGTGAATTTCCGGCGAGGCATGCTTGATCAGGGTCAGCAGTGCGCGCTCATTCTCGTACAAGGGCCGGTTCACCCCGATATGTCCGACCAGCCACTTTGCCTCACCGGCATCGATCGTCTCGGCACGGCGGGCCAGCGCCTCGGCGGCCCTGTTCTTGGCCTCCCATTCGGTCTCTATGTCGTCAGGAGAGCGGTAGGCCTCGATGACACCGGCAAGACCGCCGGAGACCATGCGGCTGAAGAAGCCGCCGATTTCCGGATCGGTATGATCGAGGAAAGTTTCCCGGCGCAGCGCCACCTCGCGGGTGGGCGCCTCATAACCGGCCGAGCACATGACGAAATTGGCGATCGCCTTGACGAACAGGTCGTTCCACGACGGATCGTTATTGGCCTGGGCGGTCCGCTCGTTGATCCTGAACAGCACCTCGGCCTCGGCCTGGGTGATGGCGATGTTGCCGTCGCCACCATGGGCATGGAGGATGCGGCGCAAAAGCTCGACTTCGGCCCCGGCGATCAGTCCGGGCACCAGCGCGCCGCCGAGCATCAGCGGTCCCTTACCGTCGACGACGGCGTGGGCGACCTGCTCCAGCGCGTAGACGCAAAGCCGGCTCGGCGAGGATTTCGCCTCTTCCAGCACATGGACCAGCAATTCGAGTTCGGTCCGGCTGTCGACCATGCCGTCGCGCGAAATCGTGCGGACCAGCCAGTCGGCATTCTCCCCCGAAATGTAGCCCAAGGGCTTTTCCTGATGAACGATGTAGTCGGTGACCGCCTCGACGAAGAACGGCGCCCATTCCGCGCATTTGTCCCGCGCCGTCTGGTTGAGCGCGAACAAGGCCTCGGCTTCGCCCCGGCTCACCACGCCGTCGGCGAACACGTCGCGGCGCAGCATCACGACGTCCTCTGAAGCAATGCGGTTCTTCGAAGTCAGCCCCGCCACCGGAGCACTCATGATCAACTCGCCCATCTGTCGTCCCCGTCCGCCCCAACGCGTCACATCGGTCAGCTTTATCAGGAGTGTCTTGAAAAACCGGCAAACGGCGTGGTTAGCGAAGACTTGTCAGAACAATGTCGCTGGGAGGTGACAAGGTGTCGTCGACGGGCTATGGATGGCGCGTCGAGGGCTCAGGGTTTTGAGTCCTACCTGTTTGCGGGAGAGAGCAGCGAGAGCTGCCGCCGAAGGGGAAATCGCCCGAAATCTCTCAGGCAAAAGAACCGTAGACGGGAAAGACACTCTGGAAAGTCGGGGCTTGCCCCCGCGCCGAAGGTGTAAGCGCCGCTGACAGAGTTCCGGCTGCGCGAGTCTCTCAGGCTTCAGACAGAGGGGCACGGACTGGTCGCCATCAGCGGCCGATTGCGTGCGACTCTGGAGGCGACATGACGGGCGACGACGACAAACACCTTCCCCTCGAAGATATTCATGCGGCTGCCGGAGCGCGCTTCGGCGCCTTTGCCGGCTGGTCGATGCCGCTGACCTATCCGGCCGGCGTCATGAAAGAGCATCTTCACACCCGCGAGCATGCGGGGTTGTTCGACATCTCGCATATGAAACTGTTCGAGGTCAGTGGCCCGGAAGCGGTTGCGCTGTTGAACCGCGCCTGCCCGCTGGACGCCGGCGCGCTCGAAATCTCGCAGTCAAAGCTATCCTTTTTCCTGAACGAAGCAGGCGGCATTCTCGACGACCTGATCGTCACCCGGCTCGGCGACACCAGGTTCATGGTGGTCGCCAATGCCGGCAATGCCGTCGCCGACGAAAAGCATTTGCGCGCCCTGGCGACCGATTTCGAGGTGAAGGTCGAGCCGCTCGACCGCGTCTTCCTGGCGATCCAGGGTCCCGAAGCCTGGGCTGCACTCTCCCGCGCCGGCATCGAGACCGGCTCGCTGCTGTTCATGCATGGGGTCGAGCCGCGAAAAAACTGGTTTATGAGCCGGTCCGGCTACACCGGCGAGGACGGTTTCGAGATCGGCCTGCCGGAAGCCGATGCGCGTGACCTTGTCACCAAGCTGCTGGAGGATGAACGCGTGCTCTGGATCGGCCTTGCCGCGCGCGACAGCCTGCGGCTGGAGGCCGGCCTCTGCCTGCACGGCCAGGACATCACGCCCGAGACCGACCCGGCCGCGGCGGCGCTGATGTGGGCGATCCCGAAAGAAATCCGTGCCTCCGGCACCTTCATTGGCGCCGGCGCCTTGCGCGCCGCCGTGGAACGTGGTCCGGCGCAGAAGCGCGTCGGGCTCAAACCGGAGGGTCGCCAGCCGGTGCGCGCCGGTGCCGCGCTGTTCGAAGCCGACGGCAATCCTGCCGGCCATGTCACATCGGGCGGCTTCGGCCCTTCCGCCGGCCATCCGGTTGCCATGGGTTATGTCTCCACGCCGCTGGCAAAGCCCGGAACGCGGATTTTCGCCGACGTGCGCGGCACGAAGATCCCAGTCGATGTCAGTTCTCTGCCCTTCACCCCTCATCGCTACCGCAAAGGATGAATTCCATGGCAACAACCTATTTCACATCGGATCACGAGTGGCTCAGCGTCGAGGGCGGCATCGCCACCGTCGGCATCACCGATTACGCGCAGGAGCAGCTCGGCGACCTCGTCTTCGTGGAACTGCCGGAAACGGGAAAGAAGCTCGCCAAGGGCGACACCGCCGTCGTGGTCGAGTCCGTCAAGGCAGCCTCGGACGTTTATGCGCCGGTCGATGGCGAAATCACCGAAGCCAATGGCACGCTGTCGTCCGACCCCTCGCTGGTCAACTCGGCGGCAACCGGGGCCGGATGGCTGTGGAAGATGAAGCTCGCCGACGAAAGTCAGCTCGCCAGCCTCATGGATGAGGCCGCCTACAAAGCCCATATCGCCTGACATCGGGAACTTATCGACATGACCGCCGCTCCCTACCCCTTCTCGGCCCGCCACATTGGACCCGGCCTTGCCGACGTCAGAGCCATGCTCGCCGTCATCGGTGTTCCCTCCGTCGAGACACTGATCAGCCAGGCCGTGCCGAGATCGATCCGCCTCGACCAGCCGCTGGACCTCCCCGCGCCGGCCAGCGAAGCCGAAGCTCTCGCCGAATTGTCGGTGATCATGGCAAGAAATACGGTGCTGAAAAGCTTTATCGGCGCCGGTTACCACGGCGTCCACGTGCCGCCGGTCATCCAGCGCAATCTGTTCGAGAATCCGGCCTGGTACACCGCCTACACGCCCTATCAGGCCGAGATCAGCCAGGGCCGGCTCGAAATGCTGTTCAACTTCCAGACGCTGGTCACCGAACTGACCGGCCTGCCGGTGGCATCGGCTTCACTGCTCGACGAGGCGACCGCCGTCGCCGAAGCGGTTGGCATTGCGCTGCGCCACCACCGCGACAAGCGCACCAAGGTGGCGCTTGCGGGCACGCCGCACCCGCAGACGCTGGACGTCGTGCGCACCCGCGCCGAGCCGCTCGGCATCGAGATCGACGGCGAGACGATCGACGACAACACCGCCGCCCTGCTCGTCTCCTGGCCGGACACCTTTGGCGTCTATGGCGACCACAAGGCGGCGATCGAAAAAGCGCGCGCCACTGGCGCCATTGTCGTCTTCATCGCCGACCCGCTTGGTCTGACGCTGACCGACGCGCCGGCGAAACTCGGCGCCGACATCGCGGTCGGCCCGATGCAGCGCTTTGGCGTGCCGATGGGCTTTGGCGGCCCGCATGCGGCCTATTGCGCGGTCTCCGACAAGCTGACGCGGCTGATGCCCGGTCGCCTGGTCGGTCAGTCGACCGACAGCAAGGGCCGCCCCGGCTACCGCCTCGCCTTGCAGACGCGCGAGCAGCATATCCGCCGCGACAAGGCGACGTCCAACATCTGCACCGCACAGGCCCTGCTTGCCAATATGGCCACCGCCTACGCCATCTGGCACGGCCCGGTCGGCCTGCAAGCGATCGCCGGGCGCATACACGCGCTGGCCAACCGCCTGGCAAGCGGCCTCGAGGCGGCGGGCGTATCGGTGCTCGGCTCCAGCCGCTTCGACACGGTGACGGTGGAGACCAACGGCAAGGCGGCCCAGATCGCGGTGGCCGCCGAAAAGACCGGCCGGCTGCTGCGTGTGCTCGATGCCGACCATGTCGGCATCAGTTTTGACGAGACCTCGACCGACGCCGATCTCGACGCGATCGCGGCCTTGTTCGATGCCAAGGCTGCCGCTTCCGCCGACAGCACGGTGCCCGGCAAGCCGCGTGGCAAGGAGTTTTTGACCCAGCCGGTCTTCCACGAGAACAAGTCGGAAACCGAGATGATGCGCTTTCTGCGCCGGTTGGCCGACAAGGACCTGGCGCTCGACCGCGCCATGATCCCGCTGGGCTCCTGCACCATGAAGCTCAACGCCGCGGCGGAAATGATGCCGGTGAGTTGGCCAAGCATCGCCAATTTGCATCCCTTCGCGCCGGCAAGCCATTCGGCCGGCTACCGCGCCATGATCGGCGAACTGGAAGGCTGGCTGTCGGAGATCACCGGTTTCGACGCCGTGACCTTGCAGCCCAATGCCGGCAGCCAGGGCGAATATGCCGGGCTGCTCGCCATTCGCGCCTATCACCGTTCGCGCGGCGAGGGCCATCGTACCGTCTGCCTGATCCCGTCTTCCGCGCATGGCACCAATCCGGCGAGTGCCGCGATGGCCGGCATGAGCGTCGTCGTCGTGCGCTGCCTGGAAGACGGCAACATCGACATGGATGATATGCGCGCCAAGGCCAACGAGCATTCCAAGAATCTCGCGGCGCTGATGTTCACCTATCCCTCTACCCACGGCGTCTACGAGGAAGGCGCGCGCCACCTCTGCGCCCTCATCCATGAGCATGGCGGCCAGGTCTATTTCGATGGCGCCAACCTCAACGCGCTGGTCGGCCTTGCTCGGCCAGGCGACATCGGCGCCGACGTCTGTCACATGAACCTGCACAAGACCTTCTGCATCCCGCATGGCGGCGGTGGCCCGGGTGTCGGTCCGATCGGTGTCAGGGCGCATCTGAAGCCCTATCTGCCCGGCCATGTCAGCGAAGGCTCGGCTCATGCCGTGGCCGCCGCTCCCTTCGGCAGCGCTTCCATCCTGCCGATCACCTGGATGTACATCCGCATGATGGGCGCTTCCGGCCTGAAGCAGGCGACCGAGACAGCGATCGTTTCGGCCAACTATGTGGCGACGCGGCTCGCCCCGCATTTCCCGCTGCTTTACAAGGGCAGGAGCGATCGCGTCGCCCACGAATGCATCCTCGACACCCGCGTGCTCAAGGAGAGCGCCGGCATCAGTGTCGAGGACATCGCCAAACGCCTGATCGATTATGGTTTCCACGCGCCGACGATGTCGTTTCCGGTCGCCGGCACGCTGATGGTGGAGCCGACCGAGTCCGAACCCAAGCGCGAGTTGGATCGCTTCTGCGAGGCCATGATCGCCATTGCCGGCGAAGCGGCGAAAGTGGCCAAAGGCGAATGGCCCTTTGCCGACAATCCGCTGGTCAACGCACCGCACACATCGGCCGAGGCGCTGGCCGGTCAATGGACCCATCCGTATTCGCGTCTGGAGGCGGCCTATCCCGCCGGCGATGCCGACACGGCGACGAAGTACTGGCCGCCGGTGTCGCGCATCGACAATGTCGCCGGCGACCGTAATCTGGTCTGCTCCTGCCCGCCGCTGTCGGATTACCTGGGCGCGGCCGAATAGCTACGCGGAACGCAAGGCCGGCTCGGCCGCGTCGGCCTTGCCCGTCCTTTTGCGGCCGATGACGCAATTTCGCCCCGCACGCTTGGCGGCATAGAGCATGGCGTCGGCCCTGGCCAGCACCTCATCGAGGGTGCTGCCGTCGGCCTCGCCGAAGCCAATCCCGCCGCTGACCGTGCTGCGCAAGGGCCCGAGCGCGGTGGGCACGACTTCCGTGCCGAAAGCGACGCCGATCTTGCTGGCGAGGTCATAGGCCCGCTCTTCCGTCACGCGCGACATGACGATTGCGAACTCCTCGCCGCCCAGGCGAAAGGCGTCGACCCCGGTTCTGGCATATCTCCTGATGACGGCGGCGAAGCGGCACAGGACCTGGTCCCCGACCGGGTGTCCATAGATGTCGTTCGTCCGCTTGAAGTGATCGAGATCGAACATGACGATCGCCATGAACGGGCCGAAGGTGCGCTCGCCATAAAGCGACGCCAGCCCCCGACGGTTCATCAGTCCGGTCAACGGGTCGGTCATGGTCTCGGCCTTGAGCTCGATCTGCGCCTGCAGATGGTGGAGCGAAAGCGTCAGCGCGCCAAGGCCGGTCATACAGGCCACCGCCACGACCGAGTTAAGGCGTTCGGCCCAATTGTCGGGCGCGACGCCGAGCGTCCACTGGCCTTTGGCCATCAGAACCACGCCGCAAAGGGCAAACGACAGCGCACAGGTGCCGCTCAGGACCGATACCACCAGGAGAATACGGCGATCGTGACTGCCATTGATCCAGAACATGGCCCCGATCGTCGAGAGCAGCGCGGTAACCGTCGCGTAGGTGATCACGAAGCCGACCCCGTCAAGGCCCATGAAAGTCACGGCCGCGCAGACAGCCATGGCGGCAAATGTCGGCGCGATCGCACGCCTGTGCTCGCGCACGCCGAGATACTGCATGGCCGAAATGCAGATGATGAGAAAACCCAGGCTGAGTAGCGCCAGCGCGATCTGGCAAAGCAGCGGATCGGGCTCCCTGGTATAGCGCCAGAACAGGATCACATGCGCGACGAGCACGATAATGCCGCACGCCACTGTCAGCACGAAGCCCGCCCGCGGCGCCGTGAGCCAGATCGCAACCATGGTAGCGGCTAGACAGGTACCCGACAGCGCGGCTGCGAGGAGGAGCGAACTGAAATCCAGCATATCGGGCGGAGGCCTCTCGAGCGTCGGCGGTTGCGCCGCATTCTAGGTCAGCGGCAGCCCTCGGATATGATTTTCGGGCGATCTCTCGACCCAAGCTGCGGATAGGGTTTACAAAGCGTCGATGCCACCTGTGCCAAAATCGCCCCCCTGGACGGCGCGACCATCAACCGGCATCAGCCCTTGTTCAGCAAGGCGAGGTTGGCGTCGACAACGGTGGGATCGGTCATGCCGGCCTTCGCCTCGAGCAGCAGCGCCCGGGCCTTCTTCTTGTTGCCGCGCAACAGTTGCGAATAACCCATATTGTTGACGATCTGCGGCTTGCGGCCGGCAACCTTCAGGAGCTGGCCGTAGGCGCGGTCGGCGAAGTCGAAGCGGCCAAGTTCGTCATAGGAAGCCGCGAGCCCCATCCAGGCCTCGGCATTGTCGGCCTTCAGCTCGACGGCCTTGCGGAAATGCGCTTCGGCAAGACCATAATTGGCATCGCGAAACTGTGCCTTGCCTTCCGCCAGGTCGGATGTGGCGACATCCTTCCCTGCAGGCTGGATCGCAGTGGTCTTGGTCGTGTCGACGTTATTGTTCGTCGTACACCCGCTGATCATTAGGACGGCCGCCATCATGGCCATCGCCGCAAATTTTATCTGACGCATGCCCTGCCCCGTCGCCCGATTTGCCGGGTCGTTCTTCGGGAAAGAGACTACAGAAGAGCGATTAAGCTTCGGTGCCGAAATGCAGCTAACTTTCAGTTTCCGGAATACCGATCATTAACCACCGGCGCGCCATCTCACTCCAATGTAGAGCTAATGGGCCGTCATTTTGACGATGATGGGAATGACCGCGATCATCAGCACCACCGGCAGGATGCAGACCACGACCGGCACGGACATCTTGGCCGGCAAGGCATGGGCCTTCTCCTCGGCCAGCGACATGCGCTTGTGGCGCATTTCGTCTGAAAACACCCTGAGCGCGCCCGACAGGCTGGTGCCGAGTTCCTTCGACTGCTGCAGGAGCGTGGCGAAGGAGCGTACCTCGTCCAGGCTGAGACGATCGGCGAGCGCCTTCAGCGCGTCGTCCAGGCTGCGCCCCGCCCGAAGTTCCAAGCACACGAGCTGCAGGTTCTGGCTGAGCGACGGATAGCTCTTGGCGAGTTCTTTCGAAACGCGCTCGACGCCGGCTTCCATACTCATGCCGGCGTCCGAACAGACGATCATCAGGTCCATGAAATCGGGGAAGCCGTTGCGGTATTCGCGCATCTTCTCGCGCACCTTCTGGGTCAGCACGAGACCCGGCAAAAAATAGCCGGCGGCCCCCGACAGGATGATGAAGGTCCACCGGCTGGTCATGGTCGCGTCGGGACTGGCCATCCACCGGTTGAGCACGAAGACCGCGAACGTCGTGCCGATCATTGCCGTGAACCGGATGAGGAAGAACATGCCGACGGCGCGCGGCTCCATGTAGCCCGCCTGGATGAGCTTCAGGCGCAGGCGAGCGACATTTTCCGGGTCGCTCTTGGCATAGAATTCCTGCGCCCTCTTCACCGCTTGCTCGCGCACGACGCCGCTATTCTTCTTCTGCACAGGTTCGGGTCTGGCGGCCACCGGACCCTGGTCGACCTTGAGCCGGCGCTTGACGTCGTTGCGGTCGCCCTTCGCCACCACCATCGGCCAGGCGACAGCGGCCGCTCCCGCGGCAAGCAGGAGGACGGCCACCGGCATCAGCGAGGTCGGCGCGAGGGAAGCGAGGAATTCAATGACGCTTTGCATGTCAGAACTTGAAATTCGACATTTTGAACATGATCAGATTGCCCAGCATCAGCCAGCTGACCGAGCCGCCGATCATGTACCATGTCTTCGGCACGCCCCAGACGTCGCTGTAATATCCCGGCATCATGGCCATGATGGCGGTGAACAGCAGCGCCGGTACGGCCGTCAAAATGTAGGCCGAGAGGCGCCCTTCCGTCGAAATGGCGCGCACCTTGCGTCGCAGCTTGCCGCGTTCGCGGATCGTCGTCGACAACCCATCAAGGATCTCGCGCAGATTGCCGCCCGAACTGGTCTGGATCGACACGGCGGTGATGAACAGCGGCAGATCCTCGTGGCCGACCCGGTCGAACAGTGCATTCAGCGCCGTGACTAGGTCGGAACCATAAGTGACTTCGTCGGCAATGACGCCGAATTCCGTGCCGATCGGATCGGGCATCTCGCGCGACACCATGGCGATGGCCACCGGCACCGGATGACCGGCCTTGAGACCGCGCGTGATCAGCTCCAGCGCTTCCGGCAGCTGCATGCCGAAACGCTTCAGCCGGCGCTTGCGCATGGAGCGCATCGTAATGACCGGCAGCAACGGCACCAGCACGACGAACAGGATGAGCCCCATCAGCAGCGGCAGCCCGCGCCAGATCGCGGCCAGGGCAACGGCCGTCGCCACACCGCAGGTGATCGTCAGGAATTTCGAAAGCGGCATCACCATGCCCGACTGCGTGCGCAGGGCACGGAACCGGTCGGGCGAAAACAGCGACGTTCCCGCGTCGAGACCGCGCTCCTTGCGCAGCTGGATCAGCACCTGCTCCTGGCTGATCTTGTTTTCCTGCAGTTTCATGCGCCGGTTGATGGCGGTGCGCTTGTCGCTGCGTCCGGCATAGAGCAGGTAGATCGCCTCGGCCACCATGATGCCGGTCAGTGCGGCTCCGGCATAGACGACATATATCGCGCTGAACCCGTCGAACACGCCGGCTACTCCTGCGGCCGGCCGGGTTCGAAATAACGTCCGGGAAAGTCGATGCCCATGGCGCGCAGGTCTTCCAGGAAACGCGGCCGAATGCCGGTCGCCTCGTAGTAGCCAAGGATCTTGCCATCGGCCTCCATGCCGGTACGCACGAAGCGGAAGATCTCCTGCATCTGGATGACATCGCCTTCCATGCCGGTCACCTCGGCGACGCTCGTCACCTTGCGCTTGCCGTCGGAAAGTCGGGTCAGCTGGACGATGATGTCGATGGCGCTGGCGATCTGGCTGCGGATCGACTGCACCGTCATCGGCATGCCGGTCATGCCCAGCATCTGCTCGAGGCGCGAAATGCAGTCGCGCGGCGTATTGGCGTGAATGGTCGCCATCGAGCCTTCGTGGCCGGTGTTCATGGCCTGCAGCATGTCGAAGGCTTCCTCGCCGCGGCACTCGCCGAGGATGACGCGGTCGGGACGCATGCGCAGCGCGTTCTTGACCAGGTCGCGCTGTTTGAGCTCGCCATGGCCTTCGATGTTGGCGGGACGCGTCTCCATGCGTGCGACATGCGGCTGCTGCAATTGAAGTTCCGCTGCGTCCTCGATGGTGATCAGTCGCTCGTCTTCGGGAATGAACGCCGACAGCGCGTTGAGCATCGTCGTCTTGCCTGTGCCGGTGCCGCCCGAAATGATCGTCGTCTTGCGGGCGTGGACGGCCGCGGCCAGCACTTCGGCCATGTTCTGTGTGATGGCGCCGAATTCGACGAGCCTGTGCAGGCCAAGCTTGTTCTTGGAGAACTTGCGGATCGACACCAGCGGGCCGTCGACGGCCACCGGGCGGATGGCTGCGTTGAACCGCGAGCCGTCCAGCATGCGAGCGTCGACCATCGGTTGCGATTCATCGACGCGGCGGCCGACGGCGGCCACGATCTTGTTGACGATTCTGAGCAGATGCGCCTCGTCCTTGAACGGGATATGGACCTGCTGCAGCTTGCCTTTCTTTTCGACGAAGCAGTTCTGATGGCCGTTGATCAGGATATCGTTGATTTCGGGATCCTTGAGCAGCGGCTCGAGCGGGCCGAGGCCGACCATCTCGTCGACGATGTCGTCAACCAGCGCGTCGAGTTCGGCGGTGTTGATCGCCATCCGCTCCTGGCGGGTCTTTTCCGATACGAAATCGTGCACTTGCCGGCGCATCTCCTCCTTGGGCAAGCGCTCCAACGCGACGAGATTGATCTCCTCGAGCAGCATCCGGTGGATGCGCACGCGGGCATCGAGCACCTTGTTGGCATTCTTTGCCGGCGCCGCCTCCGCCTTCGTCGGCAAAGCCTTCCGGCTGGTCGGGATGACGACTGCATGATGCGCGACCGGCGTCGATTCAGCCGGGCGCGGACGCGCGTCACGGTTCTGCAGGGTGGAAAAACGGCTGGTCATCCAGCTTTCCTTTTCAAGAGGCCCCTGCCGAAGCCGAACAGCGACTTCGACTTGCTCGCGGTTGCCACCGCCTCTTCCGGAAGAATGATCTTCTTCAGGTCGTTGACGACATTGGCGTTGGGATCGATCTCGTGCAGCGGCACGCCGCGGTCGACCGCCTCGCGCACCAGCCGGTAGTTGTTGGCGATGCCGCCGACAAAATGCTCGCCAAGGATTTCCTGGACGTCCGCCTGCTTGATGCCGTTGTCGAACATCTTCTGCTCGAAACGGTTGACGATCACGTTCGGCTTCACTTCCTTGCCGGCGGTCTCGTAGACGGCCTGGATCAGCCGCTGCGTATGGCGCAGGCACGGCACCGTCATTTCGGCCACGATGTAAAGCTTGTTGGAACCGAGCAGCACAGTTTCCGTCCACGGAAACCAGGTGCGCGGCATGTCGATGACGACATTGTCGAAATAGGCCGAAACGAGGTCCAGCATGCGCACCACGACATCGGTCTTGAATGACCGCATTTCGGACGGATGTGTCGGCGCCGCCAGCACACACAGTCCGCTGGCGTGCTTGGACAGCATCACATCGAGCAGTTGCCGGTCGAGGCGCTCAGGCTGGTTCTCGATTTCGGTGATGTCGAAACGCGGCTCGAGATCGAGATATTCGGCGCAGGCACCTTGCTGGAAATTGAGGTCGACCACGCAGGTCGAGGCGCCGCGCGTCACCGAATGATGCAGCTGGAACGCGGTCTGCAGTGCCAGTGTCGTGGTTCCGACGCCGCCGGCGGCGGGCATGAAGGTATAGATCTGCGACTCGGTGTTTTCCTCGCGCCCGGGTCCCTGCAGAGCCCGCACGACCGAACGCACGAGGTCTGCGGTGGTGATCGGCTTGACCAGGAAATCGGCGACCTTGAGCTGCACCAGGATGCGCACGGCCGCGGCGTTGAACTCCTGGGTGACCACGACCACCGGTGCCTTGCCCTCGAGCCGGCGCATGACGCGCTGCAGGGACTCGATCTCCTCGAGTTTCGCTGCATCCATGTCGACGATGACAACGCCGAACTCGGCCTCCTGGACCTCGCCGCGCAGCTCGGTGACGTTCTTCTCCACCGTCATGAGCTGGATGATCTCGGAGGCGGCGAAGGCCGTCTTCGTGTCCTGCGCGAAGGTCCGGTCTGTCGATACGAGCAGGATTTTCTTGGTGCTGTTTGCCATTCTCGCCGCCTGTGAGGTCGATCGCCGTCTGGATCAGTTGTCGGTGGTCGTTTGCGCTGCCTTGGCACCGGCCGCCTGATCGGGCGTGACGGGTCCGGCACTGCCGCGCTTGGCAGGCACGAGAAGTCTCGTGTTCTGTACGCCGTACTTCCACGGGTCGACCATCTGCATGACGGTGTTGGCGGCCTGCGCCTCGCCGGCGCCGGACGTCACCCCTTCGCTGCGCACGTAGTCGTCGCTGGTGCAGCCGCTTGCCAGGCCGGCAAGAAGCAGGCCGATGCACGATCTCAGGATCAGACGCATGGCTCAGTCCTTCGGCAGGTCGAGGAAATGACCGACTTTGGTGGCAGGAGCGGCCCGTGCGGCACTGCCGTCGGCCAGCGCCAGCGCGCGGCCCGTATCCGGCGCCTTCACCTCCTCGGTGTTGTTGAGGAAATAGTCGACATTGCTGGCTGGCTGCGTGCCATCGGTCGGCTCAGCCATTTTCTTCGACGGATCGACCGGCTTGACCAGATAGGGCGTGACGATGATGACCAGGTCGGTCTCGCGCCGCTGATAGGATTTCGACGAAAACAGCGCTCCAAGCACCGGCATCTTGCCAAGGCCGGGAATGCGAGACGTGGTGATGTCGTTCTGGGACTGCAAAAGCCCGGCGATCATGAAGCTCTGGCCGTTCTTCAGGTCGACCGAGGTCTTGGCGCGGCGCACGATGAAGCCGGGCACGGAAATGTTGCCGATATTGTAGGACGCCGACGCATCGATCGAGGAGACTTCCGGCGCGATGTCGAGGCTGACCAACCCGTCCTTGAGTACGGTCGGCTTGAAATCCAGGCTAACGCCATATTTCTTGTAGCTGACCGAAATCTTGCCGTTGTCCTCCGAAACCGGGATCGGAAATTCGCCGCCGGCCAGGAAGCTCGCTGTCTCCCCTGAACGCGCGATCAGGTTCGGCTCAGCCAGCCGACGGGCAAGGCCGCGCTCTTCCAGCGCCTTAATGGCAATGTCGATCGAGACGCCGTTCGACAGCAGTCGGCCGATGATCTCGCCGGTCCCCGCCGCTGGGACCGTGCCCGGATCCAGTGAAATGTCGCGACCGCCGAAGCCGTAGGCGAAATTGGCGCTGTATTTCGCGCCCAGGTCCTGCCCTGCCTGGCGGTTGATCTCGACGAACCGGACATTGAGCTGAACCTGCTGCGACGAAGAGATATTGACCGAGTTGATCACTTCCTCATTGCCGGAAAAGCGGCTGGCGATCTTGCTTGCCTTATCCGCTGCAACCGCGTCATCCGCCTCACCCGACAGCACGACACGGCCGTTGGCCGAGCCGACCTTGATCTTGGCGTCCGGCACACTGGCACGGATAGTGTTCGCCAATTGGTCGGTGTCGAGCGTCACCTCGATGTCCACGGTGCCGACGAGCTGCTTGTTCTGGTCGAACAGCGCAATGCCGGTGGTGCCGAGATTGTTGCCCAGCACATAGAAGGATTTGTCGGTCAGCGGGTTGACGTTGGCGATCTCCGGATCACCGATGACGATCTGGTAGAAGGCCGCGCTCGTCATGATCGTCTTGGGCTTGCCCTTGGCAACCTTGATCGACGCATTCTTGGTCGACGAGACATAGACGATGTCGTTGTCCGCCTTCGCCGCTCCGGGCAAGGCAAGCACGCCGCTCGCAGCCAGGGTAAACGCCATCGCCAGGGCGCGCACCAAGCGCGACCGAGCCTTCATTCGATATAGGGTACGCATCAACATTGTCCCGTCCCGCCCGGTCCCCACCGGTCTTTACTTCTGGTCCCGCGTTGGAACCTGATATTCCTCGGCCTGCGTGCCGCGCGTCACGATGATCGTCTTGAATTTAGGCTTCTCCGGCTCCTTCGCTATGGCATCGAACAAGGAGCCGGCCACGGCCTGCGTCTTGGAAGCGACGGATCCGCCGAAGGAAGAGATGGTGGTGACGCCGTTCTTGCCATCGCCGCCTTCGCTGGCGGAGCGAAGCGACAGCGACAGCGTTCCGACGGTGCGGGCAAGCGCCACTTTCTGCGCGCCGTCGCTCGTCACCTCGAGGGTCACGGAATTGGCCACCTGCGGCGTCGTCTGGCGCTCGTCGGCGCCCTGCCCGACGCTGAGCACCTTGGCGTCGGCAACGACGATCTCCGAGGTGATGGTCGAACCGGCAGCCCCTTGCGCGTTCTTGGCGACTTCCTGGATTTCGCCGGCATCGCGCGTCAGCACGACATCGACCCGGTCGCCCGGCGTCACGAAGCCACCGACGCCGGCGATCTCGTCGGTGCGGATGGTGACCGCCCGCATTCCGGGCGTCAGCATGTTGGACAGCGTCGCGCGGCCGTTCGGTCCCGACAGCTTGGCGAGCAGCACCGGCTCGTTGATCTCGATCGGCGACAGCGCGACCCGGCCGCCTTCGCCGAGCAATCCATCGATGGTGGCAAAGGCGCCCTGCGGAAGGGAATCCTGCGGCCACGGGATTTCGCTGAGCTTGGCGCGGTCGAGCTCCATGCCGTAGCGCAACGGCGCGTTCGCCACCACGATGGTCTTGAACTCGATCCTGGGCGCGGCCGGAGCGGCGATCGAGGCCGTTTTCTCCTGGGCATCGGCCTTCGCTTGGCTCTTGACCCAGAAATCCGCGGCAAAGATCGAGATCGCGCCGAAAACGGCGGCGATGCCGATCATCGTTATGGCCTTGCCCCTCACGCCGAAAACCCCTGATGCCCGCCGTTTCTTGTTATGTTGGGCTCACGCTAGGCGGCATTGTTAAAGAATCAGGAATATTGCGCGGCGGCATTTGACCTATTTCCGCCCGCTTGGTTATCGAATGGTTTTAGGGTAAGAGCAGTTAAATCCCCGAACGTAACAGGAACCTCCGTCGCTTGGCGCTGAAAAGCGTGGCAGTATCGACGGGTGATTCGCAGCTTGGACTCTATGGCAGGCATGGACGACAACAACGATCTTTTCGGCAATCTGGAAAAACAGCCGCAGCCGGTTCGCACGCCGGCGCGCCCGGCGGATCCGCTGGTACAGGCGGCCGCCAGGCGTCCAGCCGCAACCAAGGATGGCAGCGAGGGCTACAGCGCCGCCGACATCGAGGTGCTTGAGGGCCTTGAGCCGGTGCGCCGCCGGCCAGGCATGTATATTGGCGGCACCGACGACAAGGCGATGCACCATCTGTTCGCCGAGGTCATCGACAATTCGATGGACGAAGCGGTTGCCGGCCACGCCACCTTCATCGATGTCGAACTCTCCGCCGACGGCCATCTCACGGTCACCGACAATGGCCGCGGCATTCCGGTCGACATGCACCCAAAATTCAAGAAGCCGGCGCTCGAAGTCATCATGACGACGCTGCATTCGGGCGGCAAGTTCGACTCCAAGGTCTACGAGACATCAGGCGGCCTGCACGGCGTTGGCGTCTCCGTCGTCAACGCCCTGTCGGATCATCTTGAGGTCGAGGTGGCACGTGGGCGCCAGCTCTATCGCCAGCGCTTTTCGCGCGGCGTCCCGGTGACCGGACTGGAGCAGCTCGGCGAAGTCCACAACCGGCGCGGCACAAAAATCCGCTTCCATCCCGACGAGCAGATTTTCGGCAAGGGCGCGGCCTTCGAGCCGGCGCGTCTCTACCGCATGACGCGTTCGAAGGCGTACCTGTTTGGCGGCGTCGAGATCCGCTGGACCTGCGATCCCTCCCTCATCAAGGAAAAGGATCAGACACCGGCCAAGGCGGAATTCCATTTCCCAGGCGGCCTCAAGGATTATCTGAAGGCGTCGCTCGGCGACGATTTCCAGGTGACGCGCGAAATCTTCGCCGGCAAGAGCGACAAGCAAGGCGGCCATGGCTCGCTCGAATGGGCGGTCACCTGGTTCGGTGGCGACGGCTTCATCAATTCCTACTGCAACACCATCCCGACCGGTGAAGGCGGCACCCACGAAGCCGGCTTCCGAAACGTGCTGACGCGCGGTCTGCGCGCCTATGCCGACCTCGTCGGCAACAAGCGCGCCTCGATCGTCACCTCGGAAGACGTCATGATTTCGGCCGCCGGCATGCTGTCGGTGTTCATCCGCGAGCCGGAATTCGTCGGCCAGACCAAGGACAGGCTGGCGACGATCGAAGCGATACGCATCGTCGAGACCGCGATCCGCGACCCATTCGACCATTGGCTGGCCGACAATCCGCAGGAAGCCTCGAAGCTGCTCGACTGGGTGATCGCGCGCGCCGACGAACGGGTGCGCCGCCGCCAGGAAAAGGAAGTGTCGCGCAAGAGCGCGGTGCGCAAGCTGCGCTTGCCGGGCAAGCTCGCCGACTGCACGCAGAACGCGGCGGCGGGTGCCGAACTCTTCATCGTCGAAGGCGATTCCGCCGGCGGCTCGGCCAAGCAGGCGCGCGATCGTGCCAGCCAGGCCGTCTTGCCGCTGCGCGGAAAAATCCTCAACGTCGCCAGCGCCGGCAATGACAAGCTGGCCGCCAACCAGCAGATATCGGACCTGATCCAGGCGCTCGGCTGCGGCACACGGTCAAAATACCGTGACGAGGATTTGCGCTACGACCGCGTCATCATCATGACCGACGCCGACGTCGACGGCGCACACATCGCTTCGCTGCTGATCACCTTCTTCTACCAGGAGATGCCGGCGCTGGTGCGCGGCGGCCATCTCTATCTGGCGGTGCCGCCGCTTTACTCGATCAGGCAAGGCGGCAAGGTCGCCTATGCCCGCGACGACGCCCACAAGGACGAGCTTCTGCGCACCGAATTCACCGGGCGCGGCAAGGTCGAGCTTGGCCGCTTCAAGGGCCTGGGCGAAATGATGGCCGCGCAGCTCAAGGAAACCACCATGGATCCAAGGAAGCGCACCTTGCTCAGGGTCGATGTGAACGAAGTCGATTCCGCCACCAAGGACAGGGTCGACGAGCTGATGGGCACCAAACCCGAAGCCCGCTTCCGCTTCATCCAGGAACGCGCCGAATTCGCCGAGACGGAAGTGCTGGATATCTAGCCGCTGGCGCGTTTAGCTTGCGTTCCTGACATGGAGACCAGCATGTGACCTGGGCGCGGCTGAAAACCTATTTCGAGACGAGCCTGGCCGGGCTGACGCAACCGACACGCTCGGACTGGATTTTCGCGCTGCGCACCGTTTCGGCCGGCATGATCGCATTGCTGGCCGCTTACGCGCTGAAGCTCGACCATCCGCAATGGGCGATGATGACGGTGTTCATCGTCGCCCAGCCGGTTGCCGGCATGGTGCTGGCGAAAGGCTTCTACCGCCTGCTCGGCACGCTGGCCGGCGGTGTCGCGGCAATCGGCATCACCACGGCATTCGGCACCGGCCCCTGGATTCTGGTGACGGTGCTTGCTGTCTGGATTGGCATTTGCACCTTCGTCTCGTCGCTGCTGCGCAATCCCGAAGCCTATGGCGCGGCTCTTGCAGGCTACACCGCAATGATCATCGGCCTGCCCGCTTTCGGACAACCGCATCTGGTCGTAGACCTCGCGGTCGCGCGTTGTGCCGAGATCGTGCTCGGCATCGTCTGCGCCGGCCTGACCAGCCGACTGATCCTGCCAAAACTGGCCAGCGACGCCATCGTCTCGCGGCTGAAACGCTGCATTCTCGACCTCGCCACCTATGCCGGCGGTGCGTTTTCAGGCGGCGACCGGGCAACGCTGATCGGCCTGCACCGGAAGCTTGTCGCCGATACCCAGACGCTTGGCGAGATGCGCGCCTATGCCAGGCTCGAAGCGCCGAGCTTCGCGCCGCGCGCGCATCCGGTGCGGCGCACCATCGGACAACTGCTTTCGGCACTTTCGGCGGCGCGCGCGCTCTATTCGCATGCCGCTCCCAAAAACGCCGCCCTCATCCCGGTGCGCTCGGAACTGCAGGCCCTTGTCAGCGAACTGGCAGCCAAGCCGGGAGCGCTGGACGATACCTCATCCTGGGTGGCGCGGCTCGACGCGATCTCGATCAGGGCCAGGCAAATGCCCGACGCCTCGATCGAGCCGGGTGAGGACAGGGTCGGCACCATTACCCGCCTTACCATAGCGGCCGATTTCGCCGAGGCGCTGAAACAGGTGCTGCGTGGCCTCGATGCCTTGCGCGCGCCGGTCACGCGCCGTCCAGGTCCCGGCAGCCAGCAGCCGGCCCTGGTGGTGCATCGCGACTATCCCGGTGCTGCGCGCAACGCCATCCGCGCGGCCGTTGCCACGCTGCTGGTGGCGGCTTTCTGGCTGACGACGAAGTGGTCGGAGGCGGCCGGCACCGTCATCCTCGTTGCCGTCGTGTCGAGCCTGTTTGCCGCTCGCCCCGACCCCGTGCAAGTATCCTGGGGATTCTTCAAGGGAACGCTGCTCGCTTTGCCTTTTGCCTTTCTCGTCGGGCAGGTTGCGCTCCCTGCTCTGCCCGGCTTCGGCTGGTTCATGCTGTTCGTCGTGCCGATCATGGTGCCGGCGGCACTCGCCATGGCCAATCCGCGCCATGTCGGCGTGGCGACGGCCTTCGCCATCAATTTTCTGGCCTTTCTCAGCCCACATCAGGCGATGACCTACGATCCCGGCCCCTTCTTCGCCGGCTCGGCATCCATCCTGGTCGGCATCCTCTTGGCCATCGGCGTCTTCATCGTGGTATTGCCGGCCGATCCATGGCTCGCGGCCGACCGCATCGTGCGGGCCATGCGGGAGGATCTGGCGCGGCTTTGCCTGCATGAGCGCGTGCCGAGGCGCTCAGCCTTCGAGAGCCTCGCTTACGACCGGGTCAATCAGTTGATGCCGCTGGTGCAGAATTCCGGCAGGAAGGGCGAGGCGGTGCTGGGCGGCGGCGTCGCTTCCGTCACGGTCGGCCTGGAAATCCTGCGGCTGCGCACGGCCAGCCAAAACCATGCCCTCCCATCGGAAACGACGCTTTCAATCGCCACCTTCCTGAGGGGACTGGCGCGCGAGCTGCTTTTCCGAGCCCCTGGGGATCCGCAAACAGCGACCATTGCCGTCGCCCGGCAGTATGCGGCAGGCATCGCCCAGCGAAACGCCACCGGCGACATGCTGCAGATCGCGGCGTCCCTGCGCATCATCGCCGCGGCGATGGAAGATTTCCCGGATTTCTTCGCGAGGGAGAAAACCTAGGCAGCGGCGATCGCCAGTGCATGGCCGCGTGCGTTCTCACGCAGGGCGTCTAGGTGGATCGATTTGATCAATGCGGCAAGATCGCCTTCGGCGGATTGCCCGCCCAATTCCTTGAGCATCAGCCAACTGACTTCCTGCACGCCGGCGACGCGCTTGCCGTTGGCGACCTCGCGCCAGATCTTCAGGGCGCGCAGGATGACGGCATGCGTGGCGGCAGCCATGCCGGCACTGCGGAACAGCGCCTGCAGGGCCACGTCGTGCCCGCCGGCCAGCAGCGCCCTCACCCGTGGTTCGGATTGCTGGCTGAGCGCCACCAGCGCCGAGCCGAAGAAATCGACCTTGCCGTGCGCGATGGTGCGGATCAGGAAGCTCGCGGTCAGATCGCCGCGCAGCCTGAGATGCTCGATCAGCGCGGCGTGCTCTTCTTGGCGCGTGCCCTCGATCAGCGTCACCGAGGCCTTGACGCAAGCATCGCGCATGACCCGGTCGGCACGCGCGGCTCCCATCAATGCCATGACCAGCGGCGATGTCTTCAATGTCTCGCCGAGCTTGACGAGCAGCATATGCCGGCAATCGGCAGGCAGCCTGATATCCGATATCAGCGCCTCGCGCACCAGAGGCAGATGCCCGTGGCGTTCCGCCATGCGCCGGAAGCTGAGTGACGCGATGTCGGCGCCGCTATTGGCCAAAAGCACGGCGCATGCCTCCGCCTCCCCGACCTCGGCGATGGCCGCCGAAAGCGCCATCGAGACGGAAGGCCGGTCGGCGATCAGCTTCTGCGTTGCCTTCTGGCTCGCCGCCACGCGATTGATCAGGTCGGCGTCGGTGAGCAGCGGCGAGCGCGCCAGCACGACCCCGGCGACCTCCGGCTGGTCAGCGGCAAGCGCACTGATGATCTGCAACGGTGCGTGATGGCTCATCGAGAACGCTTCCGCCATCGCCAGCCGCACTTTCGACGAGGCGTCGTCGAGCAGCAGCGTCAGCGCGGCCTCGGCGGCGCAGCGATCCTCGAACGGCAATTCGCAATTCACATAGGCTCGGGCCAGCGCATGAGCGGCGGCGGCGCGCTCCGAAACCCTGGCCGTGTAGATCCATTTCAGGAAATGCGAAACAACTACCATGCCCGTCTGCTTACGCCCCATGCCGGAAGGTTTCCGGCCCCGTGAGAAGGGTAGGCAGAAATGGTTTACGAACGGTTCACCATGTTCATTAACTGGCTTGCGAGCGCCTGAAGCAGCGCCTATCAACCGTCAGACAGCGCAGGAGGCGGAAGATGGCCGGGCTATATCTGGAGGAGTTTGTTGTCGGCCATGTCTTCCGGCACACGCTGCGCAAGACTGTCACCGAGAGCGACAACATGCTGTTTTCGGTGATGACGCTGAACCCGCAGCCGCTGCATATCGACTTCGATTTCGCCGCTAGGAGCGAATGGGGCAAGCCGCTGGTCAACTCGCTGTTCACGCTCGGCCTGATGATCGGCATTTCGGTCAACGACATCACGGTCGGCACGACGGTTGCCAATCTCGGCATGAAGGAAACCGTGTTTCCTCACCCGGTCTTCCATGGCGACACCATCCGCGTCGAAACATCTGTCGTCTCGGTGCGCGAATCCAGGTCGAAGCCCGACCGCGGCATCGTCGAATTCGAGCACCGCGCCTACAACCAGCATGGCGATCTGGTCGCCAAATGCATCAGGCAAGCGATGATGCTGAAGAAGGCAGACTGATGCGCTCGCTGCTATTCGTTCCAGGCGATTCCGAACGGAAGCTGGAAAAGGGATTTGGCGCCGGCGCCGACGTGGTTATCGTCGATCTCGAGGACTCCGTGGCGCCGCAGAACAAGGCGCGGGCGCGCGAGATCGCGGCGCGCTTTATCCTCGAACGCAGGGGGCAAACCAACTCGGCGCTTTATGTCAGGGTCAACGACCTCTCGACCGGAATGACGGACGATGATCTTGCCAAGCTCGTTCCGGCAAGACCGGACGGCATCATGCTGCCTAAATCGAACAGCGGCCAGGATGTGCAGCAGCTCGCGGCCAAGCTCAGGGTTTGGGAAGCCGAAAACGGCCTGCCCGACGGGTCGATAAAAATCCTGCCGATCATCACCGAAACTCCGGCGGGCGTGCTCGCCGCCGCCACCTATGCCGGGACAAGCGCACGGCTCGCCGGTCTCACCTGGGGCGCGGAAGACCTGTCGGCGGCGATCGGCGCACGCTCTGCCCGCGACGAGCACGGCCGCTACACCGATCTCTTCCGTCACGCCCGCCTGACGACCATTCTCGCGGCCGGAGCCGCGGAAGTCGCCGCGATCGACACCGTATTTCCTGGCTTTCGCGACATGGTGGCCTTCGCCGCGGAATGTGCCGACGCCGAGCGTGACGGTTTCACCGGCAAAATGGCGATCCACCCCGATCAGGTGCCCGTCATCAACACCGCCTTCACGCCCTCTGCCGAGGCGGTGAGACAGTCGGCGGCTATCGTGGCGGCCTTCGAGGCGGCCGGAAATCCGGGCGTCGTCGGCATCGACGGCAAGATGTTCGACCGTCCGCATCTGCGGCTGGCCGAACGCCTTCTGGCCCGCGCGAAAGCGGCCGGGATATCCGCCTGACGGCTACTCCTTGCCCCAGCGTGGCCGCCGCATCGAAAAGACCTCGTCGACGCTGGCGTAATCCATATAACCGAGACGCGCGACATTGCCGGCCTTGGTGATGTCGAACAGGCCGTCTTTCAGGAAAGCATCGTCGATGTGAACGCCGATCACCTCACCGGCGACGACAAAGGCACTCGTCGGTGATCCGTCCAGCGCCTTCGGGCGAAACACTTCCGTCACCCGGCATTCGAGCGCCGCTGGTGCAGCCGCCACGCGCGGCGGCTTGACGAGACGCGAGGGCGCCATGGCGAGATCGGCATAGATGAACTCGTTGACGCCACGCGGTGCGTCGACGGATGTGTAGTTCATCTTGTCCGCAAGATCGCGGCTGACCAGATTGGCGACGAACTCGCCGGTTTCCTGGGCAAACGAGGCGCTGTCCTTCTCACCCTCCGAGGAAAACCAGACAATGAAAGGTCGCGTCGAAAAGGCGTTGAAGAAGGAGTATGGCGCCAGATTGACCTCGCCGGCCTGGTTCAGCGTCGATATCCAGCCGATCGGGCGCGGCGCGACGATCCCCTTCGAAGGATCGTGCGGCAGGCCATGCCCCTTGGACGGCTCGTAGAACATTCAGCCCGCCCAAGGTCCGGCATAATCGGTGTAGAGCTTGGCCGGATCAGGCCGTGGCCGCTCCGGCGCCGGACCGGCGTAGGAGCCGATATGGATGAACCCGACGACGCGCTCCTGCGGCGCCAGTCCGAGAATCGCCCTGCCCTCCGGCACGTCGGAATACCAGTTGCTGATCATGTTCGTGCCATAGCCCAGCGCAGTGGCCGCGATCATCAGGTTCATCGCCGCCATGCCTCCGGACAGGAACATCTCCCATTGGGGGATTTTTGGGTTCTCCCTCGGAATGGATACGACACCGATCACCAGCGGGGCGCGCGAGAACCGCGCCAGTTCCTGGTTGCGACGGCCTTCCGGCAACGGCCCCTCGCGCTGTTCGGCCAAGGCCGCTAGTTTTTTGCCGATCTCGATGCGGGCTTCGCCGCGATAAAGGATGAAGCGCCAGGGTTCGAGCCGTCCATGGTCGGGCACGCGTGTGGCGGCGGTGATCATCGTGGCGATATCGGCGTCGCTGGGCGCCGGTTCCCTGAGGTCGGGTATCGGCGCTGAATTTCGGGTCAATAGAAAGTCGATGATCGGCGACGCCATGGGCGCAAGTCTCCTGAAACACTCTGTTTTGAGCTGAAGCGCACCATCGGGGATTCGGGCGGCTCGGGCAAAGGCGCGCAAACGCCGGGCTGAAGAGTCCCGGATCGGACTCTTAAGCCTTGAAATTGCCACCGCCATGGGCTTCAACGCAAGGCATGTTTGAGGGGCGACTGCGTCTTTTCCTGGTTCGGCTCTGCGCCGCGCTGTTCCTGCTGCCGGTCTCCATGGCTGTCGCGCAGGAAAAGGACGGCGTCGGCGACCTGAAACTTCCCGGAATTTCGAGCTATGCAACGCCGAAGAGCGAGACCCCGCTGGCGCTTGGCGGCGGTGGCGCCATTACGCTCTCGGCCCAGTTGACCGACAAGGGCACCGACATCACACGTGGGCTAGTCTGGCGTGTCTTCAAGCCAGAAGCGGTGAACGGCAAATTGCCCATGGTCGCCTCCTCCCATGGCGGCAGCGCCGTCTTCCAGCTCGAGCCCGGCAGTTACCTAGTCCACGCTTCTTATGGCCGCGCCGGCGCCACCAAGCGCATCACAGTCGGCAAGGAAGCCAAGCGAGAAAGCCTCGTGCTCGATGCCGGCGGCCTGAAGCTGGACGCGGTTCTGTCCGGCGGCGTGCGCATACCGCCGAAGAAACTGCGCTTTTCGATCTATGAGGGCACCGCCGAGGCCAATGGCGACCGCGCGCTGATCATTCCCGATGTCGAACCCAACAGCGTCGTGCGGCTCAATGCCGGCATCTATCATGTCGTCTCGACTTACGGCGCGGTCAACGCCGTCATCCGATCCGATATCCGCGTCGAGGCGGGCAAGCTGACGGAAGCCACCGTCGAGCATCACGCCGCTGAAATCACCATGAAGCTGGTACGCGAGACGGGCGGCGAAGCGATTGCCGACACCTCGTGGTCGCTGCTTAACGAATCCGGCGATCCGATCAAGGAAACCGTCGGCGCCTTCGCCTCGATGGTGCTGGCCGAAGGCGACTACACCATCATCGCCAAGAACCGCGATCGCATCTACCAGAAGGATTTCACGGTCGTTGGCGGGCAGAACCAGGAAATTGAGGTTCTCGCCACCGAAGCAGCGGCGATGGATCCCGAGGAAGGCGCCGATTAGCCTTCAGGCGGCGAGCTTGGTTCGCGCCGGGAGGAACGGAATGCGACGGCGCGGCAGGCTCGGCGCCAGGTCGAATACACCGCGATAGAGACGGTCGAGCAACGTTTTGCGGTCGCGCAGCGGCTCCAGTTCGTTCCAGCTCAGCACGTTGCCGACGCGCACGTCGATCGCCCTGCCGGACAGCCGCGCGAATTCACGAATGAGCAGCGAGGTGCGCAAGGTCAGCGAGGCCTTGCCGACGAATTTGGCCACACGCCCGTCGCGCTCGGCCATGTTCATCGGCCCGCTGACGAGATGGAAAAGCCTGCCGTTCTGGCCGGAGAAATGCATGGGGATGACCGATGCCTTGGCCTCCTGGACGAGACGGGCCGGAAACATCTTCCACGGCAGGTCGCGCGCGCGGCCAAAACCCTTGGGCGCAGTGGCCACGCCGCCGGCCGGAAACACCACGATGGTGACACCTTCCCTGAGCAGCCGGACCGCCTCATGGCGCACCGCCATGTTGTTCTTCACCGCGTCCTTGGTCTCGGAAAAGTCGATCGGCAGCGAATAGGGCTCCATCTCGCGGATCCTGAGCAGGTCCTTGTGGATCATCACCCGGAAAGGCCGACCGAGTTGCTCTGCCAGCGATAGCACGGCAATGCCGTCGCCGATGCCGAAGGGATGGTTGGCGACGATCACCAGTGGCGTGTCGGGCAATTGCGCGGGCGGCCATTGGTCGGGAATTCGCACGCGCACGTCAATGAGGTCCAGCATGCGGCTGAACACACGCTCGCCCGTCGGCACCACCTGGCGGCGCCAGAAATCATAAAGCGCGGCAAAGCGATCGCGGCCCGACAGGCCTTCGACCGAATGGATGAACCAGCGCGCCAGCGCCGGCTGGTGCGGATTGGCGTAGGAAAGCTCTGGGAACGGTCGTTCGCGCGATTTCAGCTTGAGCATAGGGGCTCGTTACAACGTTGCCGTGACAGGGATATGAAAATGGCGATGGATCGCTCCACCGCCATTCGATCGAAAAACACTCCGATTCAAGCAGCGCGCTTGCGTCGGCGATCAGGCGTGATCGCTTCTTCGGTCAGCCGTTTGATTGCTTCGGCAAGACCAAGCGATTCCTGATCGCGCGAGCCGAGCCGGCGGATGTTGACCGTCTGCTCCTCCGCCTCGCGCTTGCCGCAGACGAGGATGACCGGCACCTTGGCCAGGCTGTGCTCACGGACCTTGTAGTTGATCTTCTCGTTGCGCAGATCGGCTTCCGCCAACAGCCCGGCGGCCTTCAGCTTTGCCACGACCTCGGTCGCATAGCTGTCGGCGTCTGACGTGATCGTCGCCACCACCACCTGCAGCGGCGCGAACCATAGCGGGAAGTGGCCGGAATAGTTCTCGATCAGGATGCCGAGGAAACGCTCCATCGAACCGCATATGGCGCGGTGCACCATGACCGGCTGCTTCTTTTCCGAATCCGAGCCGATGTAGAAGGCGCCAAAACGCTCCGGCAGGTTGAAGTCGACCTGCGTCGTCCCGCATTGCCATTCGCGGCCGATGGCATCCTTCAACACATATTCGAACTTCGGCCCGTAGAAGGCGCCCTCGCCCGGATTGATCGAGGTCTTGATCCGATTGCCGGACCTTGTCCTGATCGTCTCCAGCACGCCGCCCATGATCGCCTCGGCATGATCCCAGGCCTCGTCCGTGCCGACGCGCTTTTCGGGCCGCGTCGACAGTTTGACGCTGATTTCGTCGAAACCGAAATCGGCATAGGTCGACAGGATCAGGTCATTGATGCGCAGGCACTCGGCCGCCAGCTGTTCCTCGGTGCAGAAGATATGCGCATCGTCTTGCGTGAAGCCGCGCACGCGCATCAGCCCGTGCAGCGCGCCCGACGGCTCGTAGCGATGCACATTGCCGAACTCCGCCAGCTTCACCGGCAGGTCGCGATAGGATTTCAGCCCATGTTTGAAAATCTGCACGTGGCCCGGGCAGTTCATCGGCTTCAGCGCAAAGATGCGGTCATCGTCGGTTTCATCGCCGGCGACCGTCACCTTGAACATGGCGTCGCGGTACCAGCCCCAGTGGCCTGACGTCTCCCACAGGCTCTTGTCGAGTACCTGCGGGGCGTTGACCTCCTGGTAGCCCTGCTCGTCGAGCCGGCGCCGCATGTAGTTGACCAGGTTCTGGAACATCTTCCAGCCCTTGGCGTGCCAGAAGACCACGCCCGGCCCCTCTTCCTGGAAATGGAAAAGGTCCATTTCGCGGCCGAGCTTGCGGTGGTCGCGCTTCTCGGCCTCTTCCAGCATCGTTTGGTAGGCTTCGAGCTGCGCCTGGTCGGCCCAGGCCGTGCCGTAGATGCGCGTCAGCATCGGATTGTTGGAATCGCCGCGCCAATAGGCGCCGGCCACCTTCATCAGCTTGAAGGCGTTGCCGATCTGGCCGGTCGAGGCCATGTGCGGACCGCGGCAGAGATCGAACCAGTCGCCCTGCGCATAGATCTTGAGATCCTGGTCCTCGGGAATGGCATCGATCAGTTCGAGCTTGTAGCGCTCGCCCTTGTCGGCAAAGACCTTTTTTGCCTTGTCGCGCGACCAGACCTCCTTGGTGAACGGCTTGTTGCGCGCGATGATCTCGCGCATTTTCTTCTCGATCACCGGGAAATCGTCCGGGGTGAACGGCTCGTTGCGGGCAAAGTCGTAATAAAATCCGTTCTCGATCACCGGTCCGATGGTCACCTGCGTTCCCGGCCATATCTCTTGCACGGCTTCCGCCAGCACGTGCGCGGTGTCATGGCGGATGAGTTCCAGCGCGCGCGGATCGTCGCGGGTGATGATCTCCACCTTGCCGGATTTGCCCAGGGGATCACTGAGGTCGCGCACCGTGCCATCAATGGCATAGGCCACGGCCTTCTTGGCCAGCGACTTCGAGATCGATTCGGCGAGACCCGCACCGGTCATCGCCGCGTCGTAGTCGCGGACGGAGCCATCGGGAAATGTCAGGGAAACGGAATTCAGCATATGGTTCTCCTATCCAGTCCCGCAAACGAGCGCGGGTGGTAAATGCAGATCATCAGCGGTTCGGGGCTGCGACCTGCCAGGGTGCCGGATGCGTCCGGCGGCGGCAGTCTTTTATGAGCAGATGCCGCCGCCGTAAAGCCCGGCTCACTTAATCAGCTGTGGCAGGTCCTTCAGGAACGCAGCCCGTGTCGCCAACCCTTTCGGCATGTCGGTGCGCTTCGTATCGACGACGAGCCGGGCGAACACGATCTGGCGGCCGTCTTTCCCAGCCCAGCCGACAAACCATCCGAGCGAGCGCTTGTCCTTGCCGCCCGCGCCGAGCCTGGTCGTGCCGGTCTTGCCCTGAACGGCCCAGTCGCCAGCCTTGAAGTTCGGCATGATGGCGCGTGTCATTTCATGCGCCCTGGCCGACACCGGCATTGTGCCGGCCAGCAGTTGCCGCAGGAAGGCAACCTGTTCGACTGGCGTGATCTTGAGCGAAGAGTTAACCCAGGAATGGGTGAGCCCGTCATCCCTGCCAGGATTGCCAGAAACGTCACCATTGCCATAGTTGAACTTCGATACATAGCCGGCAAATTTCTGAGGTCCGAGCCTGCGGGTGATCTCGCGCGAGAACCAGATGATGGAATCACGTTCCCAGATCGTCGGATCGACGGTTTTCTGGTCGCGTTTCACCGCGTTGAACTCAGGCTTGTAGTCGCATGCCGGGGTATGTTCATCGGCAAGGATGCCTGCGTCGTAGCCGATCAGCGAAAGCGGCACCTTGAACGTGGAGGCCGGGCTGAAGCGCTGGTCGCAGATACCGTCCTGGTAAAGCGTCTTGCCGCTCTGGGCATCGGCGATCAGCGTGCACTGCACGTCCGCGAGCGGCGCGGACTGCGCGCGCATCGGAAATCCCAGCAGCCAGGCGAGCAGGAACAGGACACCAGCCATGATAAAGGGAAGACGATCGACATTGCGCATTTTCTGCTCGCTCCAGAAGGGGGTTCGCGAGCGGGCTTAGCGAGGTCTCTTGTCTCGATTTTGTCTCAAATGCGCAGTTGTTGTGCAGGCTTGCGTTAACCCTACCGGAGCGTAAACAGCGCGGTGTGACCAGCCACCCTAGCCCTGCGCTCCGCCGCGCTTGCGGCCGACCCGCCAATAACGCCAGGGCATGAACCAGACGTTACGGTCCGCCAGCGCTTCCGGAACCAGATCGATGCCATGCGTGCCGAATGGGCCGCAGCGCAGCACGCGGAACAACCCCATCCAGCCGCCGGCCCAAAGGCCATGGCGGGCGATCGCCTCATGCGCGTATTCCGAACAGGTCGGCAGATGGCGGCAGGAATTGCCGACAAAGCCGGACAGCGTCAATTGGTAAAGCCGCACGAGCGAGGTGCCGAGCAAGCGGCCCGGCGTCTTGCGCCAGGGGCCGGCCCAGTTGCGGCCGCGCCTCGACGCTCCGGCTGTATGCGCATGCCTGTGCTGGTCGCCCACTGCGATCTCCGCGTTTTCCAGCTGATAGATGTGCGCTTGCACCGGAGAACGCAATCCCGATCGCCGTGCGGTCACGGGCGAGAACGGCGAAATGGCCGTCGGTCGGCTGGCGGCGCCCAGCGGCCAGGATGAGACCATTCTTCGTGATGCCTTGCAGCGCGTCTTTCGTGGCGCCATTGGAACGTCGCGATCCGTATGACGTCGCCAAGGATCTCAAGCAACTGCATCATGGCGGCATCTCCTTGAAGACGATTAGACCGCCGCTGGCCTTCGCCTTCAAACGAGTATAATTTCCGCTTCGGATAATCCTGGGTTATGCGAAATGAAGCGTGGACGCTTGCCCCTGACGGCGTTGAGGAGCTTCGAGGCGGCGGGGCGGCATTTGAGCTTCAGCAACGCCGCCGAGGAGCTTTTCGTCTCACAGGCGGCGATCAGCCGGCAGATCCGCGAACTCGAAACCTTCCTGCGCCAACCGCTTTTCGAACGGCACCATCGCCGCGTCGAATTGACGGATGCAGGCCGTCGGCTGCTTGCTCAACTGGTCAGAAGTTTCGACGACATCGACAAACTACTCTCGGAACTGGTCGCGGTTCCCGCGCAGGCCGTGGTTCGTGTCAGCGTCGAGCCGTCGATTGCATCCGTCTGGCTGGTACCCCGGCTCAACCGGTTTCGCCAGTTGCGGCCCGATATCGACGTCTCCCTCGAAGTGGACCCAAGGCTGATCGAGTTCCGCAGCGACCAGCCCGAACTTGCCTTACGTTTCAGCTCGAACGCGACGTCATGGCCCCGCAGCGAAGCCGAGCGGCTGGCCTCGACAGTCGATTCGCCGGTTCTGTCGCCGGCGCTGCTTTCATCGGGCCCAGCCCTCGGGAAGCCGGCCGATCTTGCTCGCTTCACGCTTTTGCACGAGGAAAACCGCCAGGGTTGGACGCGCTGGTTCGAGGCGGCGGGCGTACCCGCCAACGCCATGCCCACGCGCGGGCCGATGCTTGCGGACGCCTCACTCTCCAAGCAGGCCGCGCTGCTCGGCCACGGCGTGGCGCTGGGCGATCTCCTGCAGATTGGAGAAGAATTGGAGACCGGAGCACTGGTCAAACCGTTCGACATCGATGTCGCATCCGGGGCCTATTGGCTGGTGGCCAGGAGTTTGCACAGTCTCTCCGAACCGGCCGCGGCCTTCGCCGACTGGCTAAGAAGCGAATTCATCGAAAGCAGGCGAGCGCTGAAAGCTCCGGCCTGAGCCGTGCGCTGGCCGGAGCCGGCTACTTTACCTTCTTGTATTTTCCGAGAAGTTTATCGAGGTCGTTGATGTCCATGGACGGATGTCCCGCCGCCGGGTCGACTGCTGGGTAGAATGTGACGACGATGTCGCGCCACAAATCATAGTCGGCGCCGTAGGACGCCAGCCCGGGAAACGGCGCGCAACGCGTGATCGCGCGAATGGCGGCTTCGGCAACCTTATGCCTTGCCGATGTCACGGGGCCGACGATTTTTGGCGGCCCGGCGAGCGATCCGTCCTTGTTCAGGCTGATCCGGACGCGTGCAGTATTTGTGGCATTTGCGGGCACGTTCCAACAGGGCTGGACGGCCCTCATGAGATAGTCGCCGATATCGCGATGGACTGCTGGTTCCGCCCCGCTTGAGCCACCGGCCGACACAAGTGAAGCGGCAAGAGTACCGGCGAACACAAAGCCATGGCATGAACGACCGCTCTGGCGGGATCCGCTCACCGTAAGCTCGAAGACCACTCTCAGGCCGCTTCGTCGGCGCGCTTCTTCTCGATCTGGCCGATGGCGTCGACCACGGCGTCGAAAGTCAGCATGGTCGACGCGTGACGCGCCTTGTAGTCGCGCACCGGCTCCAGATAGCCGAGGTCGGCGAAGCGGCCTTCCGGCGGCGCGCCGTTCTCCTTCAGCATCTTCAGCATGGTCTCGCGCACCGCGCGCAATTCCTCAGCGCTGGCGCCGACGACATGTTGCGCCATGATCGAGGACGATGCCTGTCCGAGCGCACAGGCCTTCACGTCGTGGGCGAAGTCGGTGACCACGCCGTCCTCCATCTTGAGGTCGACGGTAACGGTCGACCCGCACAGCTTGGAATGCGCTTTCGCGGTCGCGTCGGGATGATCGAGCCGGCCGATGCGGGCGATATTTCCGGCAAAACCGAGAATTTTCGCGTTGTAGACGTCGTTGATCATTATTTTCCAATCCGTCGCCGCCAAGCGAACAGCGATTGCCGTTGTTGCGTCTTTCATTCGCTCGGCACGACCATATATAATGCTGGCAGTCCGGTATCGACAAGGCGGCGAACGCCACTGTCCTTGCCGGGAAGTTCACGCCGCTTACGGGGCTGGAAACGGGGCGAGTTTCCGACACCGAAAGGTCGTGGTCCGTTCAACTCGTTCCTCCTCAGAGAGGAACTACGGGAGACGCCTTTTATGGATGCCGTCATCAAGAAACTAATGCCCCAGTCCGCCTATATGGAAAAGCCGGTCACCGACCGCCCGAGCGAGGCCGAAGTCGAGGCCGCCGTACGCACCTTGCTGCGCTGGACCGGCGACAATCCGGATCGCGAGGGTTTGATCGACACGCCCAAGCGCGTGACCAAGGCCTATCGCGAAATGTTCGGCGGCTACGACATGTGCCCGGCCGAGGAGCTTGGCCGTACTTTCGAGGAGGTCGCCGGCTACGACGACCTGGTCATCGTCAAGGACATCCAGTTCCATTCGCATTGCGAACATCACATGGTGCCGATCATCGGCAAGGCGCATGTCGGCTACCTGCCCGACGGCAAGGTCGTCGGCCTGTCCAAGATCGCGCGCGTCGTCGATATCTTTGCCCATCGGCTGCAGACGCAGGAAGCCCTGACTGCCCAGATTGCCGGCGTCATCCAGGATGTGCTCAACCCGCGCGGCGTTGCCGTCATGATCGAGGCGGAGCACATGTGCATGGCCATGCGCGGCATCCGTAAGCAAGGTTCCACAACGCTGACCTCCACCTTCACGGGCGTCTTCAAGGATACGCCCGAAGAGCAGGTTCGTTTTGTCACCATGGTGCGCGGCGGCAGGGCGTAAGCCCTTTGCCGACGTCGCGGTCAATAGGAAGATAGACCGGCAATGTCGGCACTGGAATTTCCGGAAGCTCCCTCGGACAAGAAAGCCTTGGAGGAAGGCGCGGTGTTTTCGCCGCGCTTCGATGCCGCCGGTCTTGTCACCGTCGTCGTCACCGATGCCGCCGACGGCATGCTGCTGATGGTCGCGCATATGAATGCACGGGCGCTGGCTCTGACGCTGGAAACAGGCATTGCCCATTACTGGTCGCGCTCGCGCAACACGCTCTGGAAGAAGGGCGAAACCTCGGGCAATTTCCAGCATGTCGTCGAGATGCTCACGGATTGTGACCAGGATGCGGTGTGGCTTCGCGTGAAAGTGTTGGGCCACGACGCAACCTGTCACACCGGCCGGCGTTCATGCTTTTATCGGACGGTGGGGCTGATCGACGGCAAGGGGACGCTTGCCGACGACGGCAGCAAGCCGCTGTTCGATGCGGAAAACACGTATCGGAAGCCATCAGCTTGAACCTTCTGCCTGACACCGACCACATAGATTCATCATTTCGATACGGCCCGTCCGTATACTAGCCTGGGACAAGGGAGATCATGATGCTCGAATGGGCGTCATTGCGTAACAGACCAGATGTCAGGGAGGCCAACGGCCTGTCCTCGGCAGGCGGCGCATCCGAAACAACCTCCCCCAAGAAAACAGGTATTTCGCTCGCGCTCGGCGGCGGTTGCGCCAGAGGCTGGGCCCATATCGGCGTGCTGCGCGCGCTCGATGAAGCCGGCATCGAAGTTTCGATGATCGCCGGCACCTCGATCGGCGCCCTGGTCGGTGGCTGTTATCTGGCCGGCAAACTGGATGAGCTGGAAGAGTTCGCCCGCAGCCTCACCAGACGACGTATCTTCGGCCTGCTCGATCTCAACCTGCGCGGCAGCGGCCTCTTCGGCGGGATGAAGCTGGACGCGCGCCTGCGCGAGCACGTGGCCGGCATCCGCTTCGACGATCTGCCCAAGCCATTTGTCTGCGTCGCGTCGGAAATCCGCACCGGCCACGAGATCTGGCTGTCGAGCGGATCGCTGATCACCGCCATGCGCGCGTCCTACGCGCTGCCTGGCGTGTTCGAGCCTGTCGATTGCAACGGCCGCGTGCTGGTGGACGGAGCGCTGGTCAACCCGGTGCCCGTTTCGGTCTGCCGCGCCTACGAGCAGCCGCTCGTCGTGGCGGTCAACCTCCACTACGACCTGTTCGGCCGCGCCGCCGTGATCAAGCACAGCGCTGGCGAGCTGGTTATCGAAAAGGATGCGCCAAGGCCCGGCCAGGTCGACGCCCAACACCAATCGCACCAGACGCGTTTGGGCATCACCGGCGTGATGGTCGAAGCCTTCAACATCATCCAGGACCGTATTTCGCGGGCGAGACTTGCCGGCGATCCGCCCGACATGTCGCTGCAGCCCAAGCTCAGCCATATCGGCCTCACCGAATTTCACCGGGCCGACGAGGCGATCCAGCTCGGCTACCAGGCGACGATGGCGCAGATCGGCGAACTGACGCGGCTGCAGACGGTTCTCGCCTAGACCATTTCCTCAAGTTGTATTGGCCTCAGGACAAACCGATTGCAAAACGCAATTGGTTATGGTGATCTGCGTCAATCCAGGCGGAGGTGCCGATGGCCAGGATTGTCTATTCCATGCTGACGTCGTTGGACGGCTATATCGCCCGATCGAACGAGGACATCGGCTTGCCAGTGCCCGAGGCGGAACTGCACCAGCACTTCAACGACATGATGAGACAGGCTTCCGCCGTGCTCGCCGGACGGCGCATGTACGAAACCATGCGCTTCTGGGACAGCCCTGAACGCGAAACCGGCGCCACCGAGGTCGAGCGGGATTTTGCCCATGCATGGCGCGAAACGCCGAAGATCGTCTTCTCGACCACGCTTCGGCAAGTCGGGCTCAATGCCCGGCTGGTGGATGGCGATGCGGAGGATGCGGTACGATCTCTCAAGGCGCAGGCCGATGGCCTCGTCATCCTTGGCGGCGCCGACCTTGCCGCCTCTCTGGCACGAGCCGGCCTCATCGACGAATACCGGCTCTATATGCATCCCGTGGTGCTGGGTGGCGGCAAGCCATATTTTGAATCCGGCCTGTCGCTGGCGTTGACCCCGCTCGGCACGCAAAGTCTTCCCCAGGGCGTGACGTTGCTGCGTTATGCGCCGGCCGGCTGAATTGCGCGGGTTTCCGGCGCGCCCTACGCCCGCGCGGCGTCGATGATGCGAAACTGCACCGTACGGTTGCCGTTCCAGTAATTGCCCGACAGCGAGCCGGCGACATGCACCGTCTTGCCGCGGTTCTTGGAAAGGAACTCGCCAAGCACCGTATCGACGGCGCGAAAGGCGATCGCCTGGATGCGGCCGCCGCTCTCCGACTGTAAATCGGCGCGAATATGGTTGGTGCCGACCGGCCTGATGTCGGCCAGCCGATGGCGCGGCAGCACGAAAACAGGCGCGACATGCCCGGCACCGAAGGGCCCCGCCTTTTCCAACGCATCGAGCAGGCCGAGCGTCGCGCCTTCGGCGGCAAGCGCGCCGTCTATCGCCAGGCTTTCCTCATCCTGCAACCTGAAAACGTCGGCGGCTGCCCGCTCCTCGAAGAAGGCCCTGAGCTCACCCAGTCTTGCCCGCTCGACGGTGATGCCGGCAGCCATGCCATGGCCGCCGCCCTTGACGATGAGCCCGGCATTGGCGGCTTCGCGCACCAGCCGGCCAAGGTCGAAACCCGACACCGAACGGCCCGAGCCCGTGCCGGTGCCGTTGGCGTTGAAGGCGATGGCAAAGGCCGGCCGCCGTGCGTGATCCTTCAGTCGTGAGGCAAGCAGGCCTACGATGCCGGGGTGCCAGCTGTTGCTGGCGGTGACGACGATCGCCGGGCCGCTGCCGCCCGCGAGCTCGGCATCGGCTTCGGCGCGCGCGGCGGCGAGCATCTCCTGCTCCATCAGCTGCCGCTCCTGGTTCAGCCGGTCTAGCGTCTCTGCGATGGTCTGCGCCTCGACGGGATCGTCCGTTGCAAGCAGCCGGCTGCCGAGTGCCGCATCGCCAATGCGCCCGCCCGCATTGATGCGCGGACCGATCAGATAGGCGAGATGGAAGGTGCTGATCGGCTCGCCAACGCGCGACACTCGTGCCAGCGCGGCCATGCCTTCATTCTTCTGCTGTCGCGCCACTTGCAAACCCTTGACAACGAAGGCGCGATTGACGCCCGTGAGCGGCACCACGTCGCAAACGGTGGCAAGCGCCACGAGATCGAGCAGGGAAAGCAGGTCGGGCGGCGTGACATCGCTCAGGCCACGCAGCACCTTTGCGGTCTGGACCAAGGCGAGGAACACGACACCGGCGGCACAGAGATGGCCCTGTCCGGAAAGGTCGTCGTCGCGGTTTGGATTGACGACGGCAATTGCCGCAGGCAAGACGCCGCCGACCTGGTGGTGGTCGAGCACCACGACATCGGCGCCGGCGGCATTGGCCGCGTCGATCGAAACGGCGCTGTTGGTGCCGCAATCGACTGTGACGATCAGCGTCGCGCCGCGCGATACCAGTTCGCGCATGGCATCGGGATTGGGACCGTAGCCCTCGAAAATACGATCCGGGATATAGATTTCCGACGGCACCGAGAAATGCGTGAGAAACCGCTTCAGCAAGGCCGACGAGGCCGCGCCATCTACGTCGTAATCGCCGAAGATCGCAATTTTCTCCCGCGCCATGACGGCGGCGGCGATGCGGATGGCGGCCTTGTCCATATCGGTCAGCGAGGCCGGGTTCGGCAACAGGTCGCGGATCGTCGGGTCCAGAAACCGCTCGGTCTCGTCGGCGGCCACGCCGCGTCCGGCAAGAACGCGCGCGACGATGTCGGGCACGCCATGACCCTGTGCGATGGCGAGCGCGATCATGTCCTGCCGTTCGGTCAGCCGGTGCTCCCAGGAGAGACCGGTTGCCGACTGCCTGACATCGAGGAAGAGGCGCCTTTCGCCCATCATGCGCTTTGCCAACTCATGGTTGGCGGCAGGATAAGCCAAAGGCCGCGGGAGACTTCAAGAAAAACTACGCTTTCCGCCTTTCAGCCGTGCACCCACCGTTCGCTGGCCGCCCGAGACATCAGAGGCCGCATGCCGATCGGGCGGTGTCATCGTTAAACCCTTGCCGCCATCGGAGGCAGCCAGATGGCTAACAACTGCGGCCCGGCTTCGCAAGCGGGTCTAGAACTTATCCATATCCTGGTGCCTGGCCTTGATCTCGCGCACGGTCCGCGATGACGATCGCAGCACGATCGTGTGGGTGGTGATGTATGTGCGGCCGAACTTGACGCCAGCCAGCATGTTGCCATCGGTGACACCGGTGGCCGCAAACAGCACGTCGCCGCGCGCCATGTCTTCCGCTTGATAGATCCGCTTCGGATTGGAAATGCCCATCTTTGCGGCACGTGCGACCTTTTCCGGCGTATCAAGGATCAGCCTGCCTTGCATCTGGCCGCCGGTGCAGCGCAACGCCGCAGCGGCCAGCACGCCTTCCGGCGCGCCCCCGGTGCCGAGATAGATATCGATGCCGGTTTCTTCCGCGTCCGTGGTGTGGATGACGCCGGCGACGTCGCCGTCGCCGATCAGCCGGATCGCGGCGCCCGTGGCGCGCACGGCATCGATCAGCTTGGCGTGGCGCGGACGGTCGAGAATGCAGGCCGTGATGTCGGACACAGCAACGCCCTTCGCTCGCGCAAGGCTGGCGACGTTTTCGGCCGGCGATGCGTCGATATCGATGACTCCGTCGGCGTAACCGGGACCGACCGCGATCTTGTCCATGTAGACGTCGGGCGCGAACAGCAGGCTGCCCTTCTCGGCGATCGCGATCACGGCGAGCGCGTTCGGCAGGTTCTTGGCGCAGATCGTCGTGCCTTCGAGCGGATCAAGCGCGATATCGACCGCGGGCCCTTTGCCGGTCCCGACCTCCTCGCCGATATAGAGCATCGGCGCCTCGTCCCGCTCGCCCTCGCCGATCACCACCGTGCCCTTGATCGCGAGGCGGTTGAGCTCCTCACGCATGGCATCGACGGCGACCTGGTCGGCAGCCTTTTCGTCGCCGCGGCCGCGCAGCCTGGCGGCCGCGACCGCGGCCCGTTCGGTGACGCGCACCAGTTCCATGGTGAGTATCCGGTCAAGGCCGGCGACGATGTTCTGGGCCACATTCATTCGACAAATCCTCGTTTGATGCCGCCTCCCGCCAAGAGGCGTGCTTGTTTTGTCAAACGACCATGACAACGGCAAGACCTGCCGGATGGTTTATCGAAAGGATAGCAATATCAATCGATTGAACCGAATTTTTGAAAACAATGCCGGCCCGGTTTGAGATGAACCGAGCCGGCACGAAACAGAAATTGCCGTCTTCGTGGTCCTAGAAAACCGCGAGGTATTTGAGCAGCGAAATAATGCCGATGATGATGACGATGACCTGGACGATCTGCCTCATCCTGGCATCAAGCGGCAGCCGCTGCACCAGGTAGAGAACGAGAATGATGACGAGAAATGTGATCAGGATGCCGATTAACACGGACGAAGCCATAATGCCCTCCTTAAATGACTTGCTGAAACGGAGAAATGAGCCGGCATTGCCGGCTCAATATCGGCGCGGTCAATACCAGCGGCGCGAGGTGTCGTTCATCGACTGGCCGACGGCAATCCCGGCCAGAAACCCGAGCAGGCCGATCACGCCAACCACGGCGGTCGTCGTGCCCGGATTTTCACGCGCGACTTCCGAAACGGACTGGGCCTGGCTGCGCAACTGCTGCGCTGTCCGCGAGGCGCGGGAAGCGGCAGTATCGTAGAAATCCGATGCTTGCTCACTGGCATCATCGAGCATTTCCGCGCTGCGCTGCGAAATGCTCTTGTTGATCTTGGTGATCTCCTTGCGCAGGTCGGCGATCTGCTTTTCCAGCGTCTTCTGGATGTCGCCGATGTCAGGGGCGTCGGATTTGTTGGTATCGGCCATGAAGCGGCTCCCTTGGTTGCTGACCAAGAGAACGGTACCGACGCCAATTCGTTCCGGCGGCAGCGGGACGTCCTCACCGAACCGAGATACACCGCCGGTGGTTATGCCCACCGCAACGAGGCTGCCTGCTACCCTGCCCGCTCGATGCGGATGACCTGTGGCTTGTCGGTCAGATGGCCGTCCTTGGTAATGCCGTCGACAGCCTTGCGCACGGCGGCCTCGGTAGTCTCGTGGGTGACGAGGATCACCGTCTTCTGCGCCGCCGCCTCGCCGCTGACCGCATGCTGGACGATCGATTCCAGCGAAATATCGTTGTCGGCCATGCGCTTGGCGATCGCCGCGAACACGCCGATGCGGTCGTGCACGGTCAGCCGGATGAAGTAGCCGCCGGCATGGCTGCGCATCTGCGCCTTCTTATACGGTCTCAGCTCCTTCGCCGGCCGGCCGAAGACGGGACCATGCTGGAAGCCGGGCCGGCTCTTGGCGATGTCGGCGATGTCGCCGATGACCGCCGAGGCGGTGGCATTGCCGCCGGCGCCGGGGCCCGAGAGCAGCAACTCGCCCAGGATATCGGTCTCGATCGCCACCGCGTTGGTGACACCATGCACCTGCGCGATGACCGAAGCAGTCGGCACCATGGTTGGGTGCACACGCTGCTCGATGCCGCTTTCGGTGCGCTGGGCGACACCGAGCAGCTTGATCCGGTAGCCGAGATCGCCGGCGGCACGGATGTCGGCCTGGGTAATGTTAGAAATGCCTTCCATGTAGATGTCGTTGGCGGCGATTTTGGTGCCGAAGGCAAGGCTGGTCAGGATCGACAGCTTGTGCGCCGTGTCATGGCCCTCGATGTCGAAGGTCGGGTCGGCTTCGGCATAACCCAGCCGCTGCGCGTCCTTCAGCACGACGTCGAAGGAGACGCCCTCGGCCTCCATGCGGGTCAGGATATAGTTGCAGGTGCCGTTGAGGATGCCGAAGACACGAGTGACGGAATTGCCGGCCATCGCCTCGCGCATCGTCTTGATGACCGGGATGCCGCCTGCCACCGCGGCCTCGTAATTGAGCAGCACGCCCTTCTTTTCAGCGATTTCGGCAAGCGCCACGCCATGCTTGGCAAGCAGCGCCTTGTTGGCGGTGACGACATGGCGGCCGGCTTCGAGCGCGGCCTTCACCGAGGCGCGCGCCGACCCCTCATCGCCGCCGATCAGCTCGACGAACACGTCGATCTCGGCGGTCTGCGCCATCTTGACCGGATCGTCGAACCAATTCGCGGAGCTCAGATCGATGCCACGCTCGCGTTTCCGGTCGCGTGCGGAAATCGCCGACACGATGATGTCGCGCCCGCATTGGCGGGTCAGTTCCGCCGCCTTGTCGCGCAACACGCGCGCCACCGATGCACCGACCGTGCCAAGTCCAGCAATTCCAACACGCAGTGCTTCAGCCATGGAAGGCGACGCCCCTCAAATAAGATCGAATTTGTATTTACCGGTGGGCGGACAGCGGCACCACATTGTTGGGCTGCTTGGCGCTGGCCGACAGGAAGCGCTTGATGTTGCGTGCCGCCTGGCGAATCCGGTGTTCGTTCTCGACCAGTGCTACGCGCACGAAATCGTCGCCATGTTCGCCGAAGCCGACACCGGGCGCCACCGCCACATCGGCGTGCTCGATGAGCAGCTTGGAGAATTCGAGCGAGCCCAGATGACGGAACGGCTCAGGGATCGGCGCCCAGGCGAACATCGAGGCCGCGGGGGCCGGAATGGTCCATCCCGCGCGGCCGAACGCATCGACCATCACGTCGCGGCGTTTGTGATAGATGTCGCGCACCTCGGCGATATCGGCGCCGTCGCCATTGAGCGCGTGCGCCGCCGCCACCTGGATCGGCGTGAAGGCACCGTAGTCGAGATAGGATTTGACCCGGGTCAGCGCCGAGATCAGCCGTTCGTTTCCGACGGCGAAGCCCATGCGCCAGCCGGGCATGGAGAAGGTCTTCGACATCGAGGTGAACTCGACGCAGACGTCGATGGCGCCCGGCACCTGCAGCACGGAAGGCGGCGGATTGCCGTCGAAGTAGATTTCCGAATAGGCGAGGTCGGACAGGATGATGATGTCGTTCTTCTTGGCGAAGGCCACCACGTCCTTGTAGAAATCGAGCGAGGCGACCAGTGCCGTCGGGTTCGATGGATAGTTGAGGATCAGCGCTAGCGGCTTCGGGATCGAATGGCGGACGCCGCGCTCGAGCGCCGGAATGAAGCCGTCATCGGGCTCGACTTGCAGCGAGCGGATGACCCCGCCCGACATGATGAAGCCGAAGGCATGGATCGGATAGGTCGGGTTGGGGCACAGGATCACGTCGCCGGGCGCGGTGATCGCCTGCGCCATGTTAGCGAAGCCTTCCTTCGAACCGAGCGTGGCCACCACCTGGGTGTCGGGGTTGAGCTTCACGCCGAAGCGGCGGGCATAGTAGTTTGCCTGGGCGCGGCGCAAACCGGGAATCCCGCGCGACGAGGAATAGCGGTGCGTGCGCGGATCGCGCACGACCTCGCACAATTTGTCGACGATGGCCTTGGGCGTCGGCAGGTCCGGGTTGCCCATGCCGAGGTCGACGATGTCGGCGCCCCGCGAACGGGCGCTCGCCTTGAGCCGGTTGACCTGCTCGAACACGTAAGGCGGAAGCCGGCGGACCTTGTGAAATTCTTCCATGGCAGTTCCAGACAGCAAGGGAGCGTTGGGCGCGCGCTATATACTCATTTGCAGGTAGGGTCGAGGGCGGGGTCGCATTTGCCTTCGATCTGCTTCAGGGTCTGCGGACCATGTTTCTTGGCGAGATCGGTCAGCGCCGCCTGGTTGGTGACGGCCGCGCCGCCGCCCTTGGCGCCCTGCCCGTTCTCGTCGGCCTTCAACTGGGCGAGCTTGGCTTTCTTCTCGGCCTCGGTGAATTGTTTCGCCGCCACCTGCGGCGGGATGTTGAGGTTCGGAAAGGTGCCGGTGTCCTTCGGGCCCGCGTCGGTGGCCATCGGCACCGGACCGCTGGTATTCGTGCTCGAGCATCCGGCAACGGCCAGGAACATGATGGCCGCGCTGATGCGGCAAAAGTGGCCGGCACCGAAAAAAACAGTCTCGCCAAACTTAATCGTCATATTGTTTCCTTGGCAGCCGGGGTAGAGCGAGATTGGACCCTGTCGGATGTCCCATGTTAATATGTCAAGAAAACGCTTCCGGAGGAACCCCGCGAACCATGTCCAAAACACCCGATTCGGGCAAAGCGGAAGATGGCGGACCTTCGACGGTCGAGCAATATCTGGTGAAGGACCCGGAACGCTTCGCGCTGAACATGGCGCGGATGATCGAGCAGGCTGGCAAGGCGGCTTCCGCATGGGCCGAACCGCGCGAAAAAGGTGAGGTGCGCGACCAGGTCGCCGAGCCGGTCGTCGACATGGTCAAGACCTTCTCCAAGCTCAGCGAATACTGGCTCGCCGATCCGCAGCGGGCGCTCGAAGCGCAGACGCGGCTGTTCGCTGGCTACATGACGGTTTGGGCGAACGCCATCCAGCGCGTCAGCCCCAATGCCGAGGGGGCCGACGATGCCGTCAAGCCGGAGCGCGGCGACAAGCGGTTCCAGGACCCGGAATGGGGCCGCAACGCCTTCTTCGACTTCTTGAAACAGGCCTATCTGGTCACCTCGCGCTGGGCGTCCGAACTGGTCGACCATGCCGAAGGCCTGGACGAGCATACCCGCCACAAGGCGAGCTTCTACGTCAAGCAAGTATCCAACGCCATCTCGCCGTCCAATTTCATCCTGACCAATCCCGAACTGTTTCGCGAAACCGTCGCCTCCAACGGCGAAAACCTGGTGCGCGGCATGAAGATGCTGGCTGAGGACATCGCCGCCGGCAAGGGCGACCTCAAACTGCGTCAGGCTGACTATTCACCCTTCGAGATCGGCAGGAACATCGCCACCACGCCCGGCAAGGTGGTCGGCCGCAGCGATGTCGCCGAGATCATCCAGTATGATGCGGCGACCGAGACGGTGCTGAAGCGCCCGCTGCTGATCTGCCCGCCTTGGATCAACAAGTTCTACATACTCGACCTCAACCCGCAGAAATCCTTCATCCGCTGGGCGGTCGAGCAAGGCCACACCGTCTTCGTCATCTCGTGGATCAATCCGGATGAACGCCACGGCGCCAAGAACTGGGAAGCCTATATCAGGGAAGGCCTGCAATACGGCCTCGACACGATCGAGAAGGCGACCGGCGAGCGCGACGTCAATGCTATAGGCTACTGCGTCGGTGGCACGTTGCTGGCGGCGGCCTTGGCGCTGATGGCTGGGGAAGGCGACGACCGCATCAAGTCGGCGACCTTCTTCACCACACAGGTCGACTTCACCCATGCCGGCGATCTGAAAGTGTTCGTCGACGAGGAACAGGTCGCGGCGGTGGAAAAGTCGATGAACGAAAAGGGCTATCTCGACGGCACCAAGATGGCGACCGCCTTCAACATGCTGCGCTCGGGTGACCTGATCTGGCCCTATGTCGTCAACAACTACATGCGCGGCAAGGACCCCCTGCCCTTCGACCTGCTCTACTGGAACGCCGATTCGACCCGCATGGCGGCGGCCAACCACTCCTTCTACCTGCGCAACTGCTATCTCGAGAACAACCTCTCGCGCGGCACGATGCAACTGGCGGGCCACACGATCTCGCTCGGCGATGTCACCATTCCGGTCTACAATCTCGCCTCCCGGGAAGATCACATCGCGCCGGCTCTGTCCGTCTTCCTCGGCTCGAAATATTTCGGCGGCCCGGTCGAGTACGTGATGGCGGGATCGGGCCATATTGCTGGCGTCGTCAATCCGCCCGCATCCAACAAATATCAGTACTGGACCGGCGGTCCGCCGAAGGGCGACTTCGACCAGTGGATAGCCTCCGCCACCGGCCATCCGGGATCCTGGTGGCCGCACTGGCAAGGCTGGATAGAGGCCAAGGACAACACCCGTGTGCCTGCCCGCAAACCCGGCAAGCATATGAAAACCTTGGGCGATGCTCCCGGGACCTATGTCAAGGTGCGTGTGTAACGGACTGTAATGTCTGGTGAGTTGACGCCCCCGCAAAAGCGGGCGAAATGGTGTCGTCAACCATCAAGCGGCCGCAATTCGGCAATCGCTGCAAAAATACTTACAGGCTTGCTGATTTGACACAGGTCTCGTTTCCGGATCGGAGACAAAGGTCCACCTGACGCGGACATACCAGTCGGCGCCAGGTATATACCGATCGGACACCGAGGGGGAATTTGACTTTGAAATCAGCAGGATGGAGCCTCGCAAAGGGAGAACGCCGCGCCATTGTGGCAGCGCTCTGCTCCATGCTTCTGGCCTCCTGCACATCGGCTGGCGATCCGACAATGTCGGTTGGAATGCCCGGCTATAATGCTTCCGCATCGGACCTCCACGCCGCCTCCGCGGGCAAGCCTCTCGCCGCTGATTCGTCGTCGCAAGTGGCGACAGAGCAGACGACCGTGATGAGCGAAAGCGACACGGCACTCCCCGAAAAGGTTGCTTACGTACCGATTGCCAAGCCTGGGGCCACTTTCCCGCTCACCATACCGGCCGGCGCGGAAACGATCGCGGGACAGACGCCGCAGTCCTTGCAGCAGCCGGTACATACGGCGCGGCAGACCGACGCGGTCGCCCAGAAGATCGCCGCCGCCGATGCCGCCGCCACCGCGCCGACGCCAGCCGCGGCACCGGTGATGAACAATCCGGTATACGTGACCGCCGGCGAGGCACCGCAAGCCGACGCGCCGAAGAAAAAAGGCTTCCTGGCCTCGATGTTCGGCGCCGCCCCGGCTTCGGCGACGCCTGCTCCGCTGGTCAACACCCGATCGGGCGAACAGCCTGCCGTGCAGCCCAAGCCTGCTCCGCCTGCGGCAAAACCGATCATCACTTTGGCCTCTGCTGATTCCACGCAGAAGCCACTGCAACTGGCTTCACTCGGCGGCGATGCCGGTCACATCACCGGCAGTGACGCCTTGCCCGGCGTGCGCCAGACGGCCCTGTTCGAGATCAAGCGCAAATCCGGCCTCGACGATGAAAGCGACGTCGACCTCAACGAGGACGAAGGCTCGGGCGGCTCCTATCAGGTTGCCTCCGCCGCCGGCATGGCTCGGCTCGCGCCCAACGGTCTCTTGAAGCAGAATGAGAGCGTCGACGTGGCTTGCCTGAAGCCGTCCCTTGTGCGCGTGCTGAAGACGATCGAAGGCCATTACGGCCGCAAGATGATGGTGACCTCGGGCTATCGCGATCCGGCCCGCAACCGGCGCGCCAACGGCGCCAAGAATTCGCTGCACATGTATTGCGCCGCCGCCGACATCCAGGTGCCCGGCGTCTCCAAGTGGGAGCTTGCGAATTACATCAGGACCATGCCCGGCCGCGGTGGCGTCGGCACCTACTGCCACACCGAATCGGTTCATGTCGACGTCGGCCCCGAGCGCGACTGGAACTGGCGCTGCCGCCGGCGCAGCGGCGGTGACGACGGCTAGCGGCGATTTGTCGGGCCGGAGCCTGTCAGCGGCGAAGGCCGCGACTTCGTCAGCCACGGGCAGAGCAGGAGCGAAGCTCCGTCGCGAACACCCGAGGATGCCGGGGCGCCTGACGTCACCGCAAATTGCAAGCTCTTCCGCCCCCGCGAAAACGCTGATTTGGCAGGTCGGAAAAAAGTTGTCCAAGGCGGCACCTAACGGGTTGCCGGTTGCGCGCAACGCCAGTATAAGCCGCTTCGTCTGAGCGCGCCCATCGTCTAGCGGTTAGGACACCGCCCTTTCACGGCGGTAACAGGGGTTCGATTCCCCTTGGGCGTACCAGATTTTTCAGGCCTCGGTCTCTCCTTCCCGATTCTACACAGCGAGTGCCCGGCAGATTTGGCAGGGCGGCACCGCATCGACAATTTGAGGATCACGGCGTCCGTTGCGGCCGATGCTCAAGCCTGTTGCGGTGACCGCTCGGATTCTCGACCTTGTCGAGCAAACGGGCCGGTGGTTAAATGGACCGTAAGGGAGCGCTCACATGGCAGTTCACCTTTCGGCGGATACACGCGCTCCTGCGGCAACGCCTCCAAAATATCTCTTTGGTCCGCTCGCGGACTTTCTGATGCTTGGCGGCAGCGCATTCCTGATTTTGCCCGTGCTGTATTTCGTGCCGCTGAGATACGAAGGGCTCGTAGCGGCGACGATGCTTTTCCTGGCTTATCTGATCAACTATCCGCACTTCGCCCACTCCTACCAACTCTTCTACCGCAATTTTGGGCGGAAGCTGCGTGGCGACGGATACGACAGGAACCTGCAGATCCGCTACATCTTCGCCGGCATCGTCGTTCCTCTGCTCATGGGCGCATTTTTCGCTTATGGCTCGATAACGGCTAACGCCCGGCTCTTGGGGAATGCAACCAACGCGATGTTCTTTTTCGTGGGTTGGCACTACGTCAAGCAAGGCTACGGCATGTTGATGGTGGATGCCGTCCTGAAGCGCCGGTTCTTCACCGATCCGGACAAGAAAATCCTGCTGGTCAACAGCTATGCCGTTTGGCTGTTCGCGTGGCTTCAGACGAACACGGCGGTCAGCCAGGGAAAATACCTGGGGCTGGAATATTACACGTTTGCCACCCCTGCATGGCTCAATGCGATTGCACTCTCGGCCGCGGCCGCTTCCACGGCTGCCACGGTTGTGATGCTGATCAATCGCTGGACCAGGAATGGCGGCAGCCTGCCATATAACGGCATCATCGCCTACAGCGCGTCGCTATATCTTTGGATTCTGATCGTAAGGACAAACCCGCTCTGGCTGCTCGTAGTGCCGGCGCTCCATTCCTTGCAGTACCTGGCGGTGGTCTGGCGCTATCAGAGCAATGTCGAGCGTGATGCGCGCGATGCCGAAAAAATTCCGCAATCCAGAATCCTGTCGATTCTTGGTCCGGCCTACAGAGTGCGGCTCCTGGAGTTCATTAGTGCTGGCCTCCTCCTTGGCGGTCTGGGTTTCTGGCTGATTCCGACCGCGCTGACCGCCATTGTCCCCTATGACCGGGAGGTCCTTGGGTCGTCGCTGTTCTTCTTCATCGTGTTGATTTTCATCAACGTACACCACTATTTCCTCGACAACGTGATGTGGCGCCGCGGCAACCCCGAGGTGTCGAGATATCTGTTCCGTTAGAGCTTTTTGCGCCCAAGCGGAACCGCTCGGCGTAATGCGTAATGGACCAGGGACGGCTCCAATCCCGTCCCGGACCGACGATCCAGCCGCATCGGGATTTTGGAGGCCTCGCCTCGGAATCGAACCGAGGCTTCCGAGATTTGCAGTCTCTAGCGTAGCCGCTCCGCCACGAGGCCATACGTGCTTTCGTAAAGGGCAGGAGTTTAAAGATTCTTGATGTCTTGGATAAAAATTTCGACAATCCCGCGCTGGCAAAAGAGCCTGTTACTGGGCGGAATGGAACCGTTCCAAACGTCCTTCGCCGACATGGCAGGGACAGCCCACGTCTAGCTGCCGACCAGCGGCACGGTAACGGTCGTCGCATAATTGATCGGAAAGGCACTGAAGTACGGGAAGTCTATGACGAACGCATAGGCAGCGGTCAGGTGCGCCATGCGAAAGCCGCCGCTCACGGGATCGATGGCGATCGTGACGTTGACATCCTTCAGACCCAGCGCAAGCAGTTTCTGCGTCGCGATCGCCTGGATGTCGGCCTGAGTCAGCGTGTTGTTAAGCTGCAGGGACCGTGCGGACGCCTCCAGCGTGTACCGAACGCTTGAGGCCGAATTCATCGACCAGCCGAAGGCGAAGATTCCGAATAGCAGCATGATGAGGAACGGTGCGATCAGCGCGAATTCGAGCGCGGCTCCGCCCGATCGATCGGCCCTGAAGCCCCTCGCATTACCGAACACGGATCAACTCCTGGTGGCCGATCGTGCTGGGGGCGGAAAAGACGCCGAAGGTGAAGGGCGGGGTCCAGGTGGCCGATGCCTGGATCTGAACAAAGACCGCCGACAACTTCGGTCCGCTGCACAGCGTCGAGGCGTCGACCACCGTCGTCCCGCATTTGTGGATCCGGCTCAGCGTGACCTGTCCGTCGTCCGGCCGCTTCTCCCAGCTCGAAAGGGCAACGGCCTGCGTTGCCGCATCGTCAGTCGACCCAGCCAGCACCAGGTTTGCCGCTGTCTTGACGCCGGCGCGCATCGACAGTGAGTTCGTGACGTATGACCAGCCGTCGACGATGCCGAGCAGCGCCAGGCACAGGAAGGGCAGCACCATCGCGAACTCAACGGCCGCAGCGCCTACCTCATCTTTAAGAATTGAGTACGATCGGCGATCCACGGAAGGTTACTCGACCAGCATCACGGACTGGGCGGCGAAAATATCGCCCATTCCAAGGCTCGTGCAATCCTGATTGATGGTCGCGTTGCCGGACCATTGGATCATGTCGGCGACAACCTGCGTGCACCCGCTTTTGCCGGAGAAATTCCCGAGATAGTTTACCTGCTGCCTGGGGAAGTAGAGCGCGCCGGTCAGCAGCGAGGTTGCCGTGCCGTTAAAGGTACTCTGTCCGCCGGTGGCCGTTCTGTCGCCATACATCAGCACGCCCGAGTAACTGCCGGACGTCGGCGCGCTCAGATTGACCGTGGCGTTGCCGTTCATCGACACACGCGAGGCGCCGGCGAGGTAGATGGTGACGCCGTCACCGAAGACGTTGGCGTTCGCATTCACTTTGAAATCGCCCCCCTGGACGACGTAGACCCCAGGCGAAAGGGTGACATCGCCGCTGAGGCTGAGTCCACTGCAGTAGGTCCCCGGCTGGATCGTTTGCGTCGTCTTGTTGCCATTGATATTCTTGCAGGGGTTCGAGGCCGCCGGGGCCGGCAGGCCGGCAAATGGATCCGCGGCAGGCAGCGCCTGGGTGATCGGGGCCGCGCAAACGGTGGTGACGGGATTGCTGAGAGAGACGCCGCCCGCCGTTATCAGACAATCGGCCTGGAGACCCGCCGATCCCTGAAGCTTGATGGCATCCGAGGCGATCGAATTGGCCATCACCGAGCAGCCGGTGAACTTCACGCCGGTGTTGCCTGAAAACAGGGCAGCCTGCGAGGCGGTCGGATCGAGCGCGAGTATGCAGGCCTTCGAAGCATTGGTGATGAGGGCCACGGCCCTCGCCTGTTCTGGAACCTGGGTCTGAGTGAAGATCAGGGTGAACATCCGATCGAGCTTTTGGCCGACGATCACCTCAACCGCTTTCTTGGCCGTGTTCGGTCCGGACGCGGGCGGCGTATTGACGACGATCGTGCCTGCGCCAAGCCCATTCGTCGCGGCCGACTGGGTCGCCGCCGCGACGATAGTCGGCGTATCGGAACCCGAGATCTGCTCCAGCGCGCCGGCATAGGCCGCGGCATCCGCCGTGGCCTGCAGTCTCAAGCTGTTATAGTACCAATAGGAGGTTTCCACGCCAAAACCCGCCGCACCGACAACGATCGGCAGGGTGAGGGCAAAGATGGTGGCGACGTTCGCGGCTCTGCTGCGGCCTATGCCGGCCGCCGTCAGCCGTATCCGGGTGAAGCAGTTGAACACCATGGTCAATTAGAAAGCACGCATATATGAACGAAAGGCTAAAACTTAGGCTCATTTTCGATCAGGGGTGCCATTGTTTGATCGGGGGTCCCATTGCCTGATCGGCGTCCGCCGCTTCAGGCAGAAAGAACTGGCGCGGACTCACCGTTCGACTCAGCCAACAATTCTCTTTGCACGGCCAGGAAGAACCTGCGCACTTCGTCGCTGGCTGCCGTTCTGTCCCTGCCCGTCCCGACAACGAGATCGAGCAACTCCGTCGCTTTTGCCTTCCAGAACGAGGTGGCGGTCTCGCCATGCAGATTGCCGAGCTTGGCGGCAACTTCCCTGACCAAGAATACCTGACGATCGATCGGGAACGCACGGACTTTTTCTGGGTACATCTTCCGAACCATGAAACTGACGCAACGAATCAACCATTGCCGAACAAGCAATGGCTAACAGCGAAGGTGGAAACGGAAGCTTAACGGTGACCGGCCGATGCGTCGCGCACGCGAATTGTCATGTACTTTCGAACCCGAACTGGTTCACCCGGCGGCCCTCAGGCCGGCAGTGCTCTCGCCTCGCCGCCGCGCTTGCGCGGCACCATCATGTCGCCGGCCATCAGTCCGGTGACACGGCAGAACGCCATGAACGCCCGGCAGGCGTCTTCGGTCTCGACCACATCCACCGTGGCACCGAAACAGGCATTGAAGGCTTTCTGATACACCGGCCCCTGCCGGCGTGCCGGCCAATCCTGCAGAAAATCGAGCGCCTGCTCGACGCTGTAGATTTCCTCGACGGGCAAGCCGGGGCCTGGTGCGATGCGCACCGGCACCTCGAATTGCAATCTGTCCATTCGACATCTCCCGAACCGGCATCGCCCAAGCAACGCCGTTCGTCGTCAAAAGTTGCTTCGTTCGTTTTGTGCCACGGAAATGTGTCGTCACTGCGGAAAGTCGCCGCTTTGCTGCAGCGGCAAAGGCAAAGCCTGCCGGCACCAGGCGGCCCGGCAGTGGAAAGCAACGCCGCGAAAAACCGGAAAGGCATTGCCTCGGCAAGCGAATATCCGGGCGGCTGAGACCGCATCAGGCAGTTCTTCCTTGAACCTTTCGCCCCCAAGTGCCAAATCTGGTGCCACTTACGCGCCTCACTCCTGCCGCGCGCCACCTTCTATATGGATAAAATGGTCACCTATCTCGACGCCGCCACTGCACCGCTCAGAAACACCGGCCAGATCCGCCTCTATGGCGAGGAAGGCTTTGCCGGCATGCGCAAGGCATGCGACCTCACCGCGCGCTGCCTGGACGAGCTGGTGCCAATGGTCGGTCCCGGCGTCACCACGGACACGATCGACCGTTTCGTCTTCGAGTTCGGCATGGACAACGGCGCGCTGCCGGCCACACTCAACTATCGCGGTTACACGAAATCGTCCTGCACCTCGATCAACCATGTCGTCTGTCACGGCATTCCCGACAACAAGCCGCTGAAGGATGGCGATATCGTCAACATCGACGTGACCTACATCCTCGATGGCTGGCACGGCGATTCCTCGCGCATGTATCCGGTCGGCACGATCAAGCGCGCCGCCGAACGCCTGCTCGAGGTCACCCATGAGTGTCTGATGCGCGGCATCGCCGCGGTCAGGCCGGGCGCGCGCACCGGCGCCATCGGCGCCGCCATCCAGACCTACGCCGAAGCGGAGCGCTGCTCCGTGGTGCGCGATTTCTGCGGCCACGGTGTCGGCCAGCTGTTCCATGATGCCCCCAACATCCTGCATTATGGCAGCGCCAATGAAGGCGTGGAAATGCGCGCCGGCATGATCTTCACCATCGAACCGATGATCAATCTTGGCCGGCCGCATGTGAAAGTCCTGTCGGACGGCTGGACGGCGGTGACGCGCGATCGCTCGCTGTCGGCGCAGTATGAGCACACGATCGGCGTGACCGACACCGGCTGCGAGATTTTCACGCTGTCGCCCAAAAAGCTCGACCGCCCCGGCCTGCCGGTTTAGGACACCGTGGCGAGGTCTTGAATAGCGGCCTGTTTCCAGTGTTTGCGCGGCCGCCAGTCTCGTCCTGATCTCGTAGCCAGCGCATTATTTCCCGGCAACTGCGCAGACGGCCATCGCTGATCCTGCCATCGGTGCAGGATCATAGCGTTCGCGCGGGTAACGGCCGTCCGTGCAAGGATCATCGTATTGGATGAAATGGATCGGGAGGTTCTGATCAGAGCGGCTACCGGCGGGTACGGCATCGATCACCAGGGCAGCCATTGCAGGGCTGAAGCTCAGAAACAGCCCGACGGACAGCAGGATACGAAGGAGGCTGGGCATCTTGGTTCTCCAATGCGGGGCCATCAATGGCGATGCCATGAGCTTGCGCGACCCCCATTGCCGCAACATTGCGTTGAGGTCGGTGGCTTACTTATTCCTTGCCGCCGAAAAGACCTCGACCGCCCCCGCCCGCCGTCCTAGTGTTTCGCGGGGATCAGCGATCATTGCTCGGGCTGGATGGGCGGCACATGGCGACACAGGGCGATGACGACGAGCGGAGTTTCTTCTCCGTGGTGCCAGTGCGGCAAGCCACGAAGGCCAGACAGGCTCCCGCCGAAAAGCCTCACTATCTCGGCCACCGTGATCGTCTGCGCGAGCGCTTTGCCTCGGCCGGCCCGGATGCCTTGCCCGACTATGAACTGCTGGAACTCCTGCTTTTCCGCCTGATCCCGCGCGCCGACACCAAGCCGGTCGCGAAGGCGCTGCTGGCCCGCTTCGGCACGTTGGCCGAAGTGCTCGGCGCGCCCGTCGGCCTGTTGCAGGAGGTCACGGGCATCGGCCCGACCGTGGCGCTCGAGCTGAAGGTCGTCGCGGCGACCGCCCAGCGCATGGCGCGCGGCGAGGTTCAGGGCCGCGAAATCCTCTCGTCATGGCAGCAGCTCCTCGACTATTGCCGCTCGGCCATGGCGTTCGAGGCGCGCGAGCAGTTCCGCATCCTTTTCCTCGACAAGAAGAACGCGCTGATATCAGACGAGGTGCAGCAGACAGGCACGGTCGACCACACGCCCGTCTATCCAAGGGAAGTGGTCAAGCGCGCGCTCGAACTGTCGGCCACCGCGATCATCCTGGTCCACAATCATCCCTCCGGCGACCCGACGCCGTCGCGTGCCGATATCGAGATGACGAAAGAGATCATCGAAGCCGCCAAGCGGCTGGGCATTTCCGTGCACGACCACATCATCATCGGGCGCAAAGGATACGCCAGCATGAAGGGCCTGTTGCTGATCTAGGTCTTGTATTCGTGAGACGGCAACGTCACGGCGCTGGCGATTATCCTGGCCGGAATTTGAAATCATTCAATTGTGGAAAGAACGATGCTGATGCCGCGCACTCGCGGATCAATCTTCCAGTGGCGACAGCCCAAAAGATCGCCACTCTTCTAAAATCAAGGCCGATCGGTCTTGCAGCTGCCGGCAATCTGGCTGACCGCCTCGTCGAAGCCGGCGAGGTCGAAATCGGCTTGGCCACGCCCCGACAACAATCCGAAGCGCCATGACAGCAGCAGGCGGTTTGCCGGAACGAGGCGCTTGATGCCATCGGCGCCGTCGTGCATCAGCTGCCTGCCGCGCGTGCCGACCGACCAGCTCTCGTCGAATTTGCCGGCGCCGTCGATGGTGACCGACATGGTGATCTTCCGGCTTGCGGAGACCGCGTCGTTCAATTGCAGCCATTCGGTCCAGGCCGGCTCGCCGTCAGCCCGGCAAGCGATGGTCAGCACCGGGCTGTAGCTCAGCGCGCCGCCTCCGGTGATCAGCTTGTTGGTGGCATAGACCGACGCCGTGACGAGGCCGTCATTGGCCGTGTCAAAACGCCAATTGTCCGTACCGGCCCCGGCAGCGCCGCAGGCCAAGGCAAGGAAAAGCACCGTGGCGGCAGCGCGCCTCATTCCCACGAACACCCCCAACGACATCACCAATTACCTCTGGCCTTCCAACCAACCAGATAATGATCAAGGCTTCGTATCGCCACCGGTGCCCATCAGGAACGAATCCGATGTTGCAGTTTGGCAACGAAAAAAGGCCGCCCGGAGGCGGCCTTTCGGAATTCGCTGCCATGAGCGGCCTATTCGGCGTCCTTGGCGGCCTTCTTTTTCGGCGCGGCCTTTTTCTTCGGCTCTTCCGTCTCGTCAGCGGCATCGCTTGCCTTGGCTTCGGCCTTCTTCGACGCGGCTTTTTTGGCCGGCTTCGCCTTGGCCTTGGTCTCGTCTTCCTCGTCGTCGGCCATCAGCTCTTCCTTGCTGACCTTGACGTCGGTGACCGAGATCTGTTCGAGCAGGTGGTCGACAACCTTCTCCTCGAACATCGGCGCCCTCAGCGCGTTGAGCGCCTCGGGATTGCTGCGATAAAACTCGAAGGCTTCCTGCTGCTGGTTGGCCGGGAAGCGGCGAACCTGCTCGAACAGGCCGCGCTGCAGTTCCTCGTCCGAAACCGTGACGCCGGCCTTCTCGCCGATCTCGGCCAGCACCAGGCCAAGGCGCACGCGGCGCTCGGCAAGGCGCATGTATTCGGCGCGCGCTTCTTCCTCGGTCGTCTCTTCGTCGGCGAAGGTGCGGCCGGCGGCTTCCAGGTCGCGGTTGACCTGCGCCCAGATGTTGTTGAACTCGGCTTCGACGAGCTTCGACGGCGCTTCGAAGGAATAGGCCGCATCGAGCTGATCGAGCAGCTGGCGCTTGACCTTCTGGCGCGTCATCGAACCGAACTGGTTCTCGATCTGGCCGCGCACGATGTCACGCAGGCGCTCGAGCGATTCCAGGCCAAGGTTCTTGGCGGTCTCGTCGTTGATTTCGAGCTCGCCGGGCTTCGACACTTCCTTGACGGTGACCTCGAAGGTCGCTTCCTTGCCGGCCAGATGCGCCGCCTGGTAGTTTTCCGGGAAGGTCACGGTGATCTGCTTCTCGTCACCGGCCTTGGCGCCGATCAGTTGATCCTCGAAGCCCGGAATGAACTCCTTGGAGCCCAGCACCAGCGGCTGGTCGTTGCCGGCGCCGCCAGCGAAAGCCTCGCCGTCGATCTTGCCGACATAGTCGATCGTGACGCGGTCGCCTTCAACGGCCTTGCCGGTCTTCGGCTCGTAGCTGCGCGCCGATTCGGCGACGCGCTTGACCTGGTCGTCGATTTCCGAATCCGGAACGTCGAACACCTGGCGCGTCACCTTGATGTCGGAGAAATCCTTGATCTCGATCGCCGGAATGACCTCATAGTTGAGGCGGAACTCGAAGTCGGCGCCTCCGGCCAGGATCTTCTCGGCTTCTTTCTCGTCCTCGGTCATGATGACCTCAGGCTGCATGGCGGCCTTTTCGCCGCGCCCGGTGATGATCGAGCGGGTCGAGTCGTTGAGGATCTCGTTGACCACTTCGGCCATGAACGACTTGCCATAGACCTTGCGCAGGTGCTGCACCGGCACCTTGCCCGGACGGAAGCCGTTGATGCGGACCTTGTTGCGGGCGTCCGACAGCCGCGCCATCAGCTTGGCTTCCATATCACCGGCCGGCACGGTGATCTTGATCTCGCGCTTGAGACCGGAATTGAGAGTTTCGGTGACCTGCATCGTAAAACCTTTGTTTTCACCAATGAGGCTGCCAAACGGCTCCCTGCCGTTCACAGCCTGCCGGTAATTCTTGCCGGGAATGGCTTTTGGTACGGAACCTGGCGATTTGACCGGAAATACGGCTCAAACTCTCCCAAACTGCGTTCCAAAATGTGAATAAGTTCTTGTTTTTCCTACTTCTTATCACATCTTGTAGAAGCGGATCGTCGCGTTCCGTCACATTTGACACGCCTTTTGTCACAGGCGAGCCTAATTTTCAACAGTCTTCGCGTTTAGGCGAATAACCAACATTCCGGCCCTGAGCCGACATCTTGTCTCCGACATTGACAGAATGATGGCTACATGGGATTGCCGGGCCACGCGGGTATGGCGGAACTGGTAGACGCACCAGATTTAGGTTCTGGCGAGAGATCGTGGGGGTTCGAGTCCCTCTACCCGCACCACTTTTTCGCTCTTCGAGCTTCGGGTGGCAGGTCACCCCGAGCTCGCTAGACGAAGGAGCGTCCTGCGAGACCTGGCGAAGAGGACCGGCGTCGTTATCGCGCGTCCCACGACCTAATAGAGCGGCTCCTCGAAAAGCGTCTTGTCGCCATCCATCAGCGCCTTGATCTGCGCCGTGCCGTCGGCGGCGAGCGCCAGCTTGATCCCGAACGGGCGCACCCGCATATCGCTCTGGATCGCCATCCCCTCGCCTTCGGGCAGATAGAAGCGCTCGATGCCGTAATCCGGCGCGATCGTCATGCCTTCGCCGCGAAGATCCCAACCTGCGGCGACATGGCCCGAAATGTCGGCTTCGTCCGCGGCGGCCGGCGTCGGCGCCGTGCCGAACCAGGCGGCGGTCGGCGTCCAGTAGCCGTCGGCGCCCTTCTTCAGCCGGACCACGATCGAGGTGTCGTCGCTGGACTGTTTGTCGGACGCAATGTTGGCGATCATTTTCACCGGTATGCGCGAGATGTCATAGCCGAGGACGATATAGTCGCCGCGCAGCAAGTCGCGCGGATCGACTGGTTCGATCTTCAGCAGCACTTCCTTGCCGTTACGCAGGATCGCCGCCCGGCTGGCGATGATCCAACTGAGAAAACCGAGTTGGACGAGCGCCAGCACCAGCGCCGAGATGACAAGCCTCTTCCCGGTCATCATGCCGTGGCTCCCCCAATGGCCGGACCCTTCATGCGTTTTTCGACGCGGATGATGACGATCGCAAGCACGCCCAGCAGCAGCGCGGCGGCAAGGAAGAAGCCGGCGGTGTCGAGCATCGACTGAAGCGTCACGACATAAATGATGGCGAGTTCGAAGGCGAAGCCGAGATAGGCCAGCCAGCGCAGGCCACGGCTCTCACGGCCTGCGAACACGACTGCCGCGACGATCCCCGCCAATGCGACGACCGAAGCGATGGCGAAACCGCTGTTGTAGGTGCTCTCGCCAGCCAGTTCGAACTGGATGATGGCCAGGCCGGTGAGGAAGCCAAGCAGCGCGTGCAGGGGCAAACGACCGCCGAGTTGCACGATCCTGTCGACCGGTTCCGGCGCAAGGGCGGCAGCAGCAAAAAGCGCGACAGAGACGATGACCAGAGGGATCGCTACCGGCAGCGTCGCGTGATCCATGGCCAGGAGCACCAGATAGAAAAGCAGCGACAGGATGATCAGATGCCGCGCCGGCTGGCTGCGGGTCCAGAACGAAACAGCAAACAGCACCACCGCCATGACGACGAAGGCGTGCGGAAACTCGCTACGGCTGTAATAGTCGAACCCTTTCAGGAACAGCCAGGCGTCGGCGATGCCGATCGCTGCCACGGTCAGCGCGTTGGAGCGCAGCGCAACCGCCGCCAATGCCGTGCCGGCGCCCCAGGTGACCAGGGCGGAAGCCTCGTCGCCGGACAAATGGTACATCTGCCCGATCAGCGCGATCGAAGCGCCGAACGCGGCCGCCGCCACGATCCACAGGGCTTCGCCGATCGCCGCATGGTCGCGCGTCTTCAGCACCGCCCCGCCGACATAGCCGCCAAGGATAACGGCGAACAGCGCGGCCACCCGCGCCAGCCGCGGGATCGCTTCCCAATTGGCGGCGACGAAGATCAGGATGGCCGCTCCAAAGAGCAGGGCCGCCATCATCGCGAGGGTCGAGCCGAAGCTGAGCGACTGGCGGGCGTTGGCGTCGACGTCACGGACCAGGGAATCGGCTGTGGCGGCGTCGATCAGGCCTGCCTGCCGCCACCGCGCGATATCGGACCTTAATCGTGATGAATAGCCCGCCATTCCCCTTCTCCCCCAGTTGGTCTTTTTTCAGCCGATCAGCCCCAAACCGTTGACGTCGCGGCACTTTCTGATCTGGCTTCTTTGTGTCAGGTCGGTGAAGCCGCGTTAATGTTGCATTGCACAATTTGCATTGCTGCCATGCAGCCATAGCGCTTTTAAATCGATATGGGTCCCCCTACTTATGGTTCGTACACAAACGGAATGATCCGCAAGAAAGACGAAACGAGAACTACCATGAACCTGATCCGCAACTACCGCAACTGGCGCCGCTACCGGGACACCGTCTCCGAGCTGAGCCGCCTGAGCAACCGTGAACTGACCGACCTCGGCATCAGCCGCAGCGACATCCCTTACGTCGCTCGCAAGGCGGTCTAATCCTTCGGGCCGCGAATGGTCCGAACCAGTTTTGAAAAAGAGAACGACATGAACCTGATCCGCAACTATCGTAACTGGCGCGTTTATCGCGAAACGGTTACCGAGCTGGGTCGCCTTTCGAACCGCCAGCTGCATGATCTCGGTATCGTCCGCGACGAAATCAAGATCATCGCCCGCCAGGCGATGTAACCAAGGAATTTCGCTGGGGTCGACCTCCTCCCCGACCCAAGCGAATACGGTCCGCCCTTACCCTCCTCCCAAGGGCTGACCATCAAAACGGCGCCCGCTGCACCTCCTCCCGCGGCGGGCGTTGTTTACCCAGGGCAAAACGGATTTTGCCCAGAGGCTTCGCCCTCTCTAAAAATGCGAAGAGAATTTCGTCAAAGCCGACCTCCTCCCCGGCGATGACGAATAGGCCCAACCTTCACCTCCTCCCGAAGGTTGGCCACCCAAACGGCGCCCGCCGCACCTCCTCCCGCGGCGGGCGCTGTTTCCCCGGGACAAACGAATTTTGCCCCAGAGGTTTCGCCCTCTCCAAAAAATGCGAAGAGAATTTCGTCTGAGCCGACCTCCTCCCCGGCGATGACGAATACGGTCGGCCTTCACCTCCTCCCGAGGGTCGACCCCCAAAACGACACCCGCTGGACCTCCTCCCCCGGCGGGTGTTGTTGTATTCAGGGACAGGTGTTCCCGACCCAGGCGTTTCGCGTTACCGCCACGCGACAATTGCAATCGCCGCGGCAAGCGATTATTCCGGCGGCCATGAGCAAAAATCCAATCCATATCATCGGCGGCGGCCTCGCCGGTTCCGAAGCGGCATGGCAGGCGGCCGAGGCCGGTGTTCCCGTCATCCTGCATGAAATGCGCCCGGTTCGCGGCACCGATGCCCACAAGACCGATGGCCTGGCCGAACTCGTCTGTTCCAATTCCTTCCGCTCCGACGACGCCGAAAACAACGCCGTCGGCCTGCTGCATGCCGAAATGCGGCTGGCCGGCTCGCTGATCATGAGCGCCGGCGACGCCAACCAGGTGCCGGCAGGCGGCGCGCTGGCCGTCGACCGCGATGGTTTTTCCGACGCAGTGACGAAAAAGCTCGAGGCACATCCGCTGATCACCATCGAGCGCGAGGAAGTTCCCGGCCTGCCGCCGGCGGAGTGGGACCAGACGATCATCGCCACCGGGCCGCTGACCGCGCCGTCGCTTGCCCAGTCGATCGCCGAAGCGACCGGCGCCGATGCGCTCGCTTTCTTCGATGCCATCGCGCCGATCATCCATTTCGACACGATCGACATGGATACCTGCTGGTTCCAGTCGCGCTACGACAAGGTCGGGCCTGGCGGCACCGGCAAGGACTATATCAACTGTCCCATGGACAAGGATCAGTACCTCGCCTTCGTGCAGGCGCTGGTCGACGGTCAGAAGACCGAGTTCAAGCAATGGGAAGGCACGCCCTATTTCGACGGGTGCCTGCCGATCGAGATCATGGCCGAACGCGGCGTCGAGACGCTGCGCTACGGACCGATGAAGCCGATGGGCCTCACCAATGCGCACAATCCGACGGTGAAGGCCTATGCGGTCGTCCAGTTGCGGCAGGACAATGCGCTGGGCACGCTCTACAACATGGTCGGCTTTCAGACCAAGCTGAAGCACGCCGAACAGGTGCGCGTGTTCCGCACCATTCCGGGCCTCGAAAACGCCGACTTCGCCCGCCTTGGCGGCCTGCACCGCAACACCTACATCAACTCGCCGACCTTGCTGGACGCCTCGCTGCAGCTGAAGTCGCGACCCGGCCTGCGCTTCGCCGGCCAGATCACCGGCTGCGAAGGCTATGTCGAGAGCGCCGCCATCGGCCTGCTCGCCGGGCGCTTCGCCGCGGCCGAGCGGCTCGGCCATGCACCATCGCTACCGCCGCTTACCACCGCCTTCGGCGCGCTGCTCAACCACATCACCGGTGGCCACATCGTTTCCGACGACGAGCCGGGCAAACGCTCTTTCCAGCCGATGAACGTCAATTTCGGCCTGTTCCCGCCGGTCGAGGCGCCGAAGAGCGAGGGCAAGCGCATGCGCGGCAAGGACAAGACCGTCGCCAAGCGCCACGCCATCACCTCGCGTGCCCTGCAAGACTGCCGTGAATGGCTGGGTGTGCCGGCGCAGACGGCTGAGGCTGCCGAATAAGCTCGCGGCCTGATTGGACGCTCGGCGTAAAGTAGGATACTATCCTACTTTACGCCGAGCGGAGCCGTTCCATGGAAGCAGCCGAGAAACTATCCGTCACCGTCACACCCGCGATGGCACGCATGATCCGCGAAAGAGTCGAGGACGGTTCGTTCGGCTCGGCCAGCGAGGTTATCCGCGCAGCTCTTCGCGCTTTCCAACGCGAAGAAGAGGAACACGCGGAGCGCATGGCCTCGATCAGGGCGCGTGTGAAGGCGTCGATCGAGGATACGAGACCCGCCGTTCCGCTCAATGAGGCAATCGACAGAGTAAAGAACCGCATTTCGCAACTGGCGCGAGACAATGATGATTCAGCGTCTCGCCGTCGTTCTTAGCGAAGGAGCTATATCCGACCTTGAGGCTATCGCCGCCTATGTGCTTGAGAGCAGCGGAAGCGAAAGCATCACCAACGGTTTCGTCGACCGGATCAAGGAACGCTGCCTGGGCGTTGGAAACGTCCCTCGTGGCGGTCGCCCGCGTGATGACATCGCGCCGGGACTGAGGACGGTTCCTTTCGAACACTCCGCTGTTATAGCCTACGTGGTCGAAAGCGATGTCGTTCACATCGTCAACATCTTCCACGGCGGCCGCGACTACGAAGCGCTGATAGGCGATAGCGACAAACCCTCTTGACCGGACAGCTACTCGGCCGGCTCGGCGGTCGCTAACGGCAAGCCTGGCTTGCCCGCCTCCGCAGGATTTCGCCTGACATAAGCAGCCTTCAGCGTCTCCGAAGTTTCGCGTGAGCCGTCATGGCTCCAGCCTGGTGGCTTAATCAGGTAGTTCAGTCGCTCGCTCACTGTCAGCCCCGGCGCGAAGGCATCCCTGAACATGCCGATCCATTCGTGGAACGCCACTTTCAGCGGATTGAAAGTGCCGAGATTTTTCACGATGCCGTAGCGCGGCCGGTCCTCTTCCAACTCCTCGACGAAGGTGCCGAACATGCGGTCCCATATGATCAGCGTGCCCGCATAGTTGGCGTCGAGATAGCGCGGGTTGGTGGCGTGATGGACGCGGTGGTGCGAGGGCGTGTTGAAGATGAACTCGAACCAGTTCCACATCTTGCCGATCGTCTCGGTGTGGATCCAGAACTGCCAGACCAGGTTGAAACCGAAGGTGAAGGCAATCACCGCCGGATGGAAGCCGAGCAGCACCAGCGGCGCCTGCAGCACGAACATGAAGGTGAACAGGCCGGTCCAGCTTTGCCTGAGCGCCGTCGACAAATTGTAGTGCTGGCTGGAATGATGGTTGACGTGCTCCGCCCACACCCAGCGCACCCGGTGCGCGATGCGGTGGTAGACGTAGTAGCGCAGATCATCGAGCAGGAAGGCCGCCAGGAACACCCAAACCGACAGGCCGAGATTGGAGACTCGGAACTGCCACAGCCACAACAGCGCCCAGTAGGACACGACGCCGAGCAGCAGCCCGGCGACGACGTTGCCGGTGCCCATCATCAGGCTGGTCAGCGTGTCGCGGGTCTCGAACGAGCCCTTGGCGCGACCGGTCCGCACCAGCCAGAGCTCGATCAGGATCGCGGCGACGAAAAACGGAATGGCCAGTTGGGTGACCTGCGGAAAGTCGTAGCTGTCCATCACGCTGCCTCCTTCCCGGAACTCGTGTCTCGCGGCCCAAGAGCGTTCCGCAAGGCCTGCACGTCGGCGGCATTGGCGAAGCGGAAGCGGCCGCCCTTCCAGGTGAAGTCCGTCAGCCGCAGCTGGATCGTGTCCGTCTCGTCAGTTTTGGACACAACGACGTCCCGAGGCGTCACGACGCGGGTCAGAAAGCAGTCGCCGATACCGTGGACGATGCCCGTGCGGCCATGGGCAAGATCGAGAAAAGCGGATCGGCTGTCCGCGGTTAGTCGAACCGCGGTCACAATCTCGTCGGGAAAGTCCTCTGCGAAACGGCCCGTGGCTTGATCCGCGCCGGTCAGAGTGACCATATTGCTGCCGCCGGTGAAATGCACGGCGGCTACCGACAGCGCGATGCCCAGAACGACGATCACGACCAGCACGGGCAAGCTCATGAACGGGAATCTCCTCCGGGCCAGCCTGTCGTCTTAGGCGACAGTTCTCGGCAGGCGGACTTCTTAACACGATTGACGTTTACGTCAATGTGTCGGCCAGCCCTTGCCCGCATGGCGCAGCAGCAGCCAGTGTCGGCGCAACGCCGACAGCCGTGCCACGCCCCCGAGCGGGGCCTGGCGCGAGCCTTCCATCGTGTCGAGATAAGCGCGTGACAGCGCCAGCGGCAGAAATGCCGGACGCAACGACCCCGGCAGGGCGGCAGCACCGCGTTCGAAGGCGGAAAGATGTTCGCGCGCCAGCGAGATCATCGCGGCCACGGCGCGCTGGGCACCAGGACCGCCATCGCCGGCAATAAATTCTTCCGGCGACGAGCCCGCCGCCGCCAGGATGTCAGCCGGGACAAAACACTGCCCGCGCCCGCGGTGCAGCGGCAACAGAAGCAAAAGGCCCGTCATTGCCTGCGCGCAGCCCGCCCTGCCGGCCAGTTCGGCGAACCTTGGCGCCTCGACAGGATCGAGCACCATTGCCGCAAGCTGGATCAGCGCGGCTGCCGTCTCGCCGCAATAGCCTTCCAGATCGGTGCGCGACGGCATCGGATCGTCGTAGAGATCGAAGATGCGTGCTTCGAGCATGTTCTCAAAGGCCAGTTTCGGCAGCTTGAACGCCGCAATGGTGGCGTTCAAGGCTTCGGCAACAGGATGGCCCGCGGCCGCCTCGCCGCCGGCGGCGATGACATCGCGCCACCATTGCAGCCGGACCTCCCCGGGCAAAGGCTCATGGATGCGGTCACGAATGCCTGATATCTCGGCATTGAATGCGTACAGCGAAAACAGCGGCTTGCGCTTGTCGGCCGGCGCGTAGAGCGCGGTGAGATACCGATCATGGTCGGCGACGCGCACCGCATCCATGACGATTTCAGTATTCTGCGACATATCAATCGACGGCGATGAGCGCGGCCGCCACGGCGCGGTTTTCAGCCAGAAGGACATTGTAGGTCCGCACTGCTGCCCCAGTCGACATCGGGTCGGACGCTATGCCGGCATCCTTCAGCGCGGCCCGCAGCGCCGCCGGCAACGGCCTGAGATCCCGACCCATGCCAACCAGCAGGATCTCGACCTTGTCGGCCTCGGCGAGCAGCCTGTCGAAATCCGCCACGGTCAACGCTTGGGGATTTGCCGGCTCCCAACCATGGATGCCTGTGGGCAGGCACATGAGAGAGCCGCGATGCGACATGTCGGCAAAGCGGAAGCCGCCATTGCCATAGGCCTCGATTGGCGCGCGGCCGGGGAAATGCGCCTCGCGGATAATGATGCCTTTGCCGGCCATCACTCTATCACCCCTCGGGGCCGCGCGTCAGGTCGCGACGGCCTTGCCGCCGCTGACCGGCTTTTCCTCGTCGGCCGAAGCCTGCGGCCGCAGCTTGAACAGGATCAGCAACGGCGCCGCGATGAAGATCGACGAATACGTGCCGAACACGACGCCGAACAGCATCGCCAGCGTAAACGAGCGGATCACTTCGCCGCCGAACAGCACCAGCGCCAGCAGCGCCAAGCTGGTCGTCACGGACGTCAGCGTCGTTCTCGACAACGTCTCGTTGATGGCGTTGTTCAACAGCTGCGGCAACGGCATTCGCTTGTATTTTCGCAGATCCTCGCGGACGCGGTCATAGACCACGATCGTGTCGTTCAGCGAATACCCGATAATGGTCAGGATCGCCGCCAGTGACGACTGGTTGAACTCGAGCCCGGTGATGACGAAGAAACCGAGCGTCATGACCACATCGTGCACTGTCGCGACAATGGCGCCGACCGCGAACTGCCATTCGAAGCGGAACCAGACATAGATCAGGATGCCGGCCAGCGCGACGATCATGGCGATCGTGCCTTGCTTGGCCAACTCGCCGGAAACCGTCGGGCCCACCACTTCGACGCGACGGAAATTATACTGATCCTGCAGCTCGCCGCGCACCTTGTCGATTACGGTCTGCTCGGCATTTTCACCGGCATCCTGCGTGCCGACGCGGATCAACACGTCGTTGGGTGCACCGAACTGCTGCACCTGCACTTCGCCGATGTTCAGTTCCGTCAATCGGCTGCGGATGTCACCAATATTGGCATCGCCGCTCTTCGACTGCACCTCGATCAGGGAACCGCCCTTGAAGTCGATGCCGTAATTGATGCCGACGCTCATGAACAACACGACGGACAATATCGACAATGTGCTGGACAGCGCGAACGTCCACCGGCGGATACCCATGAACGGAATTTTCGTGCCGGGCGGAACGAAAGTCACCGGTGCGCGCGGCAGTTCCTTCGGACGTGCGCGGCGCAGCCAGATCGACACCAGCAGGCGGGTGAAGGTGAAAGCGGTGAAGACCGTGGTCAGGATGCCGATGGCATAGGTGATGGCAAAGCCCTTCACGGGTCCGGTACCGAGATAGAACAGCACCACTGTCGCAATCAGCGAGGTGACGTTGGAATCGACGATGGTCGCCAGCGCCTTCGAGAAGCCGGTGTCGATCGCCTGGATCACCGAGCGACCGGCGCGTCGCTCCTCGCGGATACGCTCGTAGATCAGCACGTTGGAATCGACCGCCATGCCGATGGTCAGTACGATACCGGCAATACCCGGCAAGGTCAGCGTCGCGCCGAGCAGCGACAGCAGTCCGACGATCATCGCCACGTGCACCGCCAGCGCGATATTGGCGAGGAAACCGAGGAAACCGTAGGCGACGAACATGAATGCCACGACGAGAATCGAACCGATGATGCCGGCGACCTTGCCGGCGTGGATCGAATCCTGGCCGAGGCCCGGACCCACGGTACGCTCCTCGATGACCGTCAATGTCGCGGGCAGCGCGCCGGCGCGCAGCAGCACGGCGAGGTCGTTGGCGCTTTGGGCTGTGAAATTGCCGGAGATCTGGCCGGTGCCGCCAAGGATCGGTTCACGGATCTGCGGCGCCGAAATCACCTGGTTGTCGAGGATGATGGCGAACAGCTTGCCGACGTTCTGCGCGGTGGCCTGGCCGAAGCGGGCGGCACCCTTGGAATCGAAGCGGAACGAAACCACCGGCTCGTTGTTCTGCGAATTGTACGTCGCCTGTGCGTCGACGAGGTTTTCACCCGACACGATAACGCGGTTCTCGATCAGGTATGGAACTGGCGGATCGTCCTGGGAATAGAGCACCGACGAACCGGCTGGCGGGCGCCCCTTGAGCGCGTCCTGCACCGGCATCGACTGGTCGACCATCTGGAAGGTCAGCTTCGCGGTCTGGCCGAGAATTTCCTTCAGCCGCTGCGGATCCTGCAGGCCAGGCACCTGGACGAGGATGCGGTCCTCGCCTTGCCGCTGCACGATAGGCTCGGTCGTGCCGAGTTCGTTGACGCGGCGCTCGACCACCTCGATCGATTGTGCCAACGCGGTCGACGTGCGGTATTTGATGCCGGCGTCGGTGACGGTGAACTTGAGCAGGCCCGGCTCGGAATCATCGAGCGCCATTTCCTGGATGGAACCGCCCGTGAACAAGCCGGCGGCGACAGGATCGGTCAAAGTCTTCAATGCCTTCTTGGCGGCATCGAGCTGGGCGGGATCGGTGATGCGGACCTGCAGGGTCTTGCCGGTGCCGGCAAGACCGGTATAGCCGATCTTGGCATCGCGCAGCAGTGTGCGGATTTCGTCGCGCGTCGTCTCCAACCGATCCTTGATCAGATCGTTCTGGTTCATCTCCAGCAGGATGTGCGAACCGCCCTGCAGGTCGAGGCCGAGCGTCATCTGCCGCTTCGGCACCCAACTGGGCAGCTGAGCCAGCGTGCTGGCGGGGAACAGGTTGGGCGCGGCGAGGATCACTGTGGCGGCCACGGCCAGCCAGATCAGGATCATCTTGAAGCGCGAGAAATAAAGCATAGGGCGTCGTCCGTCAGAGCGTGTCCGCGGATCGCTCCGCCTTGAATCTGGTTATTTCTTGGCGTTCTGGTTGGCCACCGGTTCGCCCTTGACGCGCACATCGGCGATCGTCGAGCGCAGCGCCGTCACCTTGGTGCCGCCGCCAAGATCGATCTCCAGCTCGTTGTCGTCGATCACTTTCGTCACCTTGCCGACAAAGCCGCCGCCGGTGACGACAGTGTCGCCGCGACGAACCGCCGCCAGCATCTCGCCGCGCTTCTTCAGCTGCGTGCGCTGCGGGCGGATGATCAGAAAATACATGATCACGAAAATCAGGACAAACGGCAAAATGCTGATGAACATATCGGGAGAGGCGCCGCCGATGCCTTGGGCGTATGCCGGTGTCACGAACATCGAGGTACTCCTGAATTTTGAAAAACAGCCACCAAACGATCAAGCGGGATTTGGCGGCCCCTAGAAATTTGGCCGGAATATAGTCGGTAAAGTTGTCAATGCAACTGCGCGGCCGGGCAAATCGGCTGCTTTTCCGGCCTGTTTAGCCGTGTTAGAGCAGGATCGCGAAAACCGCGAGCCGGTTTTCGGAAAAGATCACGCTCGAACAAATGGTTGCAACCGGTTTCGAAACCGCCGGAATCGAACCGGACCTACCTGCCACCGCAAAAACCGAAGCAAAAAAGACCCGACATGACCGATACCAGCATCGACGCCCTGAACCAGAAACTCGACCGCCTGATCGAGGCGGTCAGCCGCCTCGCGCCGCCGCCGGCGCCTGAAACCGACCTCAACGTGGCCGACTGCTTCGTCTGGCAGGCCGATCCCGGATATCTGGAGCCGGTGCGCAAGGTCAACCGCGTGGATATCGGCCTGATCCGCGGTGTCGACCGCGTCCGCGACATCCTCGTCGACAACACTGAGCGCTTCGCCGCCGGTTTCGCCGCCAACAACGTCCTGTTGTGGGGTGCCCGCGGCATGGGCAAATCGTCGCTGGTCAAAGCCGTACACGCGCGGATCAATGCCAAGGCGAAGCCCGGCCTGCCACTCAAGCTGATAGAAATCCACCGCGAGGACATCGACACGCTGCCGAAGCTGATGGGCCTGCTGAAGGCGGCCCCCTTCCGCGTCATCCTGTTTTGCGACGATCTGTCCTTTGACCATGACGATACGTCCTACAAGTCGCTCAAGGCAGCACTCGAAGGCGGCGTCGAGGGCCGTCCGGCCAACGTCATCTTCTACGCGACCTCGAACCGCCGCCACCTGTTGCCGCGCGACATGATCGACAATGAGCGCTCGACCGCCATCAACCCATCGGAAGCGGTCGAGGAAAAGGTCTCGCTATCCGACCGTTTCGGGCTGTGGCTCGGCTTCCATAAATGCTCGCAGGACGAATATCTCGACATGGTCAACGGCTATGCCAGCCATCATGGCCTCGACATCGACCCCGAGCAGTTGCGCGCCGAAGCGCTGGAATGGGCCACCACACGCGGCAGCCGCTCAGGCCGCGTCGCCTGGCAATTCACCCAGGATCTGGCCGGCAGGCTCGGCAAGCCATTGAAGGATTGAGGCGATGGATCGCGCCGCCAACCCGATCAACCGACAGCGTCATTTGGGCGGCGTCCGTCGCAAATCGCGCGGCGTTTGACCGATCTCGCGGCGCATCCAATGCGCCAGGTGTGACTGGTGCGCGAAGCCCGTCATTTCAGCTACTTCGCTTGTGCTGAGGTCGCCTCGCTGCAGCAGAACGCGTGCGCGTTCAACGCGACGCCGTAACACATAGCGGTGCAAGGTGACGCCCGTCGCCACTTTGAACCATGTCCGCAAATGCGAGCTGCTCGCGCCGGCAACGCGGCTCAGTCGATGAATCGAAAGCGGCTCGTGAAGAGCCGCCTCGATGTGCTCCAGCACGCGTTTGAGCTGGGTATCCGACAACCGGTTCGTTCGGCGGATATCAGGTTCACCAAGGCCAAGCAGCCTCACCGCCAGTGCGGCGCCAATGCTGTCGGCAAACAAAGGGCCGCTCGGCGAATCTGCATTCAGTTCGCTCCCGAGCGCCCGGGCGAGATGTTCGATGCGCTGGTCGCGAAGCAGGTGGCGCGTGTCGAGCCGCAATGCTTGCCCCTTGCCGCCAAGCTCCGCCACCACCCTTTCCATCAGCGCTGGCTGCAACGCAATCTCGATCGTGTCGAACGGGGTTTCGGCCTCGAAGCCGCCCTCCTGGCCGGCTGGCACCAGGTCGATATCCCCGGCGCGCCTGACGAAATATCGCCCAACCTGATCGCAGTAGGAGCGTGTCGCCGCGCTGGCATGCACCATGATGCGATGGTGTGGAGCCCGGGACAGGCGGTGGACTCCGGCTTCGATATGCCGGGAGGCCATTGTTACATCGGACACGGCTTGAGCCGGAGCGTATTGCGACTGCATGCTCTCTCTCGATTCATGGCAAAACCTGTCCGAGATTTGGCAATTCCCGCGCGATTTTCAATGCCGTCGACCTGTACTCACGCCTCTCCATCAAACTTGGACGAGAGGTTACACCATGAGTTTCTATGTTGTTGTCGGAGCGGGCCCGGTCGGTCGCGAAACCGCTCGCCTTCTTGGCGAGGAAGGACATGATGTCGTTCTCACCAGCCGAAGCGTCGGCTCCAACGCATTGCGGAACGTGCGGCCCATGCAGGCCGATGCTACCGATGCGTCGGAACTCGCGCGTGTCTGCCAAGGCGCCGATGCCATCTTCATGTGCGCCATGGCCACCTATCACAGGTGGCCAACCGATTTTTTCCCCATCATCGACGGCACCGTGCGCGCGGCCGAAGCGGTCGGCGCGAAACTCATCGTGTTGGGCAACCTCTATGGCTATGGGGAAAATGCCGATAGCCCGCTTCGTTCCGACCTGTCCCTGGATCCTACTTCGAAGAAGGGAACGGCCAGGACGATCATGTGGCAGCGAGCCGCCCGTGCCGACGTGCCGGCAATCGAAGTGCGGTCCAGCGACTATCTCGGCCACAGCGCGATCAGCTACTTCTCGCTGGTCGCCCTGCCCTCCATCATCGAAGGGAAGCCTACCGCTTTCATTGGAAACCTCGATGCGACGCATGCCTGGGCCTTCACCAAGGACGTCGCCAAGACGCTGGTCGCGGCTTCCCGCTTCACGGGCGAATGGGGACGGGCGTTTCACGTCCCCTCGCAATACGCCTCACCCCGGGAGCTCATCCAGAAAACCGCTGCGATGCTTCGACAGGAGGTTTCAGAAATCCGTTCTTATTCGATTGCCGAGATGGAAGCATTGGGTATGCATGAGCTCATCGAGATGAGCTATCTTTTCGAGAACCCCTTGCTGGTGGATTCTTCCGACGCCGAGGTGCTTCTCGGTATCAAGGCCAGCAGCCTTGAGGTCATGATCGCCGACACGCTGCGTGATCATCTCCGCGCTTGAGGGCCGGCCTTCGACAGAACTGAAAAAGCCCGCTCCTTGCGGAACGGGCTCAGCCGGCGGGCTGGACTGGAGGTCAGGCGGCCCGCATATCGCTTTTTTTCTTCTATTCGAGATAGCCTGACGGATCGACCGGGGCGGAGTTCTTGCGCACTTCGAAGTGCAGCTTCGGCGAATCCGTCGTGCCGCTCATGCCCGAGAGCGCGATTTCCTGGCCGCGCTTGACCTTCTGGCCGCGCTGGACCTCGATCGAGCTGGCATGGCCATACACGGTGACCAGGCCGTTCTCATGGCGCACCAGCACCGTGTTGCCGAATTCCTTGAGGCCGTCGCCGGCATAGATGACAACACCGTTCTCGGCCGCCTTGACCGGCGTGCCCGTGGGCACGGCGATATCGACGCCGTCCTTGCCGGATCCGAAACCGGAGATCACCCGGCCGCGCACCGGCCAGCGCATCTTGCCGATGCCGGTGGCATCGGGTGCCACCGCGTCGTCGTCCTCGGCCTGCTGGATGACCTTGGCGTCCTTCTTCGGCGGCGTGTAGGAGGCCAGCGTTTCCGAAGGCGTGGCCTTTGCCGGGACTTGCGTTGTCGCGGTGGTCACCGGATCGACCTTGGCCGGCTTGGCGCTGGCAACCGTCGCCGTTCCGCCGCCCGGCACCTTCAAGGTCTGGCCGATTTTCAATATGCCGTCCTTCATGCCGTTGGCCTGCTTCAGCGCGACCACGCCGACGCCGGGCTTTCTGGCAATCGAGGACATCGTGTCACCCGACTGAACCGTATAGGTACCGGCGGCGCCGGTTGCCTTGGCCATCTGCGCCGGCTTGGGTTCCTTGGGCTGGTTCGCCGTGGCCGACGCATCGACCTGGGCGGCGGACTTGCCCTCCTTCAGCTTAGGCTGCTGCGGCAGCACCGCCACCTTGTCCGGCGCGCTGGCCGGCAGATCATGCTTGCCGTCCTTTGCCGGCTTTGCGTCGGCGACCTTCGGCTCGGCCTTGCTCGAATAGGCATAGGCCGGGATGACGATCTTCTGGCCGGTCTTCAGCCCCTTGGTCGGGCTCAGGCCATTCACCTTCATGATGACATCGGCCGGCACCTTGTAATGCGCCGCCAGGCCGGAAATGCTCTCGCCGTCCCTGACGGTGATTTCGGTCGCGTGCGGCGTGCCTGCCTGGGCCATCCTCGGCTCGTCGGGCTGGGCATTCTTGAAAGGCTTGGCGGCCGGCGCGACAGTGCCGGTCGTCGTCCTGTCGACATGAGGAGCGGGCCGAACCAAGGCCGGCGCCGATGCGACACGCACCGGATTGGCGGCAGGCGCGAGCGCTGGAGCCGGCTGCGCTTGCGCGGAAGCCGGCGGCGGCAAAGGCCGGCTCGAAACCGGATCGAGGCTGGAACGGCTCACCGACTGCGTGTGGCTGCCATCGAGCGGAGCAGCCGAGACGTCGCCCGGATAAGGCTGCACCGCATCCTGCTTGTTGATGATGGCACGTTGATTGTTGGTCGAGGACGTGAAGACGTCGTCGACACTGTTGAACCGCGAAGCCTGGGAACTGCACCCGGCCGCCGCGCCTGCAATCATCAGAACAGCGCAGCCCCGCGCCAGATTGCGACTATTTGTCTTCAAAACACTGAGTTGCATCGCACTAACCCGCACAAACGCTGCACCAACTGGACAGGATTAAAGCGCGTTAATGTTACTGGCCGGTTAACCCATTAGAATCCGACGAAAATTTTCTTAAAACATTTGGGGATGATCAGCGGCACGATGGCGAGCCCGAAAGAGATCCGGCGGCCGGCCGGAAACTAGATAACCGCTGCAATGCTTCGCAGGATCGGCTGCAGCCGCACGAGGCCGATATCCTCGCGCTCGAAACGGCTGCCGACCTTGGTGAGCTTGGCCAGCACCTGCTCGCCCTCCTCCGGCCCGATCGGCGCGATGACGATGCCGCCGCTCGACAATTGGTCGAGCAGGAAGCGCGGCAAACTGTCGAATGCAGCCCAGGCGACGATGCGGTCAAACGGCCCTTCATTGGGCAATCCGTTGGAACCATCGGCCTGCCGCACGATGGCATTGCCTATGCCGAGTGCCTCGAAACGCTGCCTGGCTTGCTCGACCAGCGTCTTGTACCGATCCACGGTCACGATCCGCGCCGCCAGCCGCGACATGACAGCCGATGTGTAGCCGGAACCGGTGCCGATCTCGAGCACGCGGTTTCCCGTTTCAATGGCCAATGCGGCGATCACCGCCGCCTGCAGATCCGCCCCTTCGATCGCTTCGCCGCATTCGATCGGCAGCATGCGGTCCGACCAGGCGATCTGGTGGTATTGCGCTGCCAGGAAGCCGCGTCGCGGCGTTGCCTCGAAAGCCGCGATCAGCGCCTTCGGCACCGTTCCCCTGCCGCGCAGGCGCAGCAGGAAAGCGGCAAATCCTTCGCGATCATCGATTGGAAAGCCCTGATTCATGCAAGCGCCTTGCTCAGCTGGTCACGGATCTCATGCGCGGTAAGGTCAAGCTGCAGCGGCGTCACCGACACCAGCCTGTTGCGCAGGGCAAAGAGATCGGTGCCTTGCTTGCCCTCGACCGGCTCGCGGCCGAAGCGCAGCCAGTAATAAGGCAGGCCGCGCCCGTCGCGGCGCTCGTCGACCCACAGGCTGTGCACCAGCTTGCCCTGCGTGGTGACCACCGTGCCGGCCACTTCCTCGGGAAGGCAGTTGGGAAAATTGACGTTGAGCAGGACGCCGTCCGGCAGCGGCGTCGCCACGAGCTTCTTCAGCAGTGCCGGAGCAAGCGCTTCGGTGGTCTCATAAGGCACGACGCGATCCTCGCCGACAGTGCTGTAGCCCTGGCTGAGCGCTATCGACCGGATGCCGAGCAGCGCGCCTTCCATGGCGCCGGCGACGGTACCGGAATAGGTGACGTCGTCGGCGATGTTGGCGCCCGAATTGATGCCGGACAGGATCAGGTCGGGCGCACCGGGCAGGATCTTCTTGACGCCCATGATGACGCAATCGGTCGGCGTGCCGCGCACGGCAAAATGCCTTTCGCCGATTTTCCGCAACCGCAGCGGCTCCGAAATCGACAGCGAATGCGCATAGCCCGACTGGTCCTGTTCCGGCGCCACCACCCAGACATCGTCGGACAGGGTGCGGGCGACGCGCTCGAGCGACGCCAGGCCCTCGGCATGAATGCCGTCGTCATTGGTCAGAAGAATGCGCATTATTTCGATTCGATCTTTTCCAGCCCGCCCATGTAAGGCCGCAGCACTTCAGGAATGGTTACGCTGCCATCCTCATTCTGATAGTTTTCGATGACAGCTATGAGCGCGCGGCCGACAGCGGTGCCCGAACCGTTCAGCGTATGGACGAAGCGGTTGCCCTTGCCATCCTTGTCCTTGTAACGGGCATCCATGCGGCGCGCCTGGAAATCGCCGCAGACAGAGCAGGACGAGATTTCGCGATAGGCGTTCTGGCCGGGCAGCCAGACCTCGATGTCATAGGTCTTGCGTGCGCCAAAACCCATGTCGCCGGTGCAGAGCACCATGGTTCGGAACGGCAGCTCAAGCCGCTTCAAGACTTCCTCGGCGCATTGTGTCATCCGCTCATGCTCGGCGAGTGAGGATTCCTGGTCGGTGATCGAGACCAGCTCGACCTTGTAGAATTGATGCTGGCGCAGCATGCCGCGCGTATCGCGTCCCGCCGAGCCTGCCTCGGAACGAAAGCAGGGCGTCAGCGCCGTGAAGCGCAGCGGCAGCTTTTCATGCGCCGTGATTTCTTCGCGCACGAGGTTGGTGAGCGGCACTTCGGCGGTCGGGATCAGGCCAAGCCTGCCCTCTCCATGTGGCGTGAAGAACAGATCCTCCTCGAACTTCGGCAACTGGTTGGTGCCGAACAGAACGTCGTCCTTCACCATCAGCGGCGGGATCACTTCCTCATAGCCATGCTCCGTCGTGTGCAGGTCGAGCATGAACTGGCCGATGGCGCGTTCCATCCGCGCCAGACCACTCCTGAGCACGGTGAAGCGCGATCCCGACAGTTTCGCCGCGCGCTCGAAATCCATCATGCCGAGCGCTTCGCCGATCTCGAAATGCTCCTTCACCCAGTTCGGCCGTGTCGGCACCTTGCCGACGACATGCTTGACGACATTGTCGTGCTCGTCCTTGCCGACCGGCACGTCGCCGAACGGCACATTCGGCAGCACCGCCAGCGCATCGTTCAGCGCCTTGTCAAGCTCGCGCTCGCGCGCCTCGCCGTTCTGGATGAAGGTCTTGATCTCGCCGACTTCGGCCTTGAGTTTCTCGGCAAGGGCGGCATCGCCCGAACGCATGGCGTTGCCGATCTCCTTCGAGGCGGCGTTGCGGCGCTCCTGCTTGGTCTGCAGCTCGGTGACATGTTCGCGCCGCGCCTCGTCCTTGGCGATCAGCCCGTCGACCGTGGACTGCGCCTCATCCGCCGACCACGAGCGCTTGATGAGCGCCTCGACAAGGGCCTTCGGGTTGTCGCGAATCCATTTGATGTCAAGCATGGTGTCCGTCCTCAAGCTAGGTTTGAGGGGCGTAAACCGCATCCTTGATCGATGCAAGATGGGCCGGGCGGCGGTTGTCGTTTTCCGCCGCCGCCGATGCCCTACGAGGCCGCCGGCGCTGGCGGCTCGTCCGGCGCCTTGCCGGCCACGGTCTCGCCGGCTTCCTGCTTCTCGCGCGCAAGCCGCTGTTTCTCCTGGTCGCGCTCGATCCACCGCGCGGCCCAGATGGAAACCTCGTAGAGAAGGATGGTCGGAATGGCCAAGCCGATCTGGCTCATCGGATCCGGAGGTGTCAGCACCGCGGCAACGATGAAGGCGATGACGATCGCCCATTTGCGTTTTTCGGCCAGCGCCTTGGACGACAGCATGCCGACGCGCGTCATCAGGCTGGTTACCACCGGCAGCTGGAACACCAGGCCGAAGGAGAAGATCAACGTCATGATCAGGCTGAGATATTCCGACACTTTCGGCAGCAGCGAAATCTGTACCTGGTCATCGGTGCCGACCTGCTGCATGGCGAGGAAGAACCACATCACCATCGGCGTGAAGAAGAAATAGACCAGCGAGGCGCCCATCAGGAACAGGATGGGCGATGCGATCAGGAACGGCAGGAAGGCATTGCGCTCGTTCTTGTAGAGCCCAGGCGCAATGAATTTGTAGATCTGCGTGGCGATCAGCGGAAAGGCGATGACCATGCCGCCGAACATGGCGAGCTTGACCTGCGTGAAGAAGAATTCCTGGGGCGCGGTATAGATCAGCTCGACCTTGTGCGGGTCCAGCCCTGCCCATTTCGTCGCCCACTTGAAGGGGACAACCAGAAGGTTGAACAGCCTCTTGGCAAAGAAGAAGCAAACCAGGAAGGCAACGAAGAAGCCACCGAGAGACCAGATCAACCGCCTGCGCAGCTCGATCAGATGCTCCATCAGAGGCGCCGACGATTTTTCGATCTCGTCCTTTTCCTTGTCCGAAACGCTCACTTGGCGGCTCCAGCCGTCTTTTTGGCTACCGGCTTCTTGGCCCCAGCAGGTTTCGGTTCGGTTTTCGCAGGCGCCTTGGCAGCAGGCGCCTTGGCTGCAGGCGCCTTGGCGACGGCAGGCTTCGTCACAGCCGCGGTTTCAGGAACTGCCGCTGTCGTGGCCTTTGTCGACGCCTTGGGCGTGGGTGCGGTTTTTGCCGCCCCCGCGGGTGAGGCTTTTGCCGCCACCACCTTAATGGATGGCGCTTTTGAAGCCGGCACCGCCTTGGCGGTTTTCTTGGATGCCTTCGGTTCCGTGGAAGCCGCCACCACCGATTCATCGGTCATCGCCGGGAACATCGATGCTGGGGTCGTGACTTCCGGGCCATTGACGCCAGGCATGGTCGTTGCACCGTTCTTCAACGGCTCGGCCGCCTGTGGCGTCGCCGCGGCAGGGGCCGATGGATCGGCGGCGGCCGGCTTCGGCTTCATCGCCGCGTCGACGCCGGCGCGCACATCGGCTGCCGCCTGCTCGAACGGATTGAGCTGCTTCTTGACCTCGGCGACTGGGCTGAGACCCCGGAGTTCGTCGACCGACTTCTTGACGTCGTCGAGCTCGGCTTCCTTCAAGGCCTCGTTGAATTGCTTCTGGAAATCGGCGGCCATGGCGCGCAGCTTCGCCGTCGTGCGGCCGAATGTGCGCAGCATGTTGGGCAAATCCTTCGGCCCGACGACCACGATCATGACGATCGCGATCACCAGCATTTCGGTCCAGCCGACTTCAAACATGGCAATCTGTTCCGACTAGAACTTTTGGCTCAGCTCTTGCTGGCCTTTTCCTTCGCGGCCGAAACGGTCTCATCGGCACGGTGTTCGACGGTGCGCTTGTCGTCGGCAACGTCGTCGTCGGCCATGCCTTTCTTGAAGCTCTTGATGCCCTTGGCCATGTCACCCATCAGCTCGGGAATCTTGCCGCGGCCGAACACCAGCAGCACGATCACCAGCACGATCATCCAGTGCCAAATCGAAAATGAACCCATAACCAAATCTCTCTCGAATGTTTTCCCTGGCGATGATCTATGCGTTTTCGCTTTGGGATTCAAACACAACCGCGACAGAGTTTATGAAAGGCCGACGGATGTCACGCATTTTCGGCGATGCGGCCCGCTACCAAACGGCGCATGTAAAGCCGGTAAGCAGCTTTTGAAAGGCGCTCGTGGTCAATCTTCCGTGACGCGCGGCGTCAGCAGACCGAGCTCCTCGAGGTCGATGTCGGTCAGCGGATCCTCGTCCTCGGTCAGCGCGTCGGGATCGGCCGGCGGTTGCGGGATGGAGAAATTCGAAGGCATGCGGCCCGAAAGCAGGCCGGCGCCCTTCAGTTCCTCCATGCCTGGAAGATCACGGATTTCCTCGAGTGCGAAATGGTCGAGGAAGGTTTCGGTGGTGCCATAGGTAACGGGGCGACCGGGCGTTTTGCGGCGGCCGCGCATGCGCACCCATTCCGTTTCGAGCAGCGTGTCGAGCGTGCCCTTCGAGGTTTCGACACCTCTGATGTCCTCGATCTCGGCGCGCGTCACCGGCTGGTGGTAGGCTATGATCGCCAGCACCTCGAGCGCCGCCCGTGACAGCTTGCGCTGCTGCACCGTATCGCGGCTCATCAGGAAAGCCAGGTCGCCAGCGGTTCGGAAGGCCCAGGCATCGCCAACCCGCACCAGATTGACGCCGCGCCGGGCGTAGATCTGCTGCAGCTCCCTCATGGCTAGCGCGACATTGATGCCATCGGGAAGGCGTGCGGCAAGCTGCTTTTCGCTGACGGGTCCGGCGCTGGCGAACACGATCGCCTCCGCCATGCGCACGGCTTCCGCCATATGCAGACGCTCGGCCGGGTTCTGCACCTGCTCGGCCACATCCTCGGAGAACAACTCCTGCCCAGGCTCGTCCTCGACCTTGAACGGGATAACCGAAGCGTTGGCGCGTTCGCTCATGATGCCACCTCGACTGCCTTGATTGCTTGCGTGCGGCCGCGCAAATAGATCGGGGCAAATGTCTGATCCTGCCGCACGTCCATCGTGCCGTCGCGCACCAGTTCCAATGTTGCCGCGAAGGAACTGGCGATCGCCGTGCGCCTTTCCTCGGGGCTTGTCATGTACACGATCAGGAAACTTTCCAGTGTCGTCCAGTCGCTTACAGCCCCGACAAGGCGGGTCAGGATGTCGCGCGCGTCCTTGAGCGACCAGACACCGCGCCTGGCGATCGTCACGTTGTTGATCGCCTGCTTCTGCCGCTGCTGGGCATAGGCCGTCAGCAAGTCGTAGAGCGACGCCGAATAGGCGTTGCGCTTCTCGATGATCACCATTTCCGGCATGCCGCGCGCGAACACGTCGCGACCGAGCCGGTTGCGGTTGACCAGACGCGCAGACGCGTCGCGCATGGCTTCGAGCCGCTTCAGCCGGAACTGCAGCACCGCCGCCAGTTCCTCACCGCTTTCGCCCTCCTCGCCCGGCTGCTTGGGAATCAGCAGCTTCGACTTGAGGAAGGCCAGCCAAGCCGCCATCACCAGATAGTCGGCGGCAAGTTCGAGCCGCAGCGCCCTCGCCGTCTCGACAAAGGTCAGATATTGCTCGACCAGTGCCAAGATCGAAATGCGCGCCAGATCGACCTTCTGGTTACGGGCAAGATGCAGGAGAAGGTCGAGCGGGCCTTCGAAGCCGGCCACGTCAACGACCAGCGACGGATCGCCGGTGACGCGTGAATCGTCATTCTCGGCCCACAGGCGGTCCATCGGTGCGGCCTTCGGAGCCTTGCTTTCCAATGCTTCCGCCACTGCCCTGTCACTTCCCTTGGCTATGCCACCGCGTCGAAATAGGTGGCGAATTCAGCGCGTATCTCGGTTTCTTCTACCGTGTCGCTTTTCTTTATATAGGTCATTGCCCGCTTGGCGCGCTCCAGCGACTTGCCTTCAAGCCCTTTGGTGCGCGATGCGATCCCCGCCATCTCCTCGAAAACGCCGTTGCAGTGAAGGACCAGATCACAGCCGGCCGCAAGGATCGAGGCGGCCTTTGTGGGGAAATCCCCAGAAAGTGCCTTCATCGAGGTGTCGTCGCTCATCAATAGCCCGTCGAAGCCGATCTCGCGGCGTATGATCTCGTCGATGACCTTGCCGGAAGTGGTCGCCGGGTTCTTGGGATCGATGGCGCTGTAGACGACATGCGCGGTCATGGCCATCGGCAGATGGTTGAGTTCGCGGAACGGGGCAAAGTCGTGCCGTTGCAGATCGCTGAGCGAGGCGTCGACGACAGGCAGCTCGAAATGCGTGTCGGCAAACGCCCGGCCGTGCCCCGGAACATGCTTCATCACGGGCAGCACGCCGCCCGACATCAGGCCTTCGGCCGCGGCGCGGCCGAGTTCGATGACCGGACGCGGATCCTTGCCATAGGCGCGCGCGCCGATGACATCGCTGGCCCCTTCGATCGGGACGTCGAGCACCGGCAGGCAATCCGCCGATATGCCGTAGCGCAGGAGGTCGAAGGCATGCAGCCGCGCCATCAGCCAGGCGGCGCGCGCGCCTGCGTCGTGATCGTCGCGCCAAAGCGCCCCCAGCGCGCCACCGGCCGGATAGTTCGGCGCCAGCGGCGGTCGCAGGCGCTGCACCCTGCCGCCTTCCTGGTCGATGAACACCAGCGCGTCCGGGCGCCCGATGCAGTCGCGCATCTCGGCGACGAGATCGCGGATCTGCTCGGCCTCGCCGATGTTGCGGGCAAACAGGATGAAGGCCCACGGGCACTCATTGCGATAGAAACGGATCTCTTCGCGGGTGAGCGTTTTCCCGGCACAGCCGAGGATCATGGATTTTGATTCGGTCATTTCAGGAGTCTAGGGCTTCGCGAGGTCAAAGGGAATCATCCCTGACCGCATGGCCGGCTGCAAAACAGGCTTCCCCCATGAAAAAGTCGGCGCGGCCTTGGGCGCGCCGGCTTTGAGAGATTGGATCGACGTCTAGAGCATGATGCCGAAAAGTGTGAAACGGCTTTCGGACGATATGCTCTATCTCTTTGATTTAGAGACGGATTCAGATTTCAGGTCGACTCGACCTGAAATCATCCGGCTCTAGCGCGATACGAAGCAGTTGCCGCCCGCGGTCTTGTAGCTGGTGCACAAATTGATCGCATCGTTGCGCGACTGAGCCGGAACGCGCACGCGGTAGAACGTGCCCTTGCCGGCGATCTCGGCCTTGACGATGTTGGCCGTGCGGCCGGAGAGCACGCTGCCGTAGCGGCGCTGCAGGTCCTGGTAGGTCGACTGGGCACTCTCTACCGTCGGCTGAGAAGCGATCTGCATCGACCACGAACCGCTGCCGGTCGCGGTCGAGGCGGGATCGATGGAAGCGACCTGATCTGGCTTGACCTCGCCGACCACGTCGACCGGCTGGTCGGACGGACGCTGCGGCGCGATCGCAACCTTGGCCGGCGTGTTGGCCGACTGCGCCTTGGCAGGCTTGGCCGCGGGCTTCAGAGCCGGCTCATCGTCGGCCTGCGCGGCGGCGGGCGCCACGGTTCCAGTCTGGTCGGTGCCAGTCTGGGCGGTACCGGTCTGGGCGGCGCCAGTCTGGGCGGCGCCAGTCTGGTCGGCCCCAGTCTGGTCGGCCCCAGTCTGGTCGGCATTGGCCAGCGCGGCAGGCGCCACATGCTGTGGTGCCGGATCGGTCGGCTCCGCCGCGGCGACCTGGGGTGTCGCCGGTGCCGGATCCTCACGCGCCACCAGCGAGCCGTCGGACTTGACCACCATGGTCCTGACCTTGCGCGGCGCAACGGCAACGACATCGTTGCTGGTGCCCTTATCGGCTTCCTGCAGGACCTGCGCGATGCGATCCTCCGACTTCGGCGTGGGCGCCGCTATGTTGGCGGGGGCCGCACCAGCGGTCGAGACGTCGCCTGCGCCATCCGTGCCGGCGGCGGCGTTCTGGTCGGGAGAAAGATCGACGGCGCGGGCCGGGTCCTTCGCCTGCACGTCCACCGGCTCCTCGGCGTTGGTGACGAGCTTCTGCTGGACCGGCTCGGCCGGCTTCGCGCCCTTGACCACCGCGTCATAGACCTTGTTGTCCTGGTTCGGCACCACGGTGCCACCCGGATTTTCCGGCTTGATCTTGATCGGTGAATTATCGGCCTTGACGATCACCGGAGCCTCACTGCCGCCCTTGCCGCCGAAAGACAGCGCAAAGGCGCCAAGGCCGCCCGCGACCGCCACGGCACCGACAATCGCCGCGATGAAGAGGCCGCGCCGGCCGGACGACCGGGCGGCTTCCCGCTCGCCGAGACCCGGAACCGACATCGCTTCGTCCAGTTCGGGATCGTAGTCGAGTTCATCGACGGTGAAATCGTCCGCCTGCGAGATCGGCTGGCTGCCGGGCAGATCATCGAAGCCTTCAGCAGCATCGGCATAGGTCGAGGCCGCCGCCGCGCGGGCAGGCATTTCCGCCGGCCGTGCCGCATAGGTCCGTGCTTCCGGCTGATAGGCCGGCCTGGATTCTTCATATCCCGGATTGACCGCGTCATATCCCGGATTGGCGTTGCCATATCCCGGATTGGCGTCGCCATATCCCGGATTGGCCGCGCCGTATCCCGGATTGAACCCGGCATTGTAGGATTCGTCCGCATAGGTGGCGCTAGTGGCAGAAGCAGGCGCGACCTCCACCGAATTCATTTCAGTCAGAAGGCTGGCGAATTCGGCGTCGAGATCGTCATAACCGGATGCTACCGGCTCATCGTCCTCGAAATGCAACTCTGGAATGTCGAGATCGTCGGCCAGCGCCACGACGCGCTCCGGCACATCGACCGTCTCGACATCGGGCATCTCTTCATAACGCGAGGACTGCTGCGCCTGCGGTGCCGACGGAGCCACGTAGGGAGCGGCTGCAACCGGCTCGGCCGGATGGTAGGACGGCACCGCGGCCATTTCCGGTGCTGCCGTCCAGGCCGCCATCGAGGCGGCAGGCTGCGCGGCAAATGCCGGCTGTTGGGGAACCGGTGTCACGCGGCTCCACGAACGGGCCGGCTCCGACGGCGCGGAGCGTTCCGCCAGCCAATCGAGCGAATCGGCTTGATCCTGCAGGGAAGCTGTTTCCTCATGCGGGTCAACGCCCTCGGCCCGGATGGCGTCGATGGCGCCATTGTCGAAATTGACCTCGCCCTGTTCAGCGGTCTCCGAGCCGAAATCATGGTCCTGAAGCTCGTCGAGCAGCAGGTCGTCGAGGTCAACGTCGGCGGCCTGGTCGGAACCGGACTGATGCACATCCTGGGACGCTGCTTCATCGAGATCCCAGTCGAGATCACCAACAAGATCGACAGGTTGCTCCGCGGCCTTTGCAGTCGAGACGAGTGGCGGCTGAACAGGCGCGGCGGCCGGCTGGGGCACGACCGGCTGAGCCATGGCCGGCTCCCTGGCCGACGGCAGCGTGCGCGCGGTCATGGCGCCAAGAAGCGCGTTCAACTCGTCTTCGAGGCTTCGTTCGTCCGTGATGGGCGCCTGCACTGGGGGCGCGATGGCTGCCGCCATCGGCTGCGCGGGAGCCGCGGCAATTTCGGCGGCTGGCTCTTCGGCGGGCTCGGCAAACGCCTCGTCCAAATCCAGGTCGAAAGCGTCATCCGAAATGGCTTCAGCGCCTGGAACCTCGTCCTTCGTGCCGATGACATCGGCAAGCAACTCATGTGCTCGCGGCTCCTCAAAAGCTTCTGGCTCGTCGGCCTGAACGTCAAAATCCACGTCGACATCGGCCATGGCATCGTCGAACTGACCAACGAAATCCTCGCCGGAGATCGACTGGGTCTCATCCGCGGTGGCCGGCGCCGGCTCTGGATATTCGGCAGCAGCCACTTGGCGCTGATCCGCCGAATGGTCGTCGAGCATCAGCTCGTCCTCGAGCGAGATCGCAACGGCATCGTCGAATTCTTGATCGGAAGCCGGCTCGGCCGCTGCCGCCACTTCTGCAACCGGCGATTCAACGGCATACCGGGGCTCGGCGGCCTCGTCCTCGATATGGAAATCCCGGTCGAGGGAAGCGGCAAGCTCGTCTTCCATCGGCAGATCGTCGTAGAAGGCCGAAACGTCTGCGAGCGAGCTGGCCACGGTAGTGTCGAAATCGATGTCGACGGCAGGCTCGACGGACGGCACAGCTTCCGCGGCGCCGGCATGGCTGGCGGCCACCGTCCGGTCATCGACCTCAGCCATGTCCAGGTGAAAATCGTCATCAAGCGACAGCGCGAGATCGTCATCCGACACATCGATTGCGACCGGCTCGAATGCCGGCTCATGAGCCTCGACAAGCGGAGCGACGACGCTGTCGGCAGCGTCGAATTCGCCCATAAGTTCCTTCTCGAGATCGATGTCGAAATCGCCCTCTCCCGCAGCCTGATCGGCGACCATGGCTTTCGGCTCGGCCGGCGCCTGCGGCTTGACCGGCTGGCGGGGGTCGAATCCCATGATCCTGGTCAGTTCCGCGAACGGATCATCGGCGGCGATGTCGTTGTTGTCGGCTACTCTCAGCTGGGTTCTGTCTGCCATTATTGTTCCCGAACTCGCACTCATTCGGACGCCATGGACGTCGCGCAGGGTTGGCCCTTACCAGCGCAATGTGGGCAAAAGGTGACAGGTTTTTTAGTCAAACCTAACGCATTTCGGTGGGCGCGGCGGCCCCGATCAACGTCAGGCCGGACGTCAGAACATCCGAAACAGCCTGCACCAGCCCTAGTCTGGCATGCGTCAATTGTCGGTCGTTAACCTTAACAAAACGTAAGTCCGGATTATCCGTACCCCGGTTCCAGTGTCCATGGAAACTGGAAGCCAGATCATAAAGATAAAATGCCAGCCGATGCGGCTCGAGCGCAAGAGCGGCGGACTCGATCAGGCGCGGATATTCCGCAAGCTTCCTGATCAAGCCGATTTCACCTTCGTCGGTCAACGACGTTGACGCTGCCGCCAGGCTGTTGCGGTCGAAATTCGCCTCGCCCAATTGTTCGCTCGCCTGCCGGAACACCGAATGGCAGCGCGCCGAGGCGTACTGCACGTAAAACACCGGATTGTCCTTGGACTGTTCGGTCACCTTGGCGAAATCGAAATCGAGCGGCGCATCGTTCTTGCGATAAAGCATCATGAAGCGGATCGGATCGCGTCCGACTTCTTCCACCACCTCGCGCAGCGTTACGAAGTCACCGGACCGCTTCGACATCCGCACCGGCTCGCCATCGCGAAACAGCTTGACGAGATTGCACAGCAGAACGGTGAGCTTGATGTCGTCGCCGGCAATGGCCCGCGCCAGGGCTTCCAGGCGCTTGACGTAGCCGCCATGGTCGGCCCCGAGAACATAGATCAGGTCGACGAAGCCGCGGTCGACCTTGTCCTTGAGATAAGCCACGTCGGCCGCGAAATAGGTGAACGAGCCGTCGGACTTGACCAGCGCCCGATCCATGTCGTCGCCGACGGCGGTCGACCGGAACAGCGTCTGTTCGCGGTCTTCCCAGTCGTCCGGCTTCTCGCCCTTGGGCGGCGGCAGCTTGCCCTTGTAGATATGGCCCTTCAGCGTCAGGTCGTTGATCGCCGAGCGGATCTTCCTGGCATTGTCGGCATGCAGCGTGCGTTCGGAGAAGAACACGTCGTGATGCACGTTGAGCAGTGCAAGGTCCTCGCGGATCATCACCATCATCGCATCTATGGTGCGATCCTTGACGATGGCCAATGCCTCGTCATCAGGCATCTGCAGCAAGGAACGGCCAAACTCCCTGACCAGAGCCTCGCCGACGGAGACCAGATAGTCGCCGGGATAAAGTCCTGCCGGAATCTCGCCGATATCGTCGCCAAGCGCCTCGCGATAGCGCAACATCGCCGAGCGCCCGAGCACGTCGATCTGCGAGCCGGCGTCGTTGATGACATATTCCTTGGTCACGTCGTAACCGGCGAACGCCATCAGGTTGGCGAGCGCATCCCCGACGACGGCGCCCCGGCAATGGCCGACATGCATGGGCCCGGTCGGATTGGCCGAGACATACTCGACATTGGTTTTGCGGCCGGCGCCGACCATCGAGCGGCCGTAGTTGGGGCCCTCGCCCAAAAGCGCCGACAGATGCGCATGCCAGAAACCGTCCCGGAGCCTGAGATTGACGAAGCCGGGACCGGCGACCTCGGCGGCGGCGACATCCTTGTCGGTCCGCAGGGCGTCCGCCAATCTCTCGGCCAGCGCGCGCGGGTTCTGTCCGGTTGGCTTGGCCAGCACCATCGCCGCGTTGGTCGCGAGATCGCCATGGCTGGCGTCGCGCGGCGGCTCGACGGCGATGCGCGACAGATCAGGCGAAACGCCGTCCTGGTCCTTCAGGTCTAGCGCTTCGACAGCCTTTGTGACTCGCGCGGTGAAATCGGCGAAGATGTTCATGGTGTATGCTCGGTGGCTTTATGACGAATCCGGCCCTTTGGCCGGCAAATCGAGCCCGCCCTAGCTCAAATCCGGGGTGCGGTCAAACAAACGCCTGTGTTCCTTGAGCGCGTAGGTGTCGGTCATGCCGGCCAGGAAATCGGCGACGCTGCGCGCTTTGATGCGATCCTCGGCGCGGTCCAGCCCTTCGCGCCAGCCGTCCGGCATGGCGCGCGGGTCGGCAAAATAGACGTCGAACAGGTCCTGGACGATCTGCTCGGCGTCCGCACGCACCCGCATGACCTCCTCGTGCCGGTAGAGTTGCTTGTAGAGGAAGGCCTTCAGTTCCTTCTCGGCTTCCGCCATGTCTATCGAAAATGTCACCATCGTCTCGCCCGCCGCCCTCACCGCGTCGGCGCTCAGCGGCCTGATCCGCTCCAGATTGGCGGTGGTCGACTTGATCACATCCTCGACCATGGCCGTGATCTGGCGCCGCATCAATTCGTGGCCGGTGCGCATGTCATCAAGCCTGGGATAGCGCTCGCGCACACTCTTCAGGATCGTTCCAGGCAGCGAAACGGCCTTCAGCATGTCAAGCGTCAGCAGCCCTGACCGCAGCCCATCGTCGATATCATGCGTGTTGTAGGCAATGTCGTCGGCAATCGCCGCGCACTGCGCTTCGATGCCGGCGAACCGGTCGAGCTCGAGATCCTGCAGTTGCGAGTAGTCGCGGATCGCCTGCGGCACCGGCCCTTTCAGGCCTTGGCCGCTGCTGTCGGTGAGCGGACCATTGTGCTTGACCAGGCCTTCCAGCGTCTCCCAGCTCAGATTGAGCCCGTCAAATTCAGCGTAGCGCGCCTCCAGCCTGGTCACGATGCGCAGCGATTGTGCGTTGTGGTCGAAGCCGCCCCACGCCGCCATCTTTTCGTTCAGCGCGTCCTCGCCTGTGTGGCCAAAAGGCGTGTGGCCGAAATCATGCACCAGCGCCACCGCTTCGGCGAGATCCTCGTCGCCACGCAGCGCCCGCGCCAAGGCACGGGCGATCTGCGCCACTTCGATCGAATGGGTCAGCCTTGTGCGGTAGTGGTCGCCTTCGTGCGCGATGAAGACCTGCGTCTTGTGCTTGAGCCGCCGAAACGCCGTCGAATGGATGATCCGGTCGCGGTCACGCTGGAACGGTGTGCGGGTCGGACTCTCCACCTCGTCGAACAGCCGGCCGCGCGAACGTGCGGGATCCGTGGCGTAGGCCGCGCGCGGCCGATAGCCAAAACCGATGTCGCCAAGCTCATTTGTCATGGCTGATGCTGCCGCAGTTGACTTGCCCCGTCGCGCTTCATACCTATCATGTGAAACCGAAAGCAAGGTGACGCCCATGGGCGCGGATGCCAAGACTGCCATGAAAGTCGATATGACCGAGGCCGCGGCCAAGCGGATCGCCAGGATTGTTTCGGCCGAAGCCGGCAAGACGGCGCTGCGTGTGTCCGTCGAAGGTGGCGGCTGCTCCGGCTTTTCCTACAAGTTCGATCTGGTCGACACACGCAATGACGACGACGTCGCCATCGAGAAGGATGGCGCCACGGTGCTGATCGACGATCTGTCGCTGGTCTATATGGGTGGCTCGGTGATCGATTTCGTCGACGATCTGATGGGACAGTCGTTCCAGATCAGGAACCCGAATGCGGTTGCCTCCTGCGGCTGCGGCACCAGCTTTTCCATCTAGGACCGAGATGCCCGCAACTGGCGCGGTTCGTCAGGTTGCGCTCTCCGCCGGTCGCGACCTCGACGCGACGCTGGCCTTTTGGCGCGACGTCCTCGGCATGAGCATTCATGCCCGCTACGATCCGCCCGGCATCGCCTTCATCATGGCCGGCGATGTCAGGCTGTTGTTTACCGACGGCATCCCGGCCGGCACCCTCTATCTCGACATGTCAGGCCTCGAAGCCTTCCACGCCCAGGCCAAGGCAGCCGGCATCCCCTTCACCGCGCCGCCGGCGCTCGTCCATCGCGACACCGAGGGCCAGTTCGGCCGGGCGGGGGAAAGCGAATGGATGGCCTTTATAAAGGACCCGGCAGGCAATACGATCGGTTTGGTCGAACGCCGTCCGCCGCAGGAACAATGAGACCGTCATGAAAATCGTCACCTGGAACATCAACGGCGTGCGCGCCCGCATCGGCAACCTGACCCATTGGCTGACCGAGAGCGCGCCCGACATCGTCTGCCTGCAGGAGATCAAGACGGTCGACGAGCAGTTCCCGCGCGCCGAGATCGAGGCGCTTGGCTATAATGTCGAAACCCATGGCCAGAAGGGCTTCAACGGTGTCGCCCTGCTGTCGAAGCTTCCTTTCGATGAGGTCATCAGGGGCCTGCCGGGCGACGACATCGACGAGCAGGCCCGTTTCATCGAGGGTGTTTTTTCCACCGACAAGGGCGCGCTTCGTGTCGCCTCGCTCTATCTGCCCAACGGCAACCCGATCGATGACGAGAAGAAGTTCCCCTACAAGCTGTCGTGGATGGCGCGGCTGGAGCGGTGGGCGCAGGAGCGCCTGAGGCTGGAAGAGGCGCTGGTGCTGGCCGGCGACTACAATGTCATCCCCGAGCCCATCGACGCGCGGTTTCCGGAGAACTGGCTGGGCGACGCGCTGTTCCAGCCGCGGACGCGGCAGGCTTTCCGCCGGCTGCTGAACCTCGGCTTCACCGAAGCGGTGCGTGCGGTCACCGATGCGCCTGATACCTACACGTTCTGGGATTATCAGGCCGGCGCCTGGCAGAAGAACAACGGCATCCGCATCGACCATCTGCTGTTGTCGCCGGAAGCCGCAAACCGGTTCTCATCGGCTTCGATCGAAAAACATGTGCGCGCCTGGGAAAAACCGTCCGATCACGTCCCGGTAGCGATCAACCTCGCGCTGCAGCCGGCCGGATAACCAGAGAAACCCTCATATCGCCACATTCCGACGCATGATGGGAGATCATCATGGCGGCCGGGGTTCCCATGACCATTCGATTTGCTCTTTGTCCGATCGGCTTGGCACTCGCCACGGCCGCGATCGTGCCGGCCTTCGCCGCGCAGGAATGTCTTGCCAATGGAAAATCCTATCCGGTCGGCCAGGTCGCCTGCCTGACGGTCGCCGATCAGAGTCATTTGGCTCGCTGCGACATGGTGCTCAACAACACATCGTGGACAAAGGTCGGCGATAGCTGCCCCGCAAACACGATGGCGCCGCACCTGCACGTCACGCCGATCTCCACACCCGCGCCAAGCATGGTGCCGACCGAACCAACCGAAAACTGATTTTCTGGTTCCTCGAAAAACCTTACTGATCGACGTTGCTGCCCTTGGTCAGGATATCGTCGGCCAGTGAGATCGCGGTGCGACGGTCGGCTTCGCCGGCAGCGGCGAAGGCCTCTTCCTGCATGCCGCGAATCCAGGGCTGATCGGCCGGGGAAGCACGCTCGAGGGCCGCTGTCATCATCGCCAGGCCGCGCACGACCTTGCCGCTCTGGAACAACAGATGGCCAAGCGTCGCCTGCGCGCCGGCATGGCCCTTCTCGGCGGCGAGTTGGAACCAGCGCCCGGCCTGCTTGACGCTGGCCTTCACGCCGCCTTCACCCTTCAGGAACATCTGCCCCATCTCGAACTGGGCGTTCGGATTGCGGTAGTTGGCGGCGGCGCGCATGTAGTATTCCTGCGCCGCCACCTCGTTCTCGCTGACCGGGCTGCCGGGAATGCCCTTGCGCAGATAGTCGCCCAGCGCCACCAGCGCGTCGGAGACGTAACTTTCTTCCGGAGAGCCGGGCTCGACGTCCTGGTCTACGATCTCCGAGAAGAACTTGAACGCCTCATAATCGTCGCGGGCCACGCCGTCGCCTTCGGCATACATGCGCGCAAGTTTCCAGGTGGCGCCGATCTGGCCGTTTTCGGCGGCGTATTTATAGGCCTCGGCCGCCTGTTCCTTGTGGCCGTTCTTGTAGGCGGAGAAGCCGAACTGGAACACCGCCCAGGGACTCGACTGCGGCTTCACGCCGGTCTTGTCGTCGAACACCTTGTCGTCGAAAGCCATGGCCTGGCCCACGGCGCCAAAGATCGCAACCGCGACCAGTGCCGGAAGGACAGATGACCTCAGCAACTCTGGTGTTGACTTCAACAACTCAGATATCCGCATAGCAGTGTGTTTCTTTCGCACCGCCCGGATGGGTGACCGCGCCATCCCTGGCGGACCCTACCGTCTGTGCGTATTTCCATATCGCGCCCGACTGATAGTCGGTCGTACGTGCCTTCCATGTCTTCGCCCGAGCCGCCAGCTCGCTATCGGACAGCGCCACCTCGATCGTGCCCTTCACCGCGTCGATCGTGATCACGTCGCCATCCCTGACGAGACCGATCGGACCACCAACCGCAGCTTCCGGCCCGACATGGCCGATGCAGAAGCCGCGTGTGGCGCCCGAGAAGCGACCGTCCGTGATCAGTGCCACCTTGCCGCCCATGCCCTGGCCGTAGAGTGCCGCCGTCGTCGACAGCATCTCGCGCATGCCAGGGCCGCCGCGCGGTCCCTCATAGCGGATGACCAGAACCTCGCCTTCCCGGTAGTTGCGATGCGTCACCGCTTCGAAACATTCTTCTTCCGAATCGAAGCAGCGCGCCGGACCGGAGAACTTTAACTCCGCCATGCCCGCGACCTTCACGATCGCGCCTTCGGGGGCTAGGTTTCCCCTCAAGCCCACGACACCACCGGTTTGGGTAATTGGTCTGTCGGCCGGGCGGACCACATCCTGGTGTTCATTCCAGGCAACGTGCTCCATATTTTCGGCCAAAGTGCGGCCAGTGACCGTCAGGCAATCGCCATGCAGATAGCCATGGTCGAGCAGCGTCTTCATCAGCAGCGGAATGCCGCCGGCCTCGAACATGTCCTTGGCGACATATTTGCCGCCCGGCTTGAGGTCGGCGATGTAAGGCGTCTTCTCGAAGATGCGCGCCACGTCGAACAGGTCGAACTTGATCCCCGCCTCATGCGCGATCGCCGGCAGGTGCAGTGCCGCATTGGTCGAGCCACCGGTGGCCGAGACCACGGTCGCCGCGTTTTCCAGCGCCTTCAGCGTGACGATGTCGCGTGGCCGGATGTTTTTGGCGATGAGCTCCATGATTTTTTCGCCGGAAGCGAAATTGAAGCGGTCGCGCATTTCGTAAGGCGCCGGCGCGCCGCAGGAATAGGGTAGCGCGAGGCCGATCGCCTCCGCGACGGTGGCCATCGTGTTGGCGGTGAACTGGGCACCGCAGGAACCGGCCGATGGACAGGCCACCTGTTCTATTTCAAGCAACTCGGCATCGCCGATCGTGCCGACCGAATGCTGGCCGACCGCTTCAAACACATCCTGCACGGTGATCTGACGGCCGCGATAGCTGCCGGGCAGGATCGAACCGCCATAAATGAAGATCGACGGCACGTTGAGCCGCACCATGGCCATCATCATGCCGGGCAGCGACTTGTCGCAGCCGGCGAGCCCGACCAGCGCATCGTAGCAATGGCCGCGCATGGTGAGCTCGACCGAATCGGCGATGACCTCGCGCGACACCAGCGACGACTTCATGCCCTGGTGGCCCATGGCGATGCCGTCGGTGACTGTGATGGTGCAGAATTCGCGCGGCGTGCCGTTGGCGGCCGCGACGCCCTTCTTGACCACCTGCGCCTGGCGCATCAGCGAAATATTGCAGGGTGCCGCTTCGTTCCAGCAGGATGCGACGCCGACCAGCGGCTGCGCGATCTCTGCCGCCGAGAGGCCCATGGCATACAGATAGGACCGGTGCGGCGCACGCGCCGGACCGACAGTCACATGGCGGCTAGGGAGCTTAGCCTTTGAGATGACCTTGGCGTCCATTCTCTTCCTTGCCGCGGGCGGTGCGGCCTGTCCCATCGCCGAGCCTTCTGGCGCGTGTCCCGAGACAAGATCGAGGTGCGCCGGGTTTATGGCGGGAAATGGGCAATTTCCTCGACCTGACTTCCAGCGCAGGGGTTGTTCAGGAAGTGTTGCCAAAACGTCACAATTGGACGAGGCGGCCCCAGTGGGGATTATATGCAACGAAGCTTGAATGATGGGCGTATCGGCGATGCCGGTGCCAACAAAAAAGGCCGGGCAATGCCCCGGCCTTCCATTGTAATTTCAAAAGCTTAGAACTTGATCTTGAGGCCGCCAGAAAGCGCCGTGACCAGATCGTTACCGAAGTCGTAGCTGGCATCGGTACCGGCCACGTACCCGTTTTCATCGGTAAGCGTACCGGAGTGGCCGCTGGTCAGCACGCCAATCGCGCCAGCCAGACGAAGTTCGATATTGGGGCGGGGCGTGTAAGCGACGCCGCCACCCAATGTCCAGGTGTCAGTCTGTGAGCCGTAGCCATGTGAGGTACCGCGATCCCAGGTAAGCTGGCCGGCGGCGCTCCATTGATCGTTGAATTTGTGACCGATGCCGCCCGAAACGGTCCAGCCGTCACGATACATCAGATCGAGAGAAGTCCACCTGACCGGCTGCGGAGAGGTCGTTGTACAAGCAGCAATCCCTCTCGTGGCCTGCGAGCAGATCGGAATGCTCTGTAAAACACTCCAGTTGACCCACTTGATCGAGCCGAAGGCAAGCCAGTCAGGAGCGATGCCCGACTGTAGCTTAAATTCCACGGAATCCGGCATCGAAGCTTCACCGTAGATCGGAATAATCGGACCACCGACATGAGTCAGATCAAGGGTGCCCGCAATGTTATCCAGCCTCACCTGGGAATTATAGACGAGGCTAGCCCGCAACGCGATCTCAGGAATTTCGTAGGCCAGCCCCGCTCGCCAGCCCCAACCGCTGCTCGTCAGGTCGACGCGACCGGTACCGGAGAAATTCGGCAGAAACGGCGTCACAAGGTCTTCCTTGAAACCATAGACTTCCTGGTAAAACACACCGCCAATGAAGCGGACTTGGCCCTTGCCAGCATCCATTTTATAGGAGCAGGTGCCCGCGTAATTGTTGCTTTTGATTTCAGTTTCCATGTTGGACTGCGCGCCAACCCATTGGCCAGGGGCCGTGTGCGCCCCCCAAGGCTGCGAGTAGTCGAACATGCAGTCGACCCCCGGCACGACCTGGGCCTTAACGCCGATGCGCGGCACCCAGTAATTCTCGCTATCGTTGGCAGTGGTCGAGCCTACGACGGTACCGTTGAGCGGATCCGTATCCTTTGCGTTCTTGAGCTTGCGATCCGGCATCACATAGGTCGTTTCCGCTTCCGTTGCGAACGGCGCCGGATCGAACAGAAGATCGATATCATATCCGCCACGCTCAATGCCGCCGGCATGCGCCGAACTCATCGCCGCACCCACCAAAGCCAGCGAAAAGCATCCTGCTCCCAGCAGTGCTTTCAGACGCGAATTGTTCATGGATGTCCTCCCCGAATAACTAGTGCATCAAGCTAGAACCAATTCAGGTTAACGGTGCAACAACGAATTGATGGGCGTACATGTACATGTTCCCGCAACGTATTTTGGACAAAATGCGAGCGGATGCCGCGGCGCCAAAAAAGGGCCTTTGGCGAGGTTTGCCTTTCCCAAAAAAGGAAAAAAACGGCCAGAAAGGCCCAAAAAAAGCCGATTTAAGGGGTCTTCGGCCCCATTGTTACATTATGGCAACAATGGGGCAAAAACTTCCGTTTACGTCAACATTAACGCAACGGAATGCCGATTTTCGAGGCAAAAGACTACCCATTTTAGAGGGTGCTAAAGTCTCGCGAATCTGCCTTTCAGCCGGCGTCACGAACCCTGGTCAACGCCACCGAAAGCTTGTCCTGCGCGGCGCGATATTCGACGAGCTTTTCCCGCTCGCCTTCGACGATCTCGGCCGGCGCGCTGGCGACGAACTTCTCGTTCGACAGTTTCTTGTGCAGGCGCGCGATTTCCTCGGTGACCTTGGCCAGTTCCTTCTGCAGCCGCGCGGCCTCCGCGGCGAGGTCGATCAGGCTGCCCAGCGGCAGGCAGATCGTCGCCTCGTTGAGCACGATCTGTGCCGACCCCTTGGGTGCCGCATCGGCGAGCGAGATGTCGCCGACACGCGCCAGCCGTTTGATCGCTGACTCCTCGCGAACCAGCCGCTCGCGCGTCACATCGTTGGCGCCGACGACCACCAGTGGTGCAATGGCTGCCGGCGGCACGTTCATCTCCGAGCGCACCGAGCGGATGCCGGAGACGAGATCGACCAGCCAGTTGATGTCGCCAGCCGCTTCATGGTCCTCGAAATCCGGCGACGGCCATGCGGCATGGCACAGCAGCGAGCCCCGCTCCCTGCCCTCGCCCGCCGTCTGCGCCCAGAGCTCCTCGGTCATGAACGGCATCATCGGATGCAGGAGCTTGTAGATCTCGTCGAGCACGAAGGCGACGCAGGCGCGGCTTTCGGCCTTGGCGGCCTCGTCCGAGCCCATGAACACCGGCTTCAACAGTTCCAGATACCAGTCGCAGAACAGGTTCCAGACGAAGCGGTAGGCGGCTCCAGCCGCCTCGTTGAAGCGATACGAGGTGATGCCGTCGGTGACCTCGCGCGCGGCGCGTGTCAGTTCGGTCAGGATCCAGCGGTTGACCGCCAGCTTGGCGTCGTTCAGCCAGAAATCGTCATTGCGCGCGACTTCGTTCATCTCGGCGAAACGCGTCGCGTTCCACAGCTTGGTGCCGAAATTGCGGTAGCCGGCGATACGCGCCGGATCGAGCTTAACATCGCGCCCTTGGGCAGCCATCACCGTTAGGGTGAAACGCAGCGCATCGGCGCCATATTCGTCGATCAGGTCGAGCGGATCGATGACGTTGCCTTTCGACTTCGACATCTTGGCGCCGTTCTTGTCGCGCACCAGCGCATGCATATAAACGGTGTGGAACGGCTCCTCGCCCATGAAGTGGAGGCCCATCATCATCATGCGGGCGACCCAGAAGAAGATAAGATCGAAGCCGGTCACCAGCACGTCGGTCTGATAATAAGTCTTCAGCTCCGGCGTCTGCTCCGGCCAGCCCAGCGTCGAGAAAGGCCACAGCGCCGACGAGAACCAGGTGTCGAGCACATCCTCGTCGCGGGTCAGGATCTCGCCCGGCTTGAAGTTCTCGAGCTTGTCCTCGACCCAGGCCTTCCATGGCCCTTCCAGCGCCAGATAATATTCGATGGCGGCGCTCAGCGCCTCTTCCTCGGTCTTCTCGACGAAGACACGCCCATCTGGCCCGTACCAGGCCGGAATCTGGTGACCCCACCAGAGCTGGCGCGAAATACACCAGGGTTCGATATTCTCCATCCACTGGAAGTAGGTCTTGTCCCAGCTGTTGGGGATTATTTTGGTGCGCCCCTCGCGCACCGAGGCGATCGCCGGCTTGGCGAGTTCCGCCGCGTTGGCGTACCACTGCTCGGTCAGGAACGGTTCGATCGGCACGCCGCCGCGGTCGCCATGCGGCACCGCATGGCGGTGCGGCTCGACCTTGTCGAGGAAGCCGCCGGCCTCCATCAGCTCGACGATCTTCTTGCGCGCAACGAAACGGTCGAGGCCGTCGAGCTCGTCCCAGACGGCCTGGCGCTCCGGCGTCACCTCGACGCCGGCGAGGAAGTCCTCATTATCCCTGAGCTTGATGGCCGCTTCGACGGTCAGGATGTTGATCGCCGGCAGCTTGTGGCGCTTGCCGACCTCGAAGTCGTTGAAATCATGCGCCGGCGTGATCTTGACCGCTCCGGACCCCTTTTCCGGATCGGAATACTCGTCGGCCACGACAGGGATCTTGCGCCCGACGATCGGCAGGACGACATTCTTGCCGACGAGATGCCGGAACCGGTCGTCCTCTGGATTCACCGCGACAGCCGTGTCGCCCAGCATTGTCTCGGGACGAGTCGTCGCCACGATAACGAAGGTTTTTGGATTCTCGGGATCGAACGTCACGCCTTCGACCGGATAGCGGAAATGCCAGAGGTTGCCGTTGACCTCCTGCTGCTCGACCTCGAGATCGGAGATCGCGGTCAACAGTTTCGGGTCCCAGTTCACAAGGCGCTTGTCCTTGTAGATCAGCCCTTCCTTGTAGAGCGTGACGAAGACTTCGAGCACGGCCTTGGAGAGGCCCTCGTCCATGGTGAAGCGTTCGCGCGACCAGTCGGCGGAAGCGCCGAGACGTTTCAGCTGGTTGAAGATCGCGCCGCCCGATTCGGCCTTCCACTCCCACACTTTCTCGATGAATTCCTCGCGGGTGAGATCGCGGCGGTGGATCTGCTTTTCCATCAGCTGCCGCTCGACCACCATCTGCGTGGCGATGCCGGCATGGTCCATGCCGGGCTGCCACAAGACGTTCTTGCCACGCATGCGCTCGAAGCGGACCAGAATGTCCTGCAGCGTGTTGTTGAGCGCATGGCCCATATGCAGCGAGCCGGTGACGTTGGGCGGCGGAATGACGATGGTGAAGGCCTCGGCCCCCTCCTCCGCCCCAGCGCCGGCGCGAAACGCGTCGGCTTCCTCCCACACCTTGGCGATCTTCGGCTCGACGGTTTTTGCGTCGTAGGTCTTTTCAAGCATGGGAAAACGGTCCGCGCTGTCGGGAATTTTGCTGGTTCGGTGTAAATCGGAAGGTCTTGGCCAAGTCAACCGCGAGGGATGTCCTGAGGCTTCACAAGCAGATAGGCGTCGGCCTATTCATTTCAACGGACGGGCCGTGGGCGTCTTGACGCCAATGGATCGCTGGACCCAGACCCCGGGGCTCGCGCACCTTCATTGTCAGCGACTCCGACGGCAACCTGCTCGCCTTCGCCAGTTCGGCAACCAGTGACTGATCCAACCACAACGAGAAACGCCGCCTCGGCGGCGGCGTTTCTCGGGATGCTAGCCTGGACGTTATTGCGCTCCGCGTGCCACGCGCTCGATCTCTTCGCGCACCAGCCTTTCGACCAGCGTCGGCAGATTGTTGTCCAGCCAATCCTGCAGCATCGGACGCAGCATTTCTTCGGCCATCTCGTCGAATGTCTTCTTGCTGCGGCTGGCAAAGGCGTCGGACAGTTCGCCGAAGGCGGCCGCGACCTGGCGGCCGGTATGTTCGGAAAGAATCGCGGGACGCACCGCCGGCGTTTCGTTCGCCGCCGCGCGCGCCTCAGCCGTACCCGTTGGAGCATCGCTTGAAGGAGCCCGGTCGATCGCAGGTTCCGCCACCACTGGTTTGCTTGCCGAAACCTCCGGCTCTGCCGCTGGCTTGCGGACGCTCCGGTCCGGCATCGCCTTGGCTTGCTCGCCAACCGCCGCGATCTCGCGCCGCCAATCGGCGACGATGGCTTCACTTGTCGCAACCTCCGCGGGAGCCGCTGGCGCGTCGGCGGCAGGCTCGGCGGCAACCCGGGCGCTGACCTCGGCCAGGGTCATCGGCGTCCTGCCCGGAGCCGGATCGGCACGCGGCGGCGCATCCATGCGCGCAATCGCCGGCTGCGCCTGGATTGTTTCGGTCACAGCGACCGGCTTCCTGACCTCGGGAGCGGCATGCAATTCGGCGCGAAACGCATCGATGTCGGCGGCTGCCACAGCGCTCGGTGGCGGCTCCAGGTCCTGCTGCAATTCGTCGGCCTCGCCGGGCTGCTTGCGGCCATTGTCGCTGTCTTCGATGATCCTCCTGATGGAAGCCAGTATCTCTTCCATGGAAGGTTCGCGCTGTGCGCTGCTTGCCGTCGCCATCGTCACATCCGCCGCCCTTGTGACCCGTTGCAGATTTTCCGCTCCGGCAAAAGCCGGATTCGAATCATGGCGACAGCGTAACCGACGGATCGCCGCACGAGAATCCCCAATCTGGGGACATGTGGGATTTCAACAGATTAGAGCAAATCCGCCAAAGCCGTGTGACGGTCCCGTCAGCTACCGACCAAGGGAGAACGATGGTCCAACGGTGTCGATCGAATCCTAGCCAGAAAACGCCGATCGAGCGAACGGCCTAGCGGCCGTCCGGCGTGCGCAGGCCGATCCACTTGTCCTTGACGGCATTATAGTGCTCTTCGGGCCTGTACTTCGTCACCTGCAGCGCAAGCCGGTCGACAGACAGGCGGCCAATCGCCTGAAGGATGGCATAGCTCGCCACGACCACGTCGTGTTCGGAATTGGCCTGGTTGATCTTGGCGGTAATCACGGTGGCCTGCGCATTGAGTACGTCAAGCGTCGTGCGCTGGCCGACATTGCGTTCCTCGATGACGCCGTTCAGCGCCAATTGTGCGGCGTCGATAACCTGCCTGTTGGCGGATACGCTTTGCTGCGCGGCGGTGTATTGCGACCATGCCGTGGCGATGGCCTGGCGCACCTGGTCGCGGGTAACGTCGACCTGGATGCGTGCTTGCCCCAGCGATTCCTTGTTCTGCCGCACGACCGCCGACGTCCGGCCGCCGGAGTAGATTGGAATGGTCAGCGTCGCGCCGATATTGGCCGAGGTCGAATTGCCGTTGGAACCGGTGATGTCGGGAATGGACTTGCGGTAATCTTCCGAAACGCCGGCCGAAGCCGACAGCTGCGGCAACAGCGCGCCTTCAGCCGATTTGACTGAAAACGCTGCGGCGTCGACCAGATGCTGAGTGGCAAGGATGGCCGGGTGTTCGGCCGAGCCGACGGCGATCGCCGCGTCGAGGCTCGACGGCAGCAACCGGCCCAATGGCGAAGCGGGCCTGAGCTTGCCAGGCTCGTCACCGACGACCTGGTGATAGGTCGCAGCGCTGGCCAGCGCCTGTGCGCGGGCCGCGCTCAGCGATGCCACCGCGGAAGCTCGTGAGGCATCGGCCTGCGCGACATCGGTGCGCGTGCCTTCGCCGACTTCGAAGCGCGAGCGCGCGGCGCGCGCCTGCTCGCTCAGGAACTGCAGGTTCTGCTCGGTCAGCACCGCGATCTGCCGGTCGCGAATCACGTCCATATAGGCCATGGCCGCGTTGAACAGCGTGTTTTCCTCGGTATTGCGCAGGCTTTCCACCGACGCCTTGACCTGGGATTCGGCGGCCGCGACATTGTTCCTCGTCTGAAACCCGTCGAACAGCGATTGATTGATCTGAATGCCGTAGCTGCCGCTTGTCAGTTTCGAACTGCCGCCGCCATTTGCCCGGCGCGTGTTCGTATAATCGATGTTGGCTGAACCTGTAACCGTCGGCCGCCAGCCCGACTTGGCGATGGCCACACTCTCGTCGGTGACACGCACGCCGGCGCGCGATGCATTCAGCGTGGAATTGTACTGATAGGCTTTTGAAAGCGCGCCGGTGATGGTTTCAGCCGAAGCAGCCAGTGGGGATAGCGCGGTCGCCGAAACAAGGACGGCGGTGAAAAGTGACTTGCGTACTGACGGCACGGTGTATCCCTCATTCGTTTTCCATGGGAACCGCGCCGCGCCGGCTTCTCCTTCCAGAGCAGGCGGCGTGGCGTGTTTATGTTCCCTGTCGCTCAGCCCAAAGTGCCCCCAGTCTGGGATCAGCAACGATCGTTCAAATGCAAGCGACCATGACAAGGTCTTTGCTGCAAGGCAAATCATTCAGAATTCGAAAGCATGCTCACGTTCGAACCCGGGTAGTGGCTTAATTGCCGCATTAAACGCCCTTCTCCCGGTTACAACCCCCCCGGCTTTGACAAAAAGTCGCGCCACGCCTGAATTGCCCTGGCCCTCGACCGCCACCAGGCGGCCGCCTTCGGCGAGCTGGTCGAGCAGCGCCGACGGCACTTTACTGACACTGCCGCCGATGAAGATGACCTCGTAAGGCGCCTTCGCGGCATGGCCTTGCGCCAGGGCGCCCTGAACCACGGTCACATTGCCGCAGCCAAGCCCGGACAGGGTCGACGCGGCGGTTTGCGCCAGTGCCGAATCGCTTTCGAGCGCCACGACGGATCTCGCCAGGCGCGACAGGATGGCCGAGGCATAACCGGTGCCGCAACCGACATCGAGCGCCGAGTCGGTCGGGTTGATCTCGGCCAGTTGCATCAGCTTGGCCAGTGGCGAAGCTTCCATCAGGTAACGCGGGCCATCGGCGCTGTCGGCGATGCGGATGTCCTCGTCGATATAGGCCAGATCGCGCTGGCGATCGCCGACGAAGACCTCGCGCGGCACCGAAAGCATCGCGTCGAGCAGCGGCGCGCTGGTCACGTCGGTGGTGCGAACCTGACCATCGACCATCTTGACGCGAAGTTCGGAAAAATCAGCGCTCATGCTCCAACCAATCTGCTTGCCGCGCCAGAATCGCGGTTCATTTCGACCGGAACTTCAGGCTCCGGCGCTGACGCGCTGGAGCCCGGGTATTGGAGGCCTCGCCCGGAATCGAACCGGGGTGCAAGGATTTGCAGTCCTCTGCGTAACCACTCCGCCACGAGGCCTCATTGCTCCCGGCGTTCCACCCGGTTCCAATAGGTTGCGGCGAAAATGCCGTCAAGCGGCCACACGCATTCCAAAACGGTTTCCTTGCGCCGGCTCCGCGCCCTGTTAGATCGCCGTCGGAGCCGCCCACTCATATTGGCAATCCGTTAAGCATGGCAAATGATCGAGCGAAACTCCGCGCACCGGCTTGCGTTGAGAAACAGGGAGGGACTGCATCATGGCCCTGGCCAAACCGAAGGACGAAACGCACGAAACCGAAAGCGTGCCGCTGCTGGGATGCGAGGAATTGGTGCGCTATGCCATCGAGTGCCTGAGAATAGAAGGCACTGGCAGGCTTTCACCCCGCGACCGGGCGCGCCTGGCCTCGGCTTCAGCCGTCCTGAAGGAGATCAGCGAAGATCTGAAGGCAGGCCAGCAACCGAATTCGGAGGAATCCGGCACCAGCACGGAGAAACAGCGCGACGATTGATTCTCGTCGAAGGCCGCCATGCGACATGCATCGGTATCGGCCGCTCAATTCGGCCGGCGTCGCCGCTCCCACCAGACGACCAGGCGGCGCCGGTGGCGGCGCACCATGGCAATTTCGTAGGAGAGCACCAGCAATCCGAGCGGCACCATCCAGAAGCCGAGGATCGGCAAGAACCCGAGGATGCCGCCAAGGGTCAATAGCACGCCGATCGTGATTCTGAGGCCGCGCGACTGCGGCATGGTGAATTCACGCCCGAACACCGAGATCTTTCTTGCGGGTATCGGGTTTTCGTCCGCTGCCGTCATCGTGAAGAACTGCCTGTGTTAGGGCTCGACAATCTCATTTTACGAAAGCCGCGACCGCCCTTTCGGTTCCGCGCTCGTCGCCAAGACGGCTAATATGAGGGTGGGCAAGGCCGATTGCGAGAAACGCCTGAGCGAAAAAGTCTCGGAAAAATGCGAAATGCTTCTTTGCAAAGCCGAAACGGGTTTGCTATAGGCTGCGCCACTTGCTCAAAGAGCCTCCGTTCCCCGGTAGCTCAGTGGTAGAGCAACCGGCTGTTAACCGGTTGGTCGCTGGTTCGAATCCGGCCCGGGGAGCCAATTTCTCTAAAGACCTCTCTGCCTGCCATCGCCGGCGCCACACGCGACGTGGTGGGATTCGACGTGACGTGCTAACCCGTAGGGACTGCGGGCAGCGACACCTCTGGGCAGTGCCGCTGCCGGTGTCGCAGCTAGGCGGCCACCCCACCGCGGCCAGATTTGGTGCCGCTCATCCAAGGCAGCGGAGCAAGCGGCTCCTGCAGCATCTTGACGGATCTCGCGAACCCAGCGACGGCATCGCGCGCAACCGAGAGTGGTATCTGGCCATCGTAAGCACGCTGGCAAGCCCGGAAGGCCGTTTCGAAAATCGGGCCTCGACGCTCCCGCGGCCACTCATCCAGGAAATCGAATGCATCCTCAAGGCTTCCTATTTCTTGGATGAACTGGCCATCCTTGACCAGCACTGGTCGATCGAACGTCCTGTCGCTCATATAGTCCTCCATTCGGTCGAGCGAGTTGGTCTGCTTCAGCTTTTTACGCGACGGCATGCTCAGGCTCCGCGAACATGCCGCCATCCCCACACCTGGGTGGGACACCGGCATATGCCGGAACCGGCGGCGGATCATCGTCATCGTCATCTCGCCAGGGGTACCGCAGCCAGTTGCGCCTGGTTTTGTTGCGACGCTGGTCTGAGGACGGACTGCGATCAAACGGTGCCCTGGCCGTCGGCTTGCGCGCAATCTCGTCCAGGGTGTGGAGCGCACGAAGAATCTCGCTGACCTGCGCCATCGCACCGTTGTCCAATTGACGCAGGGTTGGATTGTCAGGAACCGCATGGGCGTCCGAGGCCCAGAAGGCGAGCAGAGCCCTCTTCTCGCCGATCGTCATGTTCTCGTTCAGGACGTCCTCGGGCGTACGCAGCGCAGCGAATTCCGCTGCGTAATCCGTCGGTTTGGATTCATGAAAACTGTAAGCTTGGAATCTCATCTCCGTTCTCCGCGATCTGTGCCTCCCGGCCGAGCCGGGAGGCGGACCACAGACTGAGGTTTCTTGTATCAGGCCACCTTGCGTTGCGGCTCGGCATCCACATCCATGGACTGCTTGTTGCCGCCATCCTGAAGCGGAACCGCTGCGGCGTTGGAACCGATCTCGATGCGCCGGGGCTTGAGTTCCTCGGGCACTTCGCGGACCAGGTCCACCGACAGCAGGCCATTATGAATATTGGCCGCCTTGACCTTGACGTGGTCTGCAAGTTTGAACACCTGCTTGAAGTTACCTATCGCCAGGCCCCGGTGGAGGATCTCCCGATGTTGCTGATCGGGCTTTCTCTGTCCGATGACGGACAATTCAGGGCCGTTCTGCACAAGTTCCACTTCGTCGAGACCGAAGCCGGCGACGGCCATCGTGATACGATAGTCGTTGTCGCCATTCTTCTCGATGTTGTAGGGCGGCCAGTCGGAGCGCACACTGTTTTCGAGCATGTCGAAGAGCCGGTCGAAGCCGACCGTGGTGCGGTAAAGAGGCGAATAATCAAAGCTTCTCATAGCCATATCCTCCGTGAAGCAACATGGTTTACGGGTCGCCGCAGCGTCGCCGCGACGCGGTATGTCGAGCCGAAGCCTCGACGGAAAACGATCTGGGAATCACGATTTTTTTATTCAAGAGGTCGCCCGAAATTTTTTTGAAGCGGCACTACGGCCATTCCTGACCGGGCATGCATCAGGCCTTGCGGCGACATACCTCCGGTTGGAAGCGGGTGAGGAATATGGCCCGGGTCGTGGATCAACCGCCCGTGCAAATGCACGCAGGTTCGGCCTCTGGTCACGAGCGGCTTGCACGCCGCCGCCGCCGCGCGATAGATGCGTCGGTCAAGGGAGGACATCATGCGGAAAATCCTGGCATCGGTATTGCTGCTCACGGCAGCATCGTTCGCGACCGGCGCTCATGCGCTGGACAGCAGCGGAACCCCAGTCGTCGTGACGCCACTCGCATCACGTACCACCACTGCATCCGGGCAGCCGATCACGCTGCCGCGGAAGAACGTGCAGGTGCTGGTCTCGACCTATGACATCGCGCCCGGCGCGACCTTGCCGGTCCATCGCCATCCCTTCCCGCGCTACGCCTATGTCCAGGCCGGAACGCTGAAGGTCACGAATGTCGAAACCGGCAACAGCAACACCTACAAGACTGGCGATTTCATCATTGAAATGATCGGGCAGTGGCACCAGGCCACCAACATTGGCGACGGGCCGGTCAAGCTCCTGGTGATCGATCAGGTCGAGGAAGGCGCCAAGAATACCGAATTGCGACAGTAGCCACCAGGTTACATAGGTGCTCCCGGCGGGGCGGGAAGGCAATGCGCCGCCCGCCCCCTCGCCTCGTGGACCCAGCCCCCATGTGAACCCGGCGCTCAGCCCCAGGCGCCAACCGGCTGCCGGGTCGTCGCGTTCAGCCTGTTGAAGGCGTTGATCAGGGCGATCTGGATGACCAGTGCGGCAAGGGCCTTCTCGTCATAATGCCGGGCCGCCTCCTCCCAGATATCGTCCGGCACCGCGTCCGGTCGGTCGGCGAGCCTTGTGCCGGCTTCTGCCAGCGCCAATGCCGCGCGTTCGGCGTCGGTGAAATAAGGCGTTTCCCTCCAGGCAGCGAGGGCAAAGATGCGCTCTTCCTTCTCGCCGGCTTTCTTGAGCTCGCGCGCGTGCATGTCGACGCAGACGCTGCAGCTGTTGATCTGACTGGCGCGCAGATGCACGAGCTTGCGTGTCACATAGGGCAGGTCCGCTGCCTCGGTCGACTTGTCCAGCGCCAGAAACGCCTGCAGGGCGCCTGGGATGAGCATCACCGGGTTCTTGATTCTCGCTTGCATGTGTCTTTTCCTTTTGAACTGTTCTCCGGGCGTGTTTTCCCGGCCCGGACGCCTCGCATCCAGGGTTTCGAACTTGATGAAACTGTTAGCTGCCTGCCGGGTGTCAGGCCTGGTTTGAGGTAACCTGTTCGAGCCGTTCGAGAATGCGCGGCCAGCCACTTCCCATGCCGATATAGCCACGCTCGTCGGCGGGCCGGAATCCCGACTGCTCCATTCGCACCCGGGTCGCCGTCCCCTCAGGTTTCAGTGACCACGTCACCACGGTTTTCAACCCACTGTCCGATTCCGTCCCATCGCCCCAGCTATAAGCCAGCAGCCGCGGCGCCTCGACTTTTAGCACCACACAGTTCGTCACCCCGGACCATCCGGGAACTGGTGTCGCACGGAATGTGAAGCGATGCCCCTCTTGGGCAGCGAAGTCATTCTGCATGAGCCATTCGCCGACGAGTACCGGCAGGGTCAGTGCGCGCCATATCTTTTCCGCCGAATATGGAATCAGCCTTTCGACGACGATCGATTTGGTTTCCGTCATGCCTTGCTCCTCTCGTTGCTGTAGTGGTGCCACGCGCAAAATCATAACCCATCAGCTATGTATAACCCATAACCCTGCAGTTATGTGACTGTCAAGAATGGAATCTGCCGTCTGGTCCAAGTGGCGGCGTAGCGTTCACGCTTCCGCGCCAGGCGCCCGGGTGCTAGGGCTTGCGCAACACCATGGATTGGATCGCCCCTTGACCCCAAAAATTCGCCCGCCGCTTATAGAAATCTGTGTCGAAGGCATTGATGGCCTGCTCGCCGCGCAGGCCGCCGGCGCCGACCGGATCGAACTCTGCGCCAGCCTTGTCGAAGGCGGCACCACGCCGAGCCTCGGCACCGTGCGCGCCGCTCTCGACCAGGCGACCGTGCCCTTTCATGTCATGGTGCGGCCGCGCGGCGGGGATTTTCTCTACAGCGAGACCGAATACCGCTCGATGCTTGCCGACGTCGCCGCGCTTCGCGAACTCGGCGTGCCCGGCGTGGTGTTCGGCTGCCTGAACGCCAACGGCGCCATCGACGAGCAGCGCATGCGCGAATTGACAGAGGTGGCGGGCCCCTTGAACGTCACCTGCCACCGCGCCTTCGATATGACTCGCGATCCGGCCGAAGCCCTGGAAGCGCTGATCCGCTGCAGGGTTGGCCGCGTGCTGACCAGCGGCCAGCGCGACACGGCGATCGAAGGCCTGGCATTGCTGCAAGAGCTGGTCCGGCTGGCCGGCGAGCGCATCATCATCCTCGGTTGCGGCGGGCTCGATCTCGGCAATATCGCCGAGGTGCGCGCAAGGACTGGCCTGGCCGAAATGCACTTCGCCGCCCTCAAGGACGTGTCGAGCGCCATGCGCTACCGCAATCCGAAGGTCGGCATGGGCGGCTCCGATCTCGACCGCGAATATCGCAACACGCTGACCGATACAGCGCTGGTGGCGGCGACAATCGCGGCGGCCAAGGCATGACCTCGCCCATTGACCGCATTGCGCAGGCCGACGAAGCGGCAATACTGGCGCTCAACAACGAGCACGCCGCCGAATTGTCGTGGCTTGAAGCCGAACGGCTGTCGTTCCTGCTCGCCGAGGCCTTTTACGCGCGCCGCATCGGCGATCTCGAAGCCTTCATCATGACCTTCGACCAGGATGCCAACTACGACAGCCCGAACTTCGTCTGGTTTCGCGAGCGTTACATCAGCTTCATCTATGTCGACCGCGTCGTCGTGGCGGCGCACGCAAGAGGCCGCGGCCATGCTCGCCGGCTCTATCGGAACCTGTTCGACCATGCGCGGAGCGCCGGTCACGCGCTGGTCACCTGCGAGGTCAACACCGACCCGCCCAACCCCGCCTCGGATGCCTTCCACGCCGCACTCGGCTTCGTCGAAGTCGGCGACGCGGTGATCCATGGCGGCAAGAAAGCGGTGCGCTATTACGTCAGGCAGATCGCCACCTGATCGGGTGGCACCCGCCGACTCACCTGGACGTTGCGCCACCCCGGAAAACAGCTAAGCGCTATCTGACGAAAAGGGACCTCGCGGTCGTACGGCTATCGTCTGGCCACCATCAAAACAATCGGGCGGCTCACCAATTGCGGTTGAGCCATTCGCGTGCTGGGCGCTCGATCAGGTAGTAGCTGCAGAGCGCGCAGGCAAAAACCCCGGCCAGCATCGGCCATGGATTGCTGCCTTGCTCGTAGACGAATTTGTAGAAGGGCTGCTGCCACAGATAGAGCGAATATGACCATAGACCCAGCGTCGTCATCGGCAGGGACGACAGCCATCCGGACAAGAACCGCGTGCTGAAATCCAGCGCGTTGACGGCAATCGCCAGCAATGGCACCGCGGCCAGGTAGTGGATCGGTGTCGGTACCGAGTCCATGAACAGGCAAACCGCGCCGACGGCCGCCGAAACGGCGACATAAGGCCCCTTCAGCAAGGTCGGCAGCTTGCCGTCCGCTTTGAGCAGGCAGATCGCGGCCGACAGCAGGATCGAGGCGATGTGCACGTCGGTGCGCCAGTACGTGGCTTCATAATCCAGGTGCAGGAACCAGTAGGAAACCGCGCCATTGACCATGGCCAGCAGAGCCAGGACCAGCAGCAGCGGGATGACACGGCTGCGGCTGGCAATCACTGCGCTGATCGCCGCCAGGATGATATAGGCATGCTCTTCGATGCAGAGCGACCAGATGTGGTCGAGTGCGCCAGCCCGATTCAGGAGAATTCCGGCATAGTTGTAGGTGAAGGTCAGCGCCGTCAGGGCCGCCTTCCATTTGAAGGCGATGAACGTGCCTGAGAGCGCGATCATGGCGACGATGACAAAGACCAGAAGCGCCGGATAGATGCGCGAGAACCGGCGTTTGAAAAATTTCTTCAGCGGATAGCGTTCGATGAACAGGATTTCGGCCATCAGCCGGCCGCTCAGCACGAAGAAGAATTCGACGCCCAGCACGCCCAGATTGATCCCGGGAACGGGAAAAAAATGCCCGATCAGCACGAGCGCGATCGACAGACCGCGCCAGCCATCGAGATAGGCCAGTCTTGTCCTGGCCGGTCGCTCGACGATCGCTCGGGGCGGAGCCAGATGGGTCGCGGAAATTTCGGACATGCCGATCCCTTCGCATTGTAATGCGAAAGGCACGGCTATTCCCGAACCCGGCTCGCATTCCCGCCCTGATCTATACTGCAGCGCAATATAAGTTTGTGCAAGTGCGAGATTGCCGCCGATGCATGTCCCCCGCAGCATGGGCCGGAATTGCTTCAAGCAAGGATGGGGACGTGGCCGACGGGAACTAGGCCTACGGTCGCCGGGAATGAAAACGGGCCGTGACAGCCCGTTCCCCCGTCCGTAATCGATCTTGCGTCAGGCGTTGGCTGCCGCCACCGCGCGCTTGGCCATGACTGTGATCAGATTGGCACGGTAGTCTGATGAAGCGTGAATGTCGCTCATCAGGTTCTTCGCCGGAACTTTCACACCATTGAGCGAAGCGGCATCGAAGCTCTTGGCAAGTGCTGCCTCGATCTCCTTCGAGCGGAAGACGCCGTCGTCGCCGGCGCCGGTGACGGCAACACTGACGCCGTCCTTGCCCTTGGCCACGAACACGCCGACGATCGCGTAGCGCGAGGCCGGATTGCGGAATTTTTCGTACGCAGCCTTCGCCGGTGCCGTAAAGGAGACCGCCGTGACGATCTCGCCGTCCTTCAAGGAGGTTTCGAACAGCCCCTTGAAGAACTTGTCGGCTGACATCTCGCGCTTGTTGGTGATGATGGTGGCGCCGAGCGCCAGAAGTGCGGCCGGATAGTCCGCCGCCGGATCGTTATTGGCGATCGAACCGCCGATCGTGCCCTTGTGGCGTACCGCCGGATCGCCGATCAGCGACGCCAGCTGGGCAAGTGCCGGGCAGGCCTTGCGCAGCTTCTCGTCATTGGCGACCTCGAAATGCGTGGTGGCAGCGCCGATCGTGACCGTCTTGCCCGACACCTTGACCCCCTGCAGTTCCTTGATGCGGGACAGGTCGACCAGATCGGACGGCGCCGCCAGCCGCGTCTTCATGGCGGGGATCAAGGTCATGCCGCCGGAAAGCAGCTTGGCGTCGCCGCTCTTCACGAGCTTGGCGGCTTCAGTGACCGAGGCGGCACGGTGATAGTTGACTGCGTACATGGGATCCTCCCCCTAAGTGGTTAGTCAGCAGTGAGTAGTCAGTAGGGAGCAGGGAATGGCCGCCGCCGGAGATGGCACGCTGCCCTATCCGCAACTCACTACTTCCCTACTCACTCATTTCGCGGCGCGGATCGCGGCCCACACGGTGGACGGTGTGGCCGGCATGGCTATATCGACGATGCCGATGGCGTCGGTGATGGCATTGATCACTGCTGGCGGCGAGCCGATGGCACCGGCTTCGCCGCAGCCCTTGATCCCGAGCGGGTTGCTCGGACATGGCGTGTTCGACGTCGAGACCTTGAACGACGGCAGGTCGCCGGCACGTGGCATGGTGTAGTCCATGTAGCTTGCCGTCAGCAGTTGCCCGCTGGCGTCGTAGTGAGCGCCTTCCAGCAGCGCCTGGCCGATGCCCTGGGCGATGCCGCCATGCACCTGTCCTTCGACGATCATCGGATTGATGATGTTGCCGAAATCGTCCGCAGCCACGAACTGGACGATCTCGGTCGTTCCGGTTTCCGGATCGATCTCGACCTCGCAGATATAGCAGCCCGCCGGGAAGGTGAAGTTCGCGGGATCGTAGAACGCCGTTTCCTTCAGGCCTGGCTCCATGCCGGCCGGCAAATTGTGCGCGGTATAGGCGGCCAAAGCCACCTGGAACCACGGCAGGCTCTTGTCGGTGCCGGCGACCTTGACCTCGCCGTTCTCGATGACGATGTCGCCCTCGTCGGCTTCGAGCAGGTGGGCGGCGATCTTCTTGGCCTTGGCCTCGACCTTGTCGAGCGCCTTGGCGATCGCCGACATGCCGACCGCGCCCGAGCGCGAGCCGTAGGTGCCCATGCCCATCTGCACCTTGTCGGTGTCACCGTGGACGATCGACACCGAATCGATTGGCACCCCGAAACGCTGGTTGACCAGTTGCGCGAACGTCGTCTCGTGCCCTTGGCCATGGCTGTGCGAGCCGGTCAGCACCTCGATGGTGCCGACGGCGTTCACCCTCACCTCAGCCGATTCCCACAGGCCGACGCCGGCGCCGAGCGAGCCGACCGCCGCCGACGGCGCGATGCCGCAGGCCTCGATGTAGCAGCTCATGCCAATGCCGCGCAGCTTGCCATTCCTGACCGAATCCGCCTTGCGCCTGGCAAAGCCGGTATAGTCGGCGGTCTTCATCGCCGCATCGAGCGAAGCGCCATAGTCCCCGGCGTCATAGTTCATGATCACCGGTGTCTGGTGCGGAAACGTGGTGATGAAATTCTTGCGCCTAAGGTCTGCCGGCGAGACGCCGAGCTCACGTGCCGCCGCTTCCATGGTGCGTTCCAGAAGATAGGTGGCTTCCGGCCGCCCTGCCCCGCGATAGGCATCGACGGGTGCCGTGTTGGTATAGACAGTGCGCACATTGGCGTGGATGGCCGGGATGTCATATTGGCCCGACAGCAGCGTTGCATAGAGATAGGTTGGCACGCAGGACGAGAACAGCGACATGTAGGCGCCGAGATTGGCGATCGTATCGACCTTGAAGCCGGTAATCCTGTTGTTCTTGTCGAACGCCATTTCCACCGTCGAGACGTGGTCGCGGCCATGCGCGTCGGTGAGGAAGCTCTCGGTGCGATCGGCGACCCATTTCACCGGCACGCCGGTCTTCTTCGAGGCCCACAGGCAGACGATCTCTTCCGGGTAGATATAGATCTTGGAACCAAAGCCGCCGCCGACATCCGGCGCGATCACGCGCAGCTTGTTTTCGGGCGCGACATTGTAGAAGGCGCTCATCACCAGCCGCGCGACATGCGGGTTTTGCGATGTCGTCCAGCAGGTATAATGATCCTCGGCCTTGTCGTAATGGCCAAGTGCGGCGCGCGGCTCCATGGCGTTCGGCACCAGCCGGTTGTTGACGATCTTCATGCGCGTGACATGCGCCGCCGCCTTGATGGCGGCGTCGGTGGCCATGGCATCGCCGATTTCCCAATCGAAGATCAGGTTGTTCTCGGCCTCGGCATGGACCTGCGGAGCGCCCTTTTCGAGTGCCTTTGTCGCATCGACGACCGCCTTCAATTCCTTGTAGGTGATCTCGACCGCCTCGGCCGCATCGCGTGCCTGGCCCTTGGTTTCCGCCACCACCACCACGACCGCATCGCCGACATAACGGACCTTGTCGACTGCCAGCGGCGACCATGCGCCCATCTTCATGGGCGTGCCGTCCTTGGAATGGATCATCCAGCCGCAGATGAGGTTTCCGATGCCGTCGGCCTTCAGTTCCTTGCCGGTCAAGACGCCGATGACGCCCGGCATGCCTTGAGCCGCTTTCACGTCGATCTTCTTGATCTGCGCATGGGCGTGCGGGCTGCGCACGAAGGCCGCATGCTTCATGCCGGGCACCACCATGTCGTCGACATAGCGGCCGGCGCCGGTGATGAATCTTTTGTCTTCCTTGCGCGCGACCCGAGCGCCGACACCTTCGATACCCATGCAGAGATTCCTCCCGAAAAGTGAATAGGAAGTGTGAATAGGAAGTAGTAGTGAGGACAGCCGCCGGTTCAGACCGATTACTGACTACCGACTACTCCACTCCTCTTTTCCCTCACGCCGCTTGCTTCGCCTTGCCCTTGGCCCCCTTCGACATCGTCGTCGATGCGGCGAGGATGGCTTTCACGATGTTGTGGTAACCTGTGCAGCGGCAGATATTGCCTTCGAGTTCTGCCCGCACCGTGGCCTCGTCGAGGCCTTCGGGGTGGCGGTTGATCATGTCGGTCGCGGCCATGATCATGCCCGGCGTGCAAAAGCCGCATTGCAGACCATGATGTTCCTTGAAGGCTGCCTGGACGGGATGCAAGTCGGCGCCACTGGCCAGGCCTTCGATCGTAATCACGCTCGACCCCGAGGCCTGGACCGCGAGCATGGTGCAGGACTTCACCGCCTTGCCATCGACATGCACGACGCAGGCGCCGCATTGCGAGGTGTCGCAACCGACATGAGTGCCGGTCAGGCCGAGGTTCTCCCGCAGGAAATGGACGAGCAGCGTTCGATCCTCGACGGCACCGCCGACCCGCTTCCCGTTCACCATCAACGAAACGTCCGACATAGCCCCTCCCTGGGTGTCAACCTTGGTCATCACGCTGCCGACGCGCCGCTGGCACTTCGGCCACGTGCTAGTCGTACACCGCACAACGCACAAAAAACAGCACGACGGAAAAGGCGGATCATTGTACTTTCGGTCATGGCCAGGGCACCAAAGTGCATTCCTCCGGCCCCATTGCCAAAACGCCTTCTGGCGGCAACAATGCCCTCGTCGCCCGCGCGCCAGAAGCACTTGAAAAGCCGCGCACAAGAAGGCGTCGGAGGAAATGCGGGAGGACCGCCGCTGACAAGTTCACGGACGCGCTACGCATGCGGCTTGTCGGCGCTGACCACGGACCAGCCCGACCCGGATGTCTTCGCACGAGCGGTAGCCGCCGAGGCCGCCGCCATCAATGCCGACTTTGCCCTCGTGTTCTTTTCCCAGAGCCTGATCGAGGCCGGCGCCCTGTCACGGGCACTCTCGGCCCACGCGCCGTGTCTCCACCATGCTGGCTGTTCCACCGCCGGCGAGATCACGCCGCAGGGGCTCGAGGAAGGCCATATGCTGGCGATGCTGCTGCCCTCGGCGTCCTTCACGGCGGTCAGCACGATGATCGACAATCTGTCGACATCGGGCATGGACAGGATCACCGAAGAGGTCGAGGCCCTGCGGCGCACGCTGCGCGCCCGGCTCGGCGGCGAGCAGACCAGCAACACCTTCGCGCTCTGCTTCATCGACGGGCTGTCCTATGCCGAGGAAGCGGTGAGTTCGGCCATCCACTGGGGTCTCGACGACATACCGCTCCTCGGCGGCTCGGCTGGCGACGATTTGAAATTCGAGACGACGCGTCTGATCTCGAACGGCAGGGTCACCTCCGACAGCGCCATCATCGTGCTGGTCGCCACGGAAATTCCGTTCCACGTCTTCAAGACCGACAATTTCGTTCCCACCGACGAAAAGCTGGTGGTGACCGCGTCCGATCCGGATCACCGCGTCGTGCGGGAATTCAACGCCACCAATGCGGCGGAGGAATATGCCGCTTCGGTCGGGATCCTCCCACAGACCTTGACACCGTTGAGCTTCGCCTCGCATCCAGTGGTGGTGAAGGTGGGCGGAGAATATTACTGCCGCTCGATCCAGAAGATGCACGCGGATGGCTCGCTGTCGTTCTTCTGCGCCATCGACGACGGTGTCGTGCTGTCGATCGCCCAGCCCAAGGACATGGTGGACGCGACACGAGCGGCATTGCGCGAGGTCGAGGAAAGGCTGGGCGGCATCGATATGATCCTTGGCTTCGACTGCGTGCTGCGCCGGCTGGATGCGCGCAACCGCCAGGTCTTTCGTGACATTTCGGAACTCTACCGGGTCAACAATGTCATCGGCTTCGGCACCTATGGCGAACAATACCGGTCGATGCACCTCAACCAGACTTTCACCGGCATCGCTTTCGGCGACCGCCAGGCGGCTGAATAGGGCGGCGCAACAGCATGCCGCTCAGGAACATAAACGATCTCGACAGGCTGAAGAAGATCAACGCCGCCCTGGTCAGCCGCGTCGAGCGCTCGATGGACCAGCAAGGCAATGCCTTTTCGCTGTTCCAGACGGCGATCTCGTTGGAAAGCCGGGTGCGTACGCGCACCGAGGAACTGCATTCGACGTTGCGGCGGCTGGAGCAGTCGAACATCGATCTCAGCGCCGCCAAGGAAAACGCCGAACAGGCGAACCTGTCCAAGACACGGTTTCTGGCTGCGGCCAGCCACGACGTGCTGCAGCCGCTGAACGCCGCCCATCTCTCCGTCTCAGCCCTTGCCGAGGTGCAGACCAGCGAAGAGGGAAAGAAGCTCGTGCGGCAGGTCGAGCGCTCGCTGGAAACGATGGAAGACCTGCTGCGCACCTTGCTCGACATCTCCAAGCTCGACGCCGGCGTGGTTCAGCCCGACATTGGCGACGTCAGCCTGGAGGCGCTGTTCTCGTCCCTGCGCTCGGATTTCCAGCCTGTGGCGGAATTGAAGGCGCTGTCGCTGAAATTCCGGCCGGTCAATGCCGTGGTCCGCTCGGACAGGACGCTGCTGCGCCGCATCCTGCAGAACATCCTTTCCAACGCGCTGGGCTATACGCGCTCGGGCGGCGTCCTTGTCGGCACACGCCATCGCGGCGACACCATCCGCATCGATGTCGCCGACACGGGCTGCGGCATCCCCGAGGATCAGCGCGAAGCGGTGTTCGAGGAGTTCCATCGCGGCACCTTGCCGGCTACCGCCGAACTCGACGGCGGCGGTCTTGGGCTGGGGCTCGCCATCGTGCGCCGCATGGCCGGCGCGCTCGGCCATCCCGTCACGTTTTCATCCAGGGTCGGCCGCGGTACCATCTTCCACATCGATGTCCCCGTCGGCCTCGGCGCGCCGGCCGACGCCATCGCCAGCGCCGCCAGCATGGAGCGGCCGCGCGGCTACGGCCTGTTCGGCACCAAGGTGCTGCTGGTCGAAAACGACGCCGAAGTGCTGGAAGCCATGACCTTCCTGCTCGAACGCTGGCAGTGCCTGGTACGCGCGGCGACCTCCACCGCCGATGCGCTGGACATGCTTGGCGACACCGACTGGCTGCCCGACATCGTCATTGCCGACCAGCATCTCGACGGCGGCGATCTCGGCACCACCACCATATCGGAGGTCCGCGACTATCTCGGCCGCGCCGTGCCGGCGCTGATCGTCACCGCCGACAGCTCCGAAGCCGTGGCCAAGGCAGCACGGGCCGGCGGCATCGAACTGATGCGCAAGCCGGTGAAGCCGGCGCAACTGCGCGCCCTGCTGGCGCATCTGCTGGCATAGCGGGAGGGTTGGCTCAAAACCCTACCTGATCCCGGAACAGCTCGGCGCTGTCCAGCTTCGACACCTCGATCACCGCTTGCGTGCGGCTATACACATTGAGCTTGCGCAGGATCTCCGACACATGCGCTTTCACCGTGGTCTCGCCGACCTGCAGCTCGTAGGCGATCTGCTTGTTGAGCAGGCCCTGGCGCAGCATCTGCAGCACGCGCAATTGCTGCGGCGTCAGCTTGGAAAGCCGCTGCACCATATCGGCGCGATCGGTGCTGTCGGCGCCCGGCGGCAGGCCCTCATAGGTTTCAGGCACATAGATCGCGCCGTCCATCACCGAGCGAATGGCGGCGGCGAGATCGCTCTTGCGCGCCGATTTCGGAATGAAGCCGGCAGCGCCGTAGGACAAGGCCTCGGAAATGATGCGAGGCTCCTCATAACCCGACACGATCACCACTGGCAGGCGCGGATAGCGGGTCCTGAGCTGCAACAACCCCTCGAAGCCGTGCACGTCGGGCATGCTGAGGTCCAGAAGCGCAAGGTCGAAAGGCTTTGCGTCGGCCAGCAAGTCCAGCGCCTCGGCGATCGAGCGCGCTTCGACTGTGTCGACCTCGGGATAAGCCATTTGAACGGCGCTGTGCAGCGCCTCGCGAAACAGCGGATGATCGTCGATGATAAGGAACCGGACGCGATCGGTAGGGGCTGTCATAGGGCTCGTTCCGGTTTACCGGGCACACCATAGTCTCCTGACCATGGCCGGATTATTGGCAAATAGTCTATCGCCGTCGAACAGGTTTCATCGCTGCAAAAAAATGATCGGAAGCCTGAATTCCTTATACAGCCTAGGCGAAGCCCATGCTTTATCAAAAGCGACGCCTTGCCCGCCCCTGGAAATCGGCCGAATGTGCCGCCGACTCCCCGCCAAACGCAGAGACCGCCATGACCGCCTTTGTCCTTCCCGCCCCGCCAACGCCTTCCGTCGCCATTGCGGGTTCCGGCGAACGCTTTGCCGTGCGGCGCATTTTCTGCGTCGGCCGCAACTATGCGGCACATGCGCGCGAGTTCGGCAATGACGATCGCGATCCGCCCTTCTTCTTCACCAAGCCGGCCGACGCGGTGGTCGATTCCGGCACTGATATCCCCTACCCGCCGCTGACGGAAAACCTCCACTTCGAGATCGAACTGGTGGTGGCGATCGGCACCTCAGGCTTTCGCATTTCCCGCGACAAAGCGCTGGACCATGTCTGGGGCTATGGCGTCGGCATCGATCTCACCCGCCGCGATCTCCAGGATGCCGCCAAGAAGGCGGCGCGGCCCTGGGACTGGTCGAAGGCCTTCGACCGTTCCGCGCCCTGCGGCCCGCTGGTTGCCGCACGGAAATCCGGGCACCCGGCCAAGGGACGCATCTGGCTCGCCGTCGACGGCGCGGTGAAACAGGATGCCGACCTCGCCGAACTGATCTGGCCGGTGTCGGACATCGTCTCGATCTGCAGCGAAGGCGTGGAATTGCAGGCTGGCGACCTGATCTTCACCGGCACGCCCGCCGGTGTCGGCGCGATCAAGCCGGGTGAAACGATATCAGGCGGTGTCGACGGCATCGGCACGATCGAACTGACCATCGGCCAGCGGAAGTAACGTATGAGCGACATTGTCCTGCACAACTACTTCCGCTCCTCCACCTCGCACCGGGTGCGGATTGCCCTGGAGATGAAAGGGGTGGGCTATGACTACATCCCGCATCACCTGCGCCATGGCGAGCATCTGGAGGCGGCCTATCTCGCGATCAATCCGCAGGGGCTGGTGCCGGCACTGATCTGGAGCGACGGCATGCTCCTGACGCAATCGCTGGCGATCATCGAGTTTCTCGACGAGACCATACCTGAGCCCCCGCTATTGCCGAAGGATCCGCCGAGCCGGGCACGAGTGAGAATGCTGGCGCAGATGATCGCCTGCGACATCCACCCGGTGAACAATCTGCGCGTGCTGACTTCGCTGCGCACCCTGTTCGGCGCCGGCGACCAGGATGTCGCCAACTGGTTCCGGCATTGGGTCAATGAAGGATTTGGACCGCTCGAAGAATTGCTCACCGCGTCGCCCGAAACCGGCGCATTCTGTCATGGCGAGGCGGCGGGGCTGGCCGACATCTGCCTTGCCGCGCAAGTCACCAGCAACGCCCGCTTCGGCGTCGACATGACGCCCTACCCGACAATCGCGCGCATCAGCGCCGCCTGCATGGCGCTACCCGCCTTCCAGAAAGCCGCGCCACAGAACCAGATCGACGCCGAGTAAGGGCTCACCGGCCAACGCGCAGTGTCAGCGCCCAGAACAGCAGCGCGATCAAGCCGATGCTCGCCCCCAGAAATGAGACCCCACTCCAGCCCGCCGCGGCATAGACCATGGTCGAGGCGATCGAGCCGAGCGCACTGCCGACCGAGTAGAAGATCATGTAGCCGCCGACCAGCCGGCTGCGCGCATCCGGCCGGCGGGCGAAAATCAGGCTCTGGTTAGCAACGTGGACGGCCTGGATTGCCAGATCCAGCATGACGACGCCGGCGACAAGCAACCATAGCGACGTGCCCATGAAGGCGATCGGCAGCCAGGCCGCCGCCATCATAAGCAGGCTGAGGCCAGTGACCATTTGACCATGCCCGCGATCGACAAGGCCGCCTGTCCATCGCGCCCCCAGCGCGCCGGCGACACCGGCAAGGCCGAACAGCCCGATCGCGGTGTGCGACAGTGAAAATGGCGGCGTGCTGAGCGGCAGCACCAGCGGTGCCCACAGCACGTTGAAGCTGGCGAAGATCAACAAGGCGAGCACCGCGCGCACGCGCAGCAGCGGTTCCCGCACGAATAGCAGCACCATCGAGCACAACAGCCTGACATAGGAGGTGCGCGGCCGCTCTGCCTCGTGGCGCGGCAGGATGGTGTGGAGAACAACCGCCATGACAAGTGTAAGGCCGGCCGAGACAAGATAGACCCAGCGCCAGCCGGCGAGATCGGCGACGACTCCGGCGACGAAGCGGGCAAGCAGGATGCCTGTTATGACGCCGCTGGTGACGGTGCCGACCGCCCGCCCCCGTTGCGACGGCGCGGCGAGGTCGGCCGCGTAGGCAACCAGCATCTGCACCACTACCGCAAGCAGCCCGACAGCCGCGAGGCTCGCCAGCAGCATCGCCGCGTTCGGGGCCAGTCCAACGGCTATCAGCGCCACGGCCGAAAGGATCGCCTGGCCGGCAATCAGCTTGCGGCGGTCGAACAGGTCGCCCAGCGGCACGATGAAGAACAGGCCAAGAGCATAGCCAACCTGCGTGACCGTCACCACGATGCCGATCGAGGCCCGCGCGATGGCAAAATCATGCGCCATGGCGTCGAGCAGCGGATGGGCGAAATAGACATTGGCGACGCTCAGGCCACAGGCGATGGCGAAGACCAGCGCGGTCATTCCGGACAATCCCGGTGATGATTCTGGCGTAACCTGCCCCGGCTCTTCGCGCTGCTCCACCTTCGTTGGCGCGCCGTTCACCACCTGTATATTCATGCTGCTCTCCACAAAAGGTTTCAAATTGAAACCACTTGTGGAATAAACAGAACAGTTTTATCTTGCAACCGAAATGAACAATCTGGACCAACGAAAGCCATGGTGAAACGAACGAGCCACCAGAGTGCGGATTGCCTGATCGCGCGACCGCTGGATGCGATCGGCGACTGGTGGTCGCTGCTCATCGTGCGCGACGCGTTCGACGGGTTGCGACGCTTCGGCGAGTTCCAAAAGAGCCTGGGCGTTGCCAAGAACATCCTGTCGGCGCGGCTCCGAAATCTGGTTACGCACGGCATCCTCGAAACCGTCCCGGCCCCCGACGGCAGCGCGCATCATGAATATGTGCTGACGCAAAAAGGACGCGGCCTGTTCTACGTGCTGATCGCCTTGCGGCAATGGGGCGAGACCTATTTCTCCGGTCCGGGCGAGCCCTACACCTTCATGGTCGACACGGAGAGTGGCCGGCCGATAAGGCGTCTTGAAGTGCACGCAGAAGACGGCCGCCTGCTTGCCCCCGGTGACACCCGGCTTGCCGATTTCCGCAACCAGGAAAACAGCTGACCGCAGGGTCCGCAGGCTGGCCAGCCTGGCGGAGTCGATTTCCGCTTGACCGAACAGGGAATCGGCTATCGTTTCCCACAGTGAGTGTCGTCTCTAGGGTGGAATGAACGATGAAAGCCGTCGTCTTCGAGAAATTCGGCGAAGCGCCGACGATCCAGACCGTGCCAGACCCCAAGCCGGCGGCCGATGGCGTCGTCATCAAGGTCGAGGCGACCGGGCTCTGCCGCAGCGACTGGCACGGCTGGATGGGCCATGACGCCGATATCCGCCTGCCGCATGTGCCGGGCCACGAACTGGCCGGCGTCGTGGTTGCCGCCGGCAAGCACGTCACCCGCTGGAAGGCGGGCGAACGCGTCACCGTGCCGTTTGCCGTCGGCTGCGGCCACTGCTTCGAATGCACATCAGGCAATCACCAGGTCTGCGAACACCAGTCCCAGCCTGGCTTCAACACCTGGGGCTCATTCGCCGAATATGTCGCTATCGAACACGCCGATACCAATCTCGTGCGCCTGCCCGACGAAATGGAATTCGCCACCGCCGCCAGCCTCGGCTGCCGCTTCGTCACATCGTTCCGCGCCATTGTCGATCAGGGCCGGGTAAAGCCCGGCGAATGGGTGGCGGTGCATGGCTGCGGCGGCGTCGGCCTGTCGGCAATCATGATCGCCAGTTCGATGGGCGCCAACGTCATCGCCATCGACCTCACCGAGGAAAAGCTGGACTTCGCCAAACAGATCGGCGCCGTGGCGACCATCAACGCTTCGACGACGCCGAACGTCGTCAAGGCCGTCAAGCAGATCACCAATGGTGGCGCTCACATGTCGATGGACGCGCTCGGCCATCCGACGACGTCCTTCAACTCGATCGCCAACCTGCGCCGGCGCGGCCGTCACGTGCAGGTCGGCTTGATGCTGGGCGAACACGCCCGCCCGCAGGTGCCGATGGACAAGGTGATCGCCTTCGAACTCGAAATCCTCGGCAGTCACGGCATGCAGGCCTATCGCTACCCCGCGATGATGGAGATGATCCGCCACGGCAAGCTCAAACCCGAACTGCTGGTCGGCAAGAAGATCAGCCTCGACGAAGCGCCAGCGGCCTTGATGGCGATGGGCGGCTTCGAGGGTATCGGCATTGGGGTGGTAACGAAGTTCTCGTGAGGGTCGGCACCGCTATGCAGCCGCACGACGCGGCAAATCCTGCTTGGCAAACTTCTTCGCGCCGAAAACGCAAAGCACCACGCCGAGCGTGACGACGATCATCATCGGGCTGACCTGTTCATGCAGCAGCGTCGCCGCCAGTGCGAGCCCGAAGAACGGTTGCAGAAGCTGCAACTGCCCCACCGCCGCAATGCCGCCTTGCGCCAGGCCTCGATACCAGAACACGAAGCCGATCAGCATGCTGAACAGCGAGACATAGCCAAGGCCAATCCAGGCATTGGAGCCTACGCTGGCGAAGGATGGCGGCAGGGTCGCAAAAGTCAGCACCAGCATGACCGGCAGGGACAGCACCAGCGCCCAGCAGATCACTTGCCAGCCCCCGAGCTTGCGCGACAGCGCGGCACCCTCGGCGTAGCCAAGGCCGCAGGCGACGATGGCCGCAAGCATCAGCCCATCGCCGACCGGCGAAGCCGTCACGCCTTGCGCAAGCGCGAAGCCCGCCACCAGCGCACTGCCCAGGCATGAGAATAGCCAGAAGGCCGGACGAGGCCGTTCACCGCCGCGCAGCACGCCGAAGATCGCGGTCGCCAGCGGCAGCAGGCCGACGAAGATGATGGAGTGGGCCGAGGTGACATGCTTCAGCGCCAATGCCGTCAGCAAGGGAAAGCCGACGACCACGCCAAGCGCAACGATGACGAGCGACAGCAAGTCATGACGCCCGGGGCGCTTCTCGCGGAACATAAGCAGCAGCGCGAGACCGAGCAGGCCGGCAATGACCGCGCGGGCCGACGTCAGGAATATCGGGTCGAGATCCATCACCGCCACGCGCGTCGCCGGCAACGAACCGCTGAAAATCAGCACGCCGATAAATCCGCTCACCCAGCCGCTCGCCGTCTTGTCCATCGCAGGCTCCGTTTGTTTCGCCCCTCTATGGGGCCCGCGGCTATGGCGCCACCAGAGACAATGCAGTACAATTCGATAAAACTGTCATGGTTTTCTGGAAGGTACAGATGGACGAAGCAGTGAGGCTCGACAGAGGCGGAACTCTCGTCGAAGGGGTCATGGCCGCCATCCGGCAGCGGATTGCCGCGCGCAGCCTGACGCCTGGAGCAAGGTTGCCCTCGATCCGCGCTTTCGCCAAATCCATGCAGGTGTCGAAATCCACCGTGGTCGAGGCCTACGAACGGCTTGCCGCCGAAGGCGCGATCCGTTCGCGGCCCGGTTCCGGTTTCTATGCCGCCGGGTCGCTGGCACCGCTGTCGCTCGCCGAGATCGGTCCCCGGCTCGACCGTGCCGTCGATCCGCTCTGGGTCTCGCGCCAGTCCCTGGAGGCTGGCGACGAGGTCCTGAAACCCGGCTGCGGCTGGTTGCCGGCTTCATGGATGCCACAGGCCGGGCTGCGCCGGGCATTGCGCACTGTCGCGCGTGCCGACGATGTCGCGCTCGCAGATTACGGCACGCCGCTCGGGCTGCCGCCGCTGCGGCAATTGCTGGCGCGGCGCATGGCCGGGCACGGCATCGAAGCCTTCCCCGACCAGATCATGCTGACGGAATCGTGCACCCAGGCCATCGACCTGCTCTGCCGGTTCCTGATCGAGCCGGGCGACACCGTGTTGGTCGACGATCCCTGCTACTTCAATTTCCATGCTCTGCTGCGCGCCCACCGCGCCAAGGTCGTCAGCGTGCCCTACACGCCATCGGGGCCGGACATCGAGCTGTTCGCCCAGGCGCTGGCCGAACACCGGCCGCGCCTCTACATCACCAACTCGGCCATCCATAACCCGACCGGCGCGATCCTGTCTCCGGTGACGGCCCATCGTTTGCTCAAACTGGCCGACCAGTCGGATCTGACCATCGTCGAGGATGATATCTTCGCCGATTTCGAGCACATTCCCGCCCCAAGGCTAGCGGCGTTCGACGGCCTTAGTCGCGTCGTCCAGATCGGCAGTTTCTCCAAGACGCTGTCGGCGTCGGTCCGCTGCGGTTTCATCGCCGCGCCCCGTGACTGGATCGAGGGGCTGACCGACCTCAAGATCGCCACGACTTTCGGCGGCGGACGGCTGGCGGCCGAACTTGTGCTGACGCTGCTGAAGGACGGCAGCTACCGAAAGCACATGGATTTGCTGCGCGCCCGCCTTTCGCGGGCCATGGGCGAGACCAGCGCCCGGCTGAAGGCGATCGGCATTACGCCCTGGATCGAGCAGCCGGCTGGGCTGTTCCTGTGGTGCACCCTGCCGGAAGGCGTGGACGCGGCCGAAATCGCCCGCAGTGCGCTCGCCGACAACATCGTGCTGGCGCCCGGCAATGCGTTCAGCCTGTCGCAGTCCGCCAGCCGCTTCCTGCGCTTCAACGTCGCCCAGTGCGCGGACGAGCGGATTTTCAAGGCGCTCGAAACGGCGATGACTCGCTGATATGGGAACCACCAAGTCAGCAGACAAATAAGCCGCGACAACACCTCGTTGTTGCGGCCTTCTGCCCCATCAAATCAGACCATCCATGAAACGGCAGAACGCCGCCAAATCTCACCATTTGCGCGGATGCTCAATCATGCCTTTTCCGAAATGCCATACCCAGATCTGGGCCTATTCCTTGCCGCACAAGAACAGCTGAAGGAAATGACGCAAGGAGCCTGGCGGGCGCCGTTCAGGCCCCTGCCCGTTTGCGGCGCTCGTAGAGCATGACGAGTGTTTCAGCCATCAGCGCCGGCTTTTCCTCGCCTTCGATCTCGACCGTGTTGGCTGCCTTCATCAGATACTGGCCCGGGCCTTTGTCTTCCATGGAAAGCAGCGTCGTGCGCAGGCGAATGCGTGCGCCGACCTTGACCGGCGCCAGGAAACGCACCTTGTCGAAACCATAGTTGAAGGCGGCCTGCGTATTCTCGGGCACGATACCCATTTCAAGGGCCAGCGCGCCGATGATCGACAGTGTCAGATAGCCATGCGCGATCGTGGTACGGAACGGGCTTTGCCGCCGCGCCCGTTCAGGATCGACGTGGATCCATTGATGGTCGCCCGTGCATTCGGCGAACTGGTTGATACGGTTCTGGTCGACCGTGGTCCATTCCGAGACGCCGAGCTCCTGTCCGGACATCGTTCTCAGCTGCTCGTAGGTTGGCGGCGCTTTAGGCCGTACTTCCGTCATGCCTGCTTTCCCGATCGCTTCCAAAGCTTCCGGACCACGAACCGGCGGCCTCTGTCAATTCGTCCCTCGCAAATCCGTTCCGGCGGATTCGCGCTCACTCGTGCCATGTCTTGCCATGCGATGGCAGGCGAATTGGGACTTTTCCGACCTTTTAGACTGCCGGGAGCTTATGGCGTGGCGCTAATGCAACTCTGCGAAAGGTTACGGTATCGGGAACGGGGTGTGCCCGGCCGAGAGCGGAACGACAGCCCATGAGAACCTACTTCTGCCCGTAACCGGCGCGGACCTCCTCCATCGCCTCCTTGATGCGTGCGCGCAGGATGTCGATCGATTCGGCGCCTGATTTCCTGGCTAGCTCAGCGACTTCACCGGCGTTCTTGAGCGCCGCCTCAAAGGATTTTCTGGCAAACTCGGTCTGCTTGGCCATCAACTCCTGCGGATTGCCCGGTGCACGGTAGCTCTGCGCCATGTCGGCGATCTCGCGCAGCGTGTCCTGCAGCATTTCGCGTTGCCTAGACAACAGCGAGGACGTCCCAGCCGCCCCGGCACGCGCGGATTTCTCCAAGGCTTCGAGATTCTTGCGGTGATGCGCAAGAATCGCTTCGACATCCACATTCGGCACCTTCAGGTCACGGCCGAACCTGCCGAACATTTCCATGAAGGAATCGGATTCCGATTGTCTGGCCATGATTGTCATCTCCCCTTTGCCGCGGTCGCGGACGCCCTCATCGAGGAGAATAGCACTCGAACGCCTCGTGTCCATTTCGAACACGGGCCTAGGCGATCGCTAGGGATCAATTGACCGGGAGCAGCAACTCGATCGTGTAAAGTACGATGCCCGCCAGCCCACCGATGATCATGCCGTTGAAGCGGATATATTGCAGGTCCCTGCCAATGTTCATCTCGATCAGGCGTGTCAGTTGGGCAAGGTCCCAGCGCTTGACCTGGTCGGCGATGAATTTCGACACACCGCTCTTCTGGCTCTCGACAAAAGAAGCGAGCGCCACCACGAATCCTTGGTTCATGTCGGCCCGGATCTGCGCGTCTCCGGCAAGATGGCGGCCGACTTCGACGAACATGTTGGCCAGATGCTCCCTGATCAACGAATTCGGCGCCTTGGCGTCCTGCTCGATGAACAGGCTGAGGCTCTCCCACATGTCGCCGGCTAGCGCCCTGATTTCGGGTCTGGCGAGGAAGTCGCGCTTCATTTTCTCCGCTCGCCTGGCATATTGCTTGGACGTGCGCAGCCGCTCGACGAAACTTTGCGCGAAACGGTCGAATTCGGCGCGCATCGGGTGATCTGGATCGGCACGCACCTCGTCCAGCAAGGAGCCAGCCGAAGCGACGATCTTCTTCAGGAGATAGGCGTCGGCCCGGAACAGGTTGAATAGCGACGGGAGTTCCTCGCGGATCTTGTCGCGCATCGTCGCCAGCGCCTGTTCGTCGTTGAGGAACCGGCCGATGACCTTGATGAACTCGTCGAACAGCTTCTGGTGGCGGCGGTCGTCGGTGAGCGCGGACAGAAGTTCGGCCGCAAGTGGCGCCAGCGGCACCTTTTCGATCTGTTCGAGCATGCGGCTGGTGACGAAGCCGCGCAGACCGGATTGTTCGACGGCGGCAAGCGTCTGCGGCACCAGCCGCACGACGAAGCGCGACAGGCCGGCGGCGCGTTCGGCATCGGCCAGCCAGTCGGCCACGAGCGCCGAAAAATCGACCTCGGCGAGTTTTTCACGCACCGGTTCCGGCGCCAGGAAATTGGCCTCGATGAAACGGCCGAGATTGTCCGCGATACGGTCCTGGTTTTCCGGGATGATGGCGGTGTGCGGGATGGGCAACCCGAGCGGCCGTTTGAACAGCGCCACCACCGCATACCAGTCGGCAAGGCCGCCGATCGTTGCCGCCTCGGCGAAGGCGGCGACGAAGCCGAGCCATGGATAGCTGCTCTGGAAGGACTTGGCCAAGGCAAAGACCACCACGCAGAGTGCCAATGCCGCCGTGGCTACGAACTTTGTCCGCCGCAACGCGGAAAGCTTGGCGCCCGCGTCGGCATCGAACCGCACTGGCGCCAGGGATTGGTCCGATTGAGCCATGCCGCTCCTCGTCTATTAGGCCTATCTAGTGCCGCGGCCGCCGGAATGCCGTGGCAGCCGGTTTGTCTGTCCCGGCTTTTGCCCGGCGGCGCACATAAAGTTGACGAGTTTATTCATCTATGATGCCCGGCTAGTCTGGAATTATTCCAAGGTATAGGCCATATTCCGCCGAGACCAGTGCAGCGAACCGGATTCCGGACGAGGCCGCGCCAGCAAAGTTTAGAATCTGGCGTGGTTGCATCATATCAGCGCCGAGTGAGGACAAGATGCGGCTTACGCGCCAAACCAACTATGCCATGCGCATTCTGATGTATTGCGCCGCCAACAATGACCGGTTGAGCCGCATCCCGGAGATCGCGGCCGCCTATTCGGTGTCGGAACTGTTCCTGTTCAAAATCCTGCAGCCTCTGGTCGAGAATGGCATGGTCGAGACTGTGCGCGGCCGGAACGGAGGGGTACGGCTCGGCCGTGCCGCCGAATCGATAAGCCTGTTCGACGTTGTGCGCGTGACCGAGGAAAGTTTTGCCATGGCGGAGTGCTTCGAGAACGATGCCGCCGAATGCCCGCTGGTCGACAGCTGCGCGCTGAACTCCGCATTGCGCGAAGCGCTCAACGCCTTCTTCGCCGTGCTTGCCCGCTACACGATCGCCGACCTCGTGGCGGCAAGGCCAAATGTACGCGCCCTGCTCGGAATCGACATGCTGATGGAGCGCCGCGCCCCAGCGGCCTGATCCCTGCCGCATCGTGCAGTGTCGGCTGAATATCAGCTGACCGACGATTGCGGGAGCACGAACGGCATGTTGCCGGCCGGCAGCACGCCGACCTTGAGCCGGCAATCGAACACCTTCTCGATCAGGTCGTCACTCAGCACGTCGCGGGGCAAGCCGCTGGCGGCCAGCCGGCCGCGATGCATCACGAAGATGCGGTCAGCGTACATGGCCGTCAGATTGAGGTCGTGCAGGATCGCTACCACGCCCCCGCCCCTTCTGGCGAAGTCGCGGGCGATGTTCATGATGATCAGCTGGTGCTTGATGTCGAGGCTGGACACCGGCTCGTCAAGGAACAGATAGCGCGACTTGCCGTCGAGCACCGGTGCCCAGACCTGGCACAGCACACGCGCAAGCTGGACACGCTGCTGCTCGCCACCGGAAAGCTCCTGGTAGAAGCGGCCGGCAAAGCCGTCGAGATCGACCCGCGCCAGCGCCCGTTCCGGCAGGCGTCCGTCCTCGCCCGGCAGCACGCCCGAACGGCCACCGACCAGGCCAAGCCTGACGACCTCCCGCACAGTGAAAGGAAACGACAGTGCCGTCGCCTGCGGCAACACAGCCCGCTGGACGGCGACCTCCACCGGCTTCATCGCTGCGAGGTCGCGGCCGTTGAGGACGACACTCCCGGTATAGCCGAGGTCCCCCGACAATGCCCTCAGGAAGGTCGTCTTGCCCGAACCATTGGGGCCGACGATTGCCGCCACCTCGCCCGGCCGCGCATCGAAATCGACACCGGCAACAATTCTCTTGCCGGCGATATCGACCGAAACATCCCTCGCCTCGATCATTCCAGCCTCACAAATCGATCACGCCGCGCCTGCGCAGCAATATCCACAGGAAGAACGGCGCGCCTGATATCGCGGTGACGATGCCGATCGGCAGCTCGGCCGGTGCCACGATGGTGCGGGCGACCGCATCGGCGAGCAGCAACAACGAGGCGCCGAGCAGCGCCGAGGCCGGCAGCAGGTAACGATTGTCGGGTCCGATCAGCAGTCGCAGCAGATGCGGCACGACGATGCCGACGAAGCCGATGCCGCCGCTGACGGCGACGGAGGCGCCGACCGCCGCCGAAACGCCGATGATGGCGGTGTATTTCAGCCGCTGCACCGGAATGCCGAGATGGCCGGCGGTCGCTTCGCCCAGCGCCAGCGCGTTAAGGCCGCGGGCCAGGAACGGCATCGCCGCCAGTGCCAGGACGACTATAGGTCCTACGGAAGCTATCTTGGCCCATGTCGCACCGCCGAGCGATCCCAGTGACCAGAAGGTCAGGTCGCGCAGCTGGCGATCGTCGGCCATGAATATGAGGATTCCGGTCAGCGCCATGGCAAGTGCCGCCAGGGCTATGCCCGCGAGCAGCATGGTGGCGACCGAGGTTTGTCCACGTCGCGTGGCGACGTGATAGAGCGCCAATGTGGTGACGAGACCGCCGACGAACGCCGCAAGCGGCAGCGCCAGCGTTCCGAGCAAGGCGGTCACCGGCGCCAGCGCGGTCCCGCCAAGAACGATGATGATCACCGCGCCAAGGCTGGACCCTGCGGAAACGCCGATAAGTCCGGGGTCGGCGAGCGGATTGCGGAACAGTCCTTGCATGACGGCGCCACAAACCGCGAGCGCCGCACCCACCAACATGCCGAGGATGACGCGTGGCATGCGGATGTCATGGATGATCAAGCTGTCGCGGGCGTTGAGCGCCGCATCGCCGGGAACGGAGCCAAAGAGCCAATCCCTGAAAACGGTCACGGCGGATGCATCCGACGCCCCGGATGTGAGCGAAAGCAAGACGGCGATCGCCAAGCCCAGGCACAGCAGAAGGATGACGGTACGGGCGCGGCCGGAACGATCCCCTTCGGATGCCCTAATCGCCTTCACCGGACCGGCGATCGACTGGTTGGTCATGATGCTCAGTCCGTGACCTGTGCGCCGTAAAGCGAAACGGCGAGATCGTGGATCGCGTCGGCCGTGCGCGGCCCGAAGCCGAGTAGATAGGCGCCATCGATGCGGATCAGCTTGCGCGCCGTTCCGGCCGGCGTTGAGGCGATGGATGGATTGCCGAACACTTCGTCGTCCGAGACCGGCGGCCCGGCATTGCTCATCATCAGGATCACGTCCGGCCTTGCGGTGATGATCGCTTCGTCCGACATTTGCTTGTAGCCGGAAAAGCCTTCCACCGCATTGACCCCGCCCGCCAGCTTGACCATGCCGTCGGCCGCGGTTTCGCTGCCGGCCGCCAGGATCTTGCCACCCTGGGTCGAGAGAATGAACAGCACGCGCCTGCGCTCCTTGATCGAGGCTGTCCGTTTTTCGGCGGCTGTGAGTTTCGCATCGAGGTCCTTGGCCAGCACCTCGGCCTTTGCCTCGGCCCCGAGCGCCTTGCCGACAATGCGGACCTTCTGGAGGATGCCTTCGCGGTTGTACTGCTCGGGAACGTCGATGAACGGAATGCTCGTCTTCTTCAGCACGTCGACGGCTTCCCTGGGACCGCTGCCGTGCAATGCCAGTATGCCCGTCGGATTGACCGACAAGACGCCTTCCGGCGACAGCTGGCGCATGTAACCGACATCAGGCAGGTCGAGCGCGGCCTTTGGATAGAGGCTGGTGGAATCGCGCGCCACCAAATGTCTCTCCTCGCCAAGCGCATAGACGATCTCGGTGATGGAGCCGCCAATAGCGGCGATCTTCGAAGGATCGGCGAACACCGAAACGCCTTCGGTGGCGCCGACTGGTTGCAGCGCGGCGACAGCCATGGAAAGGCCGATTGCATAACCGACCCTCGATCCGCGCAGGGCGGACGGCCTCGAAACAAACCGCATCGCACTCTCCTCAGGCTGCCGTCGGGTTCGGGATGCGCGGCAGGTGCTCGGCCAGAAAACGCCAGTCCTCGCGCTCGCTTTCGCCTTCATGTCGCTTGCCGAAGAACTGGATGATCATGTCGCCATTGGCGGCATAGACCTCGAGCGATGTGACATGGCCGTCCTTGGTCGGCTTGCGCACCGCCCAGACTTCATGGATGTGGTCGGTGCGCAGGTGCAGGTGGAAGGTCTCGTCGAGCACGTTGATCCACGGCCCCATGGGCTTGATCGATTTGATCGGCCCGGAGTGGATCTGGATGCAGCCGCGGTTGCCCACGAAGCACATGATCGGCATCTCGCTTTCGGCGGCGTGATGGAACATGGCGCGCACCGCGTCGTTGTCGAGCAGCCAGGCGTAGTCCTGGCCAACCATGCGCACCGCCTGGCGGCGGCTGAGCTTCAGCGTCTTCAGCATGCCGAAGAACTGGTGCACGTCCGTCAGCCGGCTCCAGCGGTCACGCAGGTCGTCCAGGCTCGCCGTCGATGCCCCGGCCTCGCTTTCCTCATCGAGAACCGGCCCCGAAATGTCGATCGTCGGCTCCTGGTTCGGTGATTCCAGCGAGGCGACCAGTTTCTGGTAGGCATGGAGGCTGGAGGCCGGGCGCAGATGCACCTTGTGCACCGCGTCGCCGGCCGCATCGAAGAACTGCAGGCTGCGGCGGATGCCGTCGCCGTCGCGCTTCTCCACGGCAAAGCCATGCGCCCAGATTTTCGGAAAAATGCGCAGGTCGATATTCTCGCCGAGCACCATGGCATTGTGATTGCCGGTGACGACCTTGTCGTAAACGCCGATCTTCTCGTGCACGGCACTTTCGTTGCGGGTCAGCGCCATGACCTCGCCAATGGCCTCGAGACCGGTCAGAAGATCGTTGACGCGCGGTTCGACGCGGACGACGCCGTCGCCGCAATGCGCGGCCACCAGCTCGGCCTCCGAAATGCCGAGCTGGGCGGCCAGGTCACGCTCGCGCGCTTTCGGATTGTCGGTCCGGGCCCGCCGGATTTCATGCGGAGCGGGTTTTACGCGCTGGTCCATGTCTTTACCCCTGATGCCTTGCCTTACTTGTTGAGAATGAGCTTGCCCTGGCGGGTGATCTTCAGCCGGTAGAGCGCGCCATGATGCTCGATTCCGATTTCGTGCTCGCCCTGGAACAGCGTGTTGCTGGACAGCGTCCGCACCGCCAGCGAGACCCGATCGAAACGGGTGGAGGTATCGTCGGAACGGCGGACGCGATAGCGAAACTCGTTGGGATTGTGCGTGTTCATCTGGGTCGATCCCTTTCCTGTGCCGGGCATCTGGCTAGGCGTTGCGAATTGCCGATTCATTCTTGACTAGAATAATCATGTTTACTAGTCAGTGCAATACCGGACTAAATGAGTCAACATTTAAGATGCCGGATACGATCAAAATGCCAGCAAGCCCCGGGCCAGCCAGCATGGAACCTGGGATTTGGAGTTGGGGCATGGGGTTGATAAGTTGGGAACGGCGCCGTCGGTGGGCGGCGAACGGTGCGGCGGCTTTGCTCGCAAGCGTGGCGGCGATCGCTCTATCCGCGCCATCGGCGCACGCGCAACCTGCGACGCAGGCGGCGAGCGAGCAGACGGATCAATCGAAGAAGACTGACCAGCAAAAGGCAGCCCCCGCGGGCGCTACGTTGCTCGACAGGATCCTGGTGCTCAGCCGCACCGGCGAAACGGCGATACAGTCGCTGGCCTCTGCCAGCCATGTCGACCAGGAACAGCTCGATCGCCGCATGGCGACAACGCCGAACGAGATGCTTTTCGGTGTGCCTGGCGTCGCTGCGCAGGCCGACGCCAGGCGCGTCAGCACCAGCATCAACATCCGCGGCCTGCAGGATTTCGGCCGCGTCGCGGTGATCGTCGATGGCGCGCGCCAGAATTTCCAGCGTTCCGACCACGGCACCCAGTCGACCTTCTACATCGATCCCGAGCTCGTCAAATCCGTCGACGTGATCCGTGGTCCCGTCGCCAACACCTATGGCTCGGGCGCTATTGGCGGCGTCGTCTTCTTCGATACCAAGGATGCGGTCGATTTCCTGAAGCCCGACGAGACCTGGGCCGGATCCGTCACCGGACGCTACGAGAGCAACGGCAAGGGCTGGACCACCAGCGCCACCGGTGCCTATCGCATCAATGAGAACTGGGACGTGTTGGGCAACATCGTTTACCGCGACTACGACAACTACAAGGACGGCGACGGCGACACCGTCAACGGCACCGGCTTCGACGTGCAGAGCGGCCTGTTCAAGACGACCATCCGGCCAACCGAGAACAGTGAGCTCAAGCTCGGCTGGGTCGGTTCGAGCGACGGCTGGGACGAGACCAGCGGCGGCGTGCCGGTCAACGATGTCGACCTGAAGTCGAACACCTTCACGGCCCGCTACAACATCACGGACGAAGACAAGAGCTGGCTCGATCTCCACATCAACACGTCCTACAACAAGACCAATCTCGACCTGACCAGTCTCGCGCCGCAGAATCGCTTCGATCCGGTGACCGGTCTTCCCGTGGTGCTGCCGGCAGGATCACTGTCGACATTCGATGTCGGCACGACCGGCATCGATATCTGGAACACGTCGCGGTTCGAAACGAACGGCATCGCGCATGAACTGACCTATGGCGGCGATTGGGTCGGCGACAACGTCAAGACGGGTGGCGCGGCCGGGGGCGACAGTTTCTACACGCCGTCGGGCAAGCGCGACGTGTCCGGCGCCTATGTCCAGGACAAGCTCACCTGGGACTGGCTCGAAGTCATCGCTGGCCTGCGCTACGACAGCTACAGCCTGAAGGATGACACGCATGATATTTCCGGCGACAGGCTATCCCCGCGCGTCACCGTCGGTGTCTCGCCGTTCGAGAGCGCCGGGCTTGCCGGTCTGCAATTCTACGGCACCTATGCGGAAGGCTACCGCTCGCCCTCGATCACGGAAACGCTGATCAGCGGCAATCATCCGGCCGGCGTCAGCTTCCCGTTCCTGCCCAATCCAAATCTGCGGCCTGAAACCGGCAAGACGACCGAGTTCGGCGTCAACTACAAGCAGAACGATATCTTCGAGCCGGGCGACGCCTTGCGCCTGAAAGCAGCCTATTTCAACAACGATGTCGACGACTATATCGACGGCGTAACGCTGTCGCCGTTCGCTCCAGGCAGTGGCTGCCCCTTCGGCCCCGGAATCCCGATCTGCTTCCAGTATCAAAATTTCGCCAAGGCCAAGATCAACGGCTTCGAGCTGGAAGGCGTCTATGACGCGGCATGGGGCTATGCCGGCTTCTCGGCCTCGATCACGGATGGCCACACCGTTTCCTACAAGGGTGTGGAAGCCGACCTCGCCACTATTCCCTCCTCTCAGGTCACCGCTCAGCTTGGCCTGCGTTTCCTTGAGGACAAGCTGACCGTCGGCGGTGAGGTGCAGTATAACGGCAAGCCGAAGGGCAATGCCGTTGCGACGGACTACACACTGGTCAATGCCTTCGCCAGCTATCAGGCGACCGACAATCTGAAAGTCGATTTCCGCGCCGACAATCTGTTCGACGTCAAATACGCCAATCCGCTGAACGGCAGCACCACGGTTGCGGTCTACGAACCCGGTATCACGCTGAAGCTAGCGGCAACCATGCGCTTTGGAGGCTGACCATGACGCCCTTGACGGCATCCCTTCGTTTGCTGACCTCGACGCTGGCGATGTCGCTGACGACAATTCCGGCGTGGGCTGAGCAGTCCGCGCCGGTCCTGACCCTCGAACTCAATGCCGCGCAGCCTTCCGGCAAGGGCTGCCGGCTGACCTTCCTGGTCAGCAACGATCTCGGCGCCGACCTGACCGAGGCGGCGTTCGAGATCGCTCTGTTCAACAAGGCCGGCATCGTCGACCGGCTGACCGTGCTCGACTTCAAGGACCTGCCGCACGGCAAGACCAAGGTGACACGCTTTGACCTGGCCGGCACCGACTGCACCAAGGTCAGCCGCGTGCTGGTCAACAGCGGAACGGATTGCGCTGGCACGGGCGTCGAACCAACTGCCTGCATGCGCAAGCTGAAGACGGACACCAGGACCGGCATCGCTTTCGGCGTCTGAAGTGGGACCGCATAAGAAAAGACCGTGGCAGGGCCGCTGGCCGGCTTCGATTGCTTACCGGTTGAGGCAGCCGATCTTGATTTGACAAGTCTGCGCGTATCGCTGCAATTTCGCGCCCGCGACATGCAGGAAATCAATCCACTCCCCGACGCTGGCAGCGAGTTGGCAATAGCGCCGGCAGAGCGACTTGCCCAGGCACGACCGCAAGCCAGCAACGGCAAGTGGCAGGCTGCGATCGCCATCTCCTGCCTGCTCCATGCCGGCGTGGCGGCGGCTTTTCTGATCTCGTCCGCCGGCAAGTTCGATTCCAGGGAGGCAGAGCAGTCGGAAGGCGGCGATCACAAAGGTGACAAGGTCGCCGGCAGTGCATTGGACAAGGACCCGGCGGCAATGAATGTCACGCTGGTGCCGCCCCCGCCGACGGCCAAGCCTCATCCGGCAAAGGCGGCCAGACCGGCGCCGACCGCACCTTCACAGCCCGCGCAGGAACCGGTGACACACGCTCCCGAGCCTGCCCGTGACGCCGCGAAGCAGGCTTCGGAGCCCTCGGCGGAACCGGTCAAACAGCCCGTGGCCACGCCGGACATACTGGTGGCGGCAACCCCGCGCCCGGATGACCAGAGCGTGGCTGCCAGGACAGAAACGCCGGCACAGCCGAACGCCCAGGCCGGAACCACCGAAATTCCTGTCACCGTTCCGGACCAACCGCCGATCCCCGTTGCAAGGCCAACTCCGGCGGCTGCCCCTGCCACTGCTGGAGCAGCGACTGAACGGAGCGGCACGGCCGATGGCCAGGACCGGCTGGCGGAAGCGGCCAGCAAGGGCAAAAGGCAAAAAGACCAAGGCAGCGCCGCGGAAGACAGCTACCGCGGCAACGTCTTTCGAAAACTCGGCAGCGTCAATCGTACTCTCCCGCCTTCGCTGCAACTGGCCGCGCGTAACAATGCGGTTGTGGCATTCGCCATAGGCAGGAAGGGCGACATAGACCAGTTGCGCATTCTGGAAAGCTCAGGATCGCCGACTTTCGACGAGGCCGCGCTTGGCATCGTGCGCAAGGCCGCTCCCTTCCCTCCAATTCCGTCACAGGCATCGAACCCGAGCTTGGAGTTCGAGGTCGGCATCGGCCCGTTTTGACTAGGCCCGGACAAACGTTGCGGCGCAACCATCAACATCCGCGTGAAAGGGACCCCATGTACATCGCCATGAACCGCTTCAAGGTCCAGACCGGCTCGGAGGGCAACTTCGAAGCCATGTGGAAGAACCGCGACTCCAGCCTGGCCGAGATGAAGGGTTTTCGCGAATTTCACCTGCTGCGCGGCCCGGTCAACGAGACCGAGGGCTACACGCTGTTCGCGTCGCACACGGTGTGGGCAAGTCACGATGATTTCGTCGCCTGGACCAAGTCGGAGAACTTCCGCGCCGCCCACCGGAATGTCGGCACGACGAAAGTCCACTATCTCGGCCACCCGCAATTCGAGGGCTTTTCCGTCGTCGAGGGCGCGTAGATGCCGACCTATGCGGCGGCCAAGAGGCTGGCATTGCCACCCGCGGCGGTCGTGTCGACGCAGACCGCCCGCTCATGCGCATAAGCCGCCGGATAAAGCACCTCGCTGACCAGCGGGACGATCGGCCCGCTGCGCTCGGCGATGACCTTGCGCACGATGCGCGCCGCCTCGGGCGTGCCTGAAAAAGCAACCACATCGACCCGCAGCGAGCGCGCCTCGACAGGATCGGGGCGGCCGTCGATGGCCGCCAGCGGCAGGCCTTTGCCGGTCAATGCCGAGAGCGCCGCCGGTGCGCCCGGTGCAACAGCCAGCACCGCATTGCCGGCGGCGAGCGCCTGGATGGTCTGCGCCAGCAGCGTGTCGCCGTCCGGCCCCAAGCACAGCACCCGGCCGCGCGGCGACAGCGACAGCGTGTTGGCCTCGCCGGTCGGCCCGGGCAGATCGACCTGGCCGAAATCAATGCTGGCGGCGGCTCCGATCGCGGCCGCGCCCTTGCCGCGAAGATGCTTCCTGAGGATGGCGACCCGGTCCGGCCGCGTCGACCAGCCGCCGAGAGCGGGATCGGGCAGATTGTCGGCCAGTTCGGTCGCCGTCACCTTATGGCCTTCGCCGACTTCCGTGCCCGCTTCAGGCCCTTTGCGGAAACGCCTGAGATAGTGCGGCCCGCCGGCCTTTGGCCCGGTGCCGGACAGGCCCTCGCCGCCAAATGGCTGCGAACCGACGACAGCGCCGATCTGGTTGCGGTTGACATAGATGTTGCCGGCATGGATGCCGTCGACGAAATGCTGCACCCGGCCCTCGATACGGGTGTGCAGGCCGAAGGTCAGGCCGTAGCCCTTGCGGTTGATGGCGGCGATGACGCTGTCGATCTGGTCGGCGTCGAAGGTCGCGACGTGCAGCACCGGACCGAACACTTCGCGCTCCATCTCCTCGATGCCCTTGACCCGGAAGACATGCGGCGCGACGAAGCGGCCATCCTTGGGCGCCTCAAGTTTAGCGATCAGCCGGCCCTGCAGGCCCATCGTCGTGCAATAATCGCGGATCGAACTTTGCGCGTCATCGTCGATCACCGGACCGACATCGGTCGAAATCCGCCAGGGATCCCCGACGTTGAGCGCCTCCATGGCGCCTTTCAGCATCTCCAGCATCTTCTTCTCGACGTCTTTCTGGACATAGAGCACGCGCAACGCCGAGCAGCGCTGGCCGGCACTCTGGAAGGCCGACGCGAGGATGTCACGCACCGCCTGCTCGGGAAGTGCCGTGGAATCGACGATCATGGCATTGAGGCCGCCGGTCTCGGCGATCAGCATGGCGTCCGGCGCCGCGGTCTCGGCCAATTGCTTTTCGATCAGCTTGGCGACCTCGGTCGAGCCGGTGAAGCAGACGCCGGCAATACGCGGGTCCGCTGTCAGCGGACCACCGACCGACGGGCCGTCCCCGGGCAGGAGTTGGATGACGTCTTCCGGCACGCCGGCCTCGCGCAGCATCTCGACGGCGCGGAAGGCGATCAGCGGGGTCTGCTCGGCTGGCTTGGCGATCACTGAATTGCCAGTGACAAGTGCTGCCGCGATCTGGCCGGTGAAGATGGCGAGCGGGAAATTCCACGGCGAGATGCAGGCGATGGCGCCGCGCGCTTGCGTGCCCGTTTCGGCGTTCGCCGCCTCGGTGGCGTAATAGCGCAGGAAGTCGACCGCCTCGCGCACTTCGGCGACGCCGTCGGCCAGCGATTTGCCGGCCTCGCGCGTGGCGAGCGCGAAGAACTCGACGGCATTGGCCTCGTAAAGATCGGCGGCACGGTTGAGGATAGCGGCACGCTCGGCGACCGGGCGTTTTGCCCACGCCGGCTGCGCCTCGACAGCGATGCGCACGGCGGTTGCGACCTGCTTGGCGGCGGCCTCGTGAACCGTGCCGACCACCTCGGAAGGCTTTGCTGGATTGAGGATCGGGCGCTGCTTGCCGTAGCCGGCGGCGCGCGTGATCGGCTTGGCGTGCCAGCGATCGGGACCCGCAAATGCCGCTCTGGACTGCTCGATCGCCGCCAGCGTCACCGTGTCGGTGATGTCGAATCCCTTCGAGTTGCGGCGCCCGATCCCAAAGATCTGGGAAGGCCGGGCAATCGCCGGATTGGCGGCGGGACCCTGGCTTTCAATCGTTTCCAGCGGATCGCGTGCGATATCCTCCGGCTCGACCTCCTCGTCGGTCAATTGGTGCACGAAGGAGGAGTTGGCGCCGTTTTCCAGGAGCCGGCGGACCAGATAGGCCAGCAGGTCCGAATGCGCGCCGACCGGCGCATAGATACGGCAACGCGTGCCTTCGGCCTTGCGCACCGTTTCGTGCAAAGCCTCGCCCATGCCATGCAGGCGCTGGAATTCGAAGGTGTCGCGACTGTCAGCCATCGACAGGATGGCGGCGACGGTGTGCGCGTTATGGGTGGCGAACTGCGGATAGATGCGGTCGGTCATGCCAAGCAGCTTTTTCGCGCAAGCCATGTAGGAGACGTCGGTGTTGGCCTTGCGCGTGAACACGGGATAACCGGCAAGCCCGAGTGTCTGCGCCCGCTTGATCTCCGTGTCCCAATAGGCACCCTTGACCAGCCGGACCATGATGTTGCGATTATGCTTGTTGGCCAGGGCATAGAGCCAATCGATGGTGAAAGCCGCGCGCGGACCATAGGCCTGCACGACGACGCCAAAGCCGTTCCAGCCGGCGAGTTCCGGCTCGGCCAGCACCCGCTCGATCACGTCGAGCGACAGGTCGAGACGATCCGCCTCCTCGGCGTCGATGTTGAGCCCCATCCGCGAATGCCGTGCGGCCAGGGCCAGCGACAACAGCCGCTCGGCCATCACAGGCAGCATCTCTTCCTTTTGCGCTTCTTCGTAGCGTGGATGCAGTGCCGAAAGCTTGACGGAGATGCCATGGTTCTGGCGGATATCTGGCCCGTTCGAGCCAGCATCGAGCGAGGAAATGGCGTCGGCATAGGCCTTGTGATAGCGCAGCGCGTCCGCCTCGGTGCGGGCCGCCTCGCCCAGCATGTCGAAGGAGTAGAGATAACCCTTCTGTGTCATCGGCCGGCCGCGCTTGACGGCTTCCGCGATCGTGCGGCCAAGCACGAACTGCTCGCCCATCTCGCGCATGGCGGCGGCCACTGCCTTGCGGATGACCGGTTCGCCCAGCCGGCGTACCATCGAGCGCAGCGTGCCTTCGATACCGCCCTCACCTTCCTCGAGCACGCGGCCGGTCAGCATCAGCGCCCAGGTCGAGGCGTTGACGAAGATCGAACTCGAACCGCCCGAATGCGCCGACCAGTCGTGCGGCGCGATCTTGTCGGCGATGAGGTCGTCCATCGTCTCTGTGTCGGGCACGCGCAGCAGCGCCTCGGCCAGGCACATCAGCGCCACGCCTTCCTTGGTGGAGAGGCCGTAGGCCGAGAGGAAGACTTCCATCAGCCGGGGATCGGACGAACCGCGCACCGCCCGCACCAGGTCGGCCGCACGCGCCGAGATCGCCTTACGGTCTCCGGCCGAAAGCCCGGCCGCCTCGGCTAATCGCTTAACCGCTGCGTCTTCGTCGGGCAAATAATTGGCGCGGATCTGCTGGCGGATGGCGTCGAGCGGCATGGCGGTCCTATGAGCAAGCACAAGGGTACGGGCCGGCGGTCACCGGACCGAATGGCGCAAGCTAGCACAAGTACCCGATTTCAGGCGGTCTGAAAAAATCGACAGGGCAGCTCGATTGACCTATCATGTCGCCGAAAATTGCTCATTCAGGCTGCAGTTTCGATGACAGAAGATCAATTGGACCGCATCGACAGGAACATCCTGTCGGCACTGGCCGGCAATGGCCGGCTTTCCATGTCGGAACTGGCGGTCAAGGTCGGCCTGTCGAAGACACCGGTGCAGGCGCGGGTGAAGCGGCTGGAGAAGGACGGCTATATCAGGGGATACCAGGCGATCATCGATCGCGAACGCATGGGCGAAGGCCATGTCGCCTTCGTGCAGGTGAAATTATCGGACACCCGATCCGCCGCGCTCGATGCCTTCAACCGCTCCGTACAAGCCGTGCCGGAAATCGAGCAGTGCCACATGATGGCGTCGAGCTTCGACTATCTCCTTAAGGTCCGCACGAAGGACATCGCCGCCTATCGCCGCGTGCTCGGTGAGCGCATCTCCGCCCTGCCCCACGTCGCCCAGACCTCGACCTTCGTGGCGATGGAGACGGTCAAGGACAGGTAACCTATTCCGATAGCGTCTTCAGGAACGCCACCAGTGCGGCGCGCTCGCGGTCCGAGAGCTCCAGCGGGTGAATTTCAGAACTGCCCTCGACGCTTGGCGCAGCCTTGGCATAGTGAGCGACGACCTCGTCGAGCGATGAAAACTGCCCGGCGTGCATGTAAGGCGGCCGCGTCGCCGCACCGCGCAGCGACGGCGTCTTGTAGGCGCGCACAAGTTCCGGCGCATCCTTGACCATGAAGCGCAGCTCGCCGCAGGCACTGGCCTCGCCATCGCGATAGGCTCCGAAGCAGTTGAACGGGTCGGCCTCGACCTGGGCCACCGCATCGACGCGCCCACGATCCGCCGGCAGGCCGGCAGCAGGCGGTACACCCGTGTTGTGAAAACCGTTGTCGCTGAAGCGCGGGCCGTTGTGGCAGCTCACGCAATTGGCCTTGCCGACGAACAGTTTCAACCCAAGGATTTCCTCCGTGGAAAAGACGGCATCGCCTTTCGGCTCGGCGCCTGTCGCAAGGTCCAGCGCAAAGCGGTCGAAGCGTGTCGGTGCCGGCTCGATTGAGCGTTCGAAAGCGGCGATCGCCTTGCCGATATTGGCATAGACGCCGTTGATTGCGTCGCGCTGCGCATCGCTCATCGCGTTCCAGGCGGTTTTTTCGGCATCGCTTCCAAGCGGGCTGGCATTTGGCGGAATGCTGGACAAATCAGGCAATGGCCCGAAGATGCGCTCATAGCGTTCGCCGAAACGCGCCTTCATGTAATGCGCGTAGGCAGCACGGTTTCCCGCCTGTTCCAACGGGTTTTCGAGCGGTGTCAGCGCCTGCGCCCACAGGCTGTCGCGTCGCCCGTCCCAGAAAAACCAGGGGTCGCGCGCCACGCCGGCCAGCGGCATGGTGCGCCGGTTGGTGTTGCCGACTCCGATCGCCTGCGGCAGGTCGTCCTGGAACTGCCGGTCGATCTTGTGGCAGGTCGAGCAGGACACCGTACCGTCGCGGCTCATCCCGACGTCGAAGAACAGCGTCGAGCCGAGCGCCGCCGCGGCCGGCTCATCGGCAAAGCGGTTGGTGGTATCAGGCTTCAGCGCCGGCAGCGTATTCAGCGCGAGCGATGCAATCGTCTTCTTCTCGGCATCGGAAAAATCCGGCTTGCCGCAACCGGCAAGGATGGCTGCCACCGTCAGTGCCAAAAAGCAGAAAAAGCGCCTCATCGACCGCTCACAGCACCACGTTGAACAGCACAGTGTCGGAGCCCGCGCCGGACGATATGGCGAAACGCAGTTGCCACCAGCCGCTCATGGTGAATTTCACCCCTTCGATGCGGTAGCGTCCCTCGCCTAGATAGTCGGTCGCCTGCGGGCTGGTCGGCAGACCGTGATTGTGTTGCGGCATGCCACCGGAGATGGCAATCGCGGCTCGCTCCACCGAGGCCCCCGTCTTTGTCTTCAGCGTCAGAAGCCAGGATTCCAGTTCGCCCTGCCGCACGACGCCCCGTTCCGGCACGAAACTCGCTACGTACAACCCGTTGTCGGTTTTTTTCGTCCGCGAGACATCCGGGCCGGCGGGCTGTGCCGAATGCGGCGCGGTCAGATAAACGGCCGCGAGAACGCCGACCAGCAAAGCAGCCAGACCAAGACCTGCCAGGAGATAACGCCATAACGATGCCAAACCGGTTCCTCTTTCGCAGATAACGTCCTGCCGGGCGGATCGCATCCCGCCAGCCTGTGGGAAAACGCTGTGGCGGAAAAAAGCCTGCTTGCCAAGCATGGCGCTGCGTTCGGCAAAAAGCTACAGCACCGAAAGCACTGGAGGATTGCAGATGGTGGGAAACGGCGTCGCCTCGATCGGCGAATGCATGCTGGAACTGTCGGGCCAGACCGGGCCGAACTGGCGCATGGGCTTTGCCGGCGACACGTTCAACACGCTGTGGGCGCTGCATGCCCTAAGCGCTGACCGGCCGGCAACCTATGTCTCGGCCTTCGGCGACGACCCTTTCTCGCAGGGCCAGATCGACTTCTTAGCCGAAAACGGCATCGGCATCGGCTCCAGTCCGGTCATACCGGGCGCGCGCCCCGGCCTCTATGCCATCACGCTGACCGGCGCCGAGCGCTCCTTCACCTACTGGCGCGGCGACGCCGCCGCCAGGCAGCTCGCCTCGGACCCGGCGGCACTGGCGAAAAACCTGGAAAATCAGGCGCTTGTGTACTTCTCCGGAATCACTTTGGCAATTCTCGATGAGGCCGCGCGCCAGACGCTGCTGGCCGCAGTGGCAAAGGCGCGCGCGGCGGGCTCGCTGATTGCCTTCGATCCCAACTATCGGCCGCGGCTCTGGCGTAACCGCGAGGACGCGCAAGCAGCGATTGCCCGGGCGCTTGCGGTTACCGACATCGCGCTGCCGACGTTCCCGGACGAGCAGATGCTGTTCGGCGATGACACACCGCAGGCGACCGCCGAGCGCCTCGGGCAATTGGTCAAGGAGGTCGTGGTCAAGAACGGCGAGGCACCGGCGTTGATTGGCAAGGGTGGAGCGCTGCGGGAGGTCGCCGCAATCCACGTGCCTGCGCCCGTGGACACGACCGGTGCCGGCGATTCCTTCAACGGCGGCTATCTCGCCGCACGGCTTGGCGGGATTGCCCCGGCGGACGCTGTCCAGCGTGCGCACCGCGTCGCCGCCGCCGTCGTGCAGGTCCGCGGCGCATTGGCGCCGTTCGAGACGCTACGGGCGGCGTTCGGCCAGTCCTGAAAAAGTCAGCCCTGCCGGAACCGATATTCCGTCACGTGGTGGTAGATCGCGCCAGGCCATAGCGTCGCCTGCGGGAAATACGGCCGGTTCGGCGCGTCGGGCCATATCTGCGGCTCCAGACAGAAGCCGCTGAAGGCCTTGTAACCCCGCCCTTCCAGGCCGGTGCGTGGCGTCACATATTGCCCGGTATAAAGCTGGACGCCGGGCTCGGTGGTCCAGACTTCCATCTCGACGCCGGAACTCGCCCCTTGCACCCAAGCTGCCTGCTTGAGCGGACCGCGCGCCGCGGCCAGGCAGAAATTCTGGTCGTAGGGTAACTGTTCGCCCTCGGTCTCCATGCGCAGCGGCCGCGCCTGGCGAAAATCGAAGGGCGTGCCGTCGACCGGCTTGACCACGCCGGTCGGGATCATGTCGCCGTCGACAGGCAGATAGGCGCCGGCGTTCAGCATCATCCTATGGTCGAGAATGTCGCCGGCACCGCCATCGTCGAGGTTGAAATAGGAATGCTGGGTGAGATTGCACGGCGTCGGCTCCTCGCAGGTCGCCGTCAATTCGACGCTGAGCGTGCCGGGAATTTTCAGCCGGTAGGTGCAGGTAACGTCGAGCGCTCCGGGAAAGCCCATCGCGCCATCGGGATCATGCAGCGTCAGCGTGACGAAGTCCCTGCCATGCAGCGAAACCGTCCATGGCCGGTGGGAATAGCCTTGCGAGCCGCCATGCAGCGTATGCTTGTCCAGGAAGTTGCGCTCGGTCTGATAGCGGTTGCCGCCAATTGTGAAACGAGCGTCGCCGATGCGGTTGGCGTAGCGCCCAACCACCGCCCCGAAGAAGGCAGTATCTGTCTCATACGCTTCCAGAGTGCTGTAGCCGAGAACCAGCGGCGCGTCATGCCCGGCCAGGCGCAGGTCCTGGACGATGGCGCCGAGCCCGATGATGTTGGCGGTGAGGCCGCCGCCCCTGATCGTGAAGCGGCGGACCGGTTCGCCTGCCTGCGTCGTGCCGAAAACCTCGCCGTCCTTCATCATCATGCCCGCAAACGTCAGTGGATCCAAAGGACTTCGGCTGGTTCTTCAGCCTCGAGGCAGGTGTACGAGCCTGCCTCCGGACTAGCCTATCAGAGGCCGAGGCCGCCGATGCACACATATTTGGTATCGAGGTAATCCTCGATGCCCTGATGTCCGCCTTCCTTGCCAAGTCCGGATTCCTTGACGCCGCCGAACGGTGCTTCAGGTGTGGTGATCAGCCCTTCATTGACGCCAACCATGCCGTATTTCAGGCCTTCCATGACCCGGAAGGCGCGGCCGAGATCGCCGGTGTAGAAGTAGCAGGCAAGGCCGAACTCCGTGTCGTTGGCGAGCGCCACGGCCTCTTCCTCGGTCTCGAACTTGAACACGGGTGCGACCGGCCCAAAAATCTCTTCCTTCATAAAGCGCATTTTCGGCGTCGCGTTGGCGATGACCGTCGGCTGGAAGAACGAACCGCCGAGCGCGTGGCGCTTGCCCCCGGCGACGACCTTGCCGCCCTTGGCCGTGGCGTCGGCGATCAGCTCCTCGACCTTCTCGACCGCCTTCTCGTCGATTAGCGGCCCCTGCTGGACGCCCTCTTCCAGGCCGGAACCAACCTTCAGCCCGTTGCTGGCCGCGGCGAGTTTCTCGACGAACTTGTCATAGACGCCAGCCTGGACCAGGAAGCGGTTGGTGCAGACGCAGGTCTGGCCGGAATTGCGATATTTGGCGGTGATCGCGCCGGCCACCGCACGCTCGATATCGGCGTCGTCGAAAACGATGAACGGCGCGTTGCCGCCGAGTTCCATCGATACCTTCTTGACGGTCACCGACGATTTCTGGATCAGGATCTTGCCGACTTCGGTCGAGCCGGTGAAGGTGATCTTCTTGACCAGCGGATTGGCGCAAATCTCGTCGCCGATCTCGCCGGCGGCGCCGGTCAGGATGTTGATGACGCCCTTGGGAAAGCTGACTTCCTCGGCAAGCGCCCCCCAGGCAAGGCCGGAATACGGCGTCTGCGAGGCCGGCTTGACGACGGCGGTGCAGCCTGCGGCAAGTGCGGGACCGAGCTTGCGGGCCAGCATCGAGGACGGGAAATTCCACGGCGTGATGGCGGCGATGACACCGACCGGTTCTTTCGTCACCAGGATGCGGCGGTCCGCCCATGGCGAGGGCACGACATCGCCATAAGTGCGGCGGCCTTCTTCGGCGAACCACAGGATGTAGGCGGCAGCCGAACCGATCTCGCCCTTGGATTCGAACAGCGACTTGCCCTGCTCGATGGTGAGCAGTTCGGCCAGCACGTCCTGATTGTCCATCATCGCATCATGCAGCTTGCGCAGCAGCTTCGAGCGCTCGAGCGCGGTCGTCTTGCGCCAGGTTTTGAAAGCTTCATCGGCGGCCTCGATGGCGCGGCGAGTCTCTGCCTTGCCCGACTTCGGTACGGTGCCGATCTTGAGGCCTGTAGCCGGATTGTTCACGTCGACCGTCTGGCCGCTGTCGGCCTGCACCCATTCGCCGTTGATGAGATTGGCCTGCCGCATGAAATGGCTGGTTTTCTGAAGCATGGTCTAGCCTCCGTTCGGCGCTCACGGGCCGCTATCTGGATGTCTTCGGTAAAGCGCAGGCAGGGCCGCGCGCTGGAGCCATTGCTCTTAACCTAGGGAAAGCCCCGCAAGCAATCGCAAGATGGCATATAGGGGTTGGACCAGCACAAGACGAGCGCGCCTTGGCGTACGGCGTCGCCAACCTTACCCGAAAACATGCAGGACAACCGTCAGCCAGAAAGCGGTGGTGATCGCCGCGCAGGCCGTGGCGATGGTCATCTGGTTCGATGCCAGCGCCTGGCCGGTGTTGAACTGCACCGCGATGAGATAGGAATTGATACCGGAGGGCAGCGCCGCCACCACGACCGCCACCTTGGCGGTCAGGGGCGGCAGGCCGAGCAGCCAGACGAAGGCAAGAACCAGTGCCGGCATCAGGAACAGTTTGAGCGCCGAAAGCGCCAACGCCGGCCGCACATTGCCTGATATCCCGAAGCGGCGCAGGCTGAGCCCCATGGCAAACAGCGCCACCGGCCCGGCGGTGTTTGCCATGGCCTCGACCAGCCGCATCACAAGAGCCGGCAACGGCACGCCGCCGAGCCGCCATGCGAGACCCAGCAGAATGCCGATGATCAAAGGGTTGATGAACAGCCGCTTGAGGAAACTGTGCAGGACCCGCAGCGGATGCACATGCTCGCCACTGCCGCGGCCGAACATTTCGAACAGCACGATAGAGGCCATCATCATGATCGGCAGGTGCACGCAAACCAGCAGCGACAGCACTTCGAAGCCGCTCGGGCCGAATATGCCGAGGATGAAGGGGGCGCCGAGCAGCACGATGTTGGAGAAGGCCGACGAGACGCCTCCGACAACGCCGGCGCGGGCATCCCGCCCGAATATCCGCGTGATGACGAGATGGCCGGCGGCCCAGGTGATCGCCGCCGCCGTGAAATAAGCACCCCACAGCGGCCAGGGCGCCACGCCATGGAAATCCGCCGTCACCATGGTCTGGAAGAGAAGCAGCGGCATGGCCACGCTGACGGCAAAGTCGGATATCCCCTCGCCGCTCGCCGGTCTCAAATAGCCCGTCAGCCCGGCGAGATAGCCGAGCGCGACAAGACTGAAGACGAACAGGACGGTTTCGGTAAGCGGAGACATTTTTCAGGGATAGGCGAGCCACGGTCGCGGCGCAATCGCGCCCGATCATGCTGCTCGATGCCTGCCGCACCAATCCGTGCCGATGCCATCGTGCGGCGCGCGCCAAACCGCCTCGGCCGAGCCGATCGGAGCTGGCGGGCTGGAACCGGTGCGCGGCGCCAAGGCCCTCGGCAACGCGCAAAGGCCGATGCGAGCCTCGGCATTGTGATCGGCTTCGCCGCGGAACCGACCGTTCGGCGATGTATGGCGCCGCTGGTGAAAACAGCCCTACGCGGCGGCTCTGCCGCATCATCTCGCGGCGATGAAAGGTACCGAGTTCCGCTCGGTGATCGATCTGGTGAAGCAGCAGCTCGCCAAATGTGAGGCGTGAGACACGGCTGACGCCCGGCTTGTCTTTGTGCCTGCTTTCCAATCCTTATATGCGAATGGTTGGAGCCCGACACGGGAGCATGGAAGGGTGGCGATGATCCGGTTAGCCTTGGCGTTGTTCCTGCTTGTCGTCCCCGCCGCCGCGCACGCGACGGACGCCGGCTGGGCGCTGCTGCGCGATGGCGGCCATGTCGTGCTGCTGCGCCACGCTATGGTCACCGGCACCACCGACCCGGCCAATTTCGACATCGGCAATTGCGCCACCCAGGTCAATCTGTCGGCGCGCGGCAAGCAGCAGGCAAGCAAGATCGGCGCCCTGTTTGCCGCCCGCGCGGCTCCCATCGAGCGCATTTTGTCCAGCCGCTATTGCCGCTGCCTCGACACCGCGCGCACCGCCTTCGAAGCCGAGCCGGAGCTGTTCGCACCGCTCGATCTCCTGAAGGGTGACGATGCGCAGAAAGCAGCGCAGATCGCGGCCATCATGAAGGAAATCCGCGCCTATTCCGGCTCCGACAATCTGGTCCTGGTCACCCATCTCGAAAACATCGTGGCGCTGACCGGCGTGTCGCCGCGCGAAGGCGAAGCAGTGGTGGTCGAGCCGCAAGGCGACGGCTTGCGCGTACTCGGCCGCGTCACCTTCTGAGACAACTGCTCCCGAACGCGGGCGCGGCAATGAGTGTTGCCGAAATGCCACCGCCGAAAGAAGCCGCGAATTCGGCACGACAATGTCGCTTGCGACAACCCGTCGCAGGGGCTATAGGCGCGCTCCCGGTCACGAAAACCGAAGCGAGCACAACGGTTGGAGCTTTCGTCTCCGCCCGTGCAGACGGCTTTGCCGCCCTGTATACGGCGCCGCTTTGGGGATTGGGATCGCGGATGTAGCTCAACTGGGAGAGCGCCGGACATAATCCGGAGGTTGTGGGTTCGAGTCCTGTCGTCTGCACCACGGATAGCTCAGTTGGTAGAGCATCAGACTCATAATCTGATTGTCGAAGGTTCGATTCCTTCTCCATTGGCTTGATAAGCCAGCACCCTGCCAGGTGTTATCTGAAACGGTCCGGGGACTGGAATGCTGAAGACGTGACGGACGGCCGAAGCCTTCGGGCCAGGACGTATCGAAAGGTCCGATGCCATCGGCTCGCGGCCAGGCTCGCGGTGATGGTCAAGGCGCAGTGTCGCCGGCAAGGGAGGCTCGCCTCCGGCGCCCGCTTCGCTGCCCCGCGATCCGCTCCCGCAGGCCCGCCGCGCATCGATGCCACCAGTCCCCGGATCATTCGTGTCCGGAATTGGAAGTGAAACGAGAAACGAAGGGAAGATCGACGCATGACGTGACGCCTCGCATGGGGCCATGCCCGACAGGAGTAAGACAATGACTATTCTCGATACAGTTCTTGGGCGCGAGCGCGTCCTCGTTAGGGAAAACGAACGTGCCCTCACTCTCTACAAGGGAGAGATCAAGGCTGTCCTGCTGCCGGGTGAGCACTGGCTCGCCAACCGGAACCAGAGCCTTGAGGTGTCCCGGCACGATCTGAAGAGCCCGGAATTCGTTTCGGCGTACGAGAAGGCGTTGTTCGACAAGCTCCCGGACGTGGCCGCGCGTCATTTCACCGTCGTGCGCACCGGGCGCACGGAAGTTGCCGTCATCGAGCGTGACGGCAACCTGCATTCCGTGCAGGCCCCCGACCGTAAGCTGGTACTGTGGACCGATGCCGGACCGTGGAAGGTGACGGTGATCGACACCTCGGCCGATCTTGCCATCGATCCGGCTGTCATGCGCCGGCTCGGCCAGGCTCGGAAGGCGGAATTGATGTCCGTTCACCCGGTTGTCGACGGCCAGGCCGGGCTGCTGTTCATCGACGGTGTCCTTGTGCGGACGCTTGCCGCTGGCGTGCACGGCTTCTGGAACGTCGGACGGATGGTGCAGATCAAGGTCGTCGACCTCAAGCGCCAGTCGCTCGATGTCGCCGGGCAGGAAGTGCTGACCAGGGATCGCGTCACGATCCGCGTCAACATCGCGGCCGAATACCGGGTCATCGACCCGGTCAAGGCGGTGAGTGCGGTGAAGGACTTCTCCGAGGCCCTCTACCGCGCCCTGCAGTACGCGTTCCGCAAGACGCTGGGCGCGCTCACGCTCGACCAGATCCTCGAAAAGAAGGTGACGGTCGACGAGGAAGCGGCGGCCAAGGTCCGTGCCGACATGGCCGAGATCGGGGTCGAGGTCAGCGATATCTCGCTCAAGGATGTCATCCTGCCGGGTGAGATGCGCGAGATCCTCAACCAGGTGGTCTCGGCCGAAAAGCAGGCCGAGGCCAACGTCATCCGCCGCCGCGAGGAGACGAACGCCACGCGTTCCCTGCTCAACACGGCCAAGGTGATGGCGGAGAACCCGGTGATGCTGCGGCTGAAGGAGCTCGAGGCTCTGGAAACCATCGCCGGCAAGGTCGAGCGACTGACCGTCCACAACGGAACGGTCGGGCTGCTGAACGACCTTGTCAAGCTCCGCGACAGCTGAGCTTACGTAGCGTCAACGGAAGGGGGGGGGGGGGTCGACCGGCGGCCCTTCTTGCGTTTCCTGGGCATCCTACCCATCTGCGCCCGGCTTAACAGGCCTTTTCCTGCCGGGAAAAACCGATTAGACAGCGCCCAAACGAATGCGGACAGATTCCGCCCGCAAAGAAGGAAAAGCCCCTTGTCTACAACGTTCGACAAAGTCGCCAAGATCATTGCCGACACCAGCGAGATCGATATCGACACCATCACGCCCGAGAGCCACACCATTGACGATCTCGGCATCGACAGCCTCGACTTCCTGGACATCGTGTTCGCCATCGACAAGGAATTCGGCATCAAGGTGCCGCTGGAAAAGTGGACCCAGGAAGTCAATGACGGCAAGGCTTCGACCGACGATTACTTCGTCATGAAGAACCTGTGCGCCAAGATCGACGCGCTGGTTGCCGCCAAGACCGCCTGAGGTCATCAGGGCGCGTGACTTGACGCGCTCCGTCACCTGACCCACAAAGCCGCTCATGAGCAGCCCCCACGACGTCGTCATCACAGGTATCGGCCTTGTTTCCTCGCTGGGGGAAGGTCCTGACGCCCATTGGCAAAAGCTGGCGCAACCGGGCCGGGAGCCGGTGCTCGAGGCCGGGCGCTTCGCGCCCTACACGGTTCATCCACTGCCCGAGATCGACTGGAACCTGCAGATCGCCAAGCGCGGCGATCAGCGGCAGATGGAGACATGGCAGAGGCTCGGCACCTATGCCGCGGGCCTCGCGCTCGACGACGCCGGCATCAAGGGCAATGACGAACTCTGCACCACCATGGACATGGTTGTGGCGGCCGGCGGCGGCGAGCGCGACGAAGCGGTCGACGCCGACATTCTAGCCGCTTCGGAAAACCGGAACGACCGCGACGTGCTGCTCAACGAGAAGCTGACCACCGAATTGCGACCGACGCTTTTCCTGGCGCAGCTTTCCAATCTGCTCGCCGGCAACATCTCCATCGTCCACAAGGTGACCGGCTCGTCCAGGACCTTCATGGGCGAGGAAGGCGCTGGCGTCTCCGCCGTCGAGACGGCAGCCGCGCGCATTCGCTCCGGCCAGTCGACGCACATCCTGGTCGGCGGCGCCTTCCAGACGGAACATTCCGACATGCTGCTCGGCTACGAGCTGGCCGGTTATCTGCATCGCGGCCCGTGGAAGCCCGTCTGGCAAAGGCAGGGCGCCGAGGGCGGCGGCGTGGTCTCAGGTTCCGGCGGTGCCTTCCTGGTGCTTGAGCAGCGCGAACACGCGGCAAGCCGCGGACGCAAGATCTACGCTGAACTCGGCCCCGTCGTCTCCGGCCGCGCCAGGCGCGCGCGCGGAGAACTCGACGCCGAGATCGCTCTCCTGCTCAAACAGGCGCTGCCGCTGAACGGCAAGCTGCTCGCCATGTCGGGAGCATCGGGCGCGCATGCGGCAACATCGGCCGAAAAGGCGGCGCTCGACGCCAATCCGGCGATATCGGCGCGCGGTTTTACAACGTTGACCGGGCACATGAAGGAAGCGCAGTTTCCCTTCGCCGTAGCGCTGGCGGCACTCGCGGTCGACCGCAAGGCCGCCTACCCTGTCTTTGACGCCACGGCCGAAAAGCCGTTTGAAGGCATTCCCGCGAGCGTCCTTGCAACGGCGATCGGCTATCACCAATTCGAGGGCATGGCGCTGGTCAACGCCGCTTGAGGCGGCGTCTGGCGAACGCACTGCAGAGATAAGAGGGCTCCCGGATGGCCAATTTCAGAGATCACATGGGCAGGCCCGTGGTTGCCGTCACTGGTATCGGTGTGGTGACCTCGCTCGGCGTCGGCAAATCAGACAATTGGGCCGCGCTGACCTCGGGCAAGTCGGGCATCCACCCGATCACCCGCTTTCCGGTCGATCACCTCAACACACGGATCTCCGGCATGGTCGATTTTCTGCCGTCGAGCTCCAAGGGAGCAAGCCTTCTCACCTATGAACTGGCGGAAACCGCGGCTCAGGAGGCTGTTGGCGAAGCCGGCCTGAATTCCGGCGATTTCGGAGGCCCTCTCTTCCTCGCCTCGCCGCCGGTCGAACTCGACTGGCACGATCGCTTTTCGCTCTACAATTCCGACAAGCAGGATTCCGGCGCCGAAAGGCTGCTGCGCGTGGCGCGCGGCCTGAAGGAACTCGATCTCTTCGAAACCACCCAGTTCGGCTCGATCGCCGACCGGCTCGCCGACCGGTTCGGCACGCGTGGCCTGCCGATCACGCTCTCGACGGCTTGCGCCTCGGGCGCCACCGCCATCCAGCTCGGCGTCGAGGCGATCCGCCGTGGCGAATGCGACCGGGCGCTGTCGATCGGCGCCGACGGCTCGGCGACCGCCGAGGCGCTGATCCGCTTCTCGCTGCTGTCGGCGCTCTCCACCCACAACGACAATCCGGAAAAGGCTTCCAAGCCGTTTTCCAAGGACCGTGACGGCTTCGTTTTGGCCGAGGGATCCGGCGCCCTGGTGCTGGAATCGCTGGAGGCGGCGCTTGCCCGTGGGGCCGCCGTTCTCGGCATCCTCAGCGGCTGTGGCGAAAAGGCCGACGATTTCCACCGCACGCGCTCCAAGCCGGATGGGTCGCCGGCGATTGCCGCTGTCCGGGCCGCACTTGCCGATGCGGGTCTCGGCGAAGACGAGATAGACTATGTCAACGCACACGGCACCTCGACGCCGGAAAACGACAAGATGGAGCACCTGTCGCTGTCGACGGTGTTTGGCGAGCGCATCGGCTCGATGCCGATCTCGTCCAACAAGTCGATGATCGGCCACACGCTGTCGGCGGCGGGCGCGGTCGAAGCGGCGTTTTCGCTGATGACGATGCGCGAAAGCGTCATTCCTCCGACCATCAACTATGACAATCCTGACCCGGCGATCGTGCTCGACGTCGTGCCGAACAAGAAGCGCGATGCGCAGGTTCGCTCCGTTCTGTCGAACTCCTTCGGCTTTGGCGGCCAGAACACTTGCCTTGTCATGGCGCGGGAACCGGTCTAAGCGAGCCCTTTCCGCTTAACAGAACCGACAGGCTCCATGCGCGCACTGCAACTTATCGAGGACCGCCGCCTTGAAACGGTGGACCTGCCACCCCCGCCGCCTCCCGCGCTTGGCGAAGTGACGCTGCGCATCAAGGCGGTGGCGCTGAACCACATCGACGTCTGGGGTTGGCGCGGCATGGCCTTCGCCAAGCGCAAGCTGCCGCTGGTCGTCGGCGCCGAGGCCTCCGGCGAGGTAGAGGCTGTCGGTCCCGGCGTTTCCAGCCTGCTGCCCGGACAATTGGTATCGATCTACGGCGCGCGCACCTGTGGCCTCTGTCGTGCCTGCCGCGAAGGCCGCGACAATCTGTGCGAGCATGTTTCGGGCGTTCACGGCTTCCATCTCGACGGTTTCGCGCAGGAGAAGATCAACCTGCCGGCGCGCCTGCTGGTCCCCGCCCCGCCCGGTGTGACCGATATCGGGGCCGCGGTGGCGCCCGTTACCTTCGGCACCGTCGAGCACATGCTGTTCGACAATGCCAGGCTGCAGCCCGGTGAGACGATCCTCGTCCATGCCGGCGGATCCGGCATCGGCTCGGCGGCCATCCAGCTGGCCAAGCGGATGGGCTGCACGATCATCACCACGGTCGGCTCGAACGACAAGATCGACAAGGCCAAGGCGCTCGGCGCCGACCATGTCATCAACTACCGCGACGATCGTTTCGAGGGCGTCGTGCGCAAGCTGACGAAGAAGAAAGGCGTCGACGTGGTGTTCGAGCATGTGGGCACCGACACCTTTGCCGGTTCGATGCTGTGCCTGAAGCGCGGCGGTCGCCTTGTGACCTGCGGTTCGACCTCCGGCGTGTCGACTCAGATCAACCTGATGCAGCTCTTCCAGCAGCAGTTGAAACTGCTCGGATCCTTCGGTTGCCGGATGGAGAACATGGCCAACGCCATGCAGAAGATGGCCGCGGGACAGGTCGCTCCGGTAATCGACACCGAGGTCGGCTTCGACGATATCGATGCCGCGCTGAAGCGCATGGAAGGCCGCGACGTCTTCGGCAAGATCGTCCTGCGCGTCGCCTAGAGTCGGATGATTTCAGGTCGAATTGACCTGAAATCTGAATCCGCCTCTAAATCAAGGAATAGAGCATGATGTCATCCGAAAACCGCTTCACACTTTTCGGCATCATGCTCTAGAGCCTCGATTTCCGTGCTCAAGAAGCTTCGCCGCGATCTGAAATTTCGCTATGGCAGACAATTGCGCCAGGTGAATTACTGGTTTGTTGCGCGTCTCGCGATGGTCATCATGTCGCTGCTGCGCCTGCTGCCGGTCGACAGCGCGCTGAATTTTGCCGACCGCACCGCACGCCTCATCGGTCCAAGGGTCGGACGCCACCAGGTCGCCCTCGACAATCTGCGCAAGGCCTATCCGGAAAAGAGCGAGGACGAAATCCGGGCCATCGCCTCCGACATGTGGGGCAACATGGCCCGCCTTGCCGCTGAATACATCTTCCTCGACGCCCTGTTCGACTATGACCCAGTGGCCGGAAAGTCCGGCCGTATCGAGGTCAAGGGAACAGAGCATTTCGTGGAGATCGCGGCCGAGAAGCAGCCGCACATCGTCTTCACCGGCCATCTCGGCAATTTCGAGCTGCTGCCGGTGGCGGCCGCGACCTTCGGCATGAACATCACGGCGCTGTTTCGGCCGCCCAACAACCCCTACCTCGCCGACTACATCCTTTCGACAAGGCGATCGACCATGGGAGGCTTGCTGCCTTCGATGGCCGGTGCCTCGTTCGCGCTGGCGGGGGTGTTGGAGAATGGCGGCAATATCGGCGTTCTCGTCGACCAGAAATTCTCCAACGGCCTGGACACGACCTTCTTCGGCCGCCCCTGCCAGAGCAACCGCGTGCTCGGCACCCTTGCCCGCCACTATGACTGCGACGTCTATCCGGCGCGTTGTATCAGGTTGCCGGGCAACCGCTTCCGGCTCGAGATCGAGGACAAGTTGGTCCTGCCGCGCACCGCCGACGGCAGCGTCGATGTCCACGCCACCACCCAGATGCTGAACGACGTCGTCGAGCGCTGGGTCCGAGAGGATCCAGGCCAATGGATGTGGTTCCACAAAAGGTGGGAGATCAGCAAGTGGCGGCGGAAAAACCGCACCAAGCCGGCTCCCGTCTCAAACACCTGAGCAAGCCGCTGGCGGGAACGTGAGTTCCTCCGCCAGCAAACAAAGCCTGTATCAACAAATCGCCAATTGCCTAATTGGTAACGACGATGCGCGTATTGCCGAAGCCCACTTCGCGGACCATTGAATAGAAGGCCGCGGCATTGGCTGTATGCAGCCTTACGCAGCCATGCGAAGCCGGACGGCCGAGCTGCCTGACGGCGCCCGTTCCATGGATGGCATAGCCGCCACGGAAGAACACCGAGTACGGCATCGGCGACATGTCGTATTTGCGCGAATACCACATCCGCGCCGTGCGCTGCGGCCGGTAGGTGCCGCGCGGCGTGAAATAGCCCGGACGGGCGGTCGAGACGGCCCACCGATAGACAGAATCGCCATAACGAACCGTCATTGTCTGCGACGACACGTCGATGTTCGCCACCAATGTGGCCGCCTGACTTGCGGCCGATGCGCCAAACAGCGCAACGACCAATACTGCTGCCTTGAGAAATGACATTTTCATGCGATCAAACCCCTTTGATTGCCCTTGCCTGCTCGCCATCACGTTGTTTTTCACGTTTTTAATGGCGGTGAACAGATAACACACAGTCTTTGACCAATTCGCCAATCCAAAGCAGTGAATTTGAACGATTTCCCGCGATAGTTGCCACAGCGACACGTTGCACGGATTTGATCGACGGGCTTGCAAAACCACTGGGATCGCTGCTCAACTCGCGGCATGAACGGGCGACTCCTCAAGGCAATCGACATCAGGCGCGACGAGTTGGTGGCGCTGACCGCCGACCTGATCCGCTTTCCGACCATAAATCCACCCGGCGAAGCCTACGGACCATGCGCCAACTATATCGGTGCGCGGCTAAGGAAGAGCGGCTTCGAGACCGAGTTCATCCGCGCCGACGGCACGCCCGGGGACACCGATCGCTATCCGCGCATCAATGTCGTTGCGCGGTTTGATGGACGGTCACCTGGTGCCTGCGTCCATTTCAATTCGCATATCGACGTTGTCGAAGCCGGCGACGGCTGGACCGTCGATCCGTTCGCCGGCATCGTCAGGGATGGCAAGGTCTATGGACGCGGCGCCTGCGACATGAAGGGCGGCCTCGCCGCCTCCATCATCGCTGTCGAAGCCTTTTTGGAAGTCTTTCCCGACTTTCCCGGCGCCATCGAGATCTCGGGAACGGTCGATGAGGAATCCGGCGGCTTCGGCGGCGTCGCCCATCTGGCCGGGCTCGGCTATTTCTCGAAACCCAGGGTCGATCACGTCATCATTCCCGAGCCTCTCAACAAGGACCGCATCTGCCTCGGCCATCGCGGCGTCTGGTGGGCGGAAATCGAGACCAAGGGTGAAATCGCGCACGGCTCGATGCCGTTTCTCGGCGACAATGCGGTGCGCCATATGGGCGCGGTGCTGCAGGCATTCGAGGACGAACTGTTCCCGGCACTCGACCTCAAGGTCACGCGCATGCCAGTGGTGCCGGAAGGCGCCAGGCGCTCGACCATGAACATCAATTCCATTCACGGCGGCCAGACCGAGGATTTCCGCCCCGGCCTGCCCTCCCCCAACGTGCCCGATTCCTGCCGTCTGACCATCGACCGCCGCTTCCTTCTCGAGGAGGATCTGGCCACGGTCAAAGCCGAAGTGACCGGCATTCTCGACCGGCTGAAGCGCGAGCGCAAAAAATTCGACTACGAGATCCGCGATCTGATGGAAGTACTGCCGCTGATGACCGAGCGCGACGCGCCCGTCGTCAAGGCGGTGGCGCAAGGCATTCATGCGATCTTCGACCGCGAGCCCGACTACGTCATTTCGCCCGGCACCTACGACCAGAAGCACATCGCCCGCATCGGACATATCCACGACTGCATCGCCTATGGCCCGGGCATTCTCGACCTCGCCCATCGGCCGGACGAGTGGGTCGGCATATCGGACATGGTGGAATCGGCCAAGGTGATGGCGATCGGGCTCAACGTGCTGCTGCGCGGCACGGCCACGGGATAAGCCTGCATCGCGATAAGCTTCGGCCCGCCGACAGGGCTGGCACGACAAAAACATTCCCAGCCATCCTGCCTGGCAGCACGAAACGCAATTTACTCCCACGCGAAATCACGCTTCTATCGCCCGGCTTGAGCACGTGTCCTGAACGCATGGGGAGTTGCACGATGAGATTGTGGAAAACCATTCTGGCCGCCGCGGTTCTCGCATTGGCCGCTGGAACCTCCGCCTTTGCGGCCCGAACCGACCTGGTCATCGGCATTCCGCTCGAACCGCCGCATCTCGACCCAACCGCTGGTGCCGCTGCGGCGATCAAGGAAGTGCTCTACGCCAATGTCTTCGAGGGCCTGACCCGGATCGGACCCAATGGCGAAGTGCTGCCGGATCTGGCGGAAAGCTGGACCATTTCCGATGACGGCAAGGTCTACACCTTCAAGCTGCACACCGGCGTCAAATTCCACGACGGCGCCGATTTCAGCGCCGATGACGTGAAATTCTCGCTCGACCGTGCCCGCGCCGACAATTCGGTCAACGCGCAGAAGGGCCTGTTCGCGGCCATCGAAAAGGTCGATGTCATCGATCCGGCGACGGTGAACGTCACGCTGAAAAACCCGCAAGGATCCTTCCTTTACAATATGGGCTGGGGCGACGCGGTGATGGTGTCGCCGAAATCCGCCGACACCAACAAGGAAAACCCGGTTGGCACCGGCCCGTTCAAGTTCCAGAACTGGGCCAAGGGATCATCGATCACGCTGGTCAAATCTGACCATTACTGGGGCGCTCCGGTTTTCCTCGCCAAGGTCGAGTTCCGCATCGTGCCGGATGCCGCGGCCTATGTGCCGGCCCTTTTGTCCGGCGACATCCAAGCTTTCCCCTTCTTCGATCCCGACAGCCTCGCACAGGTCAAGGACGATCCGCGTTTCAAGGTGGTGATCGGTTCGACCGAAGGCGAGACCATCCTCTCGATCAACAACAAGAAGCCACCTTTCGACAAGCTGCAGGTCAGGCAGGCGATCTCCTACGCGCTCGACCGCAAGGCGATCATCGACGGCGCCTCGGCCGGCCTTGGCCTGCCGATCGGCTCGCATATGTCGCCGGCGAACAAGGACTATGTCGACCTCACCGGCCTCTATCCACACAATGTCGACAAGGCCAAGGAACTGCTGAAGGAGGCCGGGCTGGAGAACGGCTTCAAGGCAACGCTGAAACTGCCGCCGCCCAGCTATGCACGGCTCGGTGGCGAGATCATCGCCTCGCAACTTCGCGATGTCGGCATCAACCTGGAGATCATCCCGGTCGAATGGGCGCAGTGGCTGGACCAGGTGTTCACCAAGAAGGATTACGACCTGACCATCGTCTCCCACACCGAGCCCAACGACATCGATATCTATGCGCGCAAGGACTATTACTTCAACTACGACAATCCGACCTTCGACAAGGTGATCGCCGACCTCAACCTCACCTCCGACGAGGCCAAGCGCAAGGAACTGCTTGGCGAGGCGCAGAAGATCCTGGCCGACGACGCCGTGGTCGGCTTCCTCTACGAATTGCCCAAGGTCGGTGTCTGGGACGCCAAGCTGCAAGGCCTGTGGGAAAATGCGCCGATCCAGGCCAATGACCTGACCAAGGTGAAGTGGAGCGAGTGAGGCTCGTGGTGCGCGCGCCACTCCCTCGCCTTCCATGAGCGCCTACCTCCTCAAGCGCCTCGCCATCGCTTTAGCCACGCTGGTGCTTGCCTCGATGGTGGTGTTCGCCGTGCTGGAGATCCTCCCCGGCGATCCGGCGCGGCTGATGCTGGGCATGAACGCCAGTGCCGACCAAGTGGAACTCTTGCGCAACCAGATGGGCCTCAACGCGCCGATCGTACTGCGCTATCTGCACTGGGCCGGCGGCTTGCTCACCCTCGATTTCGGCCGCTCCTATACCTACTCGGTCCCGGTCATCGATCTCGTGCGTGAACGGCTGGCCGTCTCGCTGCCGCTGGCGCTGATCGCGCTCGCGCTCTCCACCTTGATCGCCATTCCGGTCGGCCTGTTTTCGGCCAGCCGGCGCGGACGGGCCGGCGATACGATTTCAATGGGCGTCGCGCAGCTTGGCGTTGCCGTGCCCAATTTCTGGTTCGCGCTGATGCTGATCTATGTCTTCGCCGTCTGGCTGCGTCTGGTCCCGGCCGGTGGTTTTCCTGGTTGGGGCGCCGGCGCCTGGCCGGCACTGAAATCGCTGCTGTTGCCGGCGGTGGCGCTTGCCTTGCCGCAAGCGGCGATCCTGGCGCGCGTCACCCGCTCGGCGCTGATCGAGGTGCTCAACGAGGATTACATCCGCACCGCCCGCGCCAAGGGCCTGCCCTATCGAGCCGTGCTGTGGCGGCACGCGCTACGCAACGCCATGATCCCGGTGCTGACCATCCTTGGCCTGCAGTTCGCCTTCCTGCTCGCCGGCACCATCATCATCGAAAATGTCTTCTATTTGCCCGGACTCGGCCGGCTGGTGTTCCAGGCGATCACCCAGCGCGACCTGATCGTCGTCGAGAGCGTCGTCATGCTGCTGGTCGCCGCCGTCATTGCCGTCAACCTCGTCGTCGACCTTTCCTATGCGGTGGTCGATCCCCGCCTGAGGACCCGGCAATGACGCTGCGCATCGACATCCCCGACGAGACGTTCCGCGGCATCCTGGTCAAGGCGTTTGGGAACACCGCTTTCGTTACCGGTTTCGTCATCACCGTGCTGATCCTGGCGATGGCGGTCGTCTCCTATGTCTGGACACCCTACGATGTGACGAGGCTGGTCATTGCGGACAAGACGCAAGGTCCCTCGCTGGCGCACTGGTTCGGCACCGACCATTTCGGCCGCGATATCCTGTCGATGATCATGGTTGGCGCCCGCAACTCGATCGCCGTGGCGCTGGTCGCCGTCGGGATCGGTATGGGTGTCGGCGTGCCGCTTGGCGCCTTCGCCGCCGCGCGCGGCGGCCTCGCCGACGAGGCGCTGATGCGCATCAACGACCTCGTCTTCGCCTTCCCCGCGCTGCTGTCGGCCATCATGATAACAGCCATCTTCGGGCCGGGCGCCGTCAACGCGATCATAGCCATCGGTATCTTCAACATTCCGGTGTTCGCCCGCGTCGCCCGCGCCGGCGCGCTGGCCGTCTGGCCGCGTGAATTCATCCTTGCCGCGCGCGCCGCCGGCAAGAGCAGCACGCAGATATCGATCGAACACGTGCTGCCCAACATCGCCACGCTGCTCCTAGTGCAAGGCACAATCCAGTTCGCGCTGGGCATCCTGGCCGAAGCCGGGCTTTCCTATCTCGGCCTCGGCGCTCAGCCGCCGATGCCGAGCTGGGGCCGCATGCTGTTCGACGCCCAGACGCGCATGGTGGTGGCGCCGTGGATGGCGATCTTCCCCGGCATGGCGATCGTCGTCACCGTGCTCGGCCTGAATCTTCTGGGCGACGGCATCGCCGACATTCTCGACCCGAAATCGCGGCGGCAGCGATGAGCCTGCTCGAAGTCGATAATCTGTCGCTGGTCATCGGCGACACACAGATCCTGAAAGACATGGAGCTCTCCGTCGCGCCCGGCGAAGTGATGGGGCTGGTCGGCGAATCCGGCTCCGGCAAATCGATGACCGCGCTGACGGTGATGCGGCTCCTGCCCCATGCCGCACGCGCCACCGGGCGCATTACATTCGACGGCATCGATATTCTCGGCGCGACCGAGGACCAGATGTGTGCCTTGCGCGGCGACGACATCGGCATGGTTTTCCAGGAGCCGATGACGGCGCTCAATCCGGTCAAGACGATCGGCGAACAAGTCGCCGAAGGCATACGCTGGCACACCAGGGCAAGCCGTGCCGACGCCGAGGAGCGGGCGCGAAAAATGCTCGACCGCGTCGGCCTGCCCGAAGCGAAATTCCCGCTGTCGCGCTATCCGCACGAATTGTCGGGCGGCCAGCGCCAGCGCGTCGTCATCGCCATCGCCTGCGCGCTGAAGCCGAAGCTGCTGATCGCCGACGAGCCGACGACGGCGCTCGACGTGGTGCTGCAGGCACAGATCCTCGACCTCCTGCGCGATCTCGTGGCGGAGAACCGCATGGGTCTGCTGCTGGTCTCGCATGATCTCGCTGTCGTAACAGAGATGGCCGACCGCATCACCATCCTGCGCCATGGCGAGGTGATGGACGCCGGCGACACGGCGCGTACGCTCTCGGAACAGTTCCATCCCTATACGCGCCAGCTGGCGCAGGCCTCGATGCATGTTCCGGCGCGCGCCAAGCCTCATCGTGTCGGGATGGACCAACCCTTGCTGCAGGTTGAGGGCGTCAGCCGCGACTACCCCGGCCGCCGCATCGCGCTGTTCAGGCGCGCGCCCGACATACGTGCGGTCGACGATGTCTCCCTGTCGATGGCGCCGGGCCAGTCGGTGGCGCTGGTCGGCAGCTCCGGCTGCGGCAAGTCGACCCTTGCCCGCATGATCCTGGCGTTGGACCGGCCGAGTTCGGGCGTGATCCGCTTTCGCGGCGAACCCATCACCGGCAGGAGCGAGGCCGAGCTGAAGCCGGCCAGGCGCGATATGCAGGTTGTCTTCCAGGACCCCTACGGCTCCTTCGATCCGCGCCAGAAGGTCGAAAAACTGGTCGCCGAACCCCTGCATGTCCTGGAGAAAAAACCGACGCGCGCCGAGCGCCGCGAGATGGTGGCGCATGCGCTGCACGAGGTCGGCCTCGACCAACGCGACATGGACAAATATCCGCACGAATTTTCCGGCGGCCAGCGCCAACGCCTGTCGATCGCCCGCGCCATCATCACACGCCCCAAGCTTGTCGTCGCCGACGAGCCGGTCTCGGCGCTCGATGTTTCGATTCGTGCACAGATCCTGGACCTCTTCGCCGGACTCAACCAGAAACTCGGCATCGCCTATCTCTTCATCACTCACGACCTGGCCGTCGCCCGCGCCATCACGGATGAGGTGCTTGTCATGAATGACGGCAAGATCGTCGAGCGCGGCAGGACGAGCGAAGTGCTCGATCAGCCACAATCAGAGGCGGCCAAGGCGCTTGTCGCTGCGGCGCCGGATCTGCGCCGGGCGATCGCGAAACGGATGCAGGAACAGGGGTGAGTTGCCGATCCGCCTGCTACTCTTCCGGCTTCACCACATCGACCGGGCTGATGTCGAGCAAATCGAGCGTGCGGCGCAACAGGCGCACCTCGGTCTCGGCCAGTTGCGAATCCGCCTTGGCGATTTCCGCCATGTGCTGCGCCAATTGCTTGCGCCGCCCGACGTCGAGGTCGCGAAACAGCGCGATCGCCTGCGAGCCGTTGGTCTCGTAGCCGAATTCGTTGAGATATTCGATGACCGCGTCGATGCTGGTTTCCGGAATGCCGAAAGCATCCTTGCAGATGCGCCGGAAGGCGATCATCTCGCTCTCGCTCACCGTGCCATCGGCCAGGATCATCCGGAACAGCATCAGCAGTTCCGCCGACAGGACGGGATCGTCCGCGACCTTGCGCACGCCCGGGTCGCCGTCGAAGATCGAGCGTATCTGATCCAGCAATGCGAATGCCATGAACGGCCCCTTTCCGATTCCTCGTCAACAGAATTAGCGCGGAATCGGCCTTGCGCAAACGGGGTGGCCGTGGTCGAACGCGCGCTGCAGCCGACGGACATCTCGACATATCAGATGATCGACCTCACCGCCCAGACCATCGCCATGCTCGCTTTCGCCGCCTTTGCCGCGGGCTTTGTCGATTCGATTGCCGGCGGCGGCGGGCTGATCACCATTCCGGCGCTGCTGCTCGCCGGTTTTTCGCCGGTCGAGGCGCTTGGAACCAACAAGCTGCAAGGCATGTTCGGCTCCGGGTCGGCGACGATCCACTACGCCTCGAAAGGCCATGTCGACCTGCGCCGGCAGTTGCCATCGGCGCTGCTTGCCCTCGCCGGCGGCGCCATCGGCGCACTGCTGGCCACGGTCGTGCCCGGCGACCTGTTACGCGCGGCCCTGCCGCTGGTGCTGATTGCCATTGCGCTCTACTTCGCGCTCAAGCCCAACATGAACGATGTCGACCGGGCCGAGCGCCTGTCGCCCTTCCTGTTCGGCGTGACCGTGGTGCCGGCCATCGGGTTCTATGATGGCGTATTCGGGCCGGGCGCCGGTTCCTTCTACATGCTGGCCTTCGTGACGCTCGCCGGCTACGGCGTGCTCAAGGCAACGGCGCACACCAAACTGCTCAATTTCGCCTCCAACATCGGCGGCTTCATCATCTTTGCCGCTGTCGGCGTCATCTCATGGAAGATTGGCCTGATGATGGGCGTCGCCCAGTTCCTCGGCGCCCGCGTTGGCGCGAGCTTGGCCATGCGTATCGGCGCCAAGCTGATCAAGCCGCTGCTGGTCATTGTCTGCGTGGCTCTGGCGGTGAAGCTGCTGGCCGATCCGGCCAACCCGTTGCGTGTCATGATTGGTCTGTGATCACGCGCCTGTTACAGTGCTGATGTTCGAATCATGTTGGAGGAGCCAGACATGAATCTCAGCGCGCCTACCCAGATTGTTTTCATCATCTCCGTTGTCATCGCCATCATCGGCATTCTTGCCGCGCTTGGCGTCCTTGCGTTCATTCCGATCGCATCGGTGTGGATTGTTCTTATCGCCTACATCGTGCTGGCCGCCGGCTGCCTGATGCGCGGCGCCTGACAAGTTTCCCTCGACAAGCGGGGACTGAGAGTGCCCGGCCAAGCCGGGCGTTTTTGATTCTAATGCGGGCTCTGCTAGATTCGCTTGGCGGAAGGATGGGCAATGCCAATCGAGATGTCTGGTCGTTCGGCACGTACTGGCCGAAGGCCAGCGAGAAGGCCCGACCTTCAACGCGCCAGCGAAAAAATCGCGTCGCAGTCGAGATGGGTCTCCAGCTCGGCCGCGACTTCGTCCAGCGCCCGCTCGACTTCGGCACGATAGTCGAGGCCACCGCCCTTGATGCCTAGGCTTTCGAGGAATTTCCCGCGAAAGCCGTCGGCGCCGAACAGGCCATGCATGTAAGTGCCGATCACCTTGCCGTCCGCCGAGATCGCGCCATCCTCGGCGCCATTGATGATCGCCGACGGGCGCCTGGTGTCCGGACCCGTGGTGCGGCCGAGGTGGATTTCGTAGCCTTCGAGCGGCAGATCGAACGGTACCGAGCGGGCGGTGACATTGCGCACAGTCTTTTCCGGCTCCATCACCGTCTCGACATCGAGCAGGCCGAGCCCCTCGGCTTCCGTGACGGAACCTTCGATGCCGTCGGGATCGCGTACCATGCGGCCGAGCATCTGGAACCCGCCGCAGATGCCGACGACATGGCCGCCGCGCTTGCGGTGCGCCGCAAGATCCCGATCCCAACCATTCTCGCGAAACTTCAGGAGATCGCCGATCGTCGACTTGGAGCCGGGAATGACCACCAGCCCGGCATCGGCCGGCAGCTTCTTTCCCGGCGGCACGAACACCACTTCGACCTGCGGTTCGGCCTTGAGCGGGTCGAGATCGTCGAAATTCGCAATGCGGCCAAGCATCGGCACCGCCACCTTGAGCGCGCGCGCCTCGCCGGATGCCAGCCGCTCCAGCACCACGGAATCTTCCGAGGGTAGCCGTGGCGCGGCCTTCAGCCACGGCACGACGCCGAAACAGCGCCAGTCGGTGAACTTCTCGATCGCCTTGATGCCGTCATCGAACAGCGAGACATCGCCCCGGAACTTGTTGATGAGATAGCCGACGATCATGCGCCGGTCTTCTTCCGGCAGGATCAGATGCGTGCCCGCGACCGAGGCGATGACGCCACCGCGATCGATGTCGCCGACCAGCACCACCGGCACATCGGCGCGCGTGGCAAAGCCCATATTGGCGATATCGCGGCTGCGGAGGTTGATTTCGGCCGGCGAGCCGGCGCCCTCCACGATGACGAGGTCGGCGCCCTCGCCGACCTTGCCCCAGGACTCCAGCACTGCATCCATCAGCCGGCCCTTCAGCGCCTGGTAGTCGCGCGCCCGCGCCTCGCCGAACACCTTGCCCTGGACGATGACCTGCGCGCCGACATCGGTCTGCGGCTTGAGCAGCACCGGGTTCATATGCACCGATGGCGGCACGCCGCAGGCGATCGCCTGCAGCCATTGCGCGCGGCCGATCTCGCCGCCACCATGGTTGTTGTCGCCGGGGATATCGGCGACGGCGGCGTTGTTCGACATGTTCTGCGGCTTGAATGGCCGCACCTTCAGGCCACGCTTTTTCGCGGCGCGGCAAAGACCTGCGACCAGCACCGTCTTGCCGACATCCGACCCTGTGCCTTGCAGCATGATTGCCCTGGCCATCAGCCTCTGACCTGCGTCGCGGTGCCGGTGATCGTGGATTTTTGCGCCAACGGCCCGCCGCGCCAGATATAGAGCGCCAGCAGCGGCTCCTTGCCCGTTCGCATGGCATGGTTGACGTTGGAGGCATGGTGGACGACCTCGCCGGCCTCCCGCCTGCGAAAACCGCTTTCGCCCATGCGCCATTCCGTACCGCCAGTCAGCGGAATATAGATTTCCTCGGCGACGTGATGATGGTCGGGGTAGACGATCCCGGGTCCAAGAATCAGCAGCCCGGCGGCAGCCTCTTCGTTGACGAAGTGCCCACGCGTGCCGAAGATTTCCAGCCAGCCGTAATTGTCGATGAAGGCCCTGCCGAAATCAGCCTCGGTGTAGGTCTGTCCCCAATGCAGTTCGTTGCGCTGCTCGGCCAGCAATCGCACCAGCGGCCTCGCATCCGGCGGTGCCAGTCCGGCCGCGCGATCAAGATGGCGCAGGCAGCCAAGCGCATGCGGCTCCAACTTTCGGGCCGGCATGTCCCAACCTATGCGTGCCACGGCGTCGCGCACCAGAGCGTCATCGACGGAAGCGAGATAGGCGTGGAACTTTTCCAGCAGCTTATCGAATTTTGTCGTCACATCTTGCTCCGGGCATGCATTGGTGCACAGCCGCTCCGCGATAGGTCGGGTTGCGCGGCGGCATCATTGGTCTAGATTGATGCGCGCGCAAAGCCAAAAACGACAGGCCAGCTAGCTAGCTGGCCAGCCTACAGGGAGCACGCCATGGACGCCGCGGTCGATGCGAGCACCAGCCAGTTCGAACTCAATGAGGAACAGCGTGCCATCCAGGAGATGGCGCGGGCCTTCGCCGCCGATCGCGTGGCGCCCGATGCGCTCGACTGGGACCGCAGGCGACATTTCCCCGCCGATGTGATCCGCGAGACGGGGCCGCTCGGCCTCGGCGGCATCTATATCAGGGACGATGTCGGCGGTTCCGCGCTCGGCCGGCTCGACGCCGTACTGATCTTCGAGGCGCTGTCGCACGCCGACCCGGCCTTTTCCTCCTTCATCTCGATCCACAACATGGTGGCCTCGATGATCGACCGGTTCGGCAATGATGAGCAGCGCCAGCGCTTCCTGCCGAAGCTCACCTCCATGGAATGGCTGGCGAGCTATTGCCTGACCGAGCCTGGCTCGGGTTCGGATGCGGCGGCGCTGAAGACGCGCGCGGTGAAAAGCGGCGGCGATTACATCCTCAACGGCGCCAAGCAGTTCATCTCCGGCGCCGGCGACAGCGATGTCTATGCCGTCATGGTGCGCACCGGCGCCGACGGCCCGAAAGGCATCTCCACCATCGTCGTGCCCAAGGATGCGCCCGGCCTCTCCTTCGGCGCCAATGAGCACAAGATGGGCTGGCACATGCAGTCGACCCGCCAGGTCATCTTCGAGGATTGCAAGGTGCCGGCGGAGAACCTCTTGTCGGGCGAAGGCGCCGGCTTCGGCATCGCCATGGCCGGGCTCGACGGCGGCCGGCTGAACATCGCCGCCTGTTCGCTGGGCGGCGCCCAGTCGGCGCTCGACAAGGCGCTGTCCTATACCGCCGAGCGCAAGGCATTCGGCTCGAAGATCAACCAGTTCCAGGCGCTGCAGTTCAGGCTGGCCGACATGGAGACAGAGTTGCAGGCGGCGCGCATATTCCTCTATGCGGCGGCCTCCAAACTCGACCGCAAGGCGCCGGACGCCGGCAAATGGTCGGCAATGGCCAAGCGCTTCGTCACCGACACCGGCTTCAACGTCGCCAACGACGCGCTGCAACTGCTCGGCGGCTATGGCTATTTGCATGATTACGGCATCGAGAAGCTGGTGCGCGATCTCAGGGTGCACCAGATCCTCGAAGGCACCAACGAAATCATGCGCGTCATCATCGCGCGCGCCCTGATCGGCCGCTAGGTCGGAACTGAGGGGGGATAGCAGTGTTTGGATTCGGCAAAGTGGCTAGCGCCACCTCACTAGTTACTCAAGCTGTTCAACAGATGTTGGCGCCCTTCAACATCTCTGGAGGCCTACCTGTTGGCTTCTGGCGCGACCCTTATGTCATTGGCTACCTCCAAAGTACGATTGGTATGTTGGCCAAATTGGTCAGCCAAGGGGCGCTGGCTGGTGAAAAGATAGGCCAAGTAAATCTGAACGTCTTCAATAATTTAGTCCCAGGGCAAGGTCTTCAACTTCTTAGGATGGCGAACGAATTTTATGCCGAGAAGAACCTCGACTATCTGGACGGCATGGATAAAGGCTCCATGGCAGTGCTGGTGATTTACGGAAGCAGGGATTTCGATACTCATACCGACGTAGAAAAAGCGCGGACGATGGTTGAACAAACGACGATGGACCTCGGACAGTCAGCTGCGCCAGCAGGCCCTGCCGAAGTGGGCTCAATGTTACAATTTTTGCTGTTCAACACAGTTGTGGCAAACCGACTTGGAAGGGCTGAGTAAAATGACGACGATCGCCTTCATCGGCCTCGGCAATATGGGCAATCCGATGGCCGCAAACCTGGTCAAGGCTGGGCATGCCGTGCACGGTTTCGACCTGATGCCGGAAAACCTCGCGGTCGCGCGCGAACATGGCGTCGTCGTCATGGCCAATGCGCTCGCAGCGGTGAAGGATGCCGACGTGGTCATCACCATGCTGCCTGCCGGCAAGCATGTTTTGTCGGTCTATGGGGACATCGCTCCTAAAGCCAGGAACGGCGCGCTGTTCATCGATTCCTCGACGATCGACGTCGAATCGGCGCGCAAGGCGCATGCGATCGCAGCAAAGCACGGCCTGCTGTCGATCGACGCGCCGGTTTCGGGCGGCACCGGTGGTGCCACGGCCGGTACATTGACCTTCATGGCCGGGGGAGCCGACGATGCCTTCTCGGCCGCCGAGCCGATCCTGAAGCCGATGGCCGGCCGCATCGTCCATTGCGGCGGTGACGGCGCCGGACAGGCGGCGAAGATCTGCAACAACATGATCCTCGGCATTTCGATGATCGGCGTCGCCGAGGCGTTCGTGCTGGCGGAAAAACTCGGCCTGTCGCATCAGGCGCTGTTCGACGTCGCCTCGACCTCGTCGGGCCAGTGCTGGTCGCTGACCACCTATTGCCCGGTGCCTGGCCCGGTTCCCACTTCACCCGCCAACAGGGATTACAAGCCCGGATTTGCGGCGGCTCTTATGCTGAAAGACCTGAAATTGTCGCAGGAAGCAGCGCTTGGCGCGGGCGCGGTGACACCGCTTGGCGCAGAAGCGGCGCAGCTCTATGCCCTGTTCAACGCCCAGGGCCATGGCGGCGCCGATTTCTCCGGCATAATAAATTTTCTGCGCGGCAACTCGGCGTAAGCAGCGGATTTGGTTTATTTTTTTCGGGTTCTTCCGGACCAAGGGCCGCAAATTTAGATTTGCTTAAGCTCTCGATAACTCCGCGGTAACGATGTCCCTATAAAACAGATTGCGAGGCGGACATATCGCATCCGCCCGGCGCTCCGGATCAGGTCTCGCGTACCGGAGCCCGTAAGTTTCGCAAGTGTCTTGGTAGCGAAACGCCATGCGTATCTGGCAAAGCCGCGTTCCCGATGGGGCGCGGTTTTTGCATTTCCGGCCCCTTTATTACCAACGATCAGTCTATATTCCGATCGCCGCACCCGGGATCGGCACATGGTCTTCATTGGTCAGCACGATCGGTGCATCGACGCCGTCGACGCGGACCACGAGCAGGCGCGTACTCCATGTGCCGGCATCGCGAACCAGATGGGAATATACGGTGCCCTTGCCCTTGGCGCCGTGGACGGGAATGCTGAACTGGGCGTCGCCCGCGCCATTTGCACTGACGTTGAGATGACCGCCGACCCAGAAATTGTCGGCCAAATCGTCGCCGATGGCGGCCTTGACCCGAACATCGGTGCGGACGGCGTCCATGGTCATGCGGTAGGCGTCGCTGCCTTTGAGCACGAAAGGGATGCTGCCGACCATCGTCGCACAACCGCCGATACTGACCACCCATACGGCAAGGCCGGCAATCGCCCAATTGCGCTGCGTCTTGCGGAACTGCTCGGCGTCGCGCCAAGCCCGGTTTTGCCAAGCCCAGCGGCTGCCGCGCGCGCCGAGCACGAAGATCATGATGAGGTTGACGACGGGGATCAGCGCCAGCAGCGCGATGAAGGTGCTGTTGCCGATGCCCCAAATCCAGTTGAGGAAGAAGGCGCCCCAGTTCCAGCGATCGAGTTCGGCTGGAATTTCAGCCGGTTGGTTGAGCGGTTGTCCGGCCATGTTGTTCCCCATCGGCGTGTATGCCGATTGGTTCTAGCGCAAGACTTCGACGATGCGCAAAAAAGTTCCGGGGCTTCCGCCTCAACCCTTTGTGGAAAGGCGGCGAAAATTTGCCCTCACCGCGCGGCCGGCCGGCTTCAGCGCTGCGCTGATCGACCGTTCGGCCGCGACGCCGTTGAACAGCGACGGCGTTCGACCCGAGAGAACCTCCGGCCAGAAACGTGACGCCGATTGCAGGAAAGACATTTGCGCCGCAAGCGCGCCCTCGGCCATGGCGACGGTCTTCTCGCTGACAGCCATTGCCGTCTCCGCGCTCCAGGGCTCGCCGCTTCGCGCCTCCATGGCCATCAGCGGCAGCCGCATCATCACCACCAGCGGCGCCAGCATCAGGTCCGCGCCAAGGCTGGCCGCCTCTTGCACGCGTCGGCTTTTGCCGGTCTTTCTCATGTGGGCAATCCCCTGTCGCGGCCGGATCGGCCGCCCCTTACATTACGCTCCGAAGGCGAAATTCGTTCCCGCTCATACCGTATATTTCCGGGATTGGGCGTTTCTTCGCAGAAACGCCCAATCGAGGTTTGCTCCTATCGCTTGCGCAGGTCCGCCTGTGCCAGGTCGAGCGCCTTGCCGATGCGCTCGCAAGCCATGTCGATCGTATCGCGGGTCCAGATCAGCGGCGGCGACAGGATCATCGTATCGCCGGTGGCCCGCAGCATCATGCCGTTGGCGATGGCGTGGTCGCGCACCGTCACCGCGGCACTTCCCGACGGCAGGAAGCGCTCCTTCGTCGCCTTGTCCTTGACGATCTCGATCGCGCCCATCAGGCCGATCGAGCGCACTTCGCCGACCAGATCATGCCCGGCAATACGCTCCTGCAATGCGCTAGCGAAATAAGGTCCGGTGTCGTTCCTGACACGGTCGACCAGCCCTTCCCTCTCGATGATCTCCAGGTTCTTCAAGGCCACAGCGCAAGCCACTGGGTGCCCCGAATAGGTGTAGCCATGGTTGAATTCGCCGCCCTTCTCGACCAGCGTCGAGGCAATGCGGTCGCCAACCAGCAGCGCCGAAAGAGGCTGATAGCCCGAGGTCAGCGCCTTGGCCGTGGTGATGGTGTCCGCTTCGATGCCGAAGGTCTGCGCCGCGAACCACTCACCTGTGCGGCCATAGCCGGTAATGACCTCGTCCAGCATCAAAAGCACATCGTATTTGCGGCAGATGCGCTGCACTTCGGGCCAGTAGCTCGCCGGCGGTATCTTGACGCCGCCCGCGCCCATCACCGGCTCGCCGATGAAGGCCGCGACCTTGTCGGCACCGGCCTCGAGGATGGCATCCTCGACGGACTTTGCCGCGCGCAGGCCGAAATCGTGGTCGCTTTCACCCGGCAGAGCCAGCTCGTAGGCATAGGGCATCATCACATGGACGATGTTGGGCACCGCACCGTTGAGCTGCTTGTGCATGGCATCCATGCCACCGAGCGAAGTGCCGGCAATGGTCGAGCCGTGATAGGCCATCTTGCGCGAGATGACGCGGTTCTTCTCCGGCTTGCCCTCAAGCACCCAGTAATGGCGCACTAGGCGCAAGGCGGTGTCGTTGGCCTCCGAACCGGACGAGCCGTAAAACACCTGGTTCACGTTGCGTGGTGCGATCTCGGCCAGCTTCTTCGACAACAGCACCGGCGTCGGCGTGGAGCATTTGAAGAAGGAATTGTAGTAAGGCAGTTCCTTCATCTGTGCATAGGCGGCCTCGGCCAGCTCGTCGCGGCCGTAGCCGATATTGACGCACCACAGGCCGGCCATGCCGTCCAGCAGTTCCGTCCCTTCGGAATCGTAGATGAACGGGCCATTGGCGCGGGTGATGACGCGCGCGCCTGCCTCACGCAGCTCCTTATGATCGGTGAAGGGATGCAGGTGATGCGCGGCGTCGATCTGCTGAAGCTGCTTCAGCGAATAATTCTGGTAGGTCATTGATTTGGTCTTTCCTCTGAAATCATTCCGGCGGTGCCGGGGCGAATTCGTCAGAGGACGGCAGGCGGCGAATAGCCGATGCGGGCGCACAGCCGCAAAAGCTCGGCGCGGAGCGTGCGTGACGACGGTGTCACCGCGACCCGGAATGCGCGAGCTGATAGTCTAGCGAGAGCCATGAAGGTACCTTAGAGCAAAGGGCGGTCGAGGTGAACCACCCTTTGCTCAGGGGTGCCATGGAATGAGGTCAGGCTTTTCCGCCCAGTGCCCGCTGCAGGAAGACATACTTCATCGCCGTCTGCGCCGCCTGCGGTCGGCGGTCGCCGCGCCCGCCATGTCCGCCCTCGGTCTCCTCGAAGAACAGCGTCCTGCCGTGTCCTGCCTCCTGCAGGCGGGCCGCCATCTTGCGCGCATGGCCGGGGTGAACCCGGTCGTCGGCGGTCGAGGTCGTCAAGAGCACCGGCGGATAGCCGGCATCGGCCTTGACATGTTGATAGGGCGAATAGGCGGAAAGCCACTTGGCGTCTTCCGGCTTCGACGGATCGCCATATTCGGCCATCCACGAAGCGCCCGGCGGCAATTCGGTGTAGCGCAGCATGTCGAGCAGTGGCACCTCGATGATGACGGCGCCGAAAAGCTCGGGATGCTGCGTCAGGGAAGCGCCGGTCAGCAGGCCGCCATTGGAGCCGCCCTGGATGCCAAGCGATTGAGCCGTGGCGATACCGCGCCTGACGACGTCCTGCGCCACTGCCGCGAAATCATCAAACCCGTTCTGGCGTTTGCCTTTCAGCGCCGCCTGGTGCCAGGCCGGTCCGAACTCGCCGCCGCCGCGAATGCAGGCCTGCACATAGGCATTGCCTTTCTCCAGCCATAGCTTGCCGCGCACGCCGGCATAGCCGGGCAACAGCGGCACTTCGAAACCGCCATAGCCGTAGAGTAGCGTCGGCACCGGACCGTTCTGGTCGCGCCGCCTGACGACGAAATAAGGGATCATCGTGCCGTCCTTCGAGCGCGCCTCGAACTGCTCCGAGATCAGCGGCGAGGCATCGAAGCGGGCCGGCTGCGATTTCACGGTCGCCAGCGTCTCGCCATTGTCATCGGACCAGATGATCGAGCTTGGCGTCAGGAAATCGGTGAAGGAAAAGGAGACGGTGGAGCCGAAATGCTCGGCATGGCTGATGCCGACAGTGCCGTTTTCAGGCAGCGCGATGGGTTTCAGCGACCAGGCGCCGCGCTCGCGCTCGCAGACGAGAACCTTGCCGCGCACATTGTCCATCAAGCTGATGAACAGGCGGTCCTGCGTTCTTGCGAGCCCGGCAATGGAAACCCGATGCGCCGGCGCCAACAAGGTTTCGATGGCGCCAAAACCGCCGGTTTCGATCCAATGCGCGAAGTCGAAGGAGTAAAGCCCGTCCGGCTGGCATGCGGTGCCGTCCGGCGCCGTCCATGGCGTGCGCACCCCGAACACCAGTTGATCCCTAAAGAGCGAGGTGTCGGTGACGTCGTCGGGCAGCGGGATGCGGCGGTTCTCGCCCGAAGGCAGGCGCAGGAAACTGTGCGATGCGAAGAAGTTGAGTGTCCGCGCCAGAAACAGGTGACGCTTCTCGCCGTCGAACTCGACACCGGCGCCAACGGCAAGATCCTCGATCTCTGCCTCGAAGATCGGGGTCGCCTCTTCCAGCCTGGTGCCGCGCTTCCAGAGCTTGACCACGCGCGGATAGCCGGATTCTGTCTTGTCGGCCTCTTCGAAAGCGGCCGAGATGATGACCGTATCCTCGTCCAGCCAGCCGAAGCCCGATTTCGACGCCGGCGCCTGAAAACCGCCTTCCACGAAGGACTTGGCCGCGATGTCGAACTCGCGCATCGCGCTGGCGTCACCGCCATCGGGCGACATCGAGACCAGGCAGCGGTTGAAATCGGGGTAGAGCCTGACGGCGCCGCCGAACACCCATTTTATCCCCTCCCTCGCAGCCAGCTGGTCGAAGTCGATGATTGTCTCCCAGTCGGGCTTGTCGGTCTTGTAGGAAGCGACTGTCGTGCGGCGCCACAGGCCGAGCGCATTGGTCTTGTCCTGCCAGAAATTGTAGACATGACCGGCGATCGCCGCGCCAACCGCGATATTGTCCTCGGCCGTCATCAGGTCGAGCGCCGTCTGGAACGACGCCTGATAGGATGGATCGCCCTGCAATTCCGCCACCGTGACCTCGTTCTGGCGATGCACCCAGTCGAGCGATTCCTTGCTTGTCCTGTCCTCCAGCCAGAGGAACGGATCGCCGGTCTTCTGAAAGGGCTGGGCTCTGGTTGTCGAAGCGGTCATGCAGGTCTCCGGGATTTTGAACGGCTTCGCCTACATTGCGTTGGCGGCGCTGACATTCAAGGTGCGATACGGCCTTTCGCGGCCCTTGCGGCGTTGCTTCACCGCACCCGCCGACGGATAATCGTCGCCAACGCAAGCGCGGCGCAGATCGCGCCGAGCGTCAGCGGCAGGCCGCTCGCACCGGTCACATCCATTATGCCGCCCGCTAGCGGCGGGACGACAATGCCGCCGACACCCCACATCAGGGAGAATGCCGCATTGCCGGCAACCAGCGCCGAACCGGTGAAGCGCTCGCCAAGTTCGATGATGGACATCGTGTAGATGCCGTAGGACACAGCTCCCCAGACGAAGACGCAAGGCCAGATCAGCGGCGTTTCGATCAGCATTGGCAAAAGCACGCAGCCAAACAGCGTCAGCAGGACGCAGATGAAGCGCACGAAACGGGCCGTCAGCCGCTCGGCCAGCAGGCCAAGCGGAACCTGCATGGCGATGTTGCCGGCGATCATGACCGACAGCAGCGCCGACATGCGAGCCTCCGCGATGCCATGATGCGTGCCGTAGACGGGCAGCAGCGCCAGCACCGCCTGCTCGAAGCCCGCGGCTACGACCACCGCCGACAGAAGCAGCCATGCGAGCGGCATGAAAGCCATCACCGAAACCTGATGCCCGGCCTCGTCTACTCTGGGCAGCCGTGGCAGAACCGACGCCAGGCAGATGCCGCAGAGCACGAAGGCGCCAATGCCAACAAGGAACGGCGGCCAGCCTTCTGTGCCAACGGCGAGCAGGCAGAGCGGGCCGGAGGCGAAGCCGGCCGAAATGATCGTCGAATAGAGGCCCATGATGCGGCCGCGCCGGGCCGGCGGCGCCAGCGCGATTACCCAGATTTCGCTGAGCACATAGAGCGGGTTGGTCACGGCGCCGATCAGCAAGCGCAGCGGAAACCAGAGATAGACGTTCTGCGTCCAGCCGATCAGCGCCAGCACGACAGCTGAAAGCGCCGCGCAAGTGAGGGCCGTGCGCCCTGCTCCGAACCGCCTCGCCAGCGCTGGAATAATTGGCGACGAGACGATGAACCCGATCGGCGTCATCGCCGCCGACAGGCCGATCATCGCGGGCGAGACACCCTGGCGCTGCAGGATGAAGCTCAGCAGCGGATAGGACAGGCCCTGCGCGATGGCGAAAACGGACACGGTCGCGATCACACCGGTGATCGCTGCCCATCGCATCGTCTCGTCGCTTCTCGTGTCCACCAGGTCCATGATCCATAACGCTGTCGCGGTTGCAGACTTAGCGGTTCGGCCCGGCGGCGGTAAGCCCCGCGGCCCGGACGGATGCCCGGCTCCAGCCAAACCCTGTCAGGAGCCTGCGCGGCTGGCCGATCTATAAAGCGCGAAGGCGACCAGCAAAGCGTCGAGGCCAATGATCACGGTTGGCAAACCCACCGGCCCGATCGCCTGCATCAGCAGGCCCGCGCCCGGCGGACCAACGATACCGCCGACACCCCATAGCAAGGCGAACGCCGCATTGCCGGTGACCAGCAGCGAACCTCTGAAGCGGCTGCCGAGTTCGACCAGCGCCATCGTATAGACACCGTAGCCCACCGCGCCCATCACCAGAAGCACGCCCCAGATCAGCTGTGTGGTAATCAGCAGCGGGAGCAGAACAGCGCAAACGGTCGTCGCCACCGCGCAGGCCAGGATCATCGGTCGGCCACCGAAGCGTTCGGCGAGCAGGCCGAGCGGGATCTGCAGAAGGATGTTGCCCAGCGACAGCGACATCACCAGCGCGGCGAGCACCGCCTCGGGCAAGCCATAGCCGGCCCCAAACACGGGAACCAGGGCATAGGTGCTTTGCTGGACGGCGGCCGAGACCAGCACCGCCAGCAGCAGCGCCGGCGCCAGCCGGGCAAAACCGACAAAGCTGCCGGCAGGCTGGCCGTCATCCTCGAAACCGGCGAGCTTCGAGGAGACAAGGCGCAAAATGACGGCACAGAGCAGGAAACCGACGATGCCGACGCTGAAGGGAGCCCAGCCCTCGATACCGACCAGAGTGAGCGTAAAGGGGCCGGCGGCATAGCCGGCGCCCATCAGTGTGTTGAACACGCCCATCACTCGCCCGCGCCGCGACGGCGGCGCCAGCGACAGCGCCCAGACTTCGCCCAGCACATAGAGCGGGTTGATGACGATGCCGATGATGAATCGGATGACGTACCAGGCAACCCAGTCTTGCAGACAGAAGATGGCCAGGAAGCACATCGCCCCAATCAGCGAGCAGCCAACCGCCAGGTTTCGCGCCCCGACCAGCCGCACGGCAGCCGGCACGAAAGAGGCCGACAGAATCAGGCCAACCGGCATCATCGCCGCCGACAAGCCGATCAGGGCGGGCGACATGCCTTGCTTCTGCATCAGGAGCGTAAACAGCGGCGAGCTCAACCCTTGCGCCGCTCCGAACATGGCTAATGCGGCGGTGACGCCCGCGAGCGCCGCCCATTGCGTTCCCGCTTCGCCTTCGCTCGAGCCGGTCGCGACCATGCCGTCATCCATGTCAATGCGGCCATCGGCCAGCAAGCACGACTAGCTACTGGTTCGACCAGAGGAAAGGAAGAGCCGAACCGGAGATCCGCTTGCACCAAGGAAATCGACCGACCGGCCGACGCCATCGGCCCGGATGAACGAACCTTGGATACAGAACGCGATGGCTACGGGAAGTAGCGGGCGATTGCGCCTTTCTTGCCGTCCGCATAGGGCTTCAGCCACTTGTCGTCGATGGCAATCCCGTCAGCATCGGAAGGGCCCTTGCCGATCGTCCTGCGCCAGGCCCGGAACTTATAGTGGTCGAAGACGTCGAGCATGTGCACGGCATAGGCCGCGGCAAAGGTCTTGTCGCCTTCCACGATGACCAGATTCTCGTCGTTTTCGTAGGAAGCCTTGTAACCGAGGTTATGGCTGCCGGTAATGACGGTGGCGTTGTCCTCCATCGGATCGATGATAACGATCTTATCGTGCACGATCGCGTGGCCGACGGTGAGCACTTCGGCCTGGAAATCCGTCGCGATCGTGGCCCCGGTCAGGTTCGCCGCCCGTACGATGGAGACATTCGGGGCCTCCCAGACTTTCTCCGGATAGACAAAGGGCGACTTGCCGTCCTTGTTCGACTTGTGGGTGACCGGATCCTTGGTGGGAGCGACATAGTTGGGCATGGCCGTCTCGTCGCTGATCGCGCCCTGCACGATGAGGTTCGGATCGGCTTTCGCCGCCGCAACCGCCTGGTCCACGATCGAATTTTCGCCGAGCAGCGAAGGGTTGAACACCAGGAACAGCACGGCCCGCTTCGCCGCTTTGATGCGGGCAAAGACGTCCTGGAGGTCGACCGGACGCACCGAAATGTCCTTCTTGTTGCGGTTCGGGTCGTTGGGCGAAAACCACACCGTTATGCCGTCCAACCCCACCGAGGCGCCGTTGAGGGGGTTTGGCATGTGGTTCTCCTTGCGGAACGGCACGCCCTGCGTCTGCGCGACGTGGCCGGCAGCACTTTCGGAAGCCGGTGGCGGAAACACATCGGCTTTCATGCGTTCCCAATAGGCGTCGAACACCTCCGCCATCGCCGGATCGTCGCGAACAAAAGCGTTGTTGGACTGGCCGCATATGCCAGTCGACGTCCAGTTGGTACTGCCGGTCATGACCGCTTGCGGATTGCCCTGGGTGTCGCGGTAGACGACGAACTTGTTGTGGCCGATATGGTTGTTGTTGAACAGGCGGTCCGTCACCACGACGCCCGCATCGTGCAAACGCTTCCTGTAGGGTGCGTTGCCGGCATCCCAGGCCTTGGTCTGGTCATCCCTGCCGGAATTGGAGAGGATGACTTCGACTACATCCCTGGCTGCGATGATGGCGTCGCACAATTCGTCGTCGCCGAGCTCATAGAGCGCAAGCCTGACCGTGCCGCCTTCGGCCTTGGCCCGTTTCAACAGGCTGGTCAGCACGTCAGGCACGTCGCCATGCAGATAGGCGCGGATCTTGCTGGTCGGGTCTTGCAGCAGCGCCCTGATCTTGTCGCGCTGGCCGACCTTGATGCCGGCTTCCGCCAGCGCATGCGACATCCATTGCGTCGAAAGCACGCCGTTGGTGAAGGCAACGCGTGCCTTGCCGAACATTTGGCCCAGGAAGATTGGCGGACTGACCGCGCCCTGCCCAAGATAGCCAAGGGGTCGCGCCGGTCCGGTATAGGCGGGTTTGCCGTCGACGACCTGATCGGGGCGCACCGGCACGGGATCGAGGCCCGCCTTCATGTCGCCAACGGGACGCACGCGGTAGGCGATCATTTCGCCGTCCGGCCTGACGTCTATGCTGTCGCGGCGGCGCCTGACAGTCAGATCGCGCCAGAATGTCTTCTGCACCGGCCAGACACCGGTATCCTGAGGAATCCATCGGGGATTGCGCTGACCCTTGAAGGGCACCCAGGACGCAAGGCAACGCTCCTCGCCTGTATCGGGATAGAGGCGCACGATCTCGAAACCGAGGCAGCCTGGGATCATCCCGTCAACATCCCAGGAAAGGAACGCGACTTCGTTGTTTGTCGCGGCACGCACTTTGACGACGTCAGGCATGGCGTCCCTCCAAAAGCAGTTCAACGCGCAAGTATGTCAGAAGTAAAAGACGGTACTGTAACGCCTCTTTAAATCTGCACCATCCGACAGCCTCACGCAGACCCTGCCGGCGCGCCGGTGTGGCCAGGGCGGAGTCGCGGCCACCTGGCTGCCGTTCCGGCATGTCGCTTCCCTCGCTCTAGTGGTCGCCGCCTCCGCAATGGCCGGAGGGGCGCCGGTCCATTATGCCGCCCGTTATCGCATCCTACGAGGACCATCATGACCGCCGTCCTACAACCCTCAGAACCGGCATTGGCGCCCGACCGTGCCCGCCGCGGCGGTCGCGCCGGCAAGCGCGCCGGTGGCTCGGCCGCGTTCGAGCAGCCGGCTTTCCGCCAACTGAAAAATCCGCTGACGCCGACCAAGCTGGTGTCCGAGGACGAGCTGGAATCGATCCACCTCGCCTCCTTGCGGGTGTTGCGCGAGATTGGCGTAGACGTCCTGCACGACGAAGCCCGCAGCATCATGAAGGCTCATGGCGCCGACGTACGCGAGGGCTCGGAGCGCGTGCGCTTCGACAGCGACATGATCCTGGAGCTGGTGTCGAACTGCCCGTCCGAATTCACCATCCATGCCCGCAACCCCGAGCACAATGTGCGCTTTGGCGGTGACAATCTGATCATCTCGATGATGGCCTCGGCGCCCAATTGCTCCGACATCGATCGTGGCCGCCGGCCCGGCAACCAGCAGGATTATCGCAATTTCCTGCGGCTGGCGCAGATGCACAACATCCTGAATTGCACGGGCGGCTATCCGGTCGAGCCGACTGACATCCACCCGTCGGTGCGCCATCTCGAATGCATCCGCGACCTCGCCACGCTGACCGACAAGGTGTTCCACATCTATTCGCTCGGCAAGGAGCGCAATGTCGACGGCATCGAGATCACCCGCATCGCGCGCGGCATCAGCCATGAGCAATTGCTCGCGGAACCGTCCGTCTTCACCATCATCAACACCAATTCGCCGCTCAAGCTCGACGTGCCGATGATGGAAGGCATCATCCAGATGTCGAGCAAGGGCCAGGTCGTCATCGTCACGCCCTTCACCCTCTCGGGCGCCATGGCGCCCGTCACCATCGCCGGCGCGCTGGTGCAGCAGAATGCCGAGGCGCTGTCCGGCATTGCCTTCGCCCAGATGGTCAGGAAGGGCGCGCCGGTCGGCTATGGCGGCTTCACCTCTAACGTCGACATGAAGTCCGGTTCGCCGGCCTTCGGCACGCCCGAATACATGAAGGCACAGCTCGTCGGGGGCCAGCTCGCCCGCCGCTACAACATCCCCTACCGCACCTCCAACACCTGCGCCGCCAACACCGTCGATGCGCAGGCAGCCTATGAAAGCGTGTTCTCTCTGTGGGGCGCGGTGCAGGGCGGCGGCAACCTGATGATGCATGCGGCCGGCTGGCTGGAAGGCGGCCTGCGCTGCTCCTACGAGAAGACCATTCTGGATATCGACCTGTTGCAGATGGTGGCCGAATTCCTGACCCCGCTTGACCTTTCCGATGAAGCGCTCGGCTTCGACGCCATCCAGTCGGTCGGCCCCGGCGGCCACTTCTTCGGCACCCAGCACACGCAGGACCGCTACAAGACCGCGTTTTATTCGCCCATCCTTTCGGACTGGCGCAATTTCGAGACCTGGGCGGAAGCCGGCTCGCCAACGGCAATGGAAAAGGCCAACAAGGTTTGGAAGGAGCGGCTGGCCTCCTATGACGAGCCCTACATGGATCCCGCCATCCGCGAGGAGCTCAACGCCTTTGTTGCGAAGCGCACAGCCGAAGGCGGCGCGCCGACCGATTTTTGAGCGGCAGTGTTCATTTTGATGAGCCGATCATTCGTATGGATTCGATGAATAGTCGACCCCCACTCCGTCGAGCTTCGCTCGACACCTCTCCCCCGATCGACGGGGGAGAGGAAAAGCGCGAGCCTAGCCCAGTTGGCTCCCTTCCTCTCCCTCCGGAGGGGGGAGAGGTGGCGCTGCGAAGCAGCGACGGAGTGGGGGAAGGCGCTCCTCAAACGCGCAGTCGCCGAAAAACAGGCACAACCCAGAGAGCCAGAAAACTCAGGCAAGGCGACAATCAAGCGGAAGCACTGCTTTGGCTCGAACTAAAAGCCCGCAAGCTTGGCGGCTACAAGTTCACGCGACAGTTCTCTATCGAACCCTACTACGCTGACTTCGCCTGCCGCGAAAAATGGCTTGTTGTCGAAGTCGACGGACACCAGCATGCGGACAGTCCCTATGACCGCCGCCGCGACGACTTCATGCGCGCTCAGGGCTATTCGATCCTGCGCCTTTGGAGCCATGACGTCGTGAAACATCGCACTTCCGTCTGTGAAACCATCCTTGCCGCGCTTGACGGCAAGCTGATCGAAAACATCGCTGTATCCGACCTCCGCTTTGTCTTCGTGTCCCATTCCTCCGATTCAATCTCTTCAAAAACGGAACTATCCTCATGAAATCCCATGCAAAAGCGGTTGTCATTGGCGGCGGTGTCGTCGGCTGCTCGGTGCTCTACCACCTGGCCAAGACCGGCTGGACCGACATCATGCTGATCGAGCGCTCGGAGCTCACCTCCGGCTCGTCCTGGCATGCGGCCGGCGGCTTCCATACGCTGAACGGCGATCCGAACGTCGCCAAGCTGCAGGCCTATACGGTCCAGCTTTACAAAGAGATCGAGGAGATTTCGGGCCAGTCCTGCTCGCTGCACCTGACCGGGGGCGTGATGTTGGCCGATACGCCCGAGCGCATGGACTTCCTGCGCCTTGCCCACGCCAAGGGCCGCTATCTCGGCATGGACACCGAACTGATCACGCCGTCCGAGGCCAAGGCGATGTTCCCGCTGATGGACGAGACCAATTTCGTCGGCGCCATGTGGGATCCGGTCGAAGGCCATCTCGACCCCTCCGGGACCACCATTGCCTATTCCAAGGCGGCCAAAAAACTCGGCGCCGAAATCGTGCTGCGCAACCGCGTCGTCGACCTGACACAGCAGCCGGACGGCACCTGGAACGTCGTCACCGAACAAGGCACGGTTCACGCCGAACATGTCGTCAACTGCGGCGGCCTGTGGGCGCGCGAGATCGGCCGCATGGTCGGCATCGAGCTGCCGGTGCTGGCCATGGAGCACATGTATCTCTTGACCGAGCCGATGCCGGAGGTCGAGGAGTTCAACAAGTCGACCGGCCGCGAAATGATCGGTGTGCTCGACTTCAAGGGCGAGATCTACACCCGCCAGGAGCGCAACGGCATCCTGCTCGGCACCTATGAAAAGGCCTGCAAGCCGTGGTCGCCGGTCAACACGCCATGGGACTTCGGCCATGAACTGCTGCCGCCCGATCTCGACCGCATCGCGCCGTCGCTGGAAATCGGCTTCAAGCATTTCCCCGGCATCGAAAAGGCCGGCATCAAGCAGATCATCAACGGCCCCTTCACCTTCGCGCTCGACGGCAATCCGCTGGTCGGCCCGGTGCAGGGCCTGACCAATTTCTGGTGCGCCTGCGCCGTCATGGCCGGCTTCAGCCAGGGCGGCGGCGTCGGCCTGGCGTTGTCCAACTGGATGGTGCATGGCGATCCGGGATTCGACGTCTGGGGCATGGATGTCGCCCGCTTCGGCGAATGGGCTGGGCTGCGCTACACCAATGCCAAGGTGCGCGAAAACTATTCGCGCCGCTTTTCGATCCGCTTCCCCAACGAGGAACTGCCGGCTGCCCGCCCGGCGCAGACGACGCCGCTCTACGACACCATGCTCGCCAACAATGCCGTGATGGGCGACTCCTGGGGTCTCGAAACCCCGCTCTGGTTCGCGCCGAAGGGCAGCGAGCCGAAAGACGTCGTCTCCTTCCACCGCTCCAACGACTTTGAACCGATCGGCGAGGAAGTGCGCGCCACGCGCGAGCGCGTCGGCGTCACCGAGATCGCCAACTTCGCCAAATACGAAGTGTCGGGGCCGGGCGCGGAAGAGTTCCTCAACCGGCTGATGACCAACCGCATGCCGAAGACCGGCCGCATCGTGCTGACACCGATGATCAACGAGTTCGGCAAGCTGATCGGCGATTTTACCATCGCCAAGGCCGGTGAAGACCGCTTCATGATCTGGGGCTCGTCGGCAGCGCAGAAATACCACATGCGCTGGTTCGAAAAGCACCTGCCCAAGGATGGTTCGGTGCGCATCCACCGTTTCGACCAGACACTGGTCGGCCTGTCGATCGCCGGCCCGAAATCGCGCGACCTCCTGCAGAAGCTGGTCGATGTCGACATCTCGACCAAGGCGTTCCGCTTCATGGATTTCCGCGAAATGGCGGTCGGCGGCGCGCCCTGCCTGGTCAACCGCATTACCTATACCGGTGACCTCGGCTACGAGATCTGGATGGCGCCAGCCTATGAGCGCCTTGTCTACAAGGCGATCAAGGACGCTGGCGAGGAATTCGGGATCGTCGATTTCGGCATGCGCGCCTTGCTGTCGATGCGCCTGGAAAAGAATTTCCCGACCTGGTTCCGCGAGTTGCGGCCGATCTACGGGCCGTTCGAAGGCTCCATGGACCGCTTCATCAAGCTCGAGAAGAACGACTTCATCGGCCGTGAAGCCGCCGCCAAGGAACAGGCGCAAGGGCCGAAACTGCGCCGCGTCTCCTTCATCGTCGATGCCGCCGATGCCGACGTGATGGGGGACGAGCCGATCTGGGCCAAGGTCGGCAAGGATTACGGCACGGTTGAAAAGCCGCATGGCTACGGCGCGCCGCGCTTCGACACGTCGGGCAAGGAAATACGTGGCTCGAAGGCCGCCGAAGGCGCGTCGGCCGTGCGCGGCATCGTCGACGGCGACTGGCGCGTGGTCGGCTGGGTGACATCGGGCGGCTATGCGCACTACGTGCAAAAGTCGATGGCGCAAGGCTATGTGCCGGCCGCCCTTGCCGAGGATGAAAGCGCGGGGCTGTTCGAGATCGAGATTCTTGGGTCTCGGCGTCCGGCCCGCATCAATGTCGAGGCACCCTTCGACCCAAGCGGCGAGAAGATGCGGACCTGAGGACGGGATGGACAGCGGGGCGCCAAAGGGAAGCTTCGGCCGACACCGCAAGATCATGCCGTTTGTATCAGGCTCGATCGAGGCGCTGCGCGACGCCTCCCGCGAGAAGGCGGCTTCGCTCAACCAGCATGTGCTGGGCTATGGCGCGCAAGCCGAAGCGGAATGGGCGGCGGCGGGTGTTAGCGCGCCCGACCTGCCGACAATCCGAAAATACCGGCTCGAGCGCATCCGCGCCGAGCTGAAGCGCCGCGGCTACGCCGGCGCCTTGCTCTATGATCCCGTCAACATCCGCTATGCGACCGACTCGACCAACATGCAGCTCTGGGTCGCGCACAATCCGACGCGGCATTGCTTCGTCGCCACCGAGGGTCCGGTGGTGCTGTTCGACTACTTTTCCTGCGAGCACCTGTCCGATCATTCCGGCATCGTCGACGAAGTTCGGCCGGCCGTGTCGTGGATGTATCTTTATGGCGGCGAGCTGACCGAGCAGAAAGTCCGCCGTTGGGCCGCCGGTATCGCCGATTTGATCAGGGAGCATGGCGGCGGCAACAACCGCATCGCGGTCGATCACATCAACCCGGAAGGCGTTGAAGAACTCCACCGCCTCGGCATTTCCATCGGCAATGGCGAGGCGGTGATGGAAAACGCGCGGCTGATCAAGTCGCCGGATGAAATCCTTGCCATGCGCCGCGCCATCATCGCTTGCGAGGCGGCGATGGGCGAGATGGAACAGGCGCTCAAGCCTGGTATCTCCGAAAACGAATTGTGGGCGCAACTCCATCGCGGCAACATCGCGCGCGGCGGCGAATGGATCGAGACGCGGCTGCTGACGTCGGGGCCGCGCACCAATCCGTGGTTCCAGGAATGCTCGTCGCGGATCATAGAGGCCGGCGATCTCGTCGCCTTCGATACCGATTTGATCGGCCCCTACGGCTTCTGCGCCGATCTCTCGCGCACCTGGCTCTGTGGCGATACAAAGCCGACCAACGAACAGCGCGACCTGTTCCGCATCGCCGCCGACCAGATCGAGTACAACACCGCTTTGATGCAGCCCGGCGTCTCGTTTCGCGAACTGGTCGAACGCTCGGCTGTACCGCCTGGAGACTGCTTCCCAACCCGCTACGGCGTGCTCTACCACGGCGTCGGACTGGCCGACGAATATCCGACCTTGCCGCATGCCAGCGACTGGACATCCGATACACCCGACGGCGTGCTGGAACCGGGCATGGTGCTGTGTGTGGAGAGCTATATCGGCCGGCTTGGCGGTCGCGAGGGTGTCAAGATCGAGGAACAGATCCTGATCACCGACACCGGCAACGAAAAGCTTTCAACCTACCCGTTGGATTCGAGGCTGCTCGGCTAGCCCGGCAAGGGCTTCACGCATCGCCCGCACGGTCTTTTCCGGCGTCGTCATCGCGGTGATGAACGGCAAGCCTTTGCGCCTTCCCGTCCAGCCGACGATCACGATCTTGCGCGCCGCCGGCTCGAAACGCTGTGCCAGCGCCCAGCTTTCGCAATCGATCGCGGCAACATCCGCTTTGCCTTCCGCGACCGCCACGATCGAGTCGCGATGGCCGCCGCTTTCGCTGCGCGATGAAAATACGTCCAGGTTTTCGCCGGCCGCTTTCAGGTCACGCGTCAGCGCGATGATGCCCGACATGGAATCGAGGCTGTTGAAGGTGAAGCGCCTGCCCCGGATGAGATCGAGCGGCAGCAAGGCCCTGCCATCGGCGGGCGACCGAACCTCCGGCCCCTCGCCCGAACGCATCACCAGCGCGCTCGAATAAAGTTCGCCCTGCCCGCCTTCATAGGCTTCATAGCTTGGCTGACCGACCACCTGCACATGCCGGGACAGACCGAGTTCCATCGGCCCCCAGCAGGTCTGCGCGAACAGCAGCGCCGGATGCATCCAGAGCTTGTGGAAATCGAGTTCGTCCGGCGGCAGCGTCGCCGGATCGGGCGCGACGAGTTTACCTTCACCGTCCCGAATGCCGCCCGGCACCGGCGGCAGGTCGCCATTGCGGCGCACGATGGATTGCGGCGCATCGATACCCCTTCGCCGGAATGAATCGCGCAACCACGCCCATTGGGCGTCGACCTCGTCGCGCGCCTCCGGCCAGTCATACATCGGCAACGCCGCAATCAATTCGCTCATGCCGATATCAAACCACCATGCCGGGACAAAGGATCGCAAAAACGCGGCGCCCAATCAGAATTGGCCGACACGTTATCCACTCTACACGCGGATACTATTCCTTGGGCGGTTCGGCGGGAACCGGCGCGCTGCCAAGCCCACTGATGCTGCGCGCCCTGACGCGCGGCTTGAACGCCCTGCCCGGCTCGGGCGCGCGCCGCAGAACCGGATGCACGATCGGCTCCTTGGCCTTGAAGGCATAGGATCTGAGCAGCGCGAAATAGTTCGGATAGGCATAGCCATTGTTCATCCGCAGCCATTCCTCACGCCGGTCACGAAACAGCTTCGGCAGCCGGTACCAGGCGATGGTCGGGCTCTTGTGATGGACGAAGTGCAGATTGTTGTTGAGGAACAGGAACGACAGCGGTGAGCGCTCGACAATCACCGTGCGGCCTTCCGGATGCTCCGACCACTGGTGCTCGGCATAGGTGCGGATCGAGATCAGCGACTGGCCGAGCCAGACCGGCACCAGCACATAGAGCCAAACCGGCATGCCGAAGCCGAACTGCACGACCGGCAGCACCACGGCAAGGCCTATCGCATGCAGCAGCCAGGCCTTGCGGATCGCCTTGTCTCCGGCAATCACGTGCTTGGCGTCATCGATGAAGAAGCCGATGCAGGACAGCCATGGCCCCAGGACGAGGCGACCGGCCATGGTGTTGTTGACCTTCAGCACGAATTTCATCAGCGGCGGCATTTCTTCGTGCATCCAGAGCGCCTGGTAATAGCTCTCGGGATCGTCGAGCGGATCGGTCAGCCGCTCGTCCGCGTGGTGGCGCAGGTGAATGGTCTTGAAACGGCGGAACGGCCAGGCAAGGCCGATCGGCAGGAAGACGAAAGCTTCATTGACGAGGCCGTTGCGGGTCGGGTGACCATGCAGCACCTCGTGCATGATAGAAGATTGCAATGCCAGCGTGACGGCCATGACGATCAGTGCAGCTATGGGATATGACGGCCAGAGGAAGAAGCCGGCGGCCAACCATGTGCCGTAGCAGAAGAAAGCGAGAACCACGGTCGGCCATTCGATGGCCGATCTGCTGCTTCGACGGATGCTCTTGCCAGTCATGCTATCGACCACTGTCCTCAGTCGCCGGAACCCCCACCGGTTCCTGACAGCATTGTGTCAAGAGATATGATTCCACTCAACGCGACAAAGTGCACAAAATGTTGCGTCTGCGCATTCTTGGCTGCATATGTTATACATTGTAAACAGTCTTAGGGATTCGTTTACGCCTGAAGCGCTTCTTCGGCCGCTTCGGCGAAAAATTTTCCTCCCGATCCAAGGAGTGAGATGATGGACAAGCGCGACCTGTCGGCAATCTTCCGGGAGCGTCTGAAGCTCCTCCTGACACGCTCCGACCTCAACCAGTCGGCTTTCGCGTCAGCAGTCGGCATCGACAGGTCGGCGCTGTCGCAACTGATGTCAGGTGCCTCGACCCGCCTGCCGCGCGCCGAAACCTTGCTCAACATCGCCGCCGAATTCAAAGTGTCGCTAGACTGGCTGCTTGGTCTTAGCCAGGACGAGGGCGTGACCGGCGAAATCCGCGAGAGCCTGGAGATCGAGGAAGCGCCCGACGGTTTCGACCGCACGCTGCTCGCCAAATGGTTCGCGGAAGCGGCGGGCACCAAGATCCGCTATGTGCCGGCTGGCATTCCCGATCTCCTGCGCACCCACGCGCTCGTCGACTACGAAGCCAACATCACCAACAGGAGCCGACTGGCGCAGGCCAGCGAAACGCAATACCGCATCGAGTACAACCGGCGGCCGGAAACCGACATGGAAGTCTGCATGCCGCGCCACACGTTGGAGATCTTCGCCCGCGGCCTCGGTGTGTGGGACCGTTTCCCGGCGGCCGACCGCCAGCAGCAGCTTGCCCATATGGCGACGCTGCTCGACGACCTCTACCCGACCTTCCGCCTGTTCCTTTATGATGGCCGCATGCGCTATTCGATCCCGCTGACCATATTCGGCCCCTATCGCGCGGCGATCTATGTCGGCGACATGTATGTGGTGCTGAACGCCACCCAGCCGGTCCAGGCCCTGACCCAACATTTCGACAATCTGATCCGCGCCGCCGACATCAATCCGCACGAAGCGGCCGCCTTCGCGCGCAACCTGGCCGACATGTCGTTCGCATCAGGCTCTGCCTGAGCGCTCAGCACCGCATTTTCATTGACTGGACATAAAGACTTCTTTATATCCTTATTCGAATTCCCAGACATGTTCGAATTCCAAGACACGGTTCGAATTCCAGGACACGAAAGCCAATCCGATGACGACGAGCAATCCGATCGATGCGCTGCTGGCTGAAAAGGGTGTGCTGCTGGCCGATGGCGCCACGGGCACCAATTTGTTCGCCATGGGTCTGGAGGCCGGCGAGGCGCCGGAACTGCTGAACGAAACCGCGCCCGACACCATCACCAGCCTGCACCAGAATTTCGTCGACGCCGGCGCCGACATCATCCTGACCAACTCGTTCGGCGGCACCCGCCACCGGCTGAAACTGCACCATGCGCAGGACCGCGTGCATGCGCTGAACAAGCGCGCGGCCGAGATCGCCCGCGCTGTCGCCGACAAGGCCGGCCGCAAGGTGATCGTCGCCGGCTCGGTCGGTCCGACAGGGGAACTGCTGGTGCCGCTTGGTGCCATGACCTATGACGAAGCGGTCGACGCCTTTGCCGAGCAGATCGAAGGTCTCAAGGAAGGTGGCGCCGAAGTCGCCTGGATCGAGACGATGTCGGCGCCCGACGAGATCCGCGCGGCGGCCGAAGCCGCCATCCGCGTCGGCCTGCCCTACACCTATACCGGCTCGTTCGACACCGCCGGCCGCACCATGATGGGCCTGCTGCCGAAAGACATCCACGGCGTCGCCGACGGCCTGTCGCAAGCGCCGCTCGGGGTTGGCGCCAATTGCGGCGTCGGCGCTTCCGACATCCTGGCCTCGCTGCTCGACATGACCGAGGCCAAGCCGGAGGCGACTGTCATCGTCAAGGGCAATTGCGGCATTCCCGAATTCCGTGGCACCGAGATCCACTATTCCGGTACGCCGGAACTGATGGCCGATTATGTCCGGCTCGCCGTGGATGGCGGAGCCAAGATCATCGGTGGCTGCTGCGGCACCTCGTTCCAGCATCTGGCCGCGATGCGCAAGGCGCTCGACGCCCACACCAGGGCGGATCGCCCGACCGTCGAAAAAATCGTCGAGCGCATTGGCTCGATGCGCAACAAGGTGGCGACGGCAAACACCGCCGAGACCAGCGAAGCCCGCCGCGAGCGGCGGCGCAGCCGCGCCTGAGGCGATTTCTTTTTGCGGTTATTCGCTGTTGTCGGCGTAGCTTGACTGCGCCGACTGGAAATCGACCACGTTGTCGCCGCGCATTGTTGCCAGCGCACCGGATGCGCTCGGATCGGAAATCTGCTCCAGCATGACGCGGAAGCGGTCATTGGTCAGCGCCGACATGGCGGTGTGGCGCGCCTGCGCGACATCGTCGCTCATGCGTCTGGATTCGGCTGACGGGGCTGATAAACTCGCCGAAGCGTCCCGTGCCGGCGGAGTCGGGTTGGCGATGGTTGTGATTTTCAATTCCGGCTCCCTCAAGCCTTAGACATGACCGGTGTAGCGAGAGGAAATTGCGATCCGGTACCGGAAATGCCGAGCAATTTAACGATCCCGTGCGGGTCGCTCCAATCTTGCGGCAGTATCGTCGTCGACCAGCTAGATCAAAGGCGGAAAAAGTTTACGCAGGAACCCGTTGAACCAGGCGGCCTGCGCTGCATCATGCAGGCTCATAAGACGATCCTGTTCTTCACGCGTCTGCGCGCCCGGCTTGTCATAGTTCGCGGTCGGGCGGTCCTGTACACGTCGAAAACCTGTACGCGTGACTTCCGCGTGGAACTGCAATCCGTAGATCTTATCACCGATGCGAAAAGCCTGGTTGGGAAACGAGGCGCTCGAAGCAAGGTGCTGGGCGCCTTCAGGCAAATCAAAGCCGTGCCAGTGTGATTGCGTGACATGGATCGGCTCGGACAGAAAATCCTCCGCTCCCGCTGTCGGGTAGAGTGGATAGCAGCCAAATTCATGCACGCCGCTCACCGGCGGACCGACATGAGCACCGCGATGCCAGTCGATCTGCTGCGCGCCTTGGCAGATGCCGAGCAAGGGGATATCGGAACTCATGCAGAAGTCGATAAATCGGTACTCGTTCACCAAGAATGGATGCAGTGACGTGTCGTAGACATTGTACATTCCGCCGTAGACCACGCCGCCCGCGACATCCTCATCCGCCTCCAGCGCCTCTCCGGCATAGGCTCGACGCAAGACGGGCTGGTAGCCGCTTTGCTGGAGGTAGGCGAACACACGGTCGTCGGCAGGTTCGTCGCCGTGCCGCACCAGGATAATACGTCTCTTCATTGCTCTCTGCCTTCCTCCCGCCAGAATGGGTGGTGGACGACCATGGCGCAACGAAAAAAAGGCCGGCAAGGGCAAAGATCCCTCGCCGGCCTGCCTCACCGCCCGTGGGCCGGTTATCAGAACGATCCCATCATCTGAAAGAAACCGGCCGTCATCGCCACTACCGGTTGCCGCCCAGCGCCGAGGCAAGGCGCACAAGCGAAAGGAACTCGGACCTGTACCCAAACGGGTCGGCTCCTCGGGCGGCAGTGGCAATCTCCATGATCTTGTCGTAGCCGAACTTCGCGGTCGCATCCTCGTCGCGCAGCTTCTGGCCGAAGGCCGCGACGGCTACGGAGAAACGCTGGTCGGTACTGGCCTGATCGAAGGACGCGACCTCGTTGGCCGAGGTCACCGGCGTGGTGATCAGCTTTGAGACGTCCTCGTTGGGCAGCTTGTAGCGGATCTTGACGAAGGCATATTCGTCCGCATTGACGACACCGCCATTGTTGACCGTCGCCTGGCCGTAGCGCAGCGGATCGATCTGCTCGCCGCCACCGCCTTTGGGCGTGATCTCGTAGATCGCGGTGACCGAATGGCCCGAGCCGATATCGCCGGCATCGACGCGGTCATTGTTGAAATCCTCGCGGTTGAGCGCCCGGGTCTCGTAGCCGATCAGCCGGTATTCCGACACCTTGTCCGGGTTGAACTCGACCTGGATCTTGACGTCCTTGGCGATGGTGAACAGCGTCGAGGAGGCATCTTCGACCAGCACCTTCTCGGCCTCGGCCAGCGTGTCGATATAGGCGGCGGTGCCGTTGCCGTTCTGGGCAATGGTCTGCATCATTTCATCGTTCAGATTGCCGCGGCCGAAGCCGAACACCGACAGAAACACGCCGGTCTTGCGTTCGCTCTCGATCAGCCGCTTCAGGTCATCATCATCGGTCTGGCCGACATTGAAGTCGCCGTCAGTGGCAAGCATCACTCGGTTGACGCCATCCTTGATGAAGGACTGCTGGGCAAGCTTGTAGGCTTCCTTGATGCCGGCCTCGCCTGCCGTCGAGCCACCGGGCTGCAGATTGTCGACGGCATTGAGGATCTTGTCCTTCTCGGCAACCTTTGTCGGCATCAGCACGGTGCCGGCATCGCCCGCATAGGTGACGATCGAGATGGTGTCGTCGGCCTTCAGCTTGCTGACCAGCAGCCGGAACGCCGACTTGAGCAGCGGCAGCTTGTCCGGTTCGTCCATCGAGCCCGACACGTCGATCAGGAAGACCAGATTGGCCTTCGGCTGCTCGGTCGGCTTGATGTCGAAACCCTTGATGGCGACGTGCATCAGCTTGGTGTGCGCGTTCCACGGCGTCGGCATGACGCTGACGGTCGAGTTGAACGGCGTTGAGGCCGATTCCGGCCCCTTCCAGTCATAAGGGAAGTAATTGATCATCTCCTCGACGCGGACCGCGTCGGCTTGCGGCAGGTAGCCCTGCTTCAGCGAGCCGCGCACGAAGGAATAGGACGCGGTGTCGACATCGATCGAGAAGGTCGAGACCGGGTCTTGCAGTGCCGCATGCACGGGATTGGTCTTGAAATCCTGGACGCGATCGCGGTTTTCCTCCTGCGGCGCGATCTGGTCGGCCGGGATGGCCGCCGGCTGCTGCGGGGCCATAAGCTTGGGCTCGGCTCCCTGGACGCGATTGGCCCGCGCGGCATTAGGCGCGTTTGGCATGAGGCCGGCACTCTCCCGTGAAACCTCGCCGCTGGGTGCGGGGGCCGGCCTGGAGGTTGGCAAAGTCCCATACTCCACCTCCTTGCCGCTGTAGGTCTTTAGGTCAAACCTCGACGATACAGTCGGGCTCACCGGCGCGCCCGGTTGTGCTGCGCCACCGGCGGCATCCGATTCGGAGTTCGGCGGTGCGGCCGGCGCAAGTGCATCGCTGGCGTCGCGGCTTTCCACATCCAAGTCTGCCTTCTTGTCCTTCTCCAGCGCCGTGGGAGCCTGTTTCGGCTCGGCGACGGTTGGCTTCTGCGTCGCCGGCTTGTCGGCCAGCGTCTCGGTGATCTTCTCGTCGCCGCCGAACGGCGACGGTTGTTCCCTCAGCAAATGGAAGGTGGCGTATCCAGCGATCGGCAGGGCGACGAGCCCGGCAAGGGCCGGCGTGGCAATGAGTTTCTTTTGCATGATCTCGCTCCAGAGCTTTTGTGCTCGCTCCGTGAGACGAAGGCCGCCAACCGATCCTTGGGTGACGGCGGAAATATTTTCCTGATCATAGGCGCGCAGGGCAGCTTCGAAAGCGCGTGCCTTCGCGCTCTCGTCCGGCGCCGGTACCGCTGCATTGCGCAGCTTTCTGAGTTCGTTGTCGTCGACCATGGTCACACTTCCCCGGCTGAACGCATCAACGTCTTCAGCCGTTTCTTCGCTTCATGGATGTGCCAGGAAACCGTCGTCTCCGAGATCGCCATCGCCTCGGCGGCGGCCGCGTGGCTCAAGCCTTCGCCATAGACAAGCATCACGGCATCGCGCTGCTTGTCCGGCAATTGCCGCACCGCCGCCCACAACGCCTCGGTGGGGTCTTCACCCTCGGCCGGGCCTTCGCCCGAAATCAGCGCATGGACGCCATAGGCCTCGGTCTTGACCGTCTCGCGCTGGGTCTTGCGCATCGTGTCGCGCGCGGCGTTCATCGTCATGGTGTAGAGCCATGTCGTGAACGCGCCGCCGCCGCGATAATCCCGGATCGCCTTGCCCAGCCTGACACAGACTTCCTGGGCGATGTCTTCGGCATCGGCCTTCCTGCCGCACCAGCGATAGGCGGCGCGATAGACGAAGTCGTAGTGACGCTCCAGCAATTTGCCGAAGGCCCCCCTGTCTCCGCCCTTCGCCCGCCCGATCAGTTCGGCGTCGGAGGCTTCGCTCTCATCCAGCATCATCGCCATCATTTGCCTGTTGGACGAAGGCTAATGGCTAATCCTTGGGGTGATGGAAAGATTTTTCTCGAATTTGGACGTTCGCGTGTAGGGCGTGGCGAGTGAGGTCAGGCCGGTCTCACCTGAACGTCAACACGCCTGGCCCGCAGCCCAGCCAGACGACCACGCCCATTGGAAATTATAGCCGCCGAGCCAGCCGGTGACGTCGACGACCTCGCCGATGAAGAACAGGCCCGGCACCAGCTTCGCCTGCATCGTCTTCTGGTCGAGGCCGTTGGTGTCTACCCCGCCGAGCGTCACTTCGGCCGTCCGGTAGCCCTCCGAACCGGCTGGCTTGATGCGCCAGTCGTTGACCGCGGCCTCGACGGTTTTGATCTGGGCCTCGGAAAGATCGGCGAGGTTGCCGTCCAGCCCGGTTCGCTCGGCTATCGCCTGTGCCAGCCGTTTCGGCAAATGATTTGCCAGCACGGTCTGCGCCGCTTGCCGGCCATTGCCACGCCTGGCAGCGCGGATGAGTTCAGCCACATCCATGCCCGGCAGCATGGCGATACGGATCTCATCGCCCTCGCGCCAATAGGAGGAGATCTGCAGGACGGATGGCCCGCTGACGCCGCGATGCGTGAACAGCATCGCCTCGGAAAACCGCGTCTTGCCGCAGGCAATCTCGGCGTCGACCGCGTTTCCGGCCAGGGGCGAAAGCCGCTCAAGCGTTTTTGCGTCGAAGGTCAGCGGCACCAGGGCAGGCCGTGTTTCGACGACGGCAAGGCCATACCGTTCCGCAAGCTCGTAGCCGAAGCCCGTCGCGCCCATCTTGGGGATCGACTTGCCGCCACAGGCCACGACCAGGGACTGGCAGGAAACCGAGCCCGTGGAGAGGGCGAGTTCAAACCCTCCCTCGGTTCTGCCGATAGCCTCGACGCGGGTCGACAATACCAGCTCGGCGCCCCTGCCCCGCATTTCCGAGACCAGCACATCGATGATCTGGCGCGCCGAGCCGTCGCAGAACAGCTGCCCCAATGTCTTCTCGTGATAGGCAATGCCGTGGCGTTCGACCAGCGCAATGAAGTCGCGCTGCGTATAGCGGCTGAGCGCCGAGATGCAGAAATGCGGATTCCTCGAGATGAAATTCTTCGGGCTCGCATGGATGTTGGTGAAATTGCACCGGCCACCGCCGGAGATACGGATCTTTTCGCCGGGTGCCGCCGCGTGATCGAGGATCAGCACCGAACGGCCGCGCTTGGCGGCTTCCACGGCGCACATCATTCCGGCGGCGCCGGCGCCGATGATCACGACATCATAGGATTGCATCAGGTTGATCGTTCCCGCGCGGCTCCCGCTCATTCAGCGAGACGCCCTGATACCGCGAACGGATCGGGCAGCCAACAGGCGAGAATAGCCGCTAGACTCAGGTCATTGTCTCGGCAAACAGCGCCGTCAGCCGTTTCCAGTGACGCTCGGCTCCAGCTTCGTCGTAGACACTGTGGTCGGGCACGCACCAGCCATGCGCCATGCCGACATAATTCTCCAGCAGATGGTCGACTCCCGCCGTCCTCAGCGCCTCGGCCAGCTTGGTCGACTGCTCCGGTGGGAAACTCCGGTCGACGCCCGCCATGCCGACATACACACGCGCCTTGATGGAGGCCGCCTTGCGGTGCGGGCTGTCGGCGGCATCGCTGGCGAGGTTGCCGCCATGAAAACTGGCCGCGGCCTTGATCCTGTCGGGGTAGGTCGCGGCCGCGTTGAGCGCCCGCGCCCCGCCCATGCAATAGCCGACAGTGCCGATCGGTCCCGTGACGCCTTCGCCGGCGAGCGCGTCGACAAAGGCGGCGCTGTCGCTTAGGGTCATTTCCTGCGTCGTGCCGGTGACCAGCGCCATCAGCGGCGCCCTGGTCCTTTCTTCGACAAAAGCGGTCTTGGCGTCGAACGGGCCATAAGGAGCATTGCGGTAGAAGAGATCGGGCACCAGCACCGCATAGCCCTCGCCCGCCAGCCGTTCCGCCATCAGGTCAAGCGCCGGGCGCGGACCGAAGGCGTCCTGGTAGAGAATGACGCCAGCCTTGGCTGAAGAAACCTTGGCCGAGCGGAACAGGCCCGCCTTCGCCACACCGTCACGGGTCTTGATGTGAAGGTCCTGCTTCATCATTGCGTGCTCCGTTTGCCAGATGCGCGATACATATCCGCGCAAGCCGCCACGGCAAGGCGTTCCCTGAGCCCGGCGGTCAACATTTCGTGCGGGATCGCGTGATGCGCTAAGGACCAGCGAACGCAGCCATGTGGAAGGCCTGGACCTCCGGCGGATAGCGATACTGCGCGCCATAGGGGCAGGCATTGCGGTCAAGACAACCACCGGCCCGGCACGGCTCGCCATTCGCCCCCCGCACATGCGCGAGGCAGGCCTGGTAGGCGAAACCATCCGTCGAATAAGCGGCGACCGGACAGGATTTCAGACAAGGTTTGTCGACGCAGGTGTCGCAAAGATGGATCGTCTCCCGAAATTCCGGAAGCGTTATCTCGTCCTCGAACAGCAGCGCGCCGCGATAAGCATGCCAAAGCCCGTATTGCGGATGCATGAGGATGCCGAGCGGCGACGGCCTCAGCCCTTCCGCCCGAACAGCCCATTGCTGAAACGGCAGGTAAGGTTTGTCCGACGGCGAAACGACGCGGGCACCAAACTCTTGCGCCACCTCGCCGATGACCTCCCGCGACCAGGTGTCGAGCGGATCGGCGATCGCCTGTGGCTGCTGGTCCCGCCAGCGCAGGAAATGCGGCCAAGGCGCAGCGCCCGCCTGCCCTACCAGCAGGACAGACTTTGCCGGCGCGCCCGAGGCACCATCAGGAGCACCCTCGTCATCGGGAAAAAGAAGACCTCCACGCAGGATGAGGCCGTTGGCGCCAAGCGCGGCCGTGATCTCGTCGATCATGCCGCGCACGCAATCATCCCTTCTTGTCCGGATCGGAGAAGGCACTCCGCCAGACTTCCTTGTGGATGATGTTGGCGACTTTAGCCCCGCCTGACTCGGGCTCCTTTCAGGTGAAGGCGTCGGGCATCGACCCCTTCTTCTTGGCGATGAAATCCTTCAGGGCTTCATCAATGCCTTCATCAAGGTGCGGCGCTTCGTAAGCCTCCAGCCAGCGCCGCGCCAGATCGTTGGCGCGCTGCGGTGCGGTCTTCTGGCCCTCGGCCAGCCACTGCTCGTAGGAGTTGTTGTCGGCGATCGACGAGCGGTAGAAGGCGGTCTGGAAATTGGCCTGGGTATGGTCGCAGCCGAGATAGTGGCTGCCTGGGCCGACCTGGCGGATGGCGTCCATCGCCTGGCCGTTCTCCGACAGGTCGACGCCCTCGGAGAATTTCTGGGTCATGCCGAGCTGGTCGATATCCATCATGAATTTTTCGTAGCAGGAGGCCAGCCCGCCTTCGAGCCAGCCTGCCGAATGCAGGACGAAATTGGTGCCGGCGAGAATGGTCGAGTTCAGCGTGTTGGCGCTCTCATAGGCTGCCTGTGCGTCCGGAACTTTCGAAGCGCAAAGCGAGCCGCCGGTACGGAACGGCAGGCCGAGCCGGCGGGCCAGTTGTGCAGCGCCATAGGAGACCAGCGACGGCTCCGGCGTGCCGAAGGTCGGCGCGCCCGACTGCATCGAGATCGACGAGGCGAAGGTGCCGAACAGCACCGGCGCGCCCGGACGGATCAGCTGCGTGAACGAGGCGCCGGCCAGCACTTCGGCCAGGACCTGCGTCAGCGTGCCGGCGACCGTCACCGGGCTCATCGCGCCGGCCAGGATGAACGGCGTGACGATGCAGGCCTGGTTATGACGCGAATAGACCTTCAGGGCGCCAAGCATGGTCTCGTCGAACACCATCGGCGAGTTGGCGTTGATCAGGCTGGTCAGCACCGTGTTGTTCTCGACGAAGTCGTCGCCGAAGACGAGCTTGGCCATCGCCACCGTGTCCTCGGCGCGCTCCGGCGCGGTCACCGAACCCATGAACGGCTTGTCGGAATATTTGATGTGCGCGTAGACCATGTCGAGATGGCGCTTGTTGACCGGCACGTCGACCGGCTCGCACACCGTGCCGCCCGAATGGTGGATCGACGGCGCCATATAGGCGAGCTTCACGAAATTCTGGAAATCCTCGATCGTCGCGTAGCGCCTGACGCCGTCGAGATCGCGCACGAAGGGCGGACCATAGACCGGCGCGAACACGGTCGCATTGCCACCGATCTGCACCGAGCGCTCCGAATTGCGGGCATGCTGGGTGTAGATGGGCGGCGCGGTCTTCAAGAGCGAACGGCAGAGCCCCTTGGGAAAATGCACGCGCTCGCCCTTGACGTCGGCGCCGGCCTCTTTCCAGAGCTGCAGTGCTTCGGCGTCATCGCGAAAAATGATGCCGATCTCTTCCAGCACCGTGTCGGTGTTCTTCTCGATCAGCGCCAGGCCTTCCTCGTTCAGCACCTCGTAGACGTTGATCTTGCGCTTGATATAGCTGAGCTGGGTGCCGGGGCCGCCGCCGGAGCGCGCCGCACGCCTGGCCGCCGCTCCGCCGCCGGCGCCGCGCCCACGCCGCGCGTTTGACGCTTCCTGGTCGACTGCCGCGTGTTCACTCATGATCGCTCTTCCCTGAATATGGCCCGCCTGACTATGGCTGGTCCGTAACCGTTGCGGCCGCATGACGCGGCTTTGCCCGGATCGTAGCCATGCACCCTATTCGAAACGGCCCGTCCGCGCCAACGCCTGTCGCAAAATCGACAAGAAAACCGATAGATTTTCCAGTCGCTTTCCTTTTGCGGGAAGTCGCAAATCAGCTATGGATACCCGCCCGTTGCGGGTTAGGTATGAACACCATTATTTTGTGCCTTGCGACACAGTCGCGATGCCGTGAGGAGCTGGATAAAAATGTCCGACGACGAGATCATCCTTTCCGAGCTTTCCGACGACGAGCTGGTGCAGCAGATGCACGACGATCTCTATGACGGGCTGAAGGAAGAGATCGAGGAAGGCACCAACATCCTCCTTGAGCGCGGCTGGGCGCCCTACAAGGTGCTTACTGAGGCGCTGGTCGAAGGCATGCGTATCGTCGGCGAGGATTTTCGCGACGGCATCCTGTTCGTGCCGGAAGTGCTTTTGTCCGCCAACGCCATGAAGGCCGGCATGTTCATCCTGCGTCCGCTGCTCGCCGCCACCGGCGCGCCGAAACAGGGCAAGATGGTGATCGGCACCGTCAAGGGCGACATCCACGACATCGGCAAGAACCTCGTCGGCATGATGATGGAGGGTGCTGGCTTCGACGTCATCGATCTCGGCATCAACAACGCGGTCGAAAAGTATCTCGACGCGATTGAAAAGCACCAGCCCGACATCATCGGCATGTCGGCACTGCTCACCACCACCATGCCCTACATGAAGGTCGTCATCGACACGATGAAGGAAAAGGGCATTCGCGACGACTACGTCGTGCTGGTCGGCGGCGCGCCGCTCAACGAGGAATTCGGCAAGGCCGTCGGCGCCGACGCTTATTGCCGCGACGCGGCGGTAGCGGTCGAGACCGCCAAGGATTTCATGAAGCGCAAGCACAACGTGCGTGCTTCGGCCTGATCCAAGGCATCAGGGCGACGAAAAGAAGCCGCGCCTTGCAGCGCGGCTTTTTTGTCCCCAGATGAGAGACGGCCGCCGATCAATTGGCGACGGTGTCCTTGACCGCCCTCGCCGTCGATTTGACATCCTTGCCGACACCCCGAACGGTGTTGGCGCAGGCCGTAAGTGCAAGAGCGCAGGCAAGGATAGCCATCGGCGCTATGCGTAGCAGTTTCATGGACGGTGTCTCCCTCGACAGATAAATTAGCCCCACAGCGAAAAGCCGGCTCGACTTGGTCAAGACGAAAAAAACAAAACCGAATCAGACAGACAGGCTGCTCGTCATCGCCTGCGGGATGATTGCGCGCGAGGTGTTGGCCGTCAAGGAACAGCTCGGGCTGGATCACCTCGAATTGACGTGTTTGCCGGCGGAGTTTCATTTCCATCCCGACCGCATCGCGCCGGCCATGGACAAGGCGATCGAAAAGGCCAGGGCGGAAGGCTATGAACACATCTTCGTCGGCTATGCCGATTGCGGCACTGGCGGCCTGCTTGACCGCGTGTTGGAGAAGCATGGCGTCGAACGCATGGCCGGCCCGCATTGCTTCGCGTTCTATCAAGGCATGGAAGCCTATGCGAAGGTCGCCGACGACGACATGATGTCCTTCTACATGACGGACTTCCTGTGCCGCCAGTTCGATGCCTTCTTCATGAAGCCGCTCGGGCTGGACAAGCACCCGGAGCTGATCAACGACTATTTCGGCAATTACGAGAAGCTGATCTATCTGGCGCAGACCGATGATCCGGAGCTCGACAAGGTCGCGGAAAAGGCCGCCGCCCTGCTCGGCCTCGCCTATGAGCGCCGCTCCACCGGTTTTGGCGACCTGACGCCAGGCCTGGAGCGGGCGGCCGCGAACGCCTGACGGCTTCAGGCCGGGTCTTCGGCTGCCAGCGCCGCCAGCACGTCGGCAAAGCTCGTCCTGCAAGCAAAACCCAGCCTGTCCCTCGCCCGCGACGCGTCATAGATCCGGTCGATCGAGGAAAACATCGTCCAGCCCTTCCTCGCGTAGAGAGCGGGAAATTCAGGAAAATACCGCGCCACCACGGACGGTGCGTCCTTGATCAACGCCTCGCAATCTTCGGGTTGGAACGGCGTCGGCGCGCAGACGATGAAGATGTCGAAGCCGAGCTCCGGTGCCTTCTCCAAGGCCGCGACATGCGCCTGCGCCGCGTCCTCCACCGTCAGCCGCCGAAACAGCAGTTCGTTCGCCTTGGTGTTGGCGTCCGACTGCTCGATGACAGGCGCCATGTCGTCGGCCTCGGGGAAGAAACGTGCCGTGCGCAGCACCACCACCGGCAGCCCGTGCTGGAGGTGGTAGAGACGGCAGAGATGCTCGGCGGATAGCTTGGTGACGCCATAGATGTTGCGCGGCTCGGGCGACATCGCTTCCGTCAGCCACGCCGCCTTGCGCGCACCGCCCTTGAAGCCGTCGCGTATCGCCTGCGAGATCATCAGCGAGGTCGTTGACGTGAAGACGAAGCGTTGCACATTGGCCGCCACCGCCGCGTCGAGCAGGTTTAGCGTGCCTTGCACGTTGGCCGCGATGAAATCGCTGTTGGCGTGGCTGTCTATGTTGGGCTTGTGCAGCGCGCCGCTGTGAATAATGGCCTCTATCCGGTTTTCTCCGACGGCACGCATGACGAGGTCACGGTCGGCAATCGAACCGACGATCCGCGTTTCGGCCGATGGAATGGGGTCGAGGCCGGTCACGTCATGTCCAAGCTCACGCAGGAGCGGCGCCAGCGCGCTGCCCAGCCAACCCGACGATCCCGTAAACAAGATTCGCATGCGTCACACCATGAGTTTTGACCGAGACGCTGTTAAGCACGATGACAGGCGCCAGCGACCCGGTAAGTTATGCGCCAGGCGGCGGCAGCGCCGTTCCAGACAAAACAGGGAATTCTTTGATGATCCTTCGCTCATTGATCGCCGCCCTTGGTCTCCTCTGCTGTACTTTGCCCGCCCTTGCCGACGGACAAGTGCAAAAACTGATCACGCCTGCCGATAAGGCGCGGCTCGACAAATATGGCGACACCCGCAAGGCGGCGCTCGCCGAAGCAAAGGCGGCCAACCCCGCCGAGCTCAAGCAGCTCGACACGCTGTTGGCCAAGCCGTTGGTCGCCTTCTCCGACAAGGATCTCACCGGCAACTGGCGGTGCCGCACGATCAAGGTCGGCGGACTGAGCCCGCTCGTTGTCTATGGCTGGTTCAAATGCAGGGTCACCGATGATGGCTCCGGCTGGCGGCTAGAAAAGATCAGCGGTTCTCAACGCACCCAGGGCCGCTTCTTCGACGACGGCGACAAGCGCTCGATCTATCTTGGCTCCGGCTCCGTCAACGACGATCGGGCAAAGCCCTATGGCAGCGGCCCGCAAACCGACCAGGTCGGTTACGCCTTCCGAAACAGCGCCAAGGAATGGCGCATCGAGTTCCCCGCGCCCTATTATGAATCGAAGCTCGACATCATGGAGTTCAAGCGCTGACCGGGTCTTCATGCGCTGACCGGGGGTCTTCATGGGTTGGTAAGGCTTCCGGCATACCAAGGATTAACCCGCCCGCCCTAAGGTCCGGCCACATCAGCCGGTCCCTGGAGCACGGAAAGATCAATGGCAGCGTCGCAACCAAATCCGCGACCTATTGTGGTCGTCACCGGTGGCGGCGCGCACGTCTGGGCCATGATCAACGACCTCGCCGACCGCGTCGGCCCTGTCAGCGTCGTCCTCGAAATCCCTGAATCTAAAAAGCAATTGCTGCGCGGCCGCGCCCGACGCCAGGGCTGGATCTCTGCCATCGGCCAGCTCGGCACTATGGTGCTGAGCAGGCTCGGCAAACGGCTTAATGTCAAACACGCCGCCCGGTTGATTGCCGAGGAGAAGCTTGAAACGGAACCGCGGCAAGGCCAGGTCATCATCCATGTGGCATCCGCCAACGGGCCGGAATGTCTGCAGGCAATCGAGACGATCAAGCCCGGCGTCGTGCTGCTGAACGGCTGCCGGCTGATTTCCAGGGAGATGCTGGCCAAAATGCCGTGTCCGGTGCTCAACTATCATGCCGGCATCACCCCGAAATATCGCGGCATGAATGGCGGCTATTGGGCGTTGACCTCAGGCGATCCGCAGAATTTCGGCACCACCGTCCATCTGGTCGATGCGGGCGTCGACACTGGTGGCGTGCTGAAGCAGGTGCGCGGCGAGCCGAAACAAGGTGACACCATCTCAAGCTATGCGCTGCGCCAGGCGGCGTTTTCGCGCGACATCTGCGTCGAGGCGGTCAGCGACGCGCTGGCCGGTAAACTCGCAACGTTCGATCCAGGGCTGCCATCGAAGCTGTGGTACCACCCGACGATCTGGTTCTACGTCTGGACAGGGCTGAGAACCGGCATTTGGTAACGCATCCAGTGTTCGGAACAGCGTAAATTCCGCCGCCATTACAGCTGCAGTGACCCCGTCGCGGCATGGGTCGCAAACGAATAAACGCACCTTTCATTTTACGACATCCAAATGCGTCGCTTTTGAATGCGCGCGCGTCGTCCCATAACAAGCGGGCCAACTGCGCTTGCGGCAATGCTCGGGGATCGAGGAGCGAGAATTCATGGCCGATCTTATCGTCGTCTACTGGCGCGACATTCCTGCCCAGGTCATCGTCAAGAAGGGCCGGCAGAACGCCAAGCGCGAACTGCCGTTACGCTTCACCGAGGCGATCGACATGTGCGCCATGCGCACCGGCGCCGGCGGCACGGACGACTATCTAGCCGAATGGCGCAAGGCTGATCCAGTTCCGGTCGGTGACGATCTCGAAGCCGAGGTCGAAAAGGCCTTCAACGAGATCGACGCGAAATATGACCGCGAGCGGCTGGTCGCTCTGGTCAAGGCCGGCGGCAAAGAAAATGTCTGAAACCACTCCCGTCAGCAAGGAAGGCGTGGCCATTACGCAGGCCACTCAGGTCAAGAAGGCGGCGCCGAAGTCCGACTACAAGCCGGCCGATGTCTCGCCGCAGCGGCGCGTACAGCGCTCCTTCGCGATACGGCTGTGGTCGATCAGGCATTCGCGCTTGCTCGAATGGTTTTACGCCCGCTTCGCCGACACCTTCTTGCTGCTGCACCCCTTGTGGAAGGGTATCGGCTATGGCCGTGTCGAGGCTCCAATCAAGTTCGTCGAAAAGCGCGTAAAAGGCTTCATGTTCGACTGCCGCATGTGCGGTCAGTGCATCCTGTCCTCGACCGGCATGTCTTGCCCGATGAACTGCCCCAAGCAGTTGCGCAACGGCCCTTGCGGCGGGGTGCGCGCCAACGGCAATTGCGAGGTCGAACCCGACATGCCCTGCGTCTGGGTCAAGGCCTGGGAAGGTTCGCAGAACATGGTCAACTCCGACAGGATCCTCACCGTGCAGAAGCCGGTCGATCAGTCGTTGCGCGAGACCTCTGCCTGGCTGCGAGTGACCGCGCAGGCCGCGGCAGCCCGTGAAGCCGCCGCTGCCGCGAAGACCGGAGCCTCCGCGTGACCGGCCGCCAGCTCGACGAAAATCCGGCCGGCATCCATTTGCCGCTCGATCCCCTGCCCGGCCACACCTCGCGCGGCCGGCTGGAGCGCGTGCTCAGGCGCGGCGAGTTCGCGGTGACCACCGAACTGAACCCGCCCGACAGCGCCGATCCGGAGGATGTCTACAACCGTGCGAAGATCTTCGACGGCTGGGTCGACGCCATCAACGCCGTCGATGCGTCCGGCGCCAATTGCCATATGTCGTCGGTCGGCATCTGTGCGCTTCTGACCCGCATGGGCTACGCCCCGATCATGCAGATCGCCTGCCGCGACAAGAACCGCATCGCCATCCAGGGCGACGTGCTGGGCGGCGCCGCGATGGGCGTCGCCAACATGCTGTGCCTGACCGGCGACGGCGTGCAGGCCGGCGACCAGCCGGGCGCCAAGCCGGTGTTCGACCTCGATTCCATGTCGCTGTTGGAGACCTGCCGCATCATGCGAGACAACGGCAAGTTTCTGTCCGGCCGCAAGCTGACGACGCCGCCGCAGCTGTTCCTGGGCGCTGCCGTCAATCCGTTCGCGCCGCCTTTCGACTTTCGCCCGATCCATCTCGGCAAGAAGATCGCCGCCGGCGCGCAGTTCGTGCAGACGCAGTATTGCTTCGACGTGCCGATGTTCAAGACCTTCATGCAGAAGGCACGTGATCTCGGCCACACCGAGAAAGTGTTCATCCTGTGTGGCGTCGGCCCTCTCGCTTCCGCCAAGACGGCAAAATGGATCCGCTCCAACGTGCCGGGCATTCATATCCCTGACGCTATCATCAAGCGGCTGGAGGGTGCCCAGGACCAGAAGAAGGAAGGCAAGCAGCTCTGCACCGACATCATCAACGAGGTGAAGGAAATTCCGGGTGTCTCCGGCATCCATGTGATGGCCTATCGCCAGGAGGAATATGTCGCCGAGATCGTCGATGAATCGGGCGTGCTGAAGGGCCGCCAGCCGTGGAAACGCGAGATCCGCCGCGACGACCAGATGGTCGCCGACCGGCTGGACCGCATCCTGCACGACGACATTACCGAAACCCAGGTGGACATGGTGAAGACCGCGCATTGACTTGCGCGGAGAGCGACCATTCGCTTGATCGACAAGAGATAACGATATAAAGAACTCTTTATATCACGACGGAGAGATTTCATGACCCGGACCATCGTCGCCTCGGCGACACGAGAAATCATCATCGGCTTCGACCAGCCTTTCTGCGTGATTGGCGAACGCATCAACCCGACCGGCCGCAAGAAGCTCGCCGCCGAAATGGTGGTTGGCAATTTCGAGACCGTCATCAAGGACGCGCTGGAGCAGGCCGCCTGCGGCGCCACCATGCTCGACGTCAATGCCGGCGTCACCTCGGTCAACCCGAACGAAACCGAACCTGGCCTTCTGGTGCAGACGCTGGAGATCGTCCAGAGCCTGGTCGATCTGCCGCTGTCGATCGACAGTTCCGTCACCGCCGCGATCGAAGCCGCGCTGAAAGTCGCCAAGGGCCGCCCGTTGGTCAATTCCGTCACCGGCGAGGAGGAAAAGCTCGAGGCCATCCTGCCGCTGATCAAGAAATACAATGTGCCGGTCGTCGCCATCTCCAACGACGAGACCGGCATTTCGATGGATCCGGACGTGCGCTTTGCCGTCGCCAAGAAGATCGTGCAGCGCTGCGCCGATTTCGGCATCCCGGCGCATGACGTCGTCGTCGATCCGCTGGTGATGCCGATCGGCGCGCTGGGCGATGCCGGCCGCCAGGTGTTCGCCCTGCTGCGTCGGCTCCGCGAAGAGCTCAAGGTCAACACCACCTGCGGCCTGTCCAACATCTCCTTCGGCCTGCCGCACCGCCATGGCATCAACGCCGCCTTCCTCCCGATGGTGATCGGCGCCGGCATGACCTCGGCGATCATGAACCCGGTGCGCCCGCAGGAAATGGAAGCGGTGCGCGGCGCCAACGTGCTGAACGGCACCGACGAGAACTGCACCAAATGGATCAAGACCTACAAGGATTACAAGCCGGCCGAAGGCGGCCACGCGGTGGCGGCGCCGACAGCGGTCAATGCGCCGGGCGAAGGCGGCGGCAATGGCGGCCGCCGACGCGGTGGCCGTGAAGCCCGCATGGGCCGGGGATAAGCGCGCAATCGTGAATTCGCCTGCAAACATAACCGATCCGCTCGTGCTGTTCATGCCGTCAGGCAAGCGCGGGCGGTTCCCTGTCGGCACGCCCGTGCTCGACGCCGCGCGCCAGCTCGGCGTCTATGTCGAGAGCGTGTGCGGCGGACGCGCCACTTGCGGGCGCTGCCAGATCGAGGTGCAGGAAGGCAATTTCGCCAAGCACAAGATCACCTCCTCAAACGACCACATATCGCCCAAAGGCCCCAAGGAAGAGCGCTATGAACGTGTGCGCGGCCTGCCCGAACGGCGCCGCCTCTCCTGCTCCGCCCAGATTCTCGGCGATCTCGTCATCGACGTGCCGCAGGACACGGTCATCAACGCCCAGACCATCCGCAAGGATGCCGACACCAGGGTCATCGCCCGCGATTCCGCGATCCGCATGTGCTACGTCGAGATCGAAGAACCAGACATGCACAAGCCGCTTGGCGATCTCGACCGCCTGAAGATCGCCCTGATGAAGGACTGGAACCTCAAAAGCCTGGACTTCGATTTTTATCTGCTGCCGCAGGTGCAAGGTACTTTGCGCAAGGGCAACTGGACGGCGACCGCCGCCATCTACAAGGATACGGACACCGAGACAGCGCGCGTCATCGCGCTGTGGCCGGGCCTCAAGAACGAGGCCTATGGCCTGGCCTGCGACATCGGCTCGACCACCATCGCCATGCATCTGGTGTCGCTGCTGTCGGGCCGCGTCGCCGCCTCGTCCGGAACGTCGAACCCGCAGATCCGCTTCGGCGAGGATCTGATGAGCCGCGTCTCCTATGTGATGATGAACCCGGATGGCCGCGAAGGCATGACGGTTGCTGTCCGCGAGGCAATCTCCGGCCTCGTCGACAAGGTTTGCGCGGAAGGCAATGTCCAGCGCAACGACATCCTGGATTCCGTCTTCGTCGGCAATCCGATCATGCATCACCTGTTCCTCGGCATCGATCCGACCGAACTCGGTGGCGCGCCCTTCGCGCTTGCCGTGTCGGGCGCCGTTCGCATCAAGGCCTCCGACATCGGGCTGAAGCTCAACCAGGGCGCACGGCTCTACATGTTGCCTTGCATCGCCGGTCATGTCGGCGCCGACGCGGCGGCCGTGACCCTGTCCGAAGGCCCGCACCGCCAGGACGAGATGATGCTGATCGTGGACGTCGGCACCAATGCCGAGATCGTACTCGGAAACCGTACACGGGTCGTCGCTGCTTCCTCGCCTACCGGTCCGGCTTTCGAAGGCGCCGAAATCTCCGGTGGCCAGCGGGCCGCGCCCGGCGCCATCGAGCGCGTGCGCATCGATCCAGACACGCTGGAGCCGAAATACCGCGTCATCGGCTCGGAACTGTGGTCCGACGAGCCCGGCTTCCTCGACAGCGTGCAGGCGACCGGCGTCACCGGCATCTGCGGCTCCGGCATCATCGAGATCGTCGCCGAAATGTATCTCGCCGGCGTCATCTCCGAGGATGGCGTCGTCGACGGATCGCTTGCCGCGCGCTCGCCGCGCGTCGTTGCCAACGGCCGCACCTTCTCCTACGTGCTGAAGGAAGGCGAACCCAAGATCACCATCACCCAGACAGACGTGCGTGCCATTCAGTTGGCCAAGGCGGCGCTCTATGCCGGCACCAAGCTGTTGATGGAAAAACAGAACACCGAGCATGTCGACCGCATCCACTTCGCCGGTGCCTTCGGCTCCTTCATCGATCCGAAATACGCCATGGTGCTAGGTCTCATCCCCGATTGCGACCTCGACAAGGTCTCGGCCGTGGGCAACGCCGCCGGCGCGGGTGCTCGCATGGCGCTGCTCAATCGCGGCTATCGCCGCGAGATCGAGGAGACGGTGAGCCAGATCGAAAAGATCGAGACGGCGCTCGAGCCGAAATTCCAGGAGCACTTCGTCTACGCCATGGCGCTGCCCAACAAGGTCGACCCGTTCCCGAAACTGGCGGCGGCGGTGAAGCTGCCGCCGCGCAAGACGGTGAGCGAGGATGGCATCGCCGGAGATGCAGCACCGCGCCGACGCTCCCGCGAAGGTCATGCTGCTCGGCGCAGCCGCGAATAGACGCGCCGGCCACTCCCTCGATTTATTTGTATGCAAATGTTTCCGGATCGTCAGATCCGGAAACCGAAACGCTGTTTTCGCGAAATCCAGCAGATACATGCACAGCGCATTTACCCGCACATCGAACGGCGGCTGAGGACAGTCCTTGGCCATCGCCGTTCTTCAGGGGAGATGAAAATGTCGATGTTCGAAAATTTCGGCCGCTTGGGTGTGGCCATCAGGCAAGCCCACGCCAGGAACAAATCGATCCGCGCGCTGAACAGCTTGCCGGCGCATGTCCAGAAGGACATCGGCTGGCCGGCATCGCCGCCGAACGATCCGCAGGCCACACTCGCCTCGCTGCTGCTAGGCTCCACGCGGTGACGACGTTCGCCGACAAATGCAAATTGCTCGGCGTCCACCGGGGATCCCACACATCCCCGATGGCCACCAGCAACCGATTGCGCACGGCACTTTTGCCGCGGCGCCGACGACGCGCGGATCACACCAGCGTGTGGGCACGCCGTAAATCTTGACATTCTCGGCCAAGGCACGATCTTCGTTACAAGGGGGAGTTCTCTTAGTCGGCTGCAGCCGAAGTTCGTGTATTCGCATGCCAAGTTTGAAAAGCCACGTTGTGTCCTTCGTGCTCAGGCACAGCCGCAAGCAAGCCTTTTCCAGCCCGGAAAACCTGCAGCGCTGGATCGTCGCCGCGCGCAAGACGGAGGATCACCATCCGCCGGCCGCGCTGCATCAGCGTTTCGAAATCCAGACGCGCAGCGTGGACGGTTTTCCGGTCTACGAAATCGCCCCCAAGGCCGGAGAGCACAAGCGGATACTCTACCTGCATGGCGGCGCTTATGTCTTTGAGATCACGCCCTATCACTGGTATCTGATCGCCGACATGGCCGACCGGCTGGGCTACGGCATCACCGTGCCGATCTACCCCATCGCCCCGGAACACGATTTCCACGCCATGTTCGGCATGGTCGGCGCTGTCTACCGCCAGATGCTCGATGAGACAGAGGCGGAAGATATCGTCTTCATGGGCGATTCCGCCGGCGGCAACATGGCCGTGGTGCTGACCATGATGGCGGCGGACGAGGGTTTGCCGGTGCCGTCGCGCCATGTGCTGATTTCACCCGGCCTCGACGTCTCGCTCGCGAACCCCGAAGTGTTTGAGGCGGAGCGGAATGATCCATGGTTGGGCATCGCCGGCGGGCGTGAGGCAATCCGGCTCTATAGTGCCGGATTGGATCCGACAGACTGGCGTATCAGCCCGGTCTATGGCGATCTGTCGGTATTGCCGAAGACACTGCTCCTGACGGGCTCCCGCGATCTTCTCACGCCCGACAATCTCATCTTTGCACAAAAAGCCAGCGCCGCCGGTGTCGAGGTGGAGCTGATCTACGAGGAAGGCATGTTCCACGTCTGGCCGCTGATTGACATGCCGGAAGCGCGGCGCGCGCGTCAGCACATCGTCGCGTTTCTCACGGACGACGCCTACACTCGGGCTGAAAGGGAAACGGTCAAGTCGTCGACCAAAGCTTCATCCCAGCACACCAACCATTTCGGCCAGACGATCAATCGGCTCGGCGAACGTGACGAGATCGCCGAGCATTGAAACTCGGCCCCACGACATCGATCAGAACTTGCCGGTTTCCCTGAACACTTCGAAGGTCGCGCGGATGTGGTCGGCGACGGCCTTGACCGGCGCGCTGGCGTCCGGCGCCACCACCATGGCAAGATTGTAAGTGCCGATATCGGGCATTCCGTCCTTAGGGCAGAGTTCGACCATGTCGTTACCCAGGAACGATCTCGGCAGCGGCGCGACCGCGAGGTCGGCCATGATCGCGGCGCGCTGGCCTGCGGTATGGGCACTCATATAAGCGACGCGATAGTTGCGGCCCTCGCGGCCCAATGCCTCGAGCGCGCCGGCCCGCCAGGCACAGCCCTCTTCCCAAAGCGAAACCGGCAGCGGTTCGCGCAGATGCGCGCAGCCGCCCTTGGCGCCGGCCCACACGATCGGCTCGGTCAACAGCACCTCGGCGCCGAGCGCGCTGGTCTTGTACGAATTGGTCAACAGCGTGATGTCGAGCGCCCGGTCATCCATGCGCCGGCGCAGATTGCTGCTCTGGTCAATGGTGACGTCGACGGCGATCGAGGGATGCGACTGCGCGAAACGCTTCAACACATGCGGCAGCACGCGCTCGCCATAGTCGTCAGGTGAGCCGAGCCGCACCACCCCGACAATATCGGGGATGATGAACTTCGACACCACCTCGCGGTTGATCGACAAAAGCCGCCGGGCATAGCCGAGCAGCATTTCGCCGTCCGTGGTCAGCGTCACCGAACGCGCGTCGCGCGCGAACACCGAGCGGCCGAGAATATCCTCCAGCTTCTTGATCTGCATGGAGACGGCTGACGGCGTCCGGAACACCGCATTGGCCGCGGTGGTGAAGCTGCCGGTCTCGGCAATCGCCACGAAGGTGCGCAAAACGTCGAGGTCGAGCAGCGGCAGCGGGTGATTGAGTGGGGCGTTCATGACGATCGACCTTCAATTTTTCTGATACAAAACATCATTCCATTTCGTTTGATTGAACATCAGACCGGGAGCATAGTCAACTCCATCGAAGCAGCATGCTGCCAAAAGCGGCCACGAAACGACCACGGCGCAGACCTGCATCGACGTGAAATGAAGCTGAAACAGACCTGACGTAACGCATTGCCGGCGCTTGCCGTGCCGTAGCAAAGGAGATCGAAATGTCTATCCTATCGTCCCTCGGCCGCATCGCGACCGAATTCAACGCGGCCCGCACCCGCTACCAGACCGAACGCGCCATCCGTTCACTGCCGATCGAGCTGCAGAAGGATATCGGCTGGCCGGAAGCTTCCGACGCCAAGACCGGCATTCGCAGCGGCGTCGGATCCTGGGCTGGAGCAAAGTAAATCGTGTGTACCCCGTGCTGAAGGCCTGCCGCGCAGCCCGCCCGGCAGGCCTTCTCTATTTTATTTGTATTCAAACGAATTCATGAGCCATGCCGCCGCTGCATGGCGCATATGAGCAAGCCGCATAGCAGCTCGATTTTTGATTAACTCTTTGTAAATATTCATAAATCCTAGGCATATTGCTCGTAGCTTGCCAAAATATGTCGCATCCGGTGTCGCTTTTCATATCAAGCGCTTCGCTTTTGCGATTTAGTTCCTGCTCACACAAGCCTATATCACCGTCAGCAAACGAGCTGCCCCACTCCATCAAGCGAAGGCGACCCGTTTAGAGCGACGTGCGTCCTATTGGACGCACAAAGTACGCTCTAACACTTTGAGTCTGCGCATCGTGCTTTCCGAAAATCAACTCGATTTTTCGGGCCAATGCGCGAGCAACCGATTGGAGATGATCATGAAGCTTTTTGCCCGCCTCTTCGCCCGCCGCGAAATGAACCTGACCACCGCTCTCGAGCGTCAGCGTCTTGCCAACACCATGCCCGGCCAGACCGGCGCCATGGCCGCGGCACGTCTCGGCTTCGTCGCCTGAACGAGCGCGGTTCCAGGAAAACCGTATTTTCCCGGCCGGAACTGCGTAGAAATCGAAAATACAAGACACCTCCAGAGCCGCGCCCCTGCCGCGGCTTCAGGGTTGACTGCCGCCGCCTCGGTCCGCCGAGGCGGCGTTTATTTTGTTGCGCTTCCATCGCCTTTCACAACCTGACGGTGGCCTGGTTCGAGCAGCACCGCGCGGCGATTGCCCATTTGCGACCCATGTCGCAAATTTAATCTTCCCAAAGCCGTCTAGACGATTGACAGGAATGGTTTTTCCTGATGACGCTATGCTATTCGCGACATCCTGTTCGCGTCATGGCCAGATGAGGTTCCCCGTGAACGCCGTCAAGCATCCGATCAAGCGATCGTTTGTGTTCTTCCTTATCCCCGATTTCACCATGATCGCTTTTGCGACAGCGCTCGACCCGCTGCGCTCGGCCAATCGGATGCTCGGCTACGAGGCCTATCGCTGGCGCCTCGCCAGCATCGACGGCAAGCCGGTGCGCGCCTCGAACGGCGTCGAGTGTGCGGTCAACACCTCGCTGGAGGAGGAACGCAAGAAGATGGCGGGGCCGGATCGCCCGAATATGGCCATCGTCTGCAGCGGCACCAATGTCGAGCGCTACCAGAACAAGTCCGCATTTGCCTGGCTGCGCGAGGAATACAATCGCGGCGTCGCCGTCGGCGGCCTGTGCACCGGTGCACATATCCTCGCCGCCGCCGGGCTCCTGTCCAACAAGCGCTGTGCCATCCATTGGGAAAACCTGCCCGGTTTTTCCGAAGCGTTCCCGAAGGCCAATGTCTTTGCCGACCTGTTCGAGATCGACCAGAACATCTACACCTGCGCCGGCGGCACCGCCGCGCTTGACATGATGCTGAAGCTGATCGGCGACGATTTCGACGAGAACCTCGTCAACCGCGTGTGCGAGCAGGTGCTGACCGATCGTGTGCGCAGTCCGACCGACCGCCAGCGCCTGCCGCTGCGCGCCCGCCTCGGCGTGCAGAACTCGAAAGTGCTGACCATCATCGAGCTGATGGAGGCCAATCTGTCCGAGCCGCTGTCGCTGATCGAGATCGCCGACCATGTCGACCTGTCGCGCCGCCAGATCGAGCGCCTGTTCCGCACCGAGATGGGACGGTCGCCTGCCCGTTACTACCTCGAAATCCGCCTCGACCGCGCCCGGCATCTCTTAATCCAATCGTCGCTGCCGGTGGTCGAGGTGGCGGTCGCCTGCGGCTTCGTCTCGGCCTCGCATTTCTCGAAATGTTACCGCGAGCTCTACGCCCGCTCGCCGCAGCAGGAACGCGTCGACCGCAAGCAATTGCTGGCAGCCTGATCCCGATCAGGTCTCGGCCGACCGCACTTGCGCCGTCCGCATCGCCTCGACGCGGATGTCCTCGGTCAGCCGCGCCTTCAACGCCGAGAATTCGGGACTGGTCTTCAGCGTGTAGTGCCTGGGATGCGGCAGGTCGATGGAGACATCCGACTTGATGCGGCCGGGCCGCGCCGTCATCACGATCACGCGCGAGGCCATGAAGATCGCCTCCTCAATGTCGTGGGTGACGAACAGCACCGTTTTCTTGCGCCGTTCCCATATGCCGAGCAGCAATTCCTGCATCAGCCCGCGTGTCTGGTTGTCCAGCGCCCCGAACGGCTCGTCCAGCAACAGGATTTCGGGATCGTTGGCTAGCGCCCGGGCAATCGCCGTGCGCTGCTGCATGCCCCCTGAAAGCTGTTTCGGCCAATGCTTCTCGAACCCCTTCAGCCCGACGAGATCGACATAGGAAGCGACAATGTCGTCCCGCTCCTTTTCGGCCATCCCCCGTTCGCGCAGGCCGAAGCCGATGTTTTCGGCGACCGTCAGCCATGGAAACAGCGTGTAGGACTGGAAGACCATACCGCGGTCCGGCCCGGGCCGCGTCACCGTCTTGCCGTCTAGCAGAACTCGGCCTTCGCTTGGCGCCTCCAAGCCGGCGACGATCCTCAACAGTGTCGACTTTCCGCAACCTGACGGTCCCAAAACGGTGATGAAGTCGTTGGCCGCCACCGCCAGGTCGATTGGCATCAGCGCCTTGACGGGTTCTCCACCCCGCACGCCGGCAAAGGTTCGCGAGACACCCTCGATAAGAAGCTTGCTCACGCCAGGCTCCATGGAAAGAGCCAGCGGTTGAACGCCTTGAACGCAAAATCGGACAACAGCCCGATCAGGCCGATGACGATGATGCCGAAGATGATCTGCCCGGTCGCCAGCCGCGACTGGCTGTTGATGATCATGTAACCGATGCCCGACGATGAGCCGATCAATTCGGCCACGATGACATAGGTCCATGCCCAGCCGAGCACCAGCCGTAGCGTCTCGGCGATCTCGGGCGCATTGGCCGGCATGATGACCCGCCTGACGATGCCATTGTTGGTCGAGCCCAGCGTATAAGCGGCCTCGACCAGGTCGCGCCGCGTGGCCCCAACCTTGACGGCAATGATCAGGATGATCTGGAACACCGAGCCGACGAAGATGACGAGCAGTTTTTCCAGCTCGCCAATGCCGGCCCAAAGGATGAGCAGCGGAATGAAGGCCGACGCCGGCAGATAGCGGGCGAAGGAGACGAAGGGCTCCAGAAACGCTTCCACCGGCTTCCAGGCGCCCATGGCGATGCCGAGCGGCACCGCGACGACCGAGGCCAGTACAAAGCCGCCGAAGACCCGCCAGATGGTGATCAGTATGTCGAGCCAGAAACGATCCTCGACCAGCAGCCGCCAGCCATCCCGCAGCATCGACAGCGGATCGGCGAGGAAGATGCGGTTGACGTGGCCGCCAAGCGTGATCCAGGCCCAGAAGGCCACGAACAGCACGAAGAAGGAGATACCGAGCACTGTTCGCAGGCTCGGAGAGACAGGATGCAAGGGGCGCATCTTCGTCCTTTGTCAGCGGCAAGGCGGCGGCGCTCTGCGCCACCGCACGGTGCCCAAGGGTTGAACCGTCAATTCGCCACGGCGCTGGTGTCGGCCAGAGTGGCGACGTCGGGTGCCTCCTTGATCAGCCCCATTTGCAGCAGCAGATCGCCGGCGGTCTTGGAAAAGTCCTGGAATTCCTTGGTGAAGAACTGCTTGTTCTCGGCCTTGTCGGCCCATTTCAGGTACTTTGCCGAATCCTCGAATTCCTTGGCCGACTGTTTCACGTCGGCGCCCATGATCTCGTAGGATTTCTGCGGCTCCTTCTTGATCATGTCGAGGGCGTCGAAATAGCTGTCGGCAAGCGCCTTGGCGGCGTCGGGATTGGCCTTGAGGAATTCGGGCGTGCAGCCGACCGTGTCGAGAACCATCGGGTAGTCGAGCGTGGTCGCCAGGATATGCCCCTGGTCGGCCTTGTCGCGCACGGCCGAGATGAAGGGCTCGTAGGTGACGGCCGCATCGTTCTGGCCGGCGAGGAAGGCTTGCGCCGCCGCGTCGGGTTCGAGATTGACGACCGTGACATCCTTGGTCGACATGCCGTTCTTGTTCAGCACCCAAGCCAGCAGGAAGTAGGGCGACGTTCCAGGCGCCGAGGAAGCGACGGTCTTGCCCTTGAGATCGGCGACTGTCTTGATGTCGTTGCGCACCACAATGCCGTCGGCGCCATAGGATTTGTCGAGCTGGAAAATCTGCTTGGTGGTCACCCCGCTGGCGTTCCAGACCAGCCACGTCTCGACCGTGGTGGCGGCGCATTGCAGGTCGCCGCTGGCGATGGCGAGCGGACGGCTGGCCTGCGGCACCTTCTTCAAGGTCACATCGAGCCCATGCTTCTCGAACAGCCCTGCCTGCTTGGCGAGTGTCAGCGGCGCGAATCCGGTCCATCCGCTGATGCCGATGGTGAGCGATGTGGCGGCCATCGCCGGCGCGGACAAGCCTGTGGCAAGTGTCAATGTCGCGGCAAGGACGGTTATTCTGTTCATATCGGTTCCCCTTTTGTTTTTCTGCGGGAAATTGTTCACAGAGGCCGATGGGCTTGTCAATCAACAGGACCGTGTTTGCGCGCAAAGCAGCCGGCAATCCGGTTTTGGAATTGCGCTATCTGGCGTCGGGCATCCAGTTGCGGTTGCGCCACATTTTCTCGCCGACCTGGCAGTCGGCGATGGGCTTGTCCTGCGCCAGCACCACTGGCGGGTGATCCGCCTCCTCCGCCGCCCATTGCAGTGACGCCGGGCCGGCAAGCTCCAGCACCAGCTTGCGGCGGATGGCTTCGGGAAATTGCGTCCAGTCGTTAACCGGAATCATGAAGGCGCCGGGACCGCCGATGACGCAGTCGCTGTAGTAGCGATCGAGATCGTTGACGTCATAGACGCCGGAAAAGCCGCCTCGGGTCATCAGCGGCAGGCCGTTGATGACTATGCCTTGCCTGACCACCCCGTCGCGGGCGAGATTGACCGGCGCGCCCTGGTTGTTTGGCCCGTCGCCCGAAATGTCGATGACGCGCTTGGTTCCCTGGTAGCCGCTTTCGGCGAAAAGGTCGCTGCCGAACTCCAGCGCGCCGGAGATCGAGGTGCGCCGCGCGCTGTTGGGCGGCTGAGCCGACAATTGCGCCACCACCCGCTCCGCATCGGCCCGGGTCGCGATCGCTGTCCACGGCACGATGACGCTTTGCCAGTTGGTGCCGGCCCATTCGACGTAGGTGACGGCGATCTTGCCATAGGCGCCATCGGTAATCGCCTGCAGCACATTGTCGTGCGTCAGCGCCGCCGCGTAGCCATGACGCTGGATCTCGAGCTCGTCGGCCGACATCGACAGCGACACGTCCACCGCCAGCACCAGTTCGACATCGACCGGCTCGTCTGCGCGAGACATTGTCGTCGGCCAGAGCGTCAGCGCCAGCGCGACGACGCTCGAAAGCAGATGTCTTGCAGTGCCAAAACCAGACATGCCGCGAGGGTAAGCCAGAATCGACAGCTGAAAAAGAGAAAAGCCCGACCTGGGCCGGGCTCATCCGAACACGCGCGAAATTCTTGGCGAAGGCTCAGCTCCGCGGCTTGAGATTCTCCGGGTCGTAAAGCGGCTTGTAGCCGACGCTGGCGACCTCGACCGGATAGGTCTCGCCGAAATACTCGACCTTGAGCTTGCGGCCTTCCTGGGCATAGGCCCAGGGCAGATAGGCGAGCGCGATGTTCTTGCCGATCGTCGGGCCATAGGCGACCGATGTCGTGAAGGAGCGGCGGCCGAGTTCGTCGACCAGTGTTTCCCCGCTCTCGGGGTCCATCACCGGCATGATGCCGACGGGATAGCGGGCGACACCCCTGGAATCCTTGTTCTCGGTCATCACCAGCGTGCATAGCATCGCCGGCTGGTGCGCGCGCTCACGATACTCCAAGTGCTTGGCCTTGCCGCAGAAATCGTTCTCCTTGACCTTCGGGCGGGCGAGATCGGCTTCCAGCAGATTATACTCGGTCAAGAGGTCGGCGTTCTGCAGCCGCAGGCTCTTCTCCATGCGGCGCGTATTGGCGTAGGTCTCGACGCCGAATGGCATGACACCGGTCGAGCGCAGCGCGTCCCAGACGGCGAGACCATCCTCGTAGCGCATATGCAGTTCCCAGCCCTGCTCGCCGACATAGGAAATACGGAACGCCGTAACGTCCTTGCCGCCGATCCGGACCGGCTTGATCGCCGCGAACGGAAAATTCTCCGGCGAAAGCCCATCCGGGTTCTCGACCACCTTTTGCAACGTCGTGCGGGCATTCGGCCCCCAGATGCCGATGGTGACGTACTTCTCGGTCACGTCGGTGATGGTGACGTCGAACCCTTTGTCCTGGGCCGTGCGGCGCATGTACTGGTAGTCGCGCGGCCCGGCGTCGGCGCCGTCGATCAGCCGACAGCGGTCGGCCATGCGGATCACCGTGAAGTCGGCGCGCACCATGCCTTGCTCATCGAGGAAGTGGGTGTAGATGCCCTTGCCGATGTTGTTGTCGCCGCCGATCTTGGCCGCGCACAGCCATTCCAGCAGCGCGACATGGTCGGGTCCTTCGATGTCATACATCGAGAAATGCGAGAGGTTGACGATGCCGCAATCCTCGCTCATCGCCAGATGCTCGGCGTTGGAGACGCGCCAGAAATGGCGGTTGTCCCATTCGTTCTCGCGCACCGGCACGCGGTTTCCATACTTCTCAAGCAGATGCTCGTTGGCGGCATAGCCGTGCGCACGCTCCCAGCCGCCCAGCTCCATGAAATAACCGCCGAGTTCCTTTTCACGCTCCCAGAACGGCGAGCGCCTGATGTTGCGGGCCTTGGAGAAAGGTTCGCGCGGATGCACCGCCGGATTGTAGACCTTCATCGCCGTCTCGGTGCAGCGATCCCAGATGAATTGTTCCTTGGTCTGGTGCGGATAGAAGCGCGCATAGTCGATGGCGTGGTGGTCGATCGCGGTGCGGCCATCCGTCATCCAGTCGGCGATCAGCTTGCCCATGCCGGGGCCGTCCTTGACCCAGATGGCGACGGCGTACCACAGGCCTCTCACCTTCTGGCTCTCGCCCATGGAAGGGCCGCCATCCGCCGTCACCTGCAGCAGGCCGTTGAAGGAATGGCTTTCGTTATAGCCGAGTTCGCCCAGGATCGGCGTCAGTTCCATGGCGCGTTCGAGCGGCGCCAGGATCTGCTCCATGTCGAGATCGCGCTGCGACGGCGACAGCCGTGCCTGGTCCTTCTCCAGCAGGTCGCGCGGATGGCAGAGGCGCGGATTGGTCTCTTCGTAGTAACCCCATTCGATCTGCCCGCCCTCGGCGGTCTTGGGGTCGCCGGTGTCGCGCATATAGGCCGAGTTGCCCTGGTCGCGCAGCAGAGGCCAACCGATCTCCTTGCCGGTGCCGGCGAACTCGGTATACGGGCCGAAGAAGGTCAGCGGATGGTCGATCGGCATGACCGGCAGGTCCTCGCCGACCATCTCGGCGATCAGCCGGCCCCAGATGCCGGCGCAGACGATGACATAGTCGGCCTCGATCGTGCCGCGGTCGGTCACCACGGCACTGATGCGGCCGTCCTTGACGACGAGCGACTTCGCCGGCGTGTTGGCGAAGGATTTGAGCTTGCCGGACGCTTCCGCCTGGTCGACCAGCTTGCCGGCAACGGTCTGCGAGCGCGGAATGACGAGGCCGGCATCCGGATCCCATAGGCCGCCCTGCACCAGATCCTGTTCGATGAGCGGGAATTTTTCCTTGATCTCGGCGGGATCGATCAAACGGGCGCGTGTGCCGAACGCCTTGGCCGAGGCGATCTTGCGTTTGATCTCGTCCATGCGTCCGTTGTCGCCGACACGGGCGACCTCGAGGCCGCCGACGCGCGCGTAATGACCCATCTTCTCGTAGAAATCGATGGAATAGAGCGTCGTCCAGCACGACAGGAAATCGTGGCTGGTGGTGTAGCAAAAGTCGGAAGCGTGCGCGGTCGAGCCGATATCGGTCGGAATGCCCGACTTGTCGATGCCGACAATGTCGTCCCAGCCGCGCTCGATCAGATGATGGGCGATCGATGCGCCGACAATGCCGCCGAGGCCAATGATGACGACCTTCGCCTTTTTCGGAAACTCTGCCATTGCCCGCGACTCCAGAATGCTGTTGCGGGCGGCGTCGGCGCCCGTCTGATCGGCGCACAATATGCAGGCGACGGGGACGGCGCTACCGCCTGTTTGCGACACGCCACAGATGCCGCGCGACCCCTCTCCAAATCAGGAAAAACATCTACCCGTCAGGCGAAAGCCCAGACGTCCTCGGCCTGGAAGCCGACCTGATAGCCCGCCGTCTTCAGCTTGACCACGACCTGTCCGATCTCCGGCGCGGGCAGCGCACCAACCTCGACCTTGATCATGCCGGGACGATAGCGCTTGAGGTCGAGCTGCTCGAACACGATCCAGTCGGCGCCTTCGCAATCGACGAGGAAGGCGTCGATATGGGTGATGCCGTTGCGGTCGAGCAATGTCTGCAAGGTCTCCGACGGCACCTCGATGTCTTTCAGATGCGGCGCGAACTTGTTGAAATTGGCGTCGGCCTCGCCCCAGGCATTCTTGCCCGACATCAGGTTGGTGTCGGTCACCGACGAGCAGCCGATGAACTCGATCGGCAGCGTGCCGGCTTCGAGTGCGGCAGCGTCAAAGGTGTGGACGGTGATCGTGCCTTTTGTTCTCGTCACCGCGACGGGTTCGATGACGAAGCGGTCCGTGTCAGGGTAATTGGCGCGCAGCCGTTTCTGGTTGTACGGGATCGGCTCGACCAGCATGGCGCGGGCCTTTGGAATGCGGTGCAGCCAAGGCGTCACGTCATCGAACAGCGCGCCATCGCAGGCGCCGACATTGACCATCTGGAATGCCCGGCCGCTATCACTGAAGCGTGCCTTCAGCGCGGCGTTGGCGAGGAACTTGGTGCCGCGCAGCGACGGCCCGCGATCGAGCAGGCCGGCGGGAAGGCCGAGCGACAGGGCAATGCGCGCCAGGTTGGAAACTGAATTCATGATTTGTCTCCTGGTATGACGTGCAAGGCGGCGCGGTGCTGGCCGGCGGTGACCGCCGCCCACAACGCCATGAAGGGCGGTGCCAGCAGCAGGAATGGCGGGATCAGATGCGGGAAATAAATGCGCGTGTCGTGGATCGGGAAGACGCTGAATTTGGCCAGCGCACCGAGCACCAGCGCAGCAAACAGAATGCCCGCGCGGCGGCCGAGCTTGAAGCCGGCGCGGTCGGCCGCAAACCACCCGGCCAGCGCCAGAACCGAGACCCCGACCCAGCTGTTCAGGTTGATGGCGCGCAGCAGCGAGGCGGCAAACGCCCGGAGATAGGCGATGACGGAAAAAGCCGGCTCGAACCCGTCCATATTGTAGTGCTGCCCGATGCTGGAAAACCACAGATGCGGCCACCACCCGGGATGATGGGCCCAGTGCGAAATGGCGAAATACGCGGCGAGCGAAGCAGCAAAACCGACCAGCACGCCCCAGGCCTTCTGCCGGAACAGGACCAGCAGCACAGCGAAAACGGCAAGGAAAACTATGTTGTCCGGCCGCACCATGAAGGCGAGGAAGAGCAGGATCGCCGTCGCCACCTCGCGACCTCGGACATAAGCGAAGAGACCGCCTAGCAGCAGCGCCGAGGTAAGCAGGTCCGGTGTCGAAGCGCGCGCGGCGTCGCCGAAATCGGCCATGATCAGCACCGCGCCGACCACCGGTGCCAACGCCAGTGCCTTTTCCGCGCGCAGCCAGAGCAGCGTGATCGCGCCGAACAGCAGGACCGAAAACACCTGCACCAGCCGCATCGCTTCGACTGGCGAGATGACGGAACTCAGCGTCGACAGGATTTCGGCATAGAGGAACTTGATCCGGTACATGCCGAGCAACGAATGGAAATCGGCGGCGTTCTGCGCCATGTGGCTGCGGAAGCCGCCGCCATCGTCGGTCAGCGCCTTGTAGTCGGCCGCCGAGACACTCGATTTGACGGTGCTGTAGGCATAATCATGCAGTGCCTGCGCATCGGGGTAGGTGCCCTCCTCCGATATGGCGAGATAGGGCAGCATGTCCCAGTTGGCGTCGGGCATCACCCAGGCCGTGAACGCCGTCAAAAGCATATAGAGGGCGAAGGCAGCCGCACCGATCGGAGCCGCCAGCCGCGCATAGGTCCCCTCGCCCCACGCCAGACCGGCCTCGGCGAGCCGATCGACTGGACTTTGCGGAGTGGGCGACTTGGTCAGCATGTCTTCTCGGCGAACGTTCGTTTCAACGGACTTGGCTTTTGACGAAATCCTTCACGATCGCCACGATGCCGCGCGACAAGAGACTGTCGAAGGCATCGACGAAACGATCGACATGCTCGCGCTGGCAGATCAGCGGCGGCTCGAGCCGGATGACGTTGCGGTTGTATTCGGTGAAGGCGACGAGCACGTCGTAGTCGCGCAGCAGCAGCGCGCCGACGAAACCGGACAGCGAACCCTTCAGCTTGTCGTCGAGCACGCTGACGATAGGGCGCAGCACCATCGGCAAGGTCTGCGAGAAGTCGTGAAACTCCAGCCCGACCATAAAACCCTTGCCGCGCACGTCCTTGATGATCTTCGGGTATTTTTCCCTGAGTGCCTGCAGCCGCTGCAGCAGGTAATCGCCGGTGACGGCGGCGTTGTCGATCAGCCCCTCGTCGTAAAGCACGTTGATGCCCTCGATCGCCGTGGCACACGCCTCGCCCATGCCGCCGAAAGTGGCCATGGCATGGATCATCGCCGTCTTCGGCGTGCCGTAGGCCTTCATGTAGATTTCGCGGCGCGCAATCATCGCGCCGACAGCGGCCTTGCCGGCGCCCAGCGATTTGGCCAGTGCCGTCACGTCGGGCACGACGCCATGGTGCTCGAAGGCATAGAAGCGGCCCGAGCGGCCATAGCCGCACTGCACTTCGTCGGCGACCCACAGCACGCCATACTGGTCGCACAGCACCCGCAGCTTCCGCCAGTATTCAGTCGGCGCCTGGATGATGCCACCGCCGCCCTGGATGGTTTCCAGCACGATGACGCCGATCTCCGGATCGGAGCGGAACAGGCGCTCGACGGCCTCGATATCGGCAAAGGGAATGCGCACCGTGTTGTCGGCCATCCTGAAGTCGGCGCGGTAGAGCTGGCCGTCGGTGATGCCCAGCACACCCTTGGTCTTGCCGTGGAATGAATTCTCGGCATAGACGATTTTCGGCCGCTTCGGGCCGGCGGCACGCTCGGCAAGCTTCACCGCCGCTTCCATCGCTTCCGAGCCCGACGAGCCCAAAAACACCATGTCGAGATCGCCAGGCGAACATTTGGCGATGTTGTGCGCCAACGCGGCGGCATATTGCGACATGAAGGCGATGGCGATTTCCTGCCGCTTTTCCTCCTGGAATTTCTTGCGCACTTCCAGAATGCGCGGATGGTTGTGGCCGAAGGCCAGCGACCCGAAGCCGCCGAAGAAATCGAGGATCTTGCGGCCGTTCTGGTCGATGTAGAACATGCCCTCTGCACGTTCGATCTTGATCTTATGGAAGCCGAGCAGCTTCATGAAATGCAGCTGGCCGGGATTGAGATGCGCCTTGAACAGGTCGGTCATCCCTGCGACGTCCATCGCCTTGGCCTGCTCGACACTGATCAGGTCGGGCTTGGCGGTGGTGGCGGGCGACAGTGTCGGCGCGCTGACCAGGGTGCGCGTATTCGTCTGTTCCGGCTTGGCCATGACGGTCATTTCAATCTCCTGTTCGCGCCCGCGGCTGGCGTCGAGCGCAATAGACTGTTCGGCGCGCCCCTATTCGGCGGGCACATGCTTGGTGGCGATGGCTTGCCCGGCCTTCTTGGCGCGGTATTCGCTGTAGGCGGCGATCAGCATGTCCTCGTCGCGGTATTGCGGCACCCAGCCGAGCTGCCGCCCGGCCTTGGACACGTCGAGCACGCAGTCCTCGTCGGCGATCAGATATTGCTCCGGATCCATGATCGGCATGTTGAAGAGGTCGAGCAGGTCGAGCGTGCGCTTGACCGCCCAGCCGGGGGTGGGCAGCAGGATCGACTTCGAGCCGGCATGCCGGATCAGGTCGCCAAGCAATTTCTTCACCGGCGGCGGATTGCGCGACCCGAGATTATAAGCCTCGTTGGGCACACCGGCCTTCCACGCCGCGCGCGCCGCCTCGGCGCAGTCAAACACCGAGATGAACTGATAAGGGTTGCGGCCCGAACCGATCATCGGCACGGGAAAGTTCCAGTCGATCAGCTTGAACAGCTTTTCGAGGATGCCGAGGCGGCCGGGCCCGATGATCAGGCGCGGGCGAAACAGCGAGATCGACATGCCGCGCTTGCGCCATTCGCCGGCCAGGTCCTCGGTCTTCTGCTTCGACCAGCCATATTCGCCGAGCGGCGCGACCGGGTGCTCCTCGGTCATCGGCTGGGTGACGGTGTGACCATAGATCATGTCGGTCGTATAGTGGACGAGTCTCGGGGCACCAGCCTTGTCCATGGCCTGCAGGATGTGCTCGGTGCCGTGGAAATTGACCGGGAAGAAGAAGTCGTGCCGCTTCGCCCGCACCTGGATCGGCGACAGCATCTTGGCCGACAAATTGTAGACCATGTCGTCAGCCTTCAGCCCGACCGCGGCAACCGAGCCTTGGTCGGTGACGTCGCACTTGATGAAGCGGACAGTGCGGTAATGCGTAAGGTCGCTCCTGACGATGTCGGCGACGACAACCTCTTCACCGTCGGCCACAAGCTTCGGCGCCAGGTGACGGCCAACAAAGCCGTCACCCCCGAAAATCACATGTCTCATCGAACTATCTCGTTTGCTTGTATCTTGTCGGGCGTGATGGAAGCGCTCTGGTCTTCATGCCCTCGCCCACTTTGCGCGATCAGCACCGTGCCGACGCAGATGCAGGCAATGCCGGCGATGCGCCAACCATTCAGGTCCTCTCGGAAGACGAAATAGGCAAAGATCGCGACCGCGACGTAGGCCAGGCTGAGAAACGGATAGGCGAAGGAAAGCTCGACCTTGGAAAGCACGTAGAGGTGGGAGGCCATCGAAATGACGAAGGTGCACAGGCCAAGGAAGACCCAGGGGCTGAAGACGATCTGCAACAGCTTGATCAGCGGATTGGTGCCCTCGAATGAAATCGGTCCGAGCGACATCATGCCTTGCTTCAGCATCAGCTGCGCAGCAGCATTTGTCATGACCGTAAACAAAATGAAGACGATATATTTCATGCAGCCCGCCACCCTGTGATATCAGCTAATACAAATCTCAAAAGATTTCGTGAACCCACAAGACATTTTGGGTAAATCTGGACATTAAACATTCGTAAACCACGATTCATTCTAAGTTTACCTATTCGGCTGCCTCTGCATCGCGCCGCCGCAGGTCGACAATCCCGGCCGTGCGCGCCCAGAAGTCGGACATGAAGGCGGGATCGCGCAGCGCTTCCAGCCTCGGCCACTCCGGGAACGAAGCAACGAAGGTTGCAGCACTCATGCGCGCATCCTTGTAAGGGTTGACCGCCCCACCAGCCGCGATCGTCATGCGGTCGAGTTCGCCGAGCAGGGCAAGTGTCGCCGCTCCCCTGTTGGGGAAGTCCAGCGTCAGCGTGTAACCCGGACGAGGGAACGACAGCAGCGCCGGCGAGCGGACCCCACCGAAGCGCTTCAAGACGGTGAGGAACGACCCCTGCCCGGCCTGCCTAGCCGCCGTGAGCAGTGCCGGCACGATTGTGCGCGCGGCCTCTTCCGGGACCACGCTCTGATGCTGGAACAGCCCCTTCGGTCCATAGAGCCTGTTCCAGTCGCGCGCACCGTCGAGAGGGAAGAAGAAGCCCTGGTATTCGACCTGGCGCGGCACCTTGGCCTGCCCCTTTTTCCACCTGTAGGCGGCGTTGAAAGCGGTCAGGAACGGCCGGCTGAGCACGTTGAAAGGCGGCTGGAGCGGAACGGAGAATTTCGCGCTCGCACGCGCGGCCGCGTGCGAGCCGTGCTCGGCGTGGTTGCCCGTAAACAGCAGCCCCCGTCCGCTGTTGCGGCCACCGGCGAGCTGGTCGATCCAGGCGACGGCATATTCATTGGCCTGGTCCGCCGCTTCGGCAAGGTCGAAATATTCGCGGAGGTCGCGAAACCGCGTCGTCTTTTCCACGATATCGAGCGACGGAACCCGCATCAGCCGGATCGAAGCCGAGAGGATCAGGCCGGTGAGCCCCATGCCGCCGATGGTCGCCCGAAACAGGCGCGGATTGTCGGTCGCAGAGCAGCGATAGCTGTGTCCATCCGACCGAAGGAGCGTGAAACTTTCCACATGGCAACCGAACGTACCGCGCCGGTGATGGTTCTTGCCATGGACATCGTTGGCAATGGCGCCGCCGAGCGTGACGAATTGTGTGCCGGGCACCACCGCCGGGAAGAAGCCGTGAGGCGCGGCATGTGCAATGACATCCGCGAGCAGCACCCCGGCATCCGCTTCGAGCAGACCGCTCTCGGCGTTGAAGCCGCGAATGCGGTTCAGGGGCCGCATGTCGATGACGGTGCCGAGCTGGTTCTGGCAGGAATCGCCGTAGGATCGGCCGTTGCCATAGGCAAGCAGCGACGCTTGCCTGGCCTGGCCGCCCTTCAGCAGCGCAATGGCGTCATCGGCGTGCATCGCCCTTGCCGCTGGCGGCGTGGCAAGGCCAAAGCTCTGGAAGCGTTCCGCCATGCCTACCAGCCCCCGATGACCAGCAGCACCGCGCCGATCGCCACCACGATCTGGCTGCGCCAGTCGCGAATGATGAAGACGACCGGGTCATCGTGCATTTCGTCGCGGCGCGCCAGGATCCAGACACGCATGGTGAGATAAAGCACGATCGGCGCCAGCGGCCAGATCAGCCAGGGATGCGGATAGAGTTCGCGCACCGCGACGCTGTCCATGTAGAGCGCCAGCACCAGCGCCGAGGAGAACGCCGAAGCCATGCCGGCCTGGGCGACAATCTCCTGGTCTTCGGTGCGATAGCCGCGGCCGGCAATGCGTTCGCCGGGCGGAATGGCTGTGGTGCGCAATTCGACAAAGCGCTTCACCAGTGCCAGCGACAGGAAGAAGAAGATCGAGAAGGCGAGCAGCCAGAACGAGACGTCGACGCCCGTGGCGGCCGCGCCGGCCAGCACACGAATGGTGTAGAGGCCGGCAAGCGTCAGCACGTCGACCAGAAGCATGCGCTTGAACGACAGCGAATAGGCCGTGGTAACGACCATGTAGCCGCCGAGCACAGCCAGGAATTCAGGCGACAGGAACAGCCCGGTGCCGACGCCGATCGCCAGCAGCACCGCGATTGCGCCAAGGCCGAACGGAATAGACAGCGCACCGCTGGCGAACGGCCTGTTGCGCTTGGTCAGATGCTTGCGATCGAGCGCAAGGTCGAAGAAATCATTGAGGATATAGATCGCCGACGCCACCGCGCTGAACGAGATGAACGCCAGCAGGCATTCCCAGATCATGTTGGAATTGAAATATTCGTGCGACAGCATCATCGGCACGGCGATCAGCGAATTCTTCAGCCACTGGTGGACGCGCAGCATCTTGACGATGGTCCGCAACGTCGGCTTGGGCGCCGGCATCGTTTCGGCGCCATGCGCCGCCTGCCAGCGCGCGGCATGACGGTCCGGCGCCACCACGATCGCGCTGCGTGCCGCGTCGAAGACCTGGAGGTCGTGGCGGCTGTTGCCGGCATAGTCGAAACCGGCATCGCCATAGGCCGCCAGGAGCGAGGCTCGCTTCTTTCCCGAAGTGAGATTGTCGAGACCCTCGGTGGCCAGTACCCGGTCGAAAATGCCGAGATGGACAGCAATGGCGTCGGCGAACTTGCGCGGCGTGCCGGTGGCCAGCACGAGCTTGCGGCCTTCGGCGTGCTCGGTGCGGAGCCGGTCGAGCAGGGGCGCCCGATAGGGCAGCGTGGCGGGGTCGATGTCGATGCGTTGGGCGATCGCCTGCTTCAGCCGCGCCGGTCCGCCGGCCGCCCAGAAAGGCACCAGGAAGAAATAGAGCGGGTTCTTCTTGAGGAGGATGAACAATCCTTCCCACAAAAGGTCCGTCGCGATCAGCGTGCCGTCGAGATCGACCGCAAGCGGTATTGCGTTCCTGTCCGACCGCACGTCCATGCCCGTCCTGCCCTGCCAGCGTCTGATCCGGAAACCCGAACCCGTTGAGCGCCGTGTTCGGCGTCTTGATGCTGGTATAGCGGGGGATCGCCTAGCGAACATTAAAACGTACGGTTGCAAAGGGCTGCCGCCGCGGTATTTCGATCGTCATTGTTAAACAACAGCTACCGGAAACAATAAAAGGCCGAGCAACGCCCGGCCTTTCCAAACGTGCCACCGAGATTACTTGATGCGGGCGACGCCGCCAGAAATCTCGACGGTTTCCGAACCGGTCAGGGCTTCAAGGTCGCCATTGGGCAAGGTGACAAAACAGCCACTCTGGCAGAACTCGACGGTTTCACCGCCGGCCAGCGCAAGCTCGGTCTTGCTGCCGCCCTCGGTGACGACCAGCGTGCGCGTCTCGGCGTCCTTGTTGACCGCGCTGGCGGCATGGGCCGAGCCGCTCACGGCGAGCAAGGCCACGGCAGCGACGAGAGACTTCCACATTTGCAATATCGGTGTTCCCACCGCCTCTGTTGCATTTCCACAAGGCATTCTCGCCTTTGCATGGGAGCTTATATGAGATGGAAGCTGAACCGCAACTGAATGCCGCATTCATGCCGCAATTGGCTTTGGCTTTCGCACATACCCACCCTGTCAATCTGGCCGCGCGGCAATGCGGTGCTCTCGGCAATGGCAGCCCGGCAGGAGGATCCAGAGCCTAGTCCGGATCGGGTTTCTTCGACTTGCGCTGCTTCGGCAGCTTTTTCGCTTCGGCCTCGGCTTGCGCCTTGGCCTCTTCCCGTTCGGCGAAATCGGCCTCGATCTTGTCGTCGTCGGTCGGCCATGCCACGTGCTTCTTGGCCTCGACGACCGCGCGCGGCGTGGACGGGATTTCGATGTGTTGGTCGTCGAATCTTTCCAGCACGGTGAAACGGACGTCGTTCTGCACGATGTTGCCGTTCATCACATCGGCCAGGAACACGCGGATCTCGAATTCGAGCGCGGCGGGTCCAAAATTGGAAAACAAGACGAAAGGCTCGGGGTTCTTCAGCACCAGCGGATGGCTGCGCGCGATATCCAGCAGCACCGCGTGGACCTGCTTGACGTCGCTGCCATAGGCGACGCCCACCTTGATGTCGATGCGGCCGAGCTTGTTGCGGTGCGTCCAGTTGCCGACGGCGTTGTTGATCAGGTTCGAATTGGGCAGGATCACCGACTGCCGCTGAAAAGTCTCGATCTCCGTGGCACGCACGCTGATCTTCTTGACCGTGCCGCTGACCTCGCCGGCCACGATCCAGTCGCCGACCTTGAACGGCCGCTCGGCCAGAAGGATCAGGCCGGAGACGAAATTCGACACCACATTCTGCAGGCCAAAGCCGATACCGAGGGAAAGCGCACCCGCGACCAGTGCCAGGCTGGAGAGGTCGATGCCGGCCGCCGAGATGCCGACCAGCGCGGCGAGCGCAACGCCGGCATAGCCGACCGCCAGCCGGATCGAGTTGCGCACACCGGTGTCGACCTTGCCGCGCGCCATGACCGAGCCGTCTAGCCAGCCCTGGAACCAGCGCGTCAGGAAATAGCCGATGACGAAGACGACGATGCCCGACAGGATGCCAGTGACCGAAATGGTCACCGAACCGATATTGATTCCGGTTGCGAGCTTGTACGCCCAGGCCTCGATATCGCCGAGCTGGAAGCCCCACATCAAAAGGATCAACGGCAAAAACACCAGCACGATCATCACGTTGATGGCGATGCTGACGACAAGACCGAGCTGGTCGAGTGCGGTATCTTCATAGCTGGAATTGGCCGACAGCCAACGCCCGACCGAGGTGTTGGCGAAAGCGCCCTCCTCGCCGATCGCCTGCGCCGACAGGAAGCCGATATAGGCCGTTATCAGCGCGGTGCCGGTGACCACGACCTGGAGCGAGACGAACAGGGCAAGGCCGATATAACCGAGCAGCGCCGCGATGATGGTGAAAAGCCCCAGCCCGAGCGAGGTGTAGCGCAGCCAGGCCGGCCATGGGCGCCAGCTTCCGTCACGCGCCCTGAACGGCCTCAGCATCGCCATCAGGATCAGGATGACGCCGACGATGATGGTGGCGACGAAACTGCGCGCGATGGTCAGCGACAGCGGCGACCCCATCTTGTCGTTGACGACCGACAGGAAGGTGTTGAAGCTGATGACCACGGCCATGGCGGTGGTCAGGCGGACCAGCCAGCGCGCCGGCACGGTTTCGACGGGGATGAGTCGCCAGTTGGGCAAACGCGGCTCGAGTGCCGCGTTGGTCAGCCGATTGACACAGAACACCACGCCGATGACGGTGGCCAACGCATTGAGGAAGAGGCCGATATCGCCGCGCAACACGTTGTAATAATTGAAAAAGAAGATCGTCGAGCCGAGAAAGGCGGCGACCGCCAGCGTCGGCAGCAAGGTCGACCAGAAGGCCACCGACAGGCGGCTGAGATAGGATGGGTCCTCATTGGTTGGATCGGCCTCGAACACCCGTCCGAACAGGCGCCTCCCGCCGACCAGCAGCACCAGCGCCAGGCCGAGCGCCACGAAGGTCGCCGCCAGGATAGCCTGGAACTTGAACTTGATGGCGAAGCTCAGCCAGGACGACACCGCCTTGTAGAAATTGCCGAACTCGTCGCGCGCATCGGAAAACACCTGCGGGCTCAACGCGTCCGAGAGCACGTAGCGCTTGGTGAGGAGATTGCGGAACAGCGCGCTGCGCATGTTGCCGATCTTGTCGATCAGCCCGCTGATGCGGATCGACAAGGATTGAGCTTGCGCGATGACCGCGTTGATCTCGGCCTTTTCGGACGTCAGCCCCTCGCGTTCGGCGCTGACGATGTCGGGCTCAGCCGGTTGGCCGGCGGCGGGCGGCGGCCCGAGCTGTTCGAGCCTGCTGTTGATTTCGCCCAGGCGTGTGCGGAACGCCAGCGCGCTGGTCAGCGATTGCCGTGACAATTCCTCGAGTTGCAGGCGGATGTCTACGAGGTTGCTGTCGTCCTCGCCATCCTGCTGTATCTGCTTCTCGAAATTGTCGGCCTTGGTCGTCAGGCCCTGGATGATCTTCTGCTGGTCGGCGACCAGTCCGGCGGGCGCCTGGCTAACGCCTTGCGCCGCCGCCTCGAACGACAGCGGCGCCGAAACGACAAGCGCCAGGACCAGGATGAGGCGAAGCAATCGAAAAAACATGATGGATTGGCGACTCGCGGACGGCAAAGGCATTCAAAAAGCCTGTCCTTGATAAAGACGGCCATATCATGGGGCAAGTCACCGCGACGGTCGCGCTCATCAAGCGTCGGCCAGTCGAAAGGCGATGGCGCAATATTGGCTTTGTATCAGCCTCCTGCGTCTATAGTCTGCCGCATCGCCCGCAACGGACATCATACACATGGCAGAGTACTCGGCCCTTTCGCTGCTCGCGAACGCGCTCAAGGAAAACAAGGACTGGAAGCCGGCCTGGCGCAAGCCGGATCCGAAGGCATCCTACGACGTCATCATCATCGGCGGCGGCGGGCATGGACTGGCGACCGCCTACTATCTAGCCAAGGAACACGGCATCACCAATGTCGCGGTGCTGGAGAAAGGCTGGCTGGGCTCAGGCAATGTCGGCCGCAACACCACGGCCGTTCGTTCGAATTACCTGCTGCCCGCCAACACCCGCTTCTACGAACATTCGATGAAGCTGTGGGAAAACCTGTCGCACGAGCTCAATTACAACGTCATGTTCTCGCAGCGCGGCTGCCTGAACCTGGCGCACACGCCGGCTCAGTTCGACGATTACGCAAGACGCGGCAATGCGATGCGCCATCTCGGCGTCGATGCGGAATTGATGTCACCAGCCGAGATCAAGCGCCTGATCCCGGCGCTCGACATCTCCGACGGTGCACGCTTTCCCGTGGTCGGCGGCCTGATGCAGCGGCGGGCCGGCACCGCCCGGCACGACGCCGTCGCGTGGGGCTATGCCCGCGGCGCCGACCGGCGCGGCGTCGACATTATCGAGAATTGCGAGGTCACCGGCTTCCTGCGCGAGGGCGACCGGGTTACCGGCGTTGCCACCTCGCGCGGCGATATCAGGGCCAAGAAGATCGCGGTCGCGGTGGCTGGCAGCACCGGACGGGTCATGCAACTGGCCGGCGTCGAGACGATGCCGATCGAAAGCCATGTGCTGCAGGCCTTCGTCACCGAATCGCTGAAACCCTTCATCGACACGGTCGTGACCTTCGGCATGGGCCATTTCTACATGTCGCAGTCCGACAAGGGCGGCCTTGTCTATGGCGGCGACATCGACGGTTACAACAGCTACGCCCAGCGCGGAAATCTGCCCATCGTCGACGAGGTGATGAGCGAGATGCTGGCCCTTTTCCCGGGCCTTGCGCGTGTGCGCATGCTGCGCTCCTGGGGCGGCGTCTGCGACATGTCGATGGACGGCTCGCCGATCATCACCATGGGCCCCCTGCCCGGCATGTATCTCAATTGCGGCTGGTGCTATGGCGGCTTCAAGGCGACGCCCGCTTCCGGCTGGTGCTTTGCCTGGACCATCGCCAAGGATCAGCCTCACGATTTCAACGCCCCCTTCACGCTGGACCGCTTTCATCGCGGGCTGGTGATCGACGACAAGGGCCAGGGTGCAAACCCGAGGCTCCACTAGACAAGGCTTCATTAGGAACATTCCGTGCTGATCACTTGCCCCTATTGCGGCCCGCGCGATGTCATTGAGTTCACCTATCAGGGTGACGGCAACCGCGAACGTCCCGACCCCGCCTCGCAGAATTTCGAGGCCTGGAATGCCTATGTCTACGACCGGCTGAACCCGGCCGGCGACCACAACGAGATCTGGCAGCATTCCGGCGGCTGCCGGGCTCACCTGAGGGTGGTGCGCAACACGCTGACGCATGAGATTTCCAGTGTCGCCTTCGCGCGCGGCGATCACAGCTCGGCCGCGCGCCGCAAGGCGGAGGACAAGCCATGAGCCCGCGCCGCACCGACACCGGCGGCCGCATAGACCGGCTGAAGACGATCCGCTTCACCTTCGACGGCGTTGCCTATGCCGGGCATGGCGGCGACACGCTGGCGTCCGCGCTGCTGGCCAATGGCGTCACTCTTTTCGGGCGTTCTTTCAAATACCATCGGCCGCGCGGCCTGCTGAGCGCCGGCGTCGAGGAGCCCAACGCGCTGGTCACGGTGCTGAAGGGCGAGGTGCGCGAACCCAACATCCCGGCGACCATGGTCGAGATCCATGACGGGCTGGTCGCCGTCAGCCAGAACCGTTTCCCCTCGCTTGCCTTCGACATCCATGCCGTCAACCAGCTCGGCGGCAAAGTGCTGTCGGCCGGGTTTTACTACAAGACCTTCATGGGACCGGTTGTCGGCCCGCTGAAAGGCACGCGCTTCTGGATGTTCTGCGAGCATTTCATCCGCCGCGCCGCCGGCCTCGGCAGCGCCGGATCGGCAAAGGACCCGGCCCGCTACGAGCGCATGAACGCTTTTTGCGACGTGCTTGTGGTCGGCTCCGGACCGGCCGGCCTGATGGCCGCCAAGGCAGCCGCCGACCAGGGCGCCCGCGTCATCCTGGCCGATCTCGAGCCGCGTTTCGGCGGATCGGCCAACTGGTCCGGCGAGACCATCGATGGCGCACCCGCCGCTGATTGGGTGCGGCGCACCGTGGCCCAGCTTGAGGCGCGAGACAATGTCCGGCTTCTGACGCGCGCCACCGTCTGGGGCTACTACGACAACAATACGCTTGCCGCGCTCGAGCGGGTCAGCGACCACAAGGCGCAGCCCGCCAAGGGGGAGCCGCGCCATCGCTACTGGGCGATCCGCGCCGGATCCGTCGTGCTGGCCACCGGCGCCTTCGAAAGGCCGCTGGTGTTTCCCGGCAATGACCGGCCCGGCGTGATGCTGGCGCATGCGGCGGAGCGCTACGCCAACGAATTCGGCGTGCTGCCGGGCCAACGGGTCGTGCTGTTCACCAACAATGACAGCGCCTACCGCTCGGCGCTGGCGCTGAAGCAGGCGGGTGCGGCGATCGTTGCCATCGTCGACGTGCGCCCGCAACCATCCGCCGAGATGGGCGTCCTGGCCGGCGAAGCCGAGGCGGAACTGCTTTCCGGCCATGCGGTGGTCGCCACGGAAGGCGGCAAGGCCTTGTCCGGCCTCAAGGTTCAGCGCTTCGACATGGTCGCGGGCGCGCTGAGCGGCGACGCGCGCAGCATCCATGCCGATTGCCTGTTGATGTCCGGCGGCTGGTCGCCGACCATCCATCTGGCCAGCCAGGCCGGCGCCAAGGCTGAATGGAACGCGGCCCGGCAGGCCTTCCTGCCGCCCAAGCCGACGCAAAGCTGGATCGGCGCCGGCGCGTTCACCGGCAGCTTTTCGACGGGAGAGGCAATCGCCGAAGGGCGCGCCGCAGGCCTTGCCGCGAGTGGCGGCACCGCCACGCCGACGGCACTGCCCACTGTCGAGGCAGCTCCCGGAGATCCAGATCCCGCGCCTGTGTTCGAAGTCAAGGGCAGCGGCAAGAGCTTCGTCGACTTCCAGCACGACGTCACGGCGGAGGATGTCCGCCTGGCGCATCGCGAAGGCTTCGTCTCTGTCGAGCACCTGAAGCGCTACACCACACTCGGCATGGCCACCGACCAGGGCAAGAGCTCCAACGTCCCCGGCCTCGCCATCATGGCGGAAGCGCTGGGCAAACCGATCCCGGAAGTCGGCACCACCCGTTTCCGGCCACCTTTCGCGCCGGTGTCGATCGGCTCGCTGGCAGCGGAGCGCTTCGGCGATCTCAAGCCCGAGCGGCTGACCCCGATGCATGACTGGCATGTCGACAATGGCGCGACCATGTACTCCGCCGGCCTCTGGTACCGGCCGATGATCTACGGGCTTTCGGGCGAAACCGTCGAACAGGCCTATGTGCGCGAAGCCAAGGCGACGCGCGAAAGCGCGGGCATCGTCGATGTCTCGACGCTGGGCAAGATCGCCGTGCAGGGTCCCGACGCCGCCGCATTCCTCGACCGTGTCTACACCAACATGTTTTCGACGCTCGCCGTCGGCAAGGCACGCTACGGGCTGATGCTGCGCGAGGACGGCTTTGCCTTCGACGACGGCACCACCTGGCGGCTGGGCGAACAGGATTTCCTGATGACCACCACTACCGCCAATGCCGGCAAGGTGATGCAGCATCTGGAATATTTCCTCGACGTGATCTGGCCGGAACTCAAGGTCCACGTCACCTCGGTAACCGACGAATGGGCGGGAGCCGCGATCGGCGGGCCGAAAGCGCGGCAGATTTTGGCAGCCTGCGTCATCGGCACTGCCGTGGACAACGCCACCTTGCCCTTCATGGGCATCGTGCACGGCGAGATCGCAGGCGTTCCTGTTATGATTTGCCGGCTTTCCTTCTCCGGCGAAATGGCCTTCGAGGTCTATTCCGGCGCCGGCCAGGGCACTCATGTCTGGGAAGCGCTGGTCGAGGCCGGCAAGCCGTTCGGGCTGGTCACCTACGGGCTCGAGGCGCTGGGCACGATGCGCATCGAGAAAGGCCATGTCACCGGCGCCGAGATTGATGGCCGCACCACCGCGCGTGACCTGCATCTCGACTGGATGCTGTCGAAGAAGAAGCCGTTCATCGGCTCCGCAATGATGGATCGGGAAGGTCTCGTCGCGTCCGAGCGGCTGGAACTGGTCGGCCTGATCGCGCTCGACAACCGGCCGCTCAATGGCGGCGCGCACATTGTCGAGGACGTCGACGAAGCCAATCCGCACGGCTCGATCGGGCACATCACCGCCTGCTGCTATTCGCCGGCGCTCGGCAAGCATATCGCGCTGGCGCTGGTCAAGGGCGGCAAGGCCAGGCACGGCACGCGTGCGCATGTCTCCGATCCCTTGCGCAACCGCTTCGGGCCCGTGGAGATCGTCTCCAACCACTTCTACGATCCGGAAGGGACCCGCATGCATGGCTGAGCGTCAATCGCCCCTCGAGCCGGAGTTCCATGTCGGCTCGCACGGCAATTTCGAACATGGCGTCGAGATCCTGCTCACCGAAACCAGGCCGGGCTCGATCGTGCAACTCGCGGCATGGCCAGGCGAGGAGAAGAAACTGATGGAGGCCATCCGCACCGTCACCGGGCTTGCTCTGCCCGATGGCGCAGGCGGCGGCTCGAGCGACGGCGTGAAAGCGGTATTCGGCTTCGCGCCGGGAAAATTCACGGTGACCGATGAAGCCGAAGGACTGGCCCTGGCATTGACCAAGGCGGTGACGCCGGCCATCGGCACGGTGACGGACCTGTCGCATGGCCGCACCGCGATCCGCATTGCCGGGCCGAAAGCCGAATGGGTGCTGTCGAAATTCTTCGCCATCGACTTCGGCCTGCTTGCCTTTCCGGTCGGCGCCGGCCGCTCGACAACGCATCACGATGTCTTCGCCCAGATCCAGCGCACCGGCACCGACCAGTTCGACATCTATGTCTTTCGCTCCTTCGCGCGCTCGTTCTGGAAGGCGCTCTGCCACGCCAGCGAGGAAGTCGGTTACGAGGTGCAGTAGGCATGCGGTCTTAGAGCCGCGGCCTCTGGCCTCAATGCCGGCTGGTTCTGCCGCTAGAGAATCCTGCCGAAGGCGCCCAAGGTGGAAAACGTGGTCGTCCAACCGGCCCGAGGGGTGAAAATCCCGGTTTAGAGTCGGCATATTTGGTTCGAACATCCCCATGACCGCTGAACTATCCACCGGCGCTACCGATCGCGCCGATGTGCCGGCCAGAGCCGTGCTCCTGCTGCCGCTGACGGTCGCCTGCGGCGTGTTCATGACCAGCCTCGACCAGAATGTCGTGGTGACGGCGCTGCCGGGCATCAGCGAAAGCCTTGGCCGTCCGCCAAGCCAGCTCGGCCTACTGATCACCGTTTACGTCGCCAGCCTGATCATCTCGATGCCGCTCGGCGGCTGGGCGGCCGACCGTTTCGGCCTGCGCAACGTCTATTGCTTTGCCTTGCTGGTGTTTGCCGCTTCTTCGGCCATGTGCGGGCTCTCGAACGACCTCTGGATGCTGGTTAGCGCCCGCGCGCTGCAGGGCTTCGGCGGCGCGCTGATGGGAACGCTCGGCCAGGTCGTCATCCTGTCGACCTTCCCGCGCAGCCGGACCTTGAAGATCAACATGTACATCTCGCTGGCCGGCCAGTCCGGACCGCTGGTCGGTCCGCTCGTCGGCGGCGCGCTGACCACCTACATCTCCTGGCGCTGGATCTTCTTCATCAACGTGCCGTTCGCGCTCGCGGCCGCAATTCTTGCCGCCTCGCTGTTCCCGACAATGACCAAGCCGGTGCGCACGCGGTTCGATTTTCCAGGCTTTTTGCTGGTCGGCAGCGGCATGGTGCTGCTGGTCTTCGGCATGGACTCGCTGGCGGCGAAAGACGCCGCCGGCGGCATGATCGCGGCCGAGCTTGCGCTGGCGCTCATCATCCTGACGGCCGCCTCCTTCTACTGCCTTCGCGTGCGCAATCCGCTCCTCGATCTCAAGCTCCTGCGCATCCGCACCTTCCGCATCTCGTTTCTTACCGGCGGCGGCCTGGACACGATCGGCCTCAGCTCCGTCGTCTTCCTGCTGCCGCTGATGTTCCAGCTCGGCTTCGGCATGAGCGCGGTGCAGGCGGGATCGCTGACCTTCGTGGCGGCGGTCGGTTCGGTGGGTATGCGTATCTTCATGCCACGCCTCCTCAACCGTTTCGGTTTTCGCCGCGTGCTGGTCTTCAACACGCCCGTCGTTGCAGCCATGGTCGCGGGCTTCGCCTTGGTGCAGGCAACGACCCCGGTCTGGATCACGCTCACCTATATCTTCGTCTTCGGCGTCTTCCGCTCGGTGCAATGGGCCTCAACCGGCAACCTCGCCTATTCCGACATCGCGCCCGAACAGCTCGCCCGTTTCAGCGCGCTCTACTATATCCTGTGGCAACTGGCGGTCGCCATCAGCGTCGGGCTGGCGGCTGCGATGCTGTCGTTTCTCGCCGGCGGCGGGCCGGCCGTCGCCAGCGACTTCCGGATCCTGTTCGTGATCGAAGGCGTCATCACGCTCTGCGCGCTATCAGCCTATCTCAAGCTGACGCCGCAGGACGGCGCCCATGTCAGTGGCCACGGCGCGCACATGAATACGGAATAGCGGGCTTGCGCCGGACGGGAGCCTATTCGCTGAACGTCACCCATTCCTCGAGCGGCTCACGCTCGGTGCGGAAGGCGTTCTCGGGCTTGGAAGTGTCTTCATAGCCGAGCGCCATGCCGCAGACGACGATCTCCTCGTCGGGAATGCCGAGCACCGGCCGGATCTGCCGGTGATAGGGCGCGAAGGCCGCTTGCGGACAGGTATGCAGACCCCTGCCCCGCGCCGCGACCATGATGTTTTGCAGGAACATGCCGTAATCGATCCACGAACCCTGGTTGAGCCGGCGGTCGATGGTGAAGATCATGCCGACCGGAGCGTCGAAAAAAACGAAATTGCGGTCGTGCTGGGCGCGCATCTTGTCGACTTCCCTACGGCCTATGCCGAGCGCGCCGTACAGGCCGAACCCGTTGGCACGGCGGCGGGTGAGATAAGGCTCGAAGAACTGGGTGGGATAATAGCGATATTCGTCCCAGTCGGCTTTTTCCGCGCGGATGCCGGAATTCATGATGGCATCCGTGATCCGCTGCTTGGTCCCGCCCTTGGTAACGTAGACGCGCCAAGGCTGCATGTTGGTGCCGGAAGGAGCGCGCGCCGCAACAGTCAGTATGTCACGGATGGTCTCGTCATCGATCATGTCGGGCAGAAATGCGCGCACCGAACGGCGCGACATGATCGCATCGTCGACGATTTCGGCGTCAACCGCGATTCGAGCCTTCTTTTCCAGCATGGGCCGTCCCTTAGCCGTGTTCTCGATCGGACGTCCCCACTCGCCGCTCGCGGCGGAGGCTTTGCATGAACCGTCAAAATCCTGCAAGCAAATCTTGAGCATTGGTGAAAATCTACTTGATTTTTTCATGAGCTTCATTTCTCATGAAATTCGACTGAAAATTTTCATGAAGTGAGCGATTTGGCCTCCCCTACCGCACGAACATTGCAGGGACCTGACGAACGAGTGCTGGCCGGCGACATCAGGGCGCTGCGCCGGGTGCGCGGGCTTACGCTGGCCGAGATCGCGCTGAAACTCGGCCGTTCGGTCGGCTGGGTAAGCCAGGTCGAGCGCGGTCTGTCGACGCCGTCGCTCAGCGACCTCAGGGCCTTCGCCGAGTTGTTCGGCGTGCCGATCAGCCTCTTCTTCAGCCATGACGTGCCCGTGGAAAGCGAGCGCGGCGTCGTGGTGCGCGCCGGCAAGCGCCGCACGCTTGGCACCAGCGAATCCGGCCTCGTGGAGGAGCTTCTGTCACCGGACCTCGGTGGTACTTTCGAGATGGTGCGGTCGGTCTTCGCGCCGGGCGCGGAGTTGAAGAACGAGGCCCGCCGGCCGACCGAGGAGGCCGGATACATCGCGTCCGGGCAGTTCGACATCGAGATTGCGGGCGTCTGGCACCGGCTTGGCGAAGGCGACTCCTTCCGCTTCGAAGGCAAGCCTTACCGCTGGCGCAATCCAGGCAGCGAACCGGCGGTTGTCATCTGGGTGGTTTCGCCACCGGTCTATTGATGCATGTCGCCGACGACATGCATCCATAAAGCAAAAGAAGCGCGGCGCGCTTGAAGATTGGGAGAAGAACATGGCGGGTTTGCCGAGCACGGCGCGCGTGGTGATCATCGGAGGTGGCGTTGTCGGCACCTCCTCGCTCTATCACCTGGCCAAGGCCGGCTGGACCGACTGCGTGCTCCTGGAAAAGAACGAGCTGACCTCCGGCTCCACCTGGCATGCGGCCGGCAATGTGCCGACCTTCTCCTCCTCCTGGTCGCTGATGAACATGCAGCGTTATTCGACCGAGCTCTATCGCGGCTTGGCCGACGCCGTCGACTATCCCATGAATTACCATGTCACCGGCTCGCTCAGGCTCGCCCACACAAAGGAGCGCATCCAGGAATTCCAGCGCGCCAAGGGCATGGGCCGTTACCAAGGCATGGACATAGACGTGATCGGGCTCGACGAGATCAAGCACCGCTACCCCTTCCTTGAAACGCATGAGTTGAAGGGCGCGCTGTACGATCCGAGCGACGGCGACATCGATCCGGCACAGCTGACGCAGGCGCTGGCCAAGGGCGCGCGCGACATGGGTGCGAAAATCATCCGGTTCTGCCCCGTGACAGGCGTGCGCCGCGAAAAGGACGAGTGGGTGGTCGAGACGCCCCAAGGCGATATCCGTTGCGAGATCGTCGTCAATGCAGCCGGCTACCGTGCCGCCGAAGTCGGCAGGATGTTCGGCCGCGAAGTGCCGATGATGGTGATGAGCCACCAGTACATTTTGTTCGAGGAAATCCCCGAACTCGCCGCCTGGTCGAAGGAACAGGGCAAGAAGCTGCCGCTGCTGCGCGACGTCGATACTTCCTATTATCTGCGCCAGGAAAAGGCGGGCATGAATCTCGGCCCCTATGAGCGCAATTGCCGCGCGCACTGGGCCACCCACAACGATCCCATGCCGGACGATTTTTCCTTCCAGCTCTTCCCCGACGACCTCGACCGGCTGGAACATTACCTGGCCGACGCCGTCGCCCGTGTGCCGATCCTCGGCACCGCCGGCCTCTCCAAGGTCATCAACGGCCCGATCCCTTATGCGCCGGATGGCAATCCGCTGATCGGGCCGATGCCCGGCGTTCCCAACGCCTTCGAAGCTTGCGTCTTCACTTTCGGCATCGCCCAGGGCGGCGGTGCCGGCAAGGTGCTGGCCGAATGGGTGACGCAAGGCCAGACCGAATGGGACATGTGGTCGTGCGATCCGCGCCGCTTCACCTCCTTTGCCTCCGCGCCGGACTATTGTGTGGCCAAGGGCATGGAGATCTACGGCAACGAATACGCCATCCAGTTCCCGCGCCATGCCTGGCCGGAAGGACGTGACAGGAAACTGTCGCCGGTCCACGACCGCATCAAGGCGCTGGGTGCCCGTTTCGACGCCTATAATGGCTGGGAACGCGCCACCTGGTACGCGCAGGGCGGCGACGACGTCTCCGAGGAAGCCACGCTGACCTTCCGTCGCGACGGTCCTTGGCAGCAGCGCGTGCGCGAAGAGTGCCTGGCTGTCCGCGACGCTGCCGGCATCCTCGACCTGCCCGGCTTCTCGCGCTTCAATCTCGAAGGCCCTGGTGCCGCCGAATGGCTGAGCCGACAGGTGACCGGCCTGGTGCCGAAGCCCGGCCGCATCGGCCTGGTCTATTTCTCCGATGACAAGGGCCGCATCGTCACCGAAATGTCGGTGGTGCGCCATGGCGAGGAGTCCATGACGCTGATCACCGCGGCGGTGGCACAGTGGCATGACTTCGAATGGCTGAAATCGCACATGCCCGGGGATGCGGCGTTCAAGCTGATCGACCGGACGGAAGAATTCTCCACGCAGATCCTGGCCGGTCCCAACTCGCGAAAAATCCTTGCCGACGTCTGTGACGCCGACCTGACCTTGCCTTGGCTGACGCATCAGGAGACCAGGATTGCCGGGCGCTGGGCCAGGCTGGTCCGCGTCTCCTTCGCCGGCGAGCTCGGCTGGGAGATCCACACCAGGGTCGACGACACTGCCGCGATCTTCGATGCGATCTGCGCTGCCGGGCAGAATCATGGGCTGAAGCCGTTTGGCATGTACGCGCTGGATTCGCTGCGGCTCGAAAAAGGCTACCGCACCTGGAAGGGCGATCTGTCGACCGACTATTCGATCCTGCAAGGCGGTCTGGAGCGCTTCGTCAAATGGGAAAAGCCCGATTTCCGCGGCAAGGCGGCCCTCCAGAACGAAAAACAGCAAGGCGTGAAGAAGCGCTTCGTCACGCTGGTGGTCGAGAACCCCGGCGATTGCGACGCGCCTTACATGTCGACCCTTTGGCATGACGGCCAGATCGTCGGCGAGACGACGTCGGGGGGCTGGGGCCATCGCGTCGACAAGTCGATCGCGCTCGGCATGCTGCGCGCCGACCTGACCGAACCCGGCACATCAGTTGAGGTCGAGATCTTCGGCGATCGCTTCAAGGCGATCGTGCAACAGGACGAACCATTGTGGGATCCCAGGAACGAAAGACTGCGCGCATGAAGAACGTTATCCTCACCGATGGCGGCATGGGCCAGGAGTTGGTGCGGCGCAGCCAGTCCGAGCCGACGCCGCTGTGGTCGGCCAGGGTGCTGATCGACGAACCGGACCTTGTGCGCGGCCTGCATGCCGAATTCATCCGCGCCGGCGCCCGCGTCATCACCATCAACACCTATTCGGCGACGCCCGAACGCCTGGCGCGCGAAGGCGCGGAAGACCTGTTCCAGCCATTGCAGAAGCGTGGCATCGAGCTCGCCAGGCAAGCGCGCGACGAGGCCGGCGACGCGGCGATCGCCGGCTGCCTGTCGCCGCTCTTCGGCAGCTACGCGCCGGCGTTGACGATCTCCTACCAGGACACGCTCGACATCTACCGCCGCATCGTCGCCGAGCAGGCGGACGGTGTCGACCTGTTCCTTTGCGAGACCATGGCGTCGTCGGAGGAAGCGCGCGCGGCGGTCACCGCCGCATCGGAAAGCGGCAAGCCTGTCTGGGTGTCATGGACGCTGGCCGATCACGGCACGCCGCGCTTGCGCAGCGGCGAGACGATTGCGTCGTCGGCCGATGCGCTCGGAAATCTGCCGGTGGCGGCGCGGCTGCTCAACTGCTGCCGCCCGGAAGCGATCGCGGCGGCCTTGCCTGAACTGATCGGACTTGGCGGCCTGGTCGGTGCCTATGCCAATGGCTTCACGTCCACCGAAGCGCTCAAGCATGGCGGGACGGTGGATGTACTGCATGCCCGCCACGACCTCGGTCCGGATGCCTACGCCGACCAGGCTGTCGGCTGGGTGGAAGCGGGTGCGGACATCGTCGGCGGTTGCTGCGAGGTCGGTCCTGCCCATATCGCCGCCTTGCGCGACCGGCTGCAACAGGACGGCTACGCGATCACGGGAGTCTCACATGCCTAAACCATCATCGCGCATCACCGGCATTGTTCCATCGGGCAAGGACGGCTGGGAAGTTCATTTCGCCGCCTGGGCCCGCAAGGAAGCCGGCGAGGACATTATCATGCTGTCGGTCGGCGACCACGATTTCGACACGCCGTCGGAGACGATCGAAGCCTGCGTTGCGGCGGTTCGCGGCAGCAACCATCACTACACGCCGCTGCCCGGCCTGCCGCGCCTGCGCAAGGCGATGGCGGCGGCCTCCAGCGCCTGCACCGGTGTCGAGACGACGCCGGAAGAGGTCATCGCCACGCCGGGCGGCCAAGCAGCACTTTACGCGGCCGTGCAGGCCGTTCTCGACCCGGGCGACCACGCCATCGTGGTTGCCCCCTACTATGCCACCTATCCCAACACCTTCAGTGCCGCCGGTGCCAGCTTCACCGTCGTCGAGACACCGGCCGAGGATGGGTTCCAACCGCGCGCGGACATGATCCGTGCGGCACTCAAGCCCAACACGCGCGCCATACTGATCAACACGCCGAACAACCCGACCGGTGCCGTCTATTCGCGCGAGCGGCTGGAACAGCTGGCCGAAATCTGCCGCGAGCACGATCTCTGGCTGCTGTCCGATGAGGTCTATTGGACGCTGGGCGGCGGCGAGCATGTCTCGCCGCGCTCGCTGCCCGGCATGGCCGAGCGCACGCTGGTGATCAATTCGATGTCCAAGAGCCACGGCATGACTGGTTGGCGCATGGGCTGGCTGACCGGTCCGGAAAAAATGATCACACTGCTGATCAATCTCAATTTGGTGACGACCTACGGCCTGCCGGCCTTCATCTCCATCGCTTGCACCGAGGCGCTGGAGCAGCACCATGGCGTCAAGGACATCGCCGAACGCTACGCGGCGCGCCGCACCGTTCTGCTCGATGCCGTGCGTGGCATGAACGATGTCACCGTGCGCGGTTCCGAAGGCGGCATGTATGTCATGCTCGACATATCCGATGTCGAACCCGACGACGAGAAATTCGCCTTCGCCTTCCTCGACAAGGAGAAGGTCGGCGTCATGCCGGGCTCGAGTTTCGGCGAAGCCGCGGCCGGCCATATCAGAATCAGCCTGTGCCAGCCCGAACCCGTGCTCAGGGAAGCAGCCGCCCGGCTGCGCCATTTCGTTTCCAGCTACCGTCGTGAGGCCGCATGACTGCCAGGAGCCTTCCCACGAAAGCCATTCCCACCAAGGCAAGGGCCGTCATCATCGGCGGCGGCGTCTCCGGCTGCTCGGTCGCCTACCACCTGGCCAAGCTTGGCTGGACCGACATCGTGCTTCTGGAGCGCAAGCAACTGACCTCGGGCACGACATGGCACGCCGCCGGGCTGATCGGACAGTTGCGCGGCTCGCAGAACATGACCCGGCTGGCGAAATATTCGGCCGATCTCTACGTCAAGCTGGAAGCAGAGACCGAGGTCGGCACCGGCATGCGCCAGGTCGGCTCGATCACCGTGGCGCTGACCGAAGAGCGCAAGCACGAGATCTACCGGCAGGCGTCGCTCGCCCGCGCCTTCGACGTCGACGTGCGCGAGATTTCTCCCAATGAGGTCAAGGAGATGTACCCGCATCTCAATGTCTCGGACGTGGTCGGCGCCGTGCATCTGCCGCTCGACGGCCAGTGCGACCCGGCCAACATCGCCATGGCGCTTGCCAAGGGTGCGCGCCAACGCGGCGCCACAATCGCGGAGAATGTGAAGGTCACCAAGGTCCATACGAAAAATGGCCGCGTCTCCGGCGTGTCCTGGGCGCAAGGCGAAGGCCAGGGCACGATCGAGACCGACATCGTCATCAACTGCGCCGGCATGTGGGCGCGCGACCTCGGCGCCCAGAACGGCGTGAACATCCCGCTGCACGCCTGCGAGCACTTTTATCTGGTCACCGAGCCGATCCCCGGCCTTGGCCGCCTGCCGGTGCTGCGCGTGCCGGACGAGTGCGCCTACTATAAGGAAGACGCCGGCAAGATGATGCTCGGCGCCTTCGAGCCGGTGGCCAAGCCATGGGGCATGGAGGGCATCCGCGAGGATTTCTGCTTCGACCAGTTGCCGGAGGACATGGACCATTTCGAACCGATCCTCGAAATGGGCGTTAGCCGCATGCCGATGCTGGCGACCGCCGGCATCCACACTTTCTTCAACGGGCCTGAAAGTTTCACCCCTGATGACCGCTATTATCTCGGCGAGGCGCCGGAGTTGCGCGGCTACTGGATGGCGACCGGCTACAATTCGATCGGCATCGTCTCGTCGGGCGGCGCCGGCATGGCGCTGGCGCAGTGGATCAACGATGGCGAAGCCCCGTTCGACCTGTGGGAAGTCGACATCCGCCGCACTCAACCCTTCCAGAAGAACCGCCGCTATCTCAAGGAACGCGTCTCCGAAACGCTCGGCCTGCTTTATGCCGACCATTTCCCCTATCGCCAGATGGCAACCTCGCGTGGTGTGCGCCGCTCGCCCCTGCACGAGCACCTGAAGGCGCGCGGCGCCGTGTTCGGCGAAGTCGCCGGCTGGGAGCGCGCCAACTGGTTCGCGCGTGAAGGTCAGGAGCGCGAATATCGCTATTCCTGGAAGCGGCAGAACTGGTTCGACAACCAGCGCGAGGAGCATCTGGCGGTCCGCAACAAGGTCGGCCTGTTCGACATGACGTCGTTCGGCAAGATCCGCGTCGAGGGCCGCGACGCCTGCGCCTTCCTGCAAAGACTCTGCGCCAACGACATGGATGTGGCGCCGGGCAAGATCGTCTACACGCAAATGCTCAACCAGCGCGGCGGCATAGAGAGCGACCTCACCGTGTCGCGGCTTTCGGATACGGCCTATTTCCTCGTCGTGCCGGGCGCCACGCTGCAGCGCGACCTCGCCTGGCTGCACCGGCATGTCGGCGACCAGTTCGTCATCATCACGGACGTAACCGCCGCTGAAAGCGTGCTCTGCGTGATGGGCCCGGATGCGCGAAAACTGATCCAGAAGGTCAGCCCCAACGACTTCTCCAACGAGAACAATCCGTTCGGCACGTTCCAGGAGATCGAAATCGGCATGGGCCTCGCCCGGGCGCACCGCGTCACCTATGTCGGTGAGCTCGGCTGGGAGCTTTACGTCTCGACCGAACAGGCCGCCCATGTCTTCGAGGCCATCGATGAGGCCGGCGCCGATGTCGGGCTAAAGCTCTGTGGACTGCACACGCTGGATTCCTGCCGCATAGAAAAGGCTTTCCGCCATTTCGGACACGACATCACCGATGAGGACAATGTGCTGGAGGCGGGCCTCGGCTTCGCGGTGAAGACGGCCAAGGGCGATTTCATCGGCCGCGATGCCGTGCTGAAGAAGAAGGAGGCCGGATTGGACCGCCGCCTGGTCCAGTTCCGCCTCAAGGACCCGCAGCCTCTGCTCTTCCACAACGAAGCGATCCTGCGCGATGGCAAGATCATCGGTCCGATCACTTCGGGCAATTACGGCCATCATCTCGGCGGAGCGATCGGGCTGGGCTATGTGCCGTGCCAAGGGCAGAGCGAGGCGGATGTGCTCGCCTCGACTTATGAAATCGAGATCGCCGGCGAACGGTTTGCGGCTGAGGCATCGCTGAAACCGATGTACGATCCGAAGTCGGAACGGACGAAGATGTAGCGGCGCTTTTTCCTTCTCCCTCGTTCACGGGGAGAAGGTGCTAATCTTTCAAAACCGCTCCAACTTCGCCCGCACCTTGACCAGAAACGCCGCTCGCGTCTTCGGCGTCGAGGCGTCCATCAAATAATGCGCCAGGAAGAACGTCTTGCAGCGCCTGGCGCACAGCGCCCGCATGCCGCGCAGCAAGGTCTTGCGCCCGGGCTGGCCGACGACGACGCTCCACCAGGTCGGTGCACCGCAAGTGGTGATGACGCCGACCTTGGTGACATGCGTCATCAGCGACTTGATCCCGCCCTTGCCCGCCGGCAGCTTGAAGGCGACATCGGTCGCCCACACCCGGTCTAGCCAGCCCTTCAGCATCGCCGGCAGCCCGTACCACCAGGTCGGGTAGACGAACAGGATCGCTTCGGCCCAGTTGAGCAGTTCGAAATGCGGTTTCAGCGCCGGGTCCTGCGGCGCCTGACTATTGTAGCTACGCCGCTCCTGGCAGCTCATCACCGGATCGAACTTTTCGGCGTAGAGGTCGAGCAGCCGCACGTCCCAGCCTCGACGCGTCAGCACATCCACGGCGATGTCGCGAATGGCGGCGCAGAAGCTCTCCGGCACCGGATGGCAATAGACGACAAGGGCACGCATCAGAATGCATCCATGCTGGCCGCGACCTTCGCCGTGAAGGACTTTCGGGTTTCATCGGTCGACAGGTTCATCGAATAATGCGCGAGGTAGGTCACCGGAGCACCCGGCTTTACCGTGGCGCGCAGCATGCGCTTGATCAGTTTTCGCGGCGGGTCGCCCATCAGAAAGGCGCGGAACCGGCTGCCGCCATAGGTGGTGACCGCCGCGACCTTTCTTATGTTGTGCAGCGACGGCTCCACCTTGCCGTCGACCAGCTTGAACGACACGCCCGGCAGGAAGACGCGATCGAAAAACCCTTTCAGGATCGCCGGGAAACCGTAATTCCAGACCGGATAGGAAAGCACCAGCGCATCGGCCCGCAACAGGCGCTCGACATACAGTGCCGCAGGGTCGGCGGAGCCGCGCTGATTGTGATAGTCCAGCCTTTCCCTGCGCGTGAGCCGCGGATCGAATTCTTCGGCATAGAGATCGCAATCGTCGACCACGTGACCCGCCGCCGTCAGCCGCTCGACGATCGTCCCGTGCAGCCCGGCATTGAAGCTGGTCTCGACCGGATGAGCGTAGAGGACGAGGATTTTCACGGGAGGATATTCCGCAGGTCGGGGCGAGGCACCCCCCTCTGGCCTGCCAGCCATCTCCCCCGCAAGGGGGGAGATTGGCAGCTTAAACGCTGCCGCCAACCTGCCACGCTGACAATTGGCGAAAGCAATGAGGCAGTCCGATCTCCCCCCTTGCGGGGGAGATGGCCGGCAGGCCAGAGGGGGGTGTTCAAGCGCGAACTTCTCCTCATCCCGTCCTCTGCAGCCCCTTGAACAGGAACGTCCGGCCCGAGCGGTAGTCATAGTCCGGGTTTTCCCAGGCGATCATCTTGCCGGGATTGAGCAGGCCTTGCGGGTCGGTCTCGCGCTTGAAGGCGAGTTGCACCGCGTCGGTCTGCTTCATGCCGCCCTCTTCCAGCGTGTAGCGGTGCGGGTTGAAGATCGGGCAGCCATTTTCCTCATGCAGGCGGATGATCTCGTTAAGCCGCGCCTCGGTGGTGAACTTGACCAGCGGCAGGCCGAAGCAGGTGATGTTGCCATCCAGCCGCACGAATTCGAGATGCGAGAACACTTCGCCCGGAAACATCGCATCCATTTTCTCTACCAGCGCCAGCTGGTTGGGAAAGGGATAGAGCGACTGCAGGTAGGTGACGGCGGGGTCGACGCGCAGCGCCCGGAGCGTCGTGTGGTTCCAGGCCAGCTCATAGGCCGGCGGCAGGCCCTTTTTCTCCTCAGGGGTCGCAGTGGTGGCGTTGTAGGTCACCTCACCCCCGGCGCGGCGCGTAAAGGCCAGAAAAGCATCCAGCCCATGTTGCGCCACCATGACGACGCAGATGCTTTGACCTTCCCTGAAGAATTTCTGGTGCCGCTTGAAATAAAGCTGCGGCACGGGTGCCGCGATCGGCGTGATCAGCTTGGTCAGGATGCCGTCCTGGCAGGCCAGCGCATTGCCATAGCGCGCCGCATCCATGAATTGGTCGAAGCCGACGATGACGTCGATCCAGTCATAGGCCGCCGTCAGCGGCATCTCGACTCCCGAGATGATGCCATTGGTGCCATAGGCGTGGGTCACCTTGTGCAGGTCTTCGCCGGTGAGTTCGAGCACCCTCGGCTCGGCCTCCATCGTCACCACGCGCAGGCGCAGCACATTGCCGAAATCACGCAATCCGCCGAAATTGATCGAGCCGACGCCGCCGGAGCCGCCGGCGATGAAACCGCCGATCGAGGCGGTGTTGTAGGTGGAGGGCGACAGCCGCAGCTCCTGCCCGGAATGCGCGCGCGTCGCCTTGTCGATGTCGGCCAGGACCGCGCCCGGTCCGGTCACCACGCGCCCCGGCGCGATCGACTTGATCTCGTTCATCTCGGCGAGATTGAGCACCACGCCGCCCGAAAGCGGCATTGCCTGGCCATAATTTCCGGTGCCGCTGCCGCGCGGCGTCACCGCCACGCCATGGCGATGACAGGCGGCAAGCACGCGGATCAGTTCGGCTTCGTTCCTGGGCGTCACGATGAGGTCGCCGGTGACATGGTCGAGCTGTTGTTTCAGGACCGGACTGTACCAGTAGAAGTCCCGGCTCTTCTGCTGGACGATGGCCGGATTGTCGTCGAGTTTTATCCCGTCGAGATCGCGTTTGAGCGCCGAAACATCCATCATTCCACCATCAGCTCGTCGAGTTCGGCATAGTCGGGCAATTGCCGGTCTATCGCTCGCCCCGCACGCACGACGATGCGATCCGATTCGGGGCGCGACAGCAATTCCGTCCAGCTTCGACCTTTGAACAGCACGAAGTCGGCATCGCCTCCGGCGGCGAGCGTGCCGAAGCCATCGAGCCGCATCACATGGGCCGGCGTCGCGGTGACCGCCTGCGGCCAGTCGCCGACCGGATGATCGAAATGCAGGACGCGCGTCGCCATGCGGTAGACCTCCAGCATGTCGAGATCGCCATAGGCATGGAAGGGATCGCGCGTGTTGTCCGAAGCGACGGCCACCGGAATGGCCCTCCCCTTCATCTCGTGCAGCAGCGTCACGCCACGCCAGCGCGGTGTGGTCTGGTCAGCGCGACGGTCCTGCAAATAGAGATTGCACATCGGCAGCGACACGATTGCCAGCCCAGCCTTCGCCACCTTGTCCAGCGTGTCCAGCACCTCGAGATCGGGCTGGCGCGCCAGCGAGCAGCAATGGCCGACGAGGATGTTGCCCTCGAAGCCGTTCCACAGCGCCGCCTCGGCGATCTTTTTCAGCGAGATCGCGGCGATGTCGTCGGTCTCGTCGGCGTGAAAATCGAGGTCGAGCCCGTGCTTGATTGCCTGCGCGAAAACGTGGTCGAGCAGCTCTTCCAGGTCCGGCACCATATAGGTGACGACGCCCAGCACGCCCTTGGCGGCGGCCACGCGTTTGGCCAGCCTGTCGAACCATTTCTTGTCGCGCACGCCCTCGATGCCGAGCAGGCAGGCACCTTGCAATTCGACGCGGCCACGCCATGCCTCGCGCATCGTCTCGAACACGGGCCAGGAGATTTCCTCCTGCGGCGCGACGCTGTCGATATGAGTTCTGAGCGCCCTGGTGCCATGCGCGTAGGCCGAGCGCAGCGAGAAATCCATGCGGCGCGCCACATCCTCGGCGCTCCAGCGCGCCACGCGGTCGGCGCCCGTGGCGTTCAGAGCGCCCGTGAAGGTACCGTCGGGATTGGGCTTTCGTGGCCAGATATGGCCCTTGTCGATATGCGTGTGGCAGTCGACGAAACACGGCAGCACGATACGGCCGGCAAGGTCGATGGCGCCCGCCGGTACCTTCGATGCGGCCTGCGCGGCGATGCTGGAAATCTTGCCGTCCGCGACGGTAATGTCGGCAAGGGCGAAACCGTCGCTGTCGAAGGTCGCAGCCAAACCAAGCGTGACAGATTGATGAACACGCGCGTTGGCAAGGCGGTAGGAGCCAGAGGCTGGTATCAAGGTCTACCGCTCCTGCTTCAGCGCGCTTTCGTGCCAGCGCCGCAAAATGAGATGCGAAATCAGCGACAGCACGAGAAAGATCAGGATGCCTGTCAGCGATATCAGGAACAGCGCCGCGAACAGCCTTGGCGCGTTGAGCCGGTAACCCGCTTCGATGATGCGCGAGGCAAGTCCGGACGACTGGCCGGTGGCGCCGGCGACGAACTCGGCCACCACGGCGCCGATCAGCGACAGGCCGCCGGCGATCTTCAGCCCGCCAAGGAAATACGGCATCGCCGCCGGCAGCCTGAGATAGCGCAGCTGCTGCCAGCGCGTCGCGCCGTTGAGCTTGAACAGGTCGCGCAGGTTGCGGTCGACCGAGTTGAGGCCGAGCGTGGTGTTGGACAGGATCGGGAAGAAGGCGACGATCCAGGCGCAGAGCAGGAGCTTGGTCGTCTGATTGTCGACATAGATGTTGATCAGCGGAAAGATCGCCACGATCGGTGTCACCTGCAGCACGATGGCGAAGGGGAAGAACGACATCTCCACCCATTTCGACTGCGCGAACAAGACCGCCAGGCCGACGCCACCGACAACCGCCAGCAGCAGGCTGAGGAAGGTGATGCGCAAGGTGACCAGCAGTGCGGAAAACAGCAGGCCGGCATCGTTGTAGAGCGTTGTCAGCACGACGCCGGGGCGCGGCAGGATGTATTGCGGGATCTCGTTCCACACGCAGATGCGGTCCCACAGCCAGATCGCCAGGATCATGATCGCCAGCGGCAGAACCCAGCGGCCGATCCGCTCAAACCGCTCCTGGCGCACGCGGCGCGCTTCCTCGGGGTCGAGTTTCAACGTGCCGTCAATGGCCGTCATGATGCGAGCCCACTGTTGAATTGATGGCATTGACCAGCACATCCGAGGCTTGCCGGCAAAGGGCCGCATAGTCAGGCGAGGTGCGAAACGCATCATCGCGCGGATAGGAGGCCTCGATCGCGAGTTCGTCGAACACCCGCCCCGGCCGAGCCGCCATGACGACGACGCGGTTGGAGAGAAACACGCTTTCGAACACACTGTGGGTGACGAAGACGACGGTGAAGCGCTCGTCTTGCCACAGTTCCAGCAGGTCGTTGTTGAGCTTGAAGCGGGTGATCTCGTCGAGTGCCGCGAACGGCTCGTCCATCAACAGCACGCGTGGCTTGGTCACCATGGCGCGCGCGATCGAGACGCGCATCTTCATGCCGCCGGAGAGTTCGCGCGGCACGGCGTCCTCGAAGCCGGTGAGGTGCACCCGCGCCAGCATCTCCGTTATCGCCGGGGCGGCCTTGGCGCGGGAAATGCCTTTCAGCCTGAGCGGCAGCCAGACATTGTCGAAGACGCTGGCCCAGGGCAGCAGCGTCGGCTCCTGGAAGACGAAGCCGATATTGGCACGGTCGAGCGAGCCGCCGCCGCGCCAGTCGAGCACGCCGGATGTCGGCGTGGACAGGCCGGCAATCAGCCGCAGCGCCGTCGACTTGCCGCAGCCCGACGGTCCGAGCAGGCTGAGGAAATCGCCTTCCCGGATCGTCAGGTCGACATCGCTGAGCGCCGTCACGCCGTTGGAAAAGACCTTGCCGACGCCACGCAGCGCCAGCAAGGTCGGAGCCATGTCCGAGGCGGGCGTTTGCGCCACCTGTTCCCGCATCATGCCGGGCCGGCCTATTTCTTCAGCTCGAGCCCGACCCCCTTGTTAATGAAGGCCAGCGTGTAGGCTTTCGTGATGTCGATGCCTTCAGGCGTGACCTTGGCCTTGACCATCTTGTCGTAGAAACTCTTGATCCGTTCTTCCTTCATGGCGCCGATGCCGAGCTTCTCGGTGTCGCCGGAATCGGCCAGGCCGAACTTCTTCATCTGCTCGATCGAGAAGGCGATCTGCTCGTCGCTCATGTCAGGATTGTCTTTCTTGATCATGTCGTTGGCGGCCTTGTTGTCGCCGTAGAGGTACTTGTACCAGCCCTTGGCCGAGCCATCGACGAAGCACTGGACCACCTCAGGCTTCTTGTCGATCGTCTCCTGCATCACCTCGATCGTAGTCGAATAGGTGTCCCAGCCGTAGTCGGCGAGCAGGAACTGGTTCGGCACGAAGCCGCCTTCCTTCTTGACCGCGAACGGCTCCGAGGTGACGTAGCCCTGCTGGATCGACTTCTTGTTGGCAAGGAAAGGCGCGGTGTTGTAGGTGTAGGGCACGCGCTTTGAAGCGTCGAAACCGAGCTCGATGACCATCCACTGGAAGAAGGTCTGCACGCCTTCGTCACCCAGAATGTACTGCTCGGCGTTCTTCAGGTCTTCCCATTTGTCGAGCCCCTCGCCGGGGTGGGACATGATGACCTGCGGGTCCTTCTGGAAGTCGGCTGCCACCACACGCATCGGAATGCCTTGCTGGACGGCGTCGAAGGCCGACAGCAGATTGCCGCCCATGTAAAAATCGATCTTGCCGGCGAGCAACATCGGCCGGCCGCTGACCTGCGGGCCGCCCTGCATGATGGTAACGTCGAGACCGCAGGCGGCGTAGGTGCCATCGGCCACGGCCTGGTAATAGCCGCCATGTTCCGGCTCGGCGAGCCAGTTGGTGCCGAAAGTGACTTTTTCATTCGCCGCCGAGCCCAGCGTGCTGGCCGCAAGCAGGGCCACCACCGCGGCCGAAATCTTCTGTTTCACGTACATTGACACCGCCCTTTATTTGCACCGGCGCGTTGCGCGCCGTGCTTGACACCAAAGATTCAAGAAGCAAGACACATGCCACCGGCGTCGCGCGCCGGGACCCGCCCGCCTGCACCACAGCCATCTGCGAAAGCCGGAAAGGTCGTGCTGCACCGAAGGGCATCGTGCCTATTTTTTGAACGCCTGTCCACAATCGCACCGGCGACATGCACCACCATCTTGATGGTGCAATGCATCCGGCCTTAGGCTGGCGATATCCAGGAGACTGCCATGTTCAAATTCCTTACCCCTAAGTCGATCAAGCCACCCTTTGCCCGCTACAGCCACGGCGTCCAGGTGCCGGCCGGCAAGCGTCTGGTGCTGTGCTCGGGTCAGGTCGCCATCACGGCGGACGACCAGATACCGGAAGACGCCGGCGCGCAGGCCGAACTCTGCTTCAGGAACATCGCGGCGGTTCTGGGCGAAGCCGGGCTGGGACTTGGCGACATCGTTCGCATCAACGCCTATGTCACCGACCGCGCGCATCTGCGGCCCTACATGGAGGTTCGCGACCGGCTGTTTTCGAGCCCGGCGCCAGCCTCGACGCTGATGATCGTTTCCGGCTTTGCCCGGTCCGAATTCAAGGTCGAGGTCGAGGCCATCGCGGCCGGGTGATCGACAGACCTGCCGCACCGCGCTAGGTCTGACCTGATCATTTGAAGAGGCGTGACATGACTGCTGGCAAGAAACGCGTATGGTGGGGCGACTATCGGACCACCGAATACGCCTCGATCGATCCCGAAGCCACGATCGCGGTGCTGCCGCTGGCGGCGATCGAGCAGCATGGACCGCATCTGCCCGTCTCGACCGACACTTCGATCATGAACGGCATGCTCGACACGGTGATTTCACGCCTGCCCGACGATCTCGATATCCGCATCCTGCCGGTCCAGGCGGTTGGCAAGTCGAACGAGCATCTGCACGCGCCGGGCACTCTCACCTTGTCGGCAACGACGCTGGTCGACGCCTGGACCGAGCTTGGCCTGTCGATCGCGCGCGCCGGCGTGCGCAAGCTTATCGTCGTCAATTCGCATGGCGGCAATGAGGAGATCATGGGCATCGTCACGCGCGAATTGCGCGTGCGCGAAAAGATGCTGGCGGTGAAGACCAGTTGGCAGCGCTTTGGCCGCCCGGCCGGCATGTACACCGAACTCGAGGATCGTCACGGCATTCATGGCGGCGATGTCGAGACGTCGCTGATGCTGCATTTCCGGCCCGATCTCGTCGACATGGGCAAGGCCGACAATTTCGTTTCCAACGTCGCCAAGGCCGAGCAGGAATTCTCGCTGTTGCGCCACACAGGCACCCACGCCTTCGCCTGGATCGCCGGGGATCTCAACCCGAACGGCGTGGTCGGCGACGCCAGCATCGCGACAGCCGAGAAAGGCCGGCTGACGGCGGAATATCAGGCTGACGGGTTCATCAACCTGGTGCGCGACCTGCGCAAGGCCAAGCTCGCGGAGTGGCTGAAATAGCTAACCGTCGATCTTGAGGGCGAACGGCGTGCCTTCAAAAGCGTCGGCGCCGCGCCCGATCGACTCGATCGCCTCGATCATGCGGCCGTTGCGCTCGAGCAGCGCGTCGGCCACCGCGATCAGCCGCGGATTGGGCGTCGCCGAAGGCGATAGCGCTCGCAGCGTCCGCGCCAGTTCCACCTCGTTGCGTTTCGGCGCCAAAGCCGCGGCGATGATATAGGCCGAGGCGGTCGAACGGCTGATGCCGGCATAGCAGTGCACCAGCATTGGTTTCGCCCGGTCCCAGCGGCGTGCGAAATCGAGCAGGTTACGGACATGCTCCTCGCCCGGCATGGTCATGCCGTCCTGCGCCACGGCGATGTCGTGCATGACCAGGTGCAGATGGTTTTTCCTTGGGATCGAGGCCGGTCGGACTACGTCCGTTCCGGCGGCGAGCAGCGACAGCATGCGGTCGGCGCCGGTCCTGGCCACCACTTCCTCGATTTTCGCCAATGAGCAGACATGGATCATTGTTTGAAACCTTTCGAACGATCCTCGCGCCGCGACGCCCAATCGGCAAGGGCGGATTCGATCCTGCGCCACTCCTCCTCGCTCCCCGGCAGTCCGGCGCGCAAGGCATGCGGCCGTTCGGAGAAATGCCGCAGCAGGATACCGCTCTGGCCAAGCCCGGAAAACAGGCCGCCGGCATCGGGCAGGCTGAGATAGCGGAACAGCGTGGTGCCACCCGCGACGGGAACGCCGAAACGGCTAAACAGCGCGTCGAGCCGCACCGTCGCTTCCGCCAGCGAGGCCCGCATCGCATCCTGCCAGTCGAGATCGGCGAGCGCGCGGATGCCGTATTCCAGGGCCGGTCCTGCGACAGCCCACGGCCCGAACTGCATGTCCAGCCGTTCAGCCGTCGGCGCGTCGGCAAGCGCGAACCCGAGCCGCAGGCCGGCCAAACCAAAGAACTTGCCGAACGAACGCAGCACGACGATGCCGCCCTGGCCGACATCGCCGGCGAGGCTGTGCTCGCGTGGACCCACATCCATGAACGCCTCGTCGACGACCAGCAGCCCGGCCTTGGCGCGAAGTCCAACGGCCAGCACCAGCAACCGGTCGCGCTCGATGATGCGCCCATCCGGATTGTTCGGATTGACGATGATGGCGAGGTCGGCTTCCGCCAGCGCCGCGAAATCGCTGACCTCGACCACATCGTGCCCGGCAATCGCCGCCGCCCGGGCGTGTTCGGCATAGGTCGGCCCCAGCACCATTGCCTTGCCGGGCCTCACCAGCGAGGCGACCCGCGGCAACAGGATCTGTGTACCAGGGACCGCCACCACGCTTGCTGGGGAAGGCGCGCCATAGGTGTTGGCCGCGATCTCTACCAGTTCGCGCCCACGCGCGGCCTCTGGCAATCGCCACAGCGAGGTGGCGGGCAGGTCGAAAAGCGGGTAGGAGTGCGGATTGATACCGGTCGAGAGGTCGACGAAAGGCAGCACGGCATTGGGGAAAAGCGCCCTTGCCCGGCCAAGACTTCCACCATGGTCCACCGCTCCTTCAAGAAGCTTCATGTCAGTCCTGATCGCTTTCCTGTCATTAATTGTCGAATTCGCCCTTGGTTATCCCGACTGGCTGTTTCGCGCCATCGGCCATCCGGTGACATGGTTCGGCAGGCTGATATCCTTTCTCGACTTGCGGCTCAACCGCGCCACTGATCCCGACGCGTTGCGTCGCCAACGTGGTGTCCAGGCGCTTCTGGTCATTGTGCTGGTGCCTGCGATAGCAGGCCTTTGCGTGCAGCTTGTTCTGCTCTGGTTCGTCCCCCTGGGATGGATCATTGCCGTCTTTCTGGCGACATCGCTTCTGTCGCAGAAAAGCCTTTACGAGCATGTCGAAGCCGTCGCCGACGCGCTCGACAGCGGAGGCCTCGACATGGGCCGGGCCGCCGTTTCGCGGATCGTCGGCCGTGATCCCGAGACGCTCGACCGCGCCGGCGTCTGCCGCGCGGCGATCGAGAGCCTGGCAGAAAATTTTTCCGACGGCATCGTCGCCCCCGTCTTCTGGACCGGGGTCGGAGGGCTCGCCGGCGGCGCGGCCTACAAGGCGGCCAACACCGCCGATTCGATGGTCGGCCACCGGACTCCGCGCCATGAGGCCTTCGGCTGGGCGGCGGCGCGCTTCGACGACTGGATCAACCTGCCTGCATCGCGGCTGACGGCGCTGCTGATCGTGCTCGCTTCCCTCCTGGTCGAGGGCGCCGACCCCCGCGACGCCTGGAAGGCGGTACGGCGCGACGCGAAAAAACACCGCTCGCCCAATGCCGGCTGGCCGGAAGCGGCCATGGCCGGCGCGCTCGGGCTCGCGCTCGCCGGACCACGCAGCTATGGCGGTGTCATGGTCGACGACATCTTCATGGGCGAAGGCGGCCGCCGCGATGTCGACAGCGGCGATATCAGGCGGGCGCTCAAGCTTTACCGGGTCGCGGACTACCTGCTGATCGGCTTGTTCGGCCTTGTCGCGCTGATCGCCGTTCTGGTTTTCTAGAACTCGATGCCTTGCTGCGCTTTCACGCCAGCCGAGAAATGGTGCTTTGTCACCCCCATCTCGGTGACCAGGTCCGCCGCCTCGACCAGTGCCGGCTTGGCGTTGCGGCCGGTGACGACGACATGCAGGCCTTCGCGGCGAGCCTTGAGCGCCGCAACCACCTTGTCGAGAGCGAGATAGTCGTAGCGCAGGGCAATGTTGAGCTCGTCGAGCACGACAAGGCTGATCGAGGGGTCGGCGATCAATTCCAGAGCCTTGGCCCAGGCGGCCTCGGCGGCAGCGATGTCGCGCTTCAGGTCCTGCGTCTCCCAGGTGAAACCCTCGCCCATTGCGTGCCAGACGACACGGTCGCCAAAGACGGCAAAGGCCTCCTTCTCGCCGGTGTGCCATTTGCCCTTGATGAACTGGACGACGCCGACGCGCTTGCCGTAGCCGAGCATGCGCAGCGCAAGACCGAAGGCGGCCGTGGTCTTGCCCTTGCCGGGACCGGTGTTGACGATCAGCAACCCCTTCTCGATCGTCTTGCCCGCAACCTCGGCGTCCTGCACCGCCTTGCGCTTGGCCATCTTGGCGCGATGGCGTTCTTCATCCTTGTCGTCGATATCGGTCATTTCACTTCACCTTGAGCGGTAGCCCCGCCACCATGAGCAGCACCGTGTCGGCAATCGCGGCGACCCGCTGGTTGAGCCGGCCGGCATCGTCACGAAACCGACGCGCCAGCGCGTTGTCGGGCACGATGCCTTGCCCGACCTCGTTCGTTACCACGAACCACGGTCCGCGCGGCCGAGACAGTACGTCCGCCAGCCGTCGGCACGCGGCCTCGACGTCGTGATCGGCCAGCGTGTGGTTGGTCAGCCACAGCGTCAGGCAGTCGACAAGCACCGGCTGCCCGTCTGGCAACGCCTCCAGCGCTTCGGCGAGGTCGAGTGGCGCATCGGTGGTCGACCAGCCCTCACCGCGCCGCGAGCGGTGCAGCGCGATGCGCTCGCGCATCTCGTCGTCATGGGGTTGCGCCGTGGCGATATAGGCCCATGGCGAGGGCAATGCCGTCACCAGGGTTTCGGCGTGGGGGGGGGGGGGGGGGGGGGGGGGGGGGGG